>JAJFFG010000120.1 GCA_021776825.1 Planctomycetota bacterium
CGTCTCGCTTTCTACTGCGGTTGAACCAGCGCACGAAGGCGTTGGTGGTGAGCTTCATGGAGAGGGAGATCTCGCCGGTCACGCTGCGCACGAGCAGATGGAAGTGCGTCGTCAGGAACACGTACGCGAAGACCTCGATCACGCCATACCGTACCAGGCCCAATTCGGCGGTCTCGGCGCTCCACTTCCTCTCAGACTCAGCCACGGGTGCCGTGATCGCGTTTGATCCGAACAGGCGGTGTAACCTCCGCCCGCCGCGCGCGTCCTTCTTCGGGAGGAGCGCCCTCATGTACCCGCCCGCGAAGACTTCGCCAGCGCCGACTGGCTCATCACCAACCGCGGCATCGCCAAGCGAGCAGTGTTCGAGACGCGGCAGGTCGTCGAGCGATTCTATGCAGCTCTCGGCGAGGTCGTCGGTGCGGGCCTGATCGAAGTCTTCGCCTTCGTCTTCCTGCGCCGCTCGCTCCGCCGCATCGCCAGAGCACTCGAACGCCCCCGCCCCCGACGATCGGCGCCCAGACGGTCCCTACCTACCACGACCCAAGTGGACGCCCGCTGGGCGGCGAGGTAGCGGTTGGTGGCATTGGCGAGCAGGCTCCGGCACGGGGACGACGATCGGCGCCTGACGTAGGTAGACGTCCCACGTTCGACCGGCTCGCTGGACGCCGCGCCGCGACGTGGCATAGCCCGTCATGCGTCGTGTGAACGTCCACGCGTTGGTTGCTGGGTCGCGCTCGACGTACGTTGCGCCGAACGCCCCGAGGCGTCCGCTCGAGATGCGGTTCTCACCGGGCACACGGGCGTTGCCGGCCGATGCCGTGATGACGAGCGGCAGCATCTCGCCGCGCGGGCCGCTGTAGAGACCGCGCGGCTCGTCGACGGGGCGCCATACCTCGTCGGGGAACGCCCATGGCGACTCCTCCGCGGCTGCGTCGGCCGCGGCAGCGACCTGGGCATCCGGCGCAGGAGGCGCCGGAGCGACGGTCCGAGTCGCCGCACACGCTGCGCACACCAACAGCGCACCGAGAGCCAGTAGCGCTGTCGATCGCCTAGTGCGCAACTGCGGGGACGTCCTCGCCGTGCTCGAGGCGATCCGCGAGGGCCCGGAGCGCCAGAGTCTCTGCCTTCTGGATCGCGTCGTCGCGGCTGCTCCCGTAGACGATCACTCCAGGCAGCTCGGGCACTTCCGCGATCCAGCGACCATCGCTCTCTTGCTCGATCTCGATCTGCAGGCGATCACTCATGCCGGGCAGCCTAGCGGACGCCTGGGCAGGCGTGGCGCCGCAGCCTCCCTCGGACCGCGCGACCCTCGTGAGCGACGCCGCGCGGTCGGGACGCTCAGTCCACGGAGCGGCGCCGGCGGACCTTGTCGCCGTCGGCGTCGACGAGGGGTGTCGGGAGGCTCCAGCCGCCGTCCATCGTCCAGACCGCTCCCGTGATCCACGCGGCGAGCGGCGAGGCCAGGAAGCCGACGAGCTCGGCGACCTCTTCGGCGCTCCCGAAGCGGCCGAGCGGGATCTGCGACAGGACGGCACGTTCGAGCTCCTCGCTGGGCCACAGCCGATCTGCGGCGCCCCGACTCTCGAACGGTCCGGGGGAGACGGCGTTCACTCGAATCCCGAGCGACGCCCATTCCGCGGCCAGCGTGCGCGTCATCGACTCGACGCCGGCCTTGGCCGCCGCGGAGTGGACGACTCCCGGCTTGCCCGTGGCGGCGTACGGCGCGGAGATGTTCACGATCGCGCCTCCGGTCTTGCGCAGGACACGACCGGCAGCGCGGGAGACGTTGAACACGCCGTTGAGCGCGATGTCGGTGACGGCGGCGAAACCCTTCGGCGCCAGCGAGAGCGAGGGGCGCACGAAGTTGCCCGCCGCGTTGTTGATAATGACGTCCAGGCCACCGAAGCGCTCGACGGTCGCGCGGACCGCGTCCTTCACGGACCCCGCGTCGCGCACGTCCATCGCGATGCTCTGCACCCCGAAGCCACGAGCTTCGCCGCGGGCGATCAGCTCCTCGTGGTGCTCGACGCTCCGGCTCGCGCAGGCGACGCTCGCGCCGAGCTCGCCCAGTCGCGTCGCGACGGCGAGGCCGAGGCCCGTGCCGCCACCCGTCACGAATGCGGTCTGCCCGGCGAAGCAGCCCGCCGGGAGCCACGGGGCTGGGTATGGGGCAGTGTAGGGAGCAGCGTACGGGGCAGGGTCAGGATCAGGGTCGGGGGCGCTCATTCGGGCCAGGTCTCCGCGAGCCGTTCGGTGTCCAGGTAGTCCTCGATCGCGGCGATGACGCCGTCGCGGATGTGGAACACGGTGACGCCGCGATTGGCGTAGTCGATCCCCGTTCGCGTGCGGCCCGCGTTCGTCCACTGCGCGATGCGCCGGTCGCCGTCGGTGCCGACCCAGGTGAGGTCGAAGCGCAGGCCGTCCTCGAACAGCCGCTGGTTCTGCCGCAGGAACACCGTCACCTTGCGTCGGCCCTCGACCCGGGCGCCGAAACGCCGCCCGGGGAAGTCGAACGAGACGTCCTCGGCGAGTCGCTCGGCGAGTGCGCGGAAGTCCCCGGCATGCAGCTCTGCGTAGAAGGCTCGGATGCCGTCGGCGTCCATGGCCTCAGTCCACCAGACCGGCCCGGATCCCCGTAACTTGGTCCCCGCAACCCGGACCTCGCAACCCAGGCCTCGCAACTCAGCCCTCGCAACTCAGCCCCCGCAACTGGGTCCGCGGCGTCACCGCGGTGAATTCGGCGCCGACGGTTGCCAGCAGGGTGTATTACAGAGTCATGCAGTCGCCTGGGAAGAGCCGGAAGTCCGTGGTCGTCACGTTTCGCGTCGATCCGCATCTCGCGGAGGCGTTGGACCGTCTGCCCGACAAGTCGGCGTTCATCCGAGATGCCCTTCGCGGCTCGATGCACGAGCCCTGCCCGGCCTGTGGTGGTGAGGGACGCGTGGACTGCGACGCGGCGCAGTGGTTGAGGTCCGTGCTCCAGCGTGAAAACGCGCGGATCTGCACGTGCTGCCACACGGCGTTCGCGTCGTCGACGACCTCGCAGGACGAGCAGTGCGGGCACTGCGGACCAGACGGGCACCGACACTGATGGCCAGCCAGACACGCAGCAAGATGGAGAAGCTCGGCGCTGCCGCGTCGTTCGCGTGCGCGATCCACTGCGCCGCGCTGCCGATCCTGATCGGAGCCGGCGCGGCCGGGACGTTCTCGTTCCTGCAGCACGAGCCCGTCGAGTGGGGACTCGTCCTGTTCGCCGCGGTCGTGGGCACCGTCGGCGCGTGGCGCGGGTTCCGCACGCACGGCAACGTCGCGGTCGTCCTGGTCCTCATGACGGCCGTGATCGGCCTCGTCGGCGTGACGGTGCAGCATCACGGCGCGCACGCGGGCCACAACCACGGCCCGGGTTGGATGGCCGCCGTCGCCGGCGTCGCACTCGGCGTCTCCCTCATGGTGAACAACCGGCTGTGCCACACGTGCCACGAGTGTCACCACGACGAGTCCGCCGCCTGATCGCGGGGACACCTTCAACTAATCAACTAACTCCTCCGCCGCCTGCACCTCTTGAGCGTGCTGTGCGAGTTAGTTGATTAGTTGAAGGTGTCCCCGTCACTCGCGTCGTCGAAGTTCGCGTGCAGTTTGAAACTGCCGTCCGGACGCAGCTCGAACGTCGCTGACCGCCACCGCGGCTTCCCGTCCTCGGCCATCTTCTCGCGCACCGCGTTCATGCGATGTCCGGGCGGTACGCCCTTCCAGCGATAGGGGAGCTCGCGTGGCTCATCGGAGCCGTCCTGCTCGACGAGCAGCCGCCCGTGCATCGCGTCGTCGTCATCGACCTCGACGCGATAGAGCGCCCGCGTCCAACGACGTCCGCGTAGGGCCTTGATGATCTGACGTCCGAGCTGCCCGTAGATCTCTGCGAGTGAGCTCACTTCACGTCGGCCGTGAGCGTCGCTGTGCCGCCCTTCTCGGCGGTGTAGGTGATCGTGACCTGCCCCGTGCCACGCACGACCCAGCGCAGGCGCACGGCACCATCGCCGTGGATGCCGCGCGGAAGCCGCAGGTCGGCCGGGCGTCGCATTTGCGGAGCGTCGACGCGGTTCGTGCGGCCGTTCACCTGACCTCCGCTGAGCACCTCGATGCCGGAGCCGGCGACGCGCGCGCGGTCGGGCGCACCGATGCGCTTCTGCTCCGCGCGCTGCGTGCGCGTTGGAATCATGCGCTCGTTGCGGAACACGGCGTCGATCTCGAACAGCCCGTCGCCGAGCGCGTTCACGGTTGCCGTGCCGGGCGCGACGAGCGGCATCTGATCTGCGTGATACAGCACGAATGCCATGTTGCGGTGCAACGTGTTCTGGAGCAGGAACGGCGGTGGAACGCGGCCCGTCTGCTTGCGCCAACCGCCGAGCTCGATCGGCCCGAGCTGCGGATGATCGAACGACTTCCACGCGACGAAGCGGGCGCCGAGTTCGACTTCGTCGTCCCAACGGAGACGCTCGATCCGACCCTCGTCGCCGCTCTTCGGGTCGCGCTGGAAGTACAGGTCGCGCGACCACAGCTCGTTCGTGAACGACGTGATGCCGAGCATCTCGTACGTGAAGTTCACCTCGCCGCCGTACACGGTGTAGAGGTCCTTCCAGATGACCATCGAGCGGTACGACGGAAGCTGCTGCTCCCCGCGCTCCGCCAGCGCGCGCATGACCTGCTCGTCGCGCGCCGGGTAGTTGCCAAACGTCTTCGAACCCGGCCCGCGCAGGATCATGCCGCCGGTGTTGTGGAAACTCTGGACGCCGGCGACGTTCGGGTGTGCGACGAGGAACTCGATGACCGCCTGCGTCTCGGGAAGCGACGCCGGGTAGGGCCCCGCACCACGCTGTTCGGCCGGTCCGCGCCAGTCCGACGGCCAGTCCCGGTTCGGGTCGTAGCCTCCGGGTCCGTCCTCGTTGATCCGACCGTCGCCGTCGTCGTCGATCCCCTCGCTGCCGAGCAGTCGCCACTGCCCGCGCTCACCGGGCTTGACGCGCACGAGCAGGCGCGGCTCGTCGGGATGCGACTTGTGCGTCCCGTTCGGGTCGGCCACGCGCATCTGGAGCAGCTCGCCGTCGCCGTCGAGGTCGTTCGGTGGGTCCTCGTCGAACCGGCCGTCGCGATCGTTGTCGACTGGGCGTTTGCCGCCGCGCGAGCTGTGCATGGTGTTCGGCGCGTCGAACCAGTGCGCGCGTCCGTCAGGGTTCAGACTGCACAGGATGTAGAGCGAACGCTCAGCGAGCAGGCGCTTCACGCGGGGGAGCTCGCGGTTCTCGCAGAGCCACCAGATCGTGTAGAGGCACGCCTCGCCCGCCTGCACCTCGTTGCCGTGGATGTTGCCGTCGCACCAGAACGCGGGCTTCTCCGTATCCGCGCCGCTCGCCGCGTCGTTCACGACGGCCAGCAGGAGATCGCGACCCTCGACCGATGTTCCGATCGAGCGCAGCGTCACGAGCTCGGGGAACGCCGCCGCGACCTCGCGCAGCGCGGCGTGCATCTCGTCGAGCGTGTAGTACTTGTCCCAGCGCAGGTCGACGCGCGGTGTCCAGCCAGGCTTCGCCGGAACGCGCGGCGGCGGCTCCTCGGACCACGGCGGCACCGGTGGGCGCTCCTGCGCCGTCGCGACCCCGATCATCGCACTGGCCATTGCGGTGACCATCGCACCGGCCGTCAGCGCGAGAGCGAGCACCGTTAGCACGCGCTTCATGGGATCTGCTCCACCAGCACGTCGGTCCCCGTATCGGGGCCCGACACCTCGATGCGTACCGAACCGCCGGATGCTCCCGAGATCACCCACGCCAGCTCGCCCGACGCGGCCCCGGGACCCAGTCGTTCGATCTGCACGTGCGGCTTCCCTGCGAGGAGCTTCGCGCCACGCGGCAGGACCACGTGGACGTTCAGCGGGCGACGACCGCGAACGGCGGCTCCGCGCGCTGTATGCGTCGGAAGGCGTCCCGTGTTGACGATCTTGGTGCGCAGCCGCAGCACGCCGGACGAGCCTGTGGCCGCGGTGCCCGTGAACGACACGTCGGCACGCGCCTTGGCGGCGGCCAGCAGGAACGCCGCGAGGTCGTGTCCTTCGGATGCTGCGCTCGGCACGGGCAGAGGCTCGTCCTCGGCCTCGAGGACAGCGGGGACGATCGAGGCGACCTCCGCCCCGGGCGGCAGGCCCGCGCCCTCGACCGGCGTCCAACGGATCGCTAGGTGCTCTGGCCAGATCGCGTCCGCGTCGGGCCACACTGCGCCGGAGCGCCCGAGGGGGGCACGGCCGATCCACATGCGTCCGAACTGGTGCACGACGGTGGAACCGAGGCTCCCCGGACCCGGCGCGTGCGGCCTCCCCTTCAACGCGTCCGCGCGTTTGGTCTCGTCGAGCAGCGAGCGCAGCGTGTCGAGCAACGCGTTGTCGTCGTCCGGCAGCTTCGGCCACGCCTCGTTCGATCCGGGGTTCTTCACCGAGGTGTCCGCGCCGCCGATCTCGAGCACGAGCGCGATGCGCTCATCGGCGACCAGGTGATCCATGAGCCGCTTGGTCGCGACCTCGGACGCCGGCCAGCGACCGGTCGCGGGGACGTGCTCCTCGAAGCGCCACGTGAAGTTGCGCGAGAGATCCACGCCGCCGGGCCCGTCCTCGTTCCACAGGCCGTCGTCGTCGATGTCACGGCCCTCGGGCACCAATCGATGCGTCCGGGGCTTGCCCTTGGTGGGCTCGGCCCAAACGGGCGCCGACGTCTCGGCCTCGTCCGCCGCGACCGAGAGCTGCCCGGTCGGATCCGGATAGCGCATCCACCCGAGGTGTTCGTCCCCGTTTACGTCGTCGGGACCGTCCTCGTTCCACTCGCCGTCTTGGTCGTCGTCGACGCGCGTGTCGTTGCCCGCGCGTGGGTGACGCGCCGCGCGGGCGTCCGGGTTCGCGTCGGCGAGCACCTGGACTGCGACCTCGGGCGGCAGCTCCTCTGCCTGGTCGGCCAGCCACCCGGCGACCGCCACCGCGAGCTCTGACTCGTCGGCGGGGCGTCGCCCGTGCAGCCCGGCGATCACGAACGCGATCCACTCCGGCGGCTCTGCCGCGTCTGGGTTCGTGATCGTCAGCAGCTCGAACGGGCGCCCGCCGGCGGACGTCGCGACCGTGGCGAGCCCGACGTGAACATGCGCCTCCGCCAACGCGGTCGCCGTCCCGGCGTAGGGTTCGTACGGCTCGGGAGCGGGCTTGTCTGGATCAGGCTTGTCTGGGTCGGCCTCGTCCGGAGCCTCGTCGGTCTTCGCCGGGTCGGCCTTCGCGGGATCGGTCTCTGCCGGGGGCGTCTCCGCGGAGGGCGTCTCCGCGGGCGGAGTCTCTGCCGGCGGGGGCGTGTCTCCGTCCTGCGCCAGTGCGCTGGACGCGACGAGGAGCAGGGCCGAGAGCGCCAGACGTCGCACGATCATCGCGGGAGGATACGGCGCGCCGATGAGCGGTGCGCTACTCGATCCCGAGCAGCTCGATGTCGAAGATGAGATCGGCCTTCGGGGGGATGCCCCGTCCGCCGCGCGCGCCGTAGGCCAGTGGCCACGGGATCTTCACCTTCACGCGCTCGCCGAGACGCATCTTCGCGACGGTCATGTCCCAGCCCTGGATGACCTGGCGCGCGCCGAGCACGAACTCGAACGGCTCGTCGCGATCACGGGAGCTGTCGAACTTGGAGCCGTCCGTGAACGTGCCCGTGTAGTGCACCTTCACCTTCTGGCCGCGCTTCGGAGGCTCGCCCTCGCCAGCCTTCAGCACCTCGATCACCGGGCGGACCACGCGCAGGATCTCGACGTCGATCAGGTGGTCGGCGTTGGCCGGGATCTTCGGCGGAGCGCCGCGCTTGCCGAGCGCGAGCAGCGCCGGAACCGAGATCTTCCAATGCGCCCCGACCTTCATGCGCCGCAGCGCCATGTCGAGACCCAGGAAACTCGACGGCGCGCCGACCTGCATCATCTGCGGCTCGCCGGCTGCTCGCGAGTCGACCCACGACGCGCCGCCGACCACAGTGCCGGTGATGTGCGCCTCGACCAGATCGCCGAGATCGAGCTCGCCGAGGCCCTCGGTGACGATCTCGTATGTCGGCTCGGCGGCGTCCATGACCTCGATGTCGAAGATCAGGTCGGCCTTCGCCGGGATCGTTGGCGGGCGTCCGTCAGCGCCGTACGCGAGCTGCCACGGGATCGTGCACATCCACCGATCACCGACGCGCATCTTGGCGACGGCCTGATCCCAGCCCTTGATCACCATGCCGGCGCCGACCTCGAAGCGGAACGCCTCGCCGCGATCGCGCGAACTGTCGAACTTCTTCCCGCTCGTGAGCGTGCCCACGTAGTGGACGAACGCCGCCGCGCCCTCGCCGACCAGTCGCCCCTCACCCTTCTGGAGCACCTCGTGCGTCACCTGCGGATCGGCATCCGCCGGTTTCTCGGCGGGCTTCGCGGGTTCGGTCTCGGCAGGCGTGTCCTGTGCAAGGGCGGGAGCCGCCACGACGAACCCGAGGGCAGCCAGGCCTAAGGTCGAGAATCCCAAGGCGGCGGTCAGGAGCGAGCGAGCGTGCATGGAGGTCTCCGGTTGGGGGTCGGCATGGCGTCTGGAGCCTATCGGGAATCGCCGCGCTCGATCGAAATCTCGCGCTGGGGCGCGCTCGCGCCGGCGCCGCGGCTACTGCAGCTTGACGGTCGTCTTGACCGTGCGGGAGCCTCTGACGATCGTCAGCACGACCTTCTTCTTGCCGCGAGCGCGTCGGACGCCCTCTTCGACGGCCGAGATCGGGTCGCCGTCCGGCAGCGGCTGCCCGTTCACGGCGATGATGAAGTACCCGGCCTTGATCTTGGCCTCGGCCGCGGGGCTGCCGTCCATCACCGTGCGGACCAGTGCCGCGCCCTGTCCGTCCTTCAGCTTCACGCGCGCCGGAAGACCCTCGCGCGGCACCACGTCGAGGATCACGCCCAGCGGTCCCGACGAGGCGTTCGCGTCCATCTTGACGAAGCGCGGGCGCGTGTCGAGGTTCGCGATCTCCCACGCCGTGAGGTAGGCGTGCTGGGCGGCGCGCGCGACCTTCTTCGTGTCGATGCGCTGCGCGGTGTCCGACGTCGCGTGGTAGTCCTTGTGGAGCCCGCTCGTCCAGAACAGGCAGGGGATGTCCTTGCGATAGAAGTTCACCTGGTCGCTGCGCAGGAAGATGGATCCGGTCTTCGCCAGGAACTTGAACCCGGACGTCTCGGCTGCCTTCCGGTGCGCCGCGTCAAGGTCCGGCGACGACGCGTTGCCGTAGACGTGGAGCTCCTTCGAGGCGTTGCGGCCGACCATGTCGATGTTCAGGTCGCAGACGACGTTGCCGATCGGCAGCGTCGGGTTGTCGCACCAGTGCTTCGACCCGAGCAGCCCGCGTTCCTCGGCAGTGAACCAGAGGAACAGGATGCTGCGACGCGGACGCGGGGCGCCCTCGGTGGCGAGCGCGCGCGCCACCTGCAGGAGCGCCGACGTCCCGCTCGCGTTGTCGTCAGCGCCGAAGAAGGTCTTCTTCTTGCTCTTCTTCCCAACGTGGTCGTAGTGCGCCGAGAGCACGACGAGCTCGTCCTTCAGCGCCTCGTCCGAGCCGGGCAGCAGCGCGCAGACGTTGTACGTCACGGCCATCCCGCCGGTCGGGTTGCCGCTGTTCGACTGACCCGAGAACGGTCGAAGCAGGACCTGCATCTCCTGTCGGTACTTCCGGTACTCGCCCTGATCGTCGCCGGCGGGTTCGAGGCCCCACTCCTTGAGCCGTTGGACGATGTACTCGGCGGCGACGTTGCAGCCCTCGGTCCCCGATGCTCGCCCTTCACACTTCTTCCCGGCGAGGAAGTACACGTGGGCGCGGACCTCCTTGGCGACGAACGACTTGAGCACATCGGCGGGCGGTTCGGCGATCTCGACTGCCGGTGCGGAGGCCGGCGCGTCGTCGGGAGGCGCCGCATCCTGAGCCTGCGCCGCCAGTACGGCTGCCAGTGCGACAGCGACTGCGATCGGTCCCGAACGGCGGAGCAGGTTCTGGCGCATGGCGTGCAGCCTACGGGATCCTGGGCAGCCGCTCGCGCAGCCACTTTCCGATCAGCTCGATCTCTTCGAGGCAGACCTGGTGCTCCATCGGCCACGTCGCGTACGTCACGTCGTATCCGAGCGCGCCCAATCGGTCGCGAGCAGCGGCCCCTTTGCTCTCCGGCACCATCGGATCGCGCGTGCCGTGGCACTGCAGGATGGGGACGTCACGGTTCACGTCGGCGGCCTCGCCGGGCAGCTTGTCGGCCAGCAGGAGGTACGCCGAGAGGACGAGAAGTCCGGCCAGCCGCTCCGCGTGACGAAGCCCGGCGTAGAGCGCAACGGCACCGCCCTGGCTGAACCCGGCGACGACCGTACGGCTGGACGGGACTCCGCGTTCGCGCTCCCGCGCCAGGAGGCGCTCGACGTGGGCGGCTGAGGCCTGGATGCCGGGCTCGTCGTCATCGCGCGACCCGAGCGACTTGATGTCGTACCAGGCCGGCATGCGCATGCCGGCGTTGAGGGTCACAGGCATCACCGGCGCGTGCGGGAACACGAAGCGCACTCGATGGTCGGGCCCGAGCCCGAGTTCCGGCACGATCGGTTCGAAGTCGTGGCCGCTCGCGCCCAGGCCGTGCAGCCACACGACGGACGCGGTGGCCGGGCCACCGGGAGGCTCGATCTCGACGCAGCGCAGCAGCTCTTCCGACATGCGCCGGAGGGTAGCAGCGGACTAGCCGGCTGTCGGCGTTTCGGCCTCGACGGGTCACGCAGGATGGCGCGACAGCCGGCTAGCCATAGAGCGACCGGATGGCGCGTGGCGGTGGAACGCAGGGCGCTCCGGCCTCGGGAGACACACGGGCCGAATGGAGCGCGAAGCGGTCACTCACGCCCTCACAGCGGCCGGGTCTCATCTGGCGCGCCGAACCCTGTCCCGACGAACTAACTAGCCGCCTGTCGCGCCGGCGGTCGTTCGAACGTCGACGCCGTCACGCCGACAGGCGGCTAGCTGGACGCGGTGAGGATCGACTCCGGCAGCGTCGTCAGGGCGGCACGCTCGCGCTCTGCGTCGCGCACCTGCTGCTCGCTCGGCGCGTTCCGAAGGCACTCAGGCGTGATGAACAGGAGCTCGGACATGGTGCGCCCGACGGCCCCACGGTCGACCACGAGACGCTGCAGGAGAGCCTGCAAGCGGCGGAACGCGGACTGCACCGCGTCGCGCGTCGGCGCCCGCGGGCTCGCACCTGGGAACAGGCCATTCGACGGGACGCAGATGTTGAAGACCTCGGTTCGCTCGGCCTCGAGTCGCTCGACGGCGCGTAGCAGCGACTGGCGCGACGCCCACGTGGGGTCGAGCCAGACGGGCCCGTGCGGGTCGCTTTCGCCAGCCGAACGGGGTCCCAGCGACTCGCCGATGAAGCGGCGCAGCGGTGCTGGGATGCCGCGGGCCGGCAACACCGACTCGGGGACCTCGATGATCTCGCCGTCGCCCTCGCGAGCGGGGTTCGCCACGCACGGCCGGTAGGGGCGGCGAGGCGCGCGGCTCAGGTCGGGCCCCCCGGTCGCGCGCCAGGACCGTAGCGGCGTCACGCTGGTGTCGATGAGGTAGCCGTGGTCAGGCAGGACGCGCAGGAAGTCGGCCGTCATCCCGAAGCCGCGTCCACGAAGCGTGACCGGACGGACGCCGAGGCGCGTGCGGATCTCTTCGGTGAGCACCTCGAGCTTCTGCACGAGGAGTTCCAGAGTCGGCTGTGCGGGTTCGTGGAGCTCGCTGCCCTCGGAGGGGCCGAGCGGGGGGGTGGTCCACGTCTGCAGCAGCGTCCCGATCTCGCAGCGACCCGATCGGGCCATCGCGCGAAGGAAGGCCGACGCATCGTGGTCAGTCAGCGCGGGGAAGCTCACGAGATAGGTCGGGCGCACGCCGTACCGCTCGCAGAGCGCCTGCAGATGAGGCAGCGCCGCCGCATTGGACATCGTCGTCTTCTCGGCCGGGCGCCCACCGGGCACATCGGCCGCAACGTCGACGGTGATGGACACCGCGGGAGCAGCCGGCCAGGGGGTGTTCAGGGAAATCGACATGTGTGTCCGTTTCGGGTGAGACCAACCGAGGACTCGCAAGGTGTGTGCCCGGCAACCCCCAGGCCAGCCGATCCGGAATTGCCGGAGCTCGATCCGCGTAGTCCGCCGTACGCGGGTCCGAGTGCTTATCGGATAGAACCGGTGCCGGACGGGAATGCCGGCGGATGTGGAGTCCGAGCCGGCTGATGGGGGGACGATGGACCTGCTGCTCTGGGCGTGGGGCGGTGCGGCCGTGCTCATGGTGGTCCTGTGGGGCGTGCAGCTGAGGACGCGCGATGCCGGGATCGTGGACGTCGGCTGGGCCGGCGGCCTCGGCGCGGCGGCGATCGTCCACGCGCTGCTCGCCGACGGTGATCCGGAGCGTCGTGTCCTGGTCGGCGTGCTCGGGGCGCTGTGGGGCTGGCGTCTCGCGCTCCATCTGCTGCGCGATCGCGTTGTCGGGCGGCACGAGGACGGTCGCTACGCGACGCTTCGAGCGGCGTGGGCGGCCTCGGCGGGCGGAGCGGCTCCGCGCTTCTTCGTCCTCTTCCAGGCTCAGGCGCTTCTGGTGGGACTCCTGTCACTGGCCTTCCTGCTGCCCGCGCAAGCTGCCCGGCCCGGACTCGACGCTCTGGACCTCCTGGGCGCGGCGATCTGGGTTCTCGCGATCGCAGGCGAGACACTGGCCGATCGACAGTTGCGAGCGTTCCGCCGCGATCCCGGGAACCGGGGTCGTACGTGCCGCAGCGGGCTCTGGCGGTACTCTCGGCACCCCAACTACTTCTTCGAGTGGGTGCACTGGCTCGCGTATCTGCCCCTCACGTGGGGCGCTCCCGGGGCGTGGGCGGCGGCACTCCCGCCCGTACTGATGCTCGTGTTCATCCTGAAGATCACCGGAATTCCGCCTACGGAGGCCCAGGCCTTGAAGAGTCGCGGCGACGACTACCGCGCGTATCAGCGCACGACGAGCGCGTTCGTGCCGTGGCCTCCGAACGAGTCCGCCGCATGAGCCTCGCTCTCGACCTGGTCGAACGCGGTTGGGTTCCCGACTTCATGACGCGACGCGGCATTCGGAAACTGCTCGAGACGCGTCTCGAGGAGGAGCGTGCCCGAGGTGCGCCGGATACGACGATCGCGACGTTCGTCGACGAACTGCGTGCGTCGCCGCTCGCGTTGCACGTCGAGAAGGCCAACGAGCAGCACTACGAGGTGCCGGCCCGCTTTTTCGAGCTCGTGCTCGGTCCACGCCTGAAGTACAGCTCGTGCTTCTACGGACCCGGGGCGCACACCCTCGAGCAGGCCGAGCAGGCGATGCTGGCCCTCACGTGCGAGCGCGCCCAGCTCGTCGACGGAATGCGCATCCTCGAGCTCGGCTGCGGCTGGGGCTCGCTCACGCTCTGGATGGCGGAGCACTACCCGAGCAGCGCGATCACCGCGGTCTCGAACTCCGCGCCGCAACGGCAGTTCATCGAGGCACGAGCGCGCGAGCGCGGGCTTGGGAACGTCCGGGTCGTGACCTGCGACATGAACGACTTCGATGCGGCGACGCTCGACGACGGTCCGCCGTTCGATCGCGTCGTGTCGGTCGAGATGTTCGAGCACATGCGCAACTACGAGCTGCTGCTCGAGCGCATCTCTCGCTGGCTGGGCGACGACGGACGCCTCTTCGTTCACGTGTTCTGCCATCGCGAGCACGCGTATCCGTTCGAGGTCGAGGGCGACGACAACTGGATGGGGCGCTACTTCTTCACCGGCGGGATCATGCCTTCCGCCGACCTCTTCACGCACTTCGACGACCACCTCGTCGTCGAGGATCAGTGGCTCGTCAATGGCGAGCACTACGGTCGGACTTCGGAGGACTGGCTCGTCAACCTCGATGCTCATCGCGACGAGGTACGTAGCGTCCTCTCCGAGACGTATGGGCCCGGCGACGCCGATCGTTGGGTGCAGCGCTGGCGGGTTTTCTTCCTCTCCTGCGCCGAACTCTTCAACTTCATGGGCGGGAGCGAGTGGCACGTTGCGCACTACCTCTTTCGACCGCGCACCGATGAGGACTCACGATGACGCCGAAGCTCGACAGACCGTCCCGACTCCGTAGCGCCGTCGTGGCCCTGCTGCGTTGGTTCGACGCCGGTGCCGGCGGCGAGGTCGACGCCGACTCGGCGGACGCCGAACGCATCGACTGGCTGCGCATCCTGCCGTTCGCGTTCCTGCACGCCGGATGCCTCGGCGTCCTGTTCGTCGGCTGGAGCTGGACCGCCGTTGCCGTGGCCGTCGCGCTGTACCTGGTCCGCATGTTCGCGATCACGGGCGTGTACCACCGGTACTTCTCGCATCGCAGCTACTCGTTGAACCGGTTCTGGCAAGCCGCCTTCGCTGTGCTCGGCGCGTCCGCGGTGCAGCGTGGACCGCTGTGGTGGGCGGCGCATCATCGACATCACCATCGGTACTCGGACCTGCCGGAGGACATCCACTCGCCGGTGCAGCGCGGCTTCCTCTGGGCGCACATGGGCTGGCTGATGACGAAGCGCGGGTTCAAGTCGAACGTGCACGAGGTGCCGGATCTCGCGCGCTACCCCGAGCTGCGCTTCCTGGATCGCTTCGATATCGCCGTGCCGATCGTCCTCGCCCTAGCGCTGTTTGCGTCTGGCGCCGTGCTCGAGAACGTGGCGCCGCACCTCGGCGTGACCGCATGGCAGCTCGTCGTGTGGGGCTTCTTCATCTCCACGGTCGCGCTGTTCCACGGCACCTGCACCATCAACTCCCTGGCGCACGTGATGGGCTCGCAGCGCTACGACACCGGGGATGACAGTCGCAACAGCGCGTTGCTGGCGATCATCACGCTTGGCGAAGGGTGGCATAACAACCACCACCGCTTCCCCGGCGCGGCCCGTCAGGGCTTCCGCTGGTGGGAGTACGACGTGACGTACTACGTGCTGCGCACACTCTCGCTCGTGGGGATCGTGCGCGGGATCCGCGCCGTGCCCCAGAGCGTGCTCGACGCGGGACGCGCCCGTGATCGCGCCCGCTGATCCTGCGTCGTCGCCGTTCGCCAACGCGCGCGGCCTGCGAATCGCCGTCGTTGGGGCAGGCGTTGCCGGACTGGTGGCGGCCTACCTCCTGTCGCGCCACCACGAGGTGACCGTCCTCGAGGCGGCGCAGCATGCGGGCGGTCATGCGAACACGCTCGACGTCGCAAGCCCGGACGGCAGCGTCGCCGTCGACACCGGCTTCGTGGTGTTCAACGACCGAACGTACCCGCGCTTCCGGGAACTGCTCCGTCAGCTCGGCGTCTCCGAGCGGGCCACCGACATGAGCTTCAGCGTGCGCTGCGAGCGAACCGGGCTCGAGTACAACGGCACGTCCCTCAACACGATGTTCGCGCAGCGTCGCAACCTGCTGCGGCCTTCGTTCCACCGCATGATCCGAGACATCCTGCGCTTCTACCGCGAGGCGCCCGAGCTGCTCGAGCAGGACGACGACGGGCTCACGCTGATGGAGTACCTCCAGACCGGCGGCTACTCGGACGAATTCGTCGACCAGCACATCCTCCCGATGGGGGCGGCGGTCTGGTCGAGCTCGGCCGACACCATGCACCGCTTTCCGGCGCGCTACTTCGTCGAGTTCTTCCGCAATCACGGCTTCCTCGAGGTCGACAATCGCCCGCAGTGGTTCACCGTCGAGGGCGGAGCGCGGTCGTACGTGGAGCGCATCGTGGAACCGTTCCGACAGCGGCTTCGGCTTGGCACGCCCGTGCGCGAGATTCGCCGGGGCGCGGACAAGGTCACGGTGGTGCCCGTCGACGGCGAGGCCGAGACGTACGATCACGTCGTGCTCGCGCTGCACGCCGACCAGGCGTTGCGCATCCTGGTGGACGCCGACGAGACGGAACGCGATGTCCTCGGCGCCTTCCCGTACTCGCGCAACGCGACGCAGCTCCACACGGACTCGTCGCTCCTACCGCGTCGGCGTCTCGCGCGCGCATCGTGGAACTACCACCGTCTGGTCGATGCGTCGGACGAAGTGACCGTGACCTATGACATGACGCGGTTGCAGCGACTCTCCTCATCCGCGCCGTACCTCGTCAGCCTCAACCGCACGGCGGCCGTCGATCCGTCTACCGTGATCGCGGAGATGGTCTACGAGCACCCCACGTATCTGCCCGACGGTGTGCGCGCGCAGCGCCGTTGGAGCGAGATCTCCGGCCAGCGTCGCTCGCACTTCTGCGGCGCGTACTGGGGTTATGGATTCCACGAGGACGGCGTGGTCAGCGGCGAGCGCGTCGCGACCACGTTCGGGGCGGTTCTCTGACCGTGCACAGCGCGATCTACCGCGGTTGGACTCGGCATCGACGCTCGACGCCGGCGGAGCACGAGTTCACGTACGACATCTTCATGGCGTACCTCGACCTGGACGAGCTGGCGCACGTGTTCGATGGACGCTGGCTCTGGTCCGTCGGACGTCGCAACGTCGCCGCATTCCACCGTGAAGACCAGATGGGCGACGCCGCGGTGCCGCTCTCGACCACGATCCGCGACCTGGTCGAGCAGCAGTCCGGCCGACGTCCCGAAGGGCCGATCCGTCTTCTCACGCATCTGCGGTACTTCGGCCACTGCTTCAATCCCGTCAGCTTCTACTACTGCTTTGATGCCGCCGGAGAACGCGTCGAGACGGTCGTCGCTGACGTGTCGAACACCCCCTGGCGCGAGCGTCATCCGTACGTGCTCGGACCCGCACTCGACGAGGGTTCCGGCGTGGCTCACCGCTACCGCTTCAAGAAGCTGTTCCACGTCTCGCCGTTCCACGACATGGACAGCGATTACGACTGGCGCTTCACGGACCCCGCCGAGCGATTGACGGTGCACATGGAGTGCAGCCGCGGCGCCGAGATGTTCATGGATGCGACGCTGTCGATGGAGCGCCGCGAGCTGACGGGCGGCGAGATGGCGCGTGCGCTGGCACGGCACCCGTTGATGACGGGTAAGGTCGTCTGGGGCATTCACTGGCAGGCACTGAGGCTCTGGTTGAAGAAGTGTCCCGTGTACGACCACCCACGGAAGCGCGCAGCGCAGGGAGGAGCCCAGTGACCGACATCGTCGCCAATGGGACTCCGGCTCTCCGCGCCCCGCACCCGGGTGTCCTCGAGCGGCTCACCCGGGGACGCGTCCTCGCGCGGCTTGCGTCTCTGCGCCGCGGAGAGCTTCGCATCCAGGAGGCGGGCGAGGAGTTCGTGTTCGGGACGCGCGCTGCCGACGGTCTCGCTGCGGCCGTGACGGTGCACGATCCACGCTTCTATTCGTCGGTCGCGCTGCGTGGAAGCGTGGGCGCCGGCGAGTCGTTCATGGACGGTCACTGGACGACGTCGGACCTCGCCTCCGTCATGCGCGTGATGGTGCGCAACCGCCCGGCGCTCGAGGAGATCGACGGCGGGCTCGCGCGCTTCGCGATGCCGTTCCTGCGTCTGTTCCATCGCCTGCGACGGAACGACCGGGACGGCAGCCGCAAGAACATCGCCGCTCACTACGATCTCGGGAACGACTTCTTCGAACTGTTCCTCGACGAGACGCTCACGTACTCGTGCGGCATCTTCGAGACGCCCGCGTCGACGCTCGCCGAGGCGTCGATCGAGAAGATCGACCGCATCTGCCGACGGCTCGATCTGCAACGCGACGAGCGTGTGATCGAGATCGGGACGGGGTGGGGGAGTTTCGCGCTGCACGCGGCCGCCACGTACGGCTGCCATGTCACCACGACCACGATCTCGCAGCGACAGCACGATGTCGCCACGCAGCGGGTGCGCGACGCCGGTCTCTCGGATCGCATCGAGATCGTCCGACGCGACTATCGCGACTTGACCGGTACGTACGACAAACTGGTCTCGATCGAGATGATCGAAGCCGTCGGGCACGGCTTCCTGGATACGTACTTCGCGAAGTGCGCGTCGTTGCTCGCGCCGCACGGCGCCATGGCGTTGCAGGCGATCACGATCGCCGACCAGTTCCACGACGAGGCGCTGCGGACCGTGGACTTCATCAAGCGCTACGTCTTCCCGGGCTGCTACATCCCGTCGGTCGGTTCGATCACCGGCTCCGTCGGCCGCGCGTCCGACATGGTGCCCGTCCATCTCGAGGACATCGGCCTCCACTACGCGCGGACGCTGCGCGAGTGGCGCGAACGCTTCATGGAGCGGGCCGACGACGTGCGCGCGCTCGGCTTCCCCGAACGATTCGTGCGGCTCTGGGAGTTCTACCTCGCGTACTGCGAGGGCGGCTTCGCCGAGCGACAGATCGGCGACGTGCAGATGGTGTTCGCGAAGCCCGACTGGCGCAGCTGAGCCGGCCTCCTAAGGTGCGCAACCTGGTCAACGCTGCGATCTTCCAGGTCGGCTGGTTCGCCTGCGTTCTCGGGGCTGCCGCGGGGCACGCCTGGATCGGGAGCGTGACCGTCGCCGCGATCGTCGTGCTGCACGTGACCGTGTTCGCCGCGGATCGTGCGGCCGAGCTCCGCCTCGTGGCGCTGGTGACGGTGCCGGGTGCCGCGCTGTCGCTCTTCAACGCGTGGAACGACGCGGTGGAGTTCGCTCCCGACCCGATCGCGTTCGGTCCGCTGCCGTTGTGGATCATCTCGCTCTGGGCGCTCTTCGCGACTCTGCCGCGGCACGCGCTCGGATGGATGCGCGGTCGGCTCGTGCTCGCCGCGCTGTTCGGCCTGATCGGCAGTCCGCTGTCGTACCTCGGCGCGGAGCGGATGGGCGCCGTCGAGATCAACTCCGATCCCTGGCGCGGCGTCGTCGTCCTCGGTGTGACCTGGGCGCTCGCAGTGCCGTACGTGATCGCCGTAGCGGGACCAACGCCCGACGCGAAGAACTGACGCCCGCCCATGGACCTGCCCTTCCTGCCGATGGACCTGCCTTTCCTGCCGATGGAACTGCCCCTCGTCTTCCGAATCGGCGGTGTTGACGGTGTCGGCGTCTCCGCGCACTTCGTGTTCGAGGCGCTGGCGTACACGCTCGGGTTCGCGACGTATCGCGCCCTGCGTCGGCGCGCGGGCGACGTCGTCTCCGATGACGATCGCCTCGGCGTGATCGTGGCGGCCATCGCTGGTGCGGCCGTCGGCGCGTGCGTGCTCGGTTGGCTGGCCGACCTGGATGGTCTCGCTCTGGCACTGCGCGAACCGTGGACGCTCGGGATGCGGAAGACGGTCGTCGGCGCCCTGCTCGGCGGAACGCTTGCTGTGGAGTGGTGGAAGCGCCGCGCCGGTGTCACGACGCGGACCGGTGACCTGTTCGCGCTTCCGCTGTGCGTCGGCATCGTCATCGGGCGGATCGGCTGTCTGAGTGCCGGCCTCGAGGATGGCACCCACGGCAGCGCCTCATCGCTGCCCTGGGCGCTGGAGTTCGGCGACGGCATCGCGCGTCATCCCGTGCGCCTCTACGAGATGCTCGCCGTGGCGGCGTTGGCCCTCGCGGCGGCGCGCGCGCGTCCGCAGCAGCAAGGGGATCGCTTCCGCATCGTCCTGGTCGGCTACCTCGTCGTGCGCCTGCTCGTCGACGTGCTCAAGCCGGGGGATACTCTTCTCGGCCTCACGGCCATCCAGTGGGCGTGCGTCGCGGGGATCGCCGTCTACGCTCGCGATGTGCCGCGGCTGGCGGCGGCGTGGAGGGAGCGACCCGGTGCCTGAACGCGTGCGGCCCTACGTGTACTACGACGTCGCGGTGTCGATCTGCTCGACGTGCCTCCGTCGTGTCGACGCGAAGATCGTCTTTCAGGATGGGAACGTCCTCCTACTGAAGCACTGCAACGAGCACGGGGACGAGCGCGTGCTCGTGGCCGACGACATCGAGTACTACCGGCGCGTGCGCGAGGTGTTCCTGAAGCCCGGTGAGATGCCGGTCCGCTTCAACACGCCGGTCAAGTGGGGTTGCCCGTACGACTGCGGGCTGTGCACCGATCACGAGCAGCACAGCTGCCTCTCGCTGATCGATGTGTGCGACCACTGCAACCTCGAGTGCCCGGTGTGCTACGCGTCGAGCGGGCCCAGCCGCAAGGCGTACCGCTCGCTCGAGCAAGTCGAGGCGATGCTCGACGCCGTGGTTCGGAACGAGGGCCGTCCGGACGTCGTGCAGCTCTCCGGCGGCGAGCCGACGATCCACCCGCGCTTCTTCGAGATTCTGGATGCGTCGAAGGCGCGCCCGATCCGGCACCTCATGGTCAACACGAACGGCGTGCGGATCGCGAACGACGACGGGTTCGCGGAGCGTCTTGCGACGTACGCCCCGGGGTTCGAGGTCTATCTCCAGTTCGACTCGCTGGAGGCCGCCGCGCTGAAGCGGCTGCGCGGTGTCGATCTCCGCGACGTCCGGCTCCGTGCACTGGATCGCCTGGACGCATTGGGACTCTCGACGACGCTCGTCGTCACACTGGCGCGCGGCGTCAACGACGACGAGATCGGCCGCATCGTCGAGTTCGCCCTGACGCGGCCCTGCGTCCGCGGCGTGACGTTCCAGCCGATGCAGTTCGCCGGTCGGCGTGAGGGGTTCGATCCGGCGACGGATCGACTGACGCTCACGGAGGTGCGTCGCCGTCTTCTCGAGCAGACCGACGTGTTCTCGCCGGCCGATGTCGTACCGGTCCCCTGCCACCCGGACGCCATCGCGATGGCCTACGCATTCCGGCGGGGCGAGACCGTGGTCCCGCTGACCGGCCTCGTCGGGCCGGAACTCCTCCTCGAGGGCGCACGCAACACCATCGTGTTCGAGCAGGACGAGGGGCTTCGCGAGCGGCTCATCGATGCGTTCTCGACCCGCCACTCGCCGGAGAGCAGCGCGGCCAGCCTGCGTGAACTGCTCTGCTGCCTTCCGCTCGTGGACGCGCCGGACATCTCGTACGAAGACGTCTTCCGCGTCCTGATCATCGAGTTCATGGACGCGCACTCGTTCGACGTGCGCTCGGTGAAGCGCTCCTGCATCCACTTCGTGCATCCCGAGGACGGCCGACTCATCCCCTTCGACACGTACAATCTCTTCTATCGCGACGGACTCGAGCAGGAGGTCCTCGCGCCGCTGCGACTCGAGCGGGAGGCGGGTGCATGAGCGATCCGGAACTACCGTCGCTCGAGCTCCGCACGCCTCCGCCGCGTCGACCCGAGCGAGCGTCCAAGACGTTCAGCTCGATCGCCATTTCGGTCGGTGTCGCCGTGGCGGGAGGGGTGGTCCTGGCGGCCGCGACGGACGGCGTCTCGATGTTCTTCATCGGCATCACGCAGGGCGTCTACATGGTGCCTGCGTACATCGTCGCACGCGCACGGGAGCGACGCGACGTCGGTCGTGTGCTCGTGATCCTGGGCGGCATCACATTCCTGCTGAACGCCGCCTGCTTCGGGATCCTCGCCGGCAGCCTCTGAGGCTTGGCACCCAGCCTCGCGCTCCTCGAGGGCGTTTGCGTGCTACGATTCGCGACGTGAGGATGCGAACAACGCGTCTCGTCGCCGCTCGCAGCGCGCGACGGAAGGGGAACTGCGCATGACCGGTTGCATTCGTTGGGCCGTGGGGTTGGCGTGCGGCGTGATTCTCGCCGCATCGGTGTCGGCGACAGCCGCCGTGGACATTCGGATCCGCAATGGCGACAAGGTCTCCGGTTCGCTGTTCCCCGTCAGCGAGGTCGAGTCGTATCGCGTCGATCTCCCAGCGGGCGCCGTCCTGAAACTGAAGGTCAAGGGCAAGGCGGCCTCCAAGGGCGAGCCGGCACCGATCGTGCGACTGCGCGTGCTCACGCCCGAGGGCGATCCGATCGGCACGGACCTCGAGGTCGTGCGCGGCTCGAAGTCGTCGATCAAAGGCCTCCGCATTGGTGAGTCCGGCCGCTATCGCATCCAGGTCACAGCCGACGGCGAGGCGCCCGGCAACTACCAGCTGGTCGTCAAGTGGAGCGCGCCGAAGAAGTACCGATTTCCGCTCGGCGAGGTAGCCGACGAGACAAGTCAGTTCACGTTCGCTGTCGCGGAGCGCGCGACCGTCAAGCTGAAGCTCAAGGCCGACAAGGGCTCGGCGGCGACTCCCGGTGCGCAGAACGTCACCGGCCCGAACCAGTTCGGCCTCGCCTTCGCGCCGCCGCTGCCCGGTGCGAGTTCCCACGCGCCGGCGCCGTTCGAGAGCCCGACGTTCGGGGATCTCACGGTGACCTCCGCGGGCGGCGGTGGGACGTACACCTGCACGGTCGTCGTCAAGCCGCCGAAGCGGATCAAGCAGAAGCTCAACTTCACGGACGCCGTGATCGGCGGCGACCCGATCCTCGGCAACGACGTTGCGTTCGGCGACATCGTCGGCCCCGGTGGATTGGCGTTCGCCGTTCCAGACGAACTCTCCGCCACAATCGGCGGCTCCGCGCTCGACGTACCGGCGGGAGCCGTTCCGCCTGGGACGCCGATGCTGATCGCGACCGCACCGCCTCTCGGGTCGGAAGGCGACGAGCAGGCCGCCGGGCCGACCGTGTTCTTCGGCCCGGGCGGACTCCAGTTCACGAGCGACGTGACGATCTCGATCCCGTACGACCCCGAGGCCTTCGACGACCCGCTCGCACTGCGTGTGTTCACGCGCGACGCGAAGGGCAAGGTCACCGAGGTGACCGGGCAGATCACCAACGTCTCCAACGGCCTCGTGACGCTCGCCGTCAGCCATTTCAGCTCGTTCCGCACGTTCGGACCGCGTCTGCCGGCGCCGGCGCCGTTCGATCTCGACGACGACGGCGACTCCGACCTCGTGCTGAAGGCGCCCAACGTCGGACGCGTGTACGTGCTGCCGCAGCCCGCGTTCCAAGGCGCTGCGACGACGGCCGACGCAACCGCCGTCCTGACGGCCGAGGATCCGGGCAACGACAACTTCGGCGCGACGTTCATCTCCGCCGAACTCAATGGCGACGGTCGCGCCGACCTCATCGTCGGAGCGTCGCGCTTCGGGTCCGGCCGCGTCTACGTCTTCTACGGCGGCTCGACGTTCCCCAGCCGTACGGCGGATCAGGCCGATGCGGTGATCGGCTCCGGGCAGTTCGACCTCGCGTTCGGCGTGCGTCTCGCAGCGGGTGACCTCAACGGCGATGGGATCGACGATCTTGTCGTCGGTGCCGAGCGCTCCAACGCTGACGGCTCGAACGGCGGCGGCGTGTACGTCTTCCTGGGCTCGCGCGAGTTCGGGAGCCGTACCACCGCGAATGCTGACCTCGTCTTGGGAGGTGTTGCGGTCGGCGATGGCTTCGGCGCTGCCGTGGCGGTCGACGACGTCACTGGCGACGGCCTCCTCGACGTCATCGTGGGCGCGGACCAGCTGCAGTCGAGCGGGCCGGGCCGGGTCTACGTGTTCTCGGGCGACGGACTGCGGTCCGAGTCGGCGACGCGCGCGGACTTCGAACTCGTCGGAGAGTCGCCAGACGATGCCTTCGGCCTCGAGATCGCCACGGCCGACGTGACCGGCGACGACGTCGCGGACCTCGTGATCGCGGCAGCGGGGGACGACGACATCGCGTCACGATCCGGCGCGGTCTACGTCTACCCGGGTGGCCTTCTGGACGCGGCTCCGTTCAAGATCACCGGCGGCGGACCGCTCGAGGACTTCGGGTTCTCCCTCACCGTTGGCGACCTGAACAGGGACTCCATCGCGGACCTGTTCATCGGGAGCCCGACGGCCTCCGGAGAGCGTGGCCGCATCAGCGCGTACGCCGGCAGTGCAGCGTTCTCGTCGGGGACCGTCAACGGCACGCTCGGCAACGTGCTCGGCAACACGACCGGCGATCTGCTCGCAGACCTGCAGCCCATGGTGGATCTCGACGGTGACGGGTTCCCAGACCTCGTGGTCTACGCTCCCGGCGCCGGCCTCGGAGGCGCGGCGTACATCTACCTCTCGGGCAACTCGTCCGTGCCGGCCGGAGGCAACGTGTCGGCCGAGGCCGACGTGACGATCGCCGGTCAGACCGGCGAGGCGCTCGGCGGCTTCACGGACTGACCGAGCGCCCGACTGGCCCAACTGGCGACCGGGGTCTCGTGGCGGCGACGGGATACTCGCCCTACCGTTGCCTCCGCTGCGCGGGCACCTGACCGGCGAGTCGGACCCCCTCGGCGTAGTTCGCACTGCGCTCCGGCGTACACGTCGCGTTGCCAACGCACCGCCGTCGCTCCCCGGATGGCGGGGCCGCCCCGCCCGTAGCCGGAGACGAGGTGGAGCGCCAAGGCCGCCGGATGTGGCCTGGTATCGTATTGTCTCCGACAGACCCGTGGCATGGAGACCGCATGAAGTACCGCATCCTGATCGAGATCGACGAGGAGGGTGTGTTCGTGACGAGTTGCCCCAGCCTGCCTGGATGCCACTCACAGGGCAGCACGCGCTCCGAGGCGGTCGCGAACATGCAGGAGGCCGTCGAGGTCTACCTGGAGTCTCTTCGTGAGCACGACGAGCCGATTCCTCCGGGCATCACCGAGGACGTCGTCGAGGTCACCGGTTGAGCCGACTTCCCGTCGTCTCGGGACGCGAGGCAGTACGCGCGTTCGCGAAAATGGGTACGTCTTCGATCGCCAACGCGGAAGCCACATCCAGTTGCGACTCTCCAGACCGCCGTTTCGGCGCCTGACCGTGCCCGACCATCGCGAACTCGCACGCGGTCTGCTGCGCGCACTCATCCGCGATGCCGGCCTGACGGTGGACGAGTTCGTCGATCTGCTTCGCTGACAGACTGCGAAGACCCGGTTCGATTCTTCGGAGCCGAACGATCGAGCCGGCCTCGGCATGACGGGAGGAGGACAGCGGGCTCGACAAGGGCGTGCTCGTGCTCGACCACGTGGCGGCTATGCCGCGGTTTCCTAAACCGTAGGTCGCAGGTTCAAGTCCTGCCGGGGATGCCAGTTCCGAGGCTAGATCCGTCTCCTGGCGTCCCAGCGCGTCCCCCTGTTGGTGCGTTGTTGACCCAAAGTCAGACCCAAAGACAGCGGTTTCGGGTGACGGCAGCGCAGCGATCGCCTGACGCGCGTCCTCGTCCGACAGGACCGTGTAAACGTTGGCCGTCAGACGCGGGTCCGAGTGCCGCATGAGCTTCTGCGCCATGGGCAGCGAGACGCCGCTCCGCGCGAGGTTCGTCCCGAACGTGGTGCGCAGTGCGTGGAAGTCAACGCGTCGCCCCTGAGCGTCCGTGGCGTCAATCTCCGCAGCCGCAAGATCCGCGCGCAGCATGTCCGCCGCGCGCCAGTGCTTCGGGATGCGGAAGACGCGTGCCGTTGCGGCACCGCCAGCCGTCTTGCGAGCGAGCCCGGCCGCGATCGCGCCGTTCAGTGGGAGCCGTGCGGCACGCCCGTTCTTGGCGTTCGACGCGCGCACGACGATCGCCGCGTTCTCGACGTTGGAGAGATCCAGGTCCGCGATGCGGAGCGTCATCAGTTCCTTGCGCCGTAGCCCCGTCGAACACGCGACGAGATAGAGCAGCGCGCGCTCGTCGCCGCTCATGCCGTCTCGCTCGTCCGACCCCGTCGTCGTTGCGATGAGCTTCGCGAGTTCGTCGCGAGTCAGCGCGCGGCGCTCGAGACGCCGGTCCTTTTCTGGGTTGCCGAGCGTCCCGAGTCCGACGAGCGGATCCTCCGCGAGCAGGCCCGCCCGCACAGCCCATCGCGTGAACTGCTTCACGGCCTGGACATATGCGTTCGCCGTGCGGATCGACACGCCGTCCTCCCGCTCGCGCTCAGCAGTCAACCGCCTCTCGACCTTCCGCGAGTCGATGTCGCGTAGCGAGCGCATGTCGCACGCTTCGAACGTTCTCGTCGCGCGTCCGGTCACTTGCGCGCGTTGCAGCGCGCTCGTTCCCTTCGCGCGCAGGTGGTCGCGCCACGCGTCGAGATGCGCCGAGAGCGCGGCGGCCGCGGCGACGTTGCGCGGATCGAGCAGTCCGTACTCCGCGAGCTTCTTGCGCAGATGCGACGGCAGCGCCTCGCACCAGCGGCGCAACTCCGGACTCGGCGTGACGCCCGACGAACGCACGTGCGCTAGTTCGTTGATCCCGCGCTCGATCGCAGCCGACGCTCGCTTGTCCGAGAGCCCGCGCACGCGACGGCGGATCTCGAAGTGGTCGTAGAACTCGATCCACCAGGTGGGCGACGTCTTCCGCTCCCCGTGACGGTCCGTGTACTTCGGCTGGTAGAGACTCATGACCGTCGCTCCCACTCTTCGCGGGCCGGGCAGCCAGCGTCCACCCATGCGACCAATGCAGATCGCGACCACTTCTTTAGTCGCCCGAACCGGATTGCGCGCGGCACTGTGCCGGTGAGGTTCAGGCGATAGAACGCGCTCCTGCTCAGGCCGAGAAGCGAGGCCGCCTCGGAACCCGACAGGAGCAGCGGCGGCTGGGTTCTCGGAGAGCTACTCGCCATCGGTCTCGTCCTTCCCGGGCACGTCAATGCGCCGCGCGACGGGGGACTGTCCGAAACGGACTTTCCAGCCGGCCTCCAGCGCCTTCCGCGTTGCGGTCTCGCACATGCGGTCCTGTTCCTTCTCAGGGAGGGCGTGGAACGCTGCAGCAAGTCCGCCCTGGATGATCCGAAGGAGCATCCCTGATCGTGTGGTGCCGAATCGCTCAGCGAACGCATCGAGCATCGCGATCGAGTCAGGCTGCAGGCGAACGCTTACTGGCCGGGCATTCGAGGGCGCGAACGCCTCTTCTCCGAGTTCCTCCATGGCGAGCTCCCGCTTCACCCACCGGTCCACGCCTTCCTCGCCGAGAACGCCAGTCCAGACCATGTTCGCGTCGCTCTTTCGCTTGCTCATACAGAGACAATACGGCGCGTATACGCCATGTCAACGGGCAAGTCGTGCTGCGCCTGACGGTGGGAGAGACTCTCGAACTGGCGGTCTCTCCGCCGATCGCGTGCGCAGCGGGTCGGCTTGAGCCACGCACAGGACCGTGATCTAGCCAGTTGCGATTGCGCGTCGCGACTTTCGCAACTCCCCCAGAATCGTCGCTCGCACTCGCGTCCAAGTGTCACCCGCCGCGAACGCGCACCGGAGACCCTCGGTGTGGCTGTGTGAGATTCGGTGCGTCGCGACGAGTAGCCAGTCATCAGCCTGCGACAGCGGGCGAACGCGCGTACGGAAGGCCCTCGTCGCCTTCGGTCCGGCCCTCAGCGCGCGGCTTTCACGGAAGCCAAACTCTACGCTCGCGCGCTCGAGCAGGGCGGAGGAATCGTCGATGCTCAAGACCGCGAGCCGCATGTCGCGCGACCGATAGACGGTCAGCCAGTCTTCCATTGGGTCTCGCATGGCCTTCGCGGTGACGCCGCACGCAAAACGCACCACCGACCGAGTTGCTCCGTCAGCCTGCACTAGTTGAAAGCGCTGAGTGGAGCCGGATCCCCGCAGGGTTCCGAATGCGCTGCAAGAGTTCGTAGCACAGATGTGACTCAGCAAGTCCGCAGTCATAGCGCCAGCGCCATCCGGGACGGAACTGGCGTCCACTGGCAGAACATCTTCGAGCTCGTCGAACAGCTGGACTCGATCGGAGTGTCGAGAGTAGACCGTCGAGAACGCACGAACTGTGTTGGGGTCTCCCGCCCAAACGCCGTTCGAGACCGCCAGGCGTACGGCGACGTTCTCTGCCGTGGTCGCACACACGCTCTCAAGTTCGCGCGCTGCGGTCAGGAACTCGTCGATGCCGACCGCCCCTCCAGCGCTCTCACACGATGGCTCTACCGCCACCCACGCACGTCTCTCTGCCACCTACTTCTGGTCTCGCTTGGCCTGCGCGACGCTCAGTGCGCGTACCTCTTTGAGCCCCTGGTCGAAGAAGCTCTCTGGCCAGGATTTGACGTTTCCGTAGTTGTCGATCTCGATTTCCTGAAGGCCGTCGCCTGACTTCGACATGAAGTAAACGGCGGAGTGGGCGCGAACGAACCCATCGGACTCTTCGGCGATTCGCGTTCGGAGTCGCTGGATCATGATCTCGGAGTGCGTCTCGACGATGATGCGAAGTCCCCGCCGGGATTGGGCAATCAGGAAGTCACAGAGCAGCGCTTGCAGCGATTGATGCAGGTGCAGCTCGGGTTGCTCGAGCAGCACAGTGCTGTAGCGGCCCGCCGCAAGGCAGCGCACCAGAACCGGAAGAACTTGGCCGACGCCACATCCCAATTCTGGGAGGTGCCGACCATCCGCCATCACCTCCACGTAGAGGTCGCCGCGACTGGCGAACGTCAATGACCGAGTCAGACCGAGGTGGTCCAGCCAGGCCTCCACGCACCCCAAGAGCGTTTGAGTTCGACGTCCGGGCGGGGCGCCATCTTCGACGTGCTGTCGCGCGTTCGCGTACAGATACGGCATGCTGTTCTCGCCGTGGATACCCATTGAGCGAGCCGACCGTTGGTAGATCCGTTTCGGCTCGACGCGTAGCGGGCCCAGGTAGTGGAGACTGTCGGTGCACTCTCCGACGAAGAGCCGGGCCAGCGCTCCGACCGTCGGAAGGAACATCGCGATAGGAAGGGTGTACTTGGCACGACCGCCCGTCGTGCTGCTTCCGACCGCGTCGACATTCACGTATCCGGGACACAGTCGCTCGAAGCGAACCGAGAGCTCGCTGATCTTTGGGAGACGGAACGGAGACCCCTTCGCTGCTTGACGAATCCGTGCCGCGGCCCTCCGACTGAAGGACGTGATCGAGAAGTCCCGGCCGTCCGACGACTCAAACGTCAGCCAGTCGTGCCGGGTCCCCTTGTCATCGATCAGCACCATCTCGAAGCCCCGGAGATGAGGGGGTCCGGCTGTTGGTTGACCCGTGTCTTCCAGGCAGAACGTGAGGCTGATCTCGGCACGCCGAGCGTGCACGCCGTAGGACTCTCGGAGTTCGTCGCGATGCACACCAACGCCGAATTCCAGCGCGATGGTGAAGCCTTCATCACCGTTCGCTCCGTCGCTGAGGACGCGCGCGAATGACCCCAAGTCCACTAGTCCGTCGAATGCGAGTTCACTGCCTCGCGCGGGGTCTTCCAGACTCTGCTTCAGCAGGATCAACGCCTGGAGCAGGCTTGATTTCCCAGAACTGTTCTCTCCGGTGACCAGCGTCAGCGGCCGAATCTCCAGGTGTTCACGCGACCGAATGGCCTTAAAGTTCTCCACGCTCATCGCGCACATGTGCGGCCAGATGTACGGGCCCTCTGACTCGCTGGACTGGCGGCTGCGCGCCTTGGCTGGCGATGTACGCTTTCGACCCTGTTGCGCCATACTCGCTCCTTGCACCACACTCCGCGACGGAGACACCCCTTCGAGTGCGGATCCCCACCTGTACAGCGACCAGCGTCGTTCCGTGGCTGTGCACGGTCAAGTTCAGTTCGCATCGTGTCGGAGAATCTCGCTTGCTGGTGGTCGGCTCGCTTGGCGGGTCCGAGCGATGGCCTATCGGCGTCCCGACGCGGCCTCCGCACGCGAGCGCCGTGTTCGCAATTCGGGCATACCTCTCCGCTTCAAGCGACGAGGAGAGTCGTGCCACCACTATCGGTTACTACCCCTACCCCCCTGTTAGTAGAGGGGGTAGGGCGCCGGGCTTCGCCCGGCGCGCGCCGTCCGGTCGCGGGCGACTTCGGTCGGCGCGGCGCGCGGGCGTCACGCCGCGTCGAACCCGGAACGGATGGCATCGAGTGTTGTTGCCCGGTGCTCCAGGATGAGCCCGTGTTTGGCCGACGACCGACCACGACCGCAGTCCAGAAATACTGCGAGCAGATCGTCGCCCCCAAGCTCGTGGAACAGCGCGGCCGTCGGCGCGAGGCTCCGCGCGGCCCATCTGGCCATCTCGTACGCCTGAGCAGCCGGGCTCCGTTCGTCCATGTCGGGCGCCAGGATGTCGTCGGCCGCCCCGGCGAGGAACGCATCCCACTCGGGGAGTGTCTTCGTGTGCGATTGGTTCTTCCCGTCGCGATCCACGGGTTTGTCCGTGATCCGCAGCCGCGGCTCCAACCAAGCAGAATGGAGAACGCGCAGCGGCCAGATCACCTCGCCGGTCTCTGGATCGGTGCGCTCGTCGAGCCGGGCAATCCGTCGGAACGCCTTGCGCGCGAGCTTGCCCTTCAACTCCAGCTCCCAGCGGGAGAGCCGGTCGAATAGACACGTCTCGCCGGCCGCCTCCATCTCGGCCTTCTTGTCATAGCAGCGGAGCATGGCCGTCGACGAGCGGCTGCCGCACTCGACGGTCAGACCGTGGTTGCCCTTGCCGTGGTGGAAGTGGAAGCGATGCCACGGCGAGACGTAGCGATCCGCCTCGATCACTTCCTCCAGCCGGTACGGCGTCCAATCGCCGGTCGTGTCGCGAGTCAAGTCGATCCGAGTGCAGTTCACGCCCTTGGACGCCAGCCGGACGATCAGGTCGCGCACGGAGCCATCCGCACGCCACGCCTTGAGCGCCTTGCCGCCCATGATCAGCATGTGTGGACGCGGCTCTGGACCGTCGGAGGCGAGGATGGTGCCGTGGCCGTCCCGCACCGCTGTCCTGTACGTGTTGATGCCCGTTTTCAGCCGTTCGGTCGGACCGCGCAGACACCACGAGAGGTCGGACCGGTTGTCGTGCGTAACCGTGATCCAGTCGGGGATCGTTCGGTCGTGATCCATGGCCGCGGCGCTCATCGGACGAGCCCATCGGCGATGCGTAGCACCGTCGTTCGGTCAGCGTCGTCGAGCCGCGCGAAGACGGCGAGAAGTGTGGTGACCTGGTCGCGTGTCAGCGCGTCCTGACAAAGTGAGACCCAAAGACAGTGCGCAGCGTCCTCGTCTGAACAGCATGTAACCCGGCTCGTTGTCTGGACTTGCGACCCCTTCGTGGGGCACTCGTTCCCGCGCTTTCCTAAACCGTAGGTCGCAGGTTCAAGTCCTGCCGGGGATGCCAGGTTTGAGGCGTCATCACGGTCAGAAGCGCACGAGGTCGTTGCCGGGAAGGGTGATGTCCTGTTTCTCGCTACCGATCTGGACCTGGTACTTGCCCTGCGGGATGAAGCGGATGAGCAGCTTGCCGGTGGCGGGGACGCGCTGGGAGATGCTGAAGCGCGTGCGGCTGTCGCCGTCCCTCCGGCGCAACTTCACGCTCTGTCCGGCACGAGCGGCGGGCGTCGTGCACTCGATCCGGATCGTGTGCAGCGATGGGAGCACGAGACGGGCTTCGTTGTCGCCGCCGCGCACCGTGATCTCGTGCGTGGCGAGGATGAAGTTGCGGCGATTGGCGCGCGTCAGCGCCGTCAGCTTCGCGACGCCCGGCTGGAGTGGACCGACGCGCGCGTTGCCCTCCGCGTCGGCGTTGCCGGTGCCGTGGATGACGGACGCGTTCCCGTCGTCCGTGCAGTTGACGGTCAGGCCCGTGGAGAGCAGGTCGACCGATGCACCGATCACGGTGACGTCGACGAACGAGGGGGTCTGGAAGGCCACCTCCGCACGTGCCGCCGGTCCGGGGCGGTACTCGACCTCGGTCGTCCCGAACGACGCGTGGGAGACACCGACGTAGTACGAACCGGGTTCGCCGCCCGTGTTCCCGGCCGTCAGGTGCTTCGCCCAGACGACGCCGTCCGGACGCTCGATCAGGTTCGTGCCGGTGGAGGAGTTCCTCCGCTCGCCCGCGAAGCGGAGACGCACCCGCAGGCCCGACAAGCGCTCGCCGTCCGGTGCCGTGGCGACGATCTCGAGGTAGTCCTCGCGGTTCGGTCCGGCAACCTCGAGATCCGCGAGCGCCATCTCGTCGCCGACGGTCACCTCCCGACTCGCCAGTACCTCGCCTTGGTGGAAGTTCCACGCGACCAGCAGGTACCGCCCCGGAGCGAGCCCGGTGATCGTGTAGCGATAGCCCGCGTGCTGGTTGGCGTTGGTCTTCTGCTGGCCGGCCGCGACGGACTCCGGTGTCGTGTCGGGACCGATCAGTTCGGCGCCGATGGCCGCCCACACGAACGGGGCACCCTCGGGCATGATCAGGCGGCCCGCGATCCCGGGTCGCGAGGCGAGCACCAACGTCACCGGGGCGACTGGTTCGCCGTGCACGAGCGTGACGCTCGTGATCTCCGCGGTCAGCTCGTCGTTCGCGCCGCCGGCCGCACTCACCTTGTACGTCCCCGGGCCGAACTGCGCCGTGCGGTTCGACGGCGTCCACGACGTCGCCATCCTGCTCCCTCCGGACGTGAAGTTCACCAGGACCTGATCCGGCTCCGTGCCGTCTTCGAACGCGACGTCGAGGGTCACCGTGACGACGGGGTCCGCCACGAGGTCGACGACTGCGTCGGGCGTCACGTACGGCCGGTGCTGGCCTGAGTGACCGACTCGGTAGTCGTCGGAGCTCCCGCTCACCATGTGCGGCGCGGCGGGCAGCCCGGCCAGCGCGTAGCGACCGTCGGGGCCCGAGACCGTCGTTCGTCTCGTCGCCTCGCTGATGCGGTCGGCTTGCACGATCTGCTCGAAGCGCTCGGCGAGCGAGCGCTCGTTCCACGCGCGCGAGCCGACGCGTCCCGAGCCCTGCACGACCACCTGGATCTCGACGCCCGCGACAGGCTTGCCCGCGCGCGTCTTCACCGTGCCCTCGATGCGGCCGTCGCCGTCGGGGATCTCCGGCGGATTGATCGCGGCCGCTGCCCGCTCGAGCAGAGTGGAGACCTCGACGGACGGACCGACGCGCTGGCGCTGCTGGCGCTCGCTCGGCGCGGCGTTGCTCGGCTCGCGCGGGTCGCCGGGCGACTCGTCATCGGCAGCGGCTTCGGGAGGACGACCGGGGTCGGTCGGAGGATCCACGCCGCCGGACAGTGCCATGCCGAGCACGACGCCGAGAGCCAGCGCGATCGCACCGACGGCCACCGTGTGCGCGACGCTCATCGTCCGTTCCTCCCCCGGGGACGATCGTAGCGTCATGCGGTCCCAGGGTCAGTTCGCCGGGCTGACCGCTCCACTTCGCCGCACGCTCGACTTCCTCTCGTCGCGTCTGTAGGGCTCCGCGAGCACCGAGCCTCGACACCGAGCGACGGGACGGCCGCGCCATCGTTGCCGACTGAGTTCGCGCGCATCGGCGTGTGAGGCGCAGGAGCCGCCCGCGTCGGGCCGTGTGAGTCGGAGCGGCCCCACGAGCCCGCGACGAAGCGATCGAGCCTGGTGGCTCATGCCGGTGAGACCGGCGAGTCACGCGGCGGGTTCACGGACTGACTACGCGCGGCTTATCGGTGACGACGCGCCGCCGGGCGGGTGTGATGCGGACATGACCGCACACGACGCCAACCGAGACGCCCCCCGCCGAGACGACGCCAGCACGCGCCCGATCCCGATCGAGGAGGTCGCGCGCTACCCGCGACCCGGCACCGCAGTGCCGCTGGGTCATCGCTTCCAGCCCGGTGGTCGGCTGCTGACGTATCTGGCGAGCCCCGACGGCGGCCTCGGTCAGTGCCTGATGGGGCACGATCTCGACACCGGTGCGAACGAGGTGCTCGCGGTGCCTCCCGGACCGGCGGGCGAGGAGCAGCTCTCGCTGGAGGAGCGTCTCCGTCGTGAGCGGCTGCGACAGCGGGCGGTGGGCATCACGTCGTACGCGTGGAGCGACGACGGCGGCCGCGTGATGGTGCCCCTCCTCGGGGCGATCCACGTGATGGACGCGCCCGGCAACGCGCTGCGTGAGGTCGTCCCAACGGGCGATCACCCGGCGCTGGATGCGCGCTTCTCACCGAGCGGGCTGCAGATCGCGTTCGTTCGAGACGCCGAGCTCCATGTCGTCCCCGTCGAGGGCGGCGCGGCCGTGCAGATCACGACCGGCGCGCGTGGTACGGGTCGGACCAACGGGCTGGCGGAGTTCGTGGCCCAGGAGGAGATGGAGCGTCTGCGCGGCTACTGGTGGGCGCCGGACTCCTCGTGCCTGGCCTTCACCGAGGTCGACGAGACGCACATCCCGGCGTACCGGATCATGCACCAGGGCAAGGCCTCCGTCGGGTACGGAGCGGAGGAGGACCATCGCTACCCATTCGCCGGCGCACCCAACGCACGCGTGCGGTTGGGCGTGGTCGCAGCTGCGGGTGGCGACGTCGTCTGGATGGATCTGGGCGCCGACGAGGACGTCTACCTGGCTCGCGTCGGATGGTTCGCCGACGGTGCGCTCGCGGTCCAGATGCTCAACCGCGAGCAGTCGGAGCTACGCCTGCTGCGGCTCGATCCCGAGACGGGTGCGGCGACCGAACTGCTGCGCGAGACGAGCGAGGTCTGGATCAACCTGCACCGCTGCTTCCGCGCGCTCAAGGAGGGCGACCTCGCCGGGTGCTTCCTCTGGGCTTCGGAGCGCACGGGCTTCCAGCATCTGGAATTGCGTGCGGCTGACGGTTCGCTCGTGCGCACCCTGACTGCCGGTGACTGGATCGCCGAGGCCGTGGCGCGCGTCGACGAGGCGCGCGGTCGAGTGCTGTTCATGGGCACGCGCGACGGCGCGACCGAGCGGCACCTTTACGCTGTTCCCTTGGCCGGTGGCGAGCCGCAACGCATCACCGCGGCGGCGGGGATGCACATCGTCGTCGTCGACTCGACGGGCGACACGTTCGTCGATCGGCGCCACGCGCTCGACCAGCCGCCTGTGGTCGAACTCTGTGACGCCCACGACGGCTCCGTCGTCCAGGTGCTCAGCGCGCCCGATGACGTGCGGATCGCCGAGCTCGCGCTCGTGCCGCCGAAGCTCGTGCACCTCTCGAGCCGCGACGGTCAGGAGCTGTGCGGCGCCCTCTACACCCCTGCGGGCGAGGGGCCGTGGCCCGTCGTCATCAGCGTCTACGGCGGACCGCACGCGCAGCGCATCACGAACGGCTGGGACATGACCGTCGATCTCCGGGCACAGTCGCTCCGTCGTCGCGGGTACCTCGTGTTCGTCGTCGATAACCGCGGGGCGGCACGCCGCGGCCTGGCGTTCGAAGGCGCGCTCAGGCACGCCATGGGGACCGTCGAGGTGCGCGATCAGGTCGATGGCGTTCGCTGGCTTGTCGAGCAAGGGCTCGGCGATCCGGATCGCGTGGCGATCTACGGCTGGAGCTACGGCGGGTTCATGGCGGCCATGTGCCTCGCCCAGGAGCCCGACGTGTTTCGCGCCGCGGTATCGGGCGCGCCGGTCACTGCCTGGGACGGCTACGACACGTGCTACACCGAGCGCTACATGGGCACGCCGCAGTCGAACCCCGACGGGTACGCGCAGGGTGCCGTGATGACGCACATCGAGGGGCTCCGCGGGCGGCTGCTCCTGGTGCACGGGCTCATCGACGAGAACGTCCACTTCCGTCACACGGCGCGGCTCATCAACGCGCTCATCAAGGCCCGCAAGCCGTACGAACTGCTGCTGTTCCCGAACGAACGCCACATGCCCCGCGGCGAGGCCGATCGCGTCTACATGGAGGAGCGCATCCTCGCGTTCCTCGAAGACGCGCTCGCGCCGGACGCCTAGCCGGCATCGCCTCCGACGACCGCGGTGGTAGGCTCGCGGAGCCATGTCGCAGAGAATGGGCCGTCGAGTCGTTCAGGTCGTGAGCATCTGTGTTCTGTTCTCGGGATGCGCCGCACACCGCGATGTCGCCGCGACGACGTCTCCCGCTGCCTCGCCCGTTCGGGAGAGCGCGTCCCCGGCAGTGGAGGAGCCTGCGTGGGGACCGGCGACCCACGGACTGCGAATTCGCGTTCGCGCTCCGGAGAGCGCTCGGCGAGGCGACGCCCTCCGTGTGTCGGTCGACGTCCACGCACAACGCGAGGACGTGCCTGATCGCGTCCAGACCCTCGACGCGCGAGGCCCGTGGTACTTCGCACGCCTCGTGCTGTCCCCAGCCGCGGGCGGATCTGCAGTGACGCTGCGCTGCGAAGACCCGTCCGGCGGCATGAGCGACCCGCCTCTGCCTCCGCTCGACGAGCGGGAGTCGGAGCGGGTCGGACCCAGCGTGAGCGAGGGCTCCGGCGACGCGGGTGACTCACCGCCCCCGCCCCCGTCTCCCGAACGCGACCTGCGCTCGCCGTGGGGCTATCGCATCCTCGATCTCTCCGTGGACGAGCCGACGGACGGTCAGGTCACGTTCTGGCTGGCGAGCTTGTGGGACTCCGCGCCGCCCGGGCGCTACTCGGCGATCGTCGAACTGGCCATCGACGACACGGCGTACAGCCACGAGGCGCAGGGCGACTGGCGCGGCGTCATCCGCTCACCGCCGTTCCCGTTCGAGATCGGCCTCGCTCCGGAAGTGATTCAGACAGTCGAGCTGCCCAGCGAGGAGGTCGGCGGCGATGCCGGACCCCCGGTCACGCTGCGCATCCCGGTCCGCAATGGATTCCAGATCGGGTTGCGCAGTGCGCGTGGGTTCATCAAGGCCTGGCCCGGCCCCGAGTTCGCCGAGTCGGTGCGTCTCTGGACCGCGCGCGACTCCGGGCCCTTCGTGATCTACGAGGTAGCACCGTCTCCCTCGTTCCTCGGGTACGCGAGGGGCCACGGGCGGCTCTACCGCAGACTGTGGCGTTCGGTCGGCGCGACGTCGGACGACTAGCGCGCGCGCTCGACGACCGCATCGCGCCAGGCGGCGACCTCGTCCGGCGTCCTCAGGTGGACGAAGTTGAGGTCCGTCCATTGCGGGTCCGCGAGCGCCGCGACGTAGCGCTCGCGGTACTTGCCGAACTGCGTCCACGTCCACAGGAGGATGTTGTCCTCTGGCTTCGGCTTGAACATGTACCAGGGCCGCTCCCGGTTGCCGTTCCACAGCTCGATGCCGAGGTAGGCGCGGCGAAGCGTGCGAACGAACACCCGCCACATGACCGTGCGTCGCGGCAGATCCAGCCAGACGACCGTGTCTGCCGCCGCCCACACGAGGTCTTGGGCCGCCTGGCCGTAGTTGCCGCACACGGCCCACGTGGGGGACTCGAGCCGTTCGCTGAGCAGCGCGCGGAACTCGTCGCGCGGTCGCTCGGTCCAGCCCGGCATGTGGTTGAGCGAATCGAGCTCGATGTGATCACCACCGAGCGCTGCGGCAAGCTCACGCGCGAGCGTGGTCTTGCCCGCGCCCGGAGAGCCGACGATCGACACGCGTCGCATCCGCGAATGCTACGCGCGTGCGGCCGCCGTCCCTGTGCTATCGCCCCTTGAGGTCCGCGAGGGCCGCGTCTGCCGCCGGATCGTCACCGCCGAGGTCGTGGTAGACCTCGAGCGCTTCGATCGCCTTCTTGCGGCCCTTGCGACCGAGCTCCTCGTGACACGCGAGGCCGAGGGCGAGCCAGTGCTCCGTCTCCTCGGGATACGCCTCAGTCAACTGCTCGAGCGTCTTGACGGCGTCCTTGCCCTTGCGTGCCTCGCGCTGCACGGAGGCGAGCTCGACGAGCGACTCGGCGGAGGCGTCGGACGCGTCGACCACCTTCTCGAACGTCCGGACGGCCTCGCGCCAGCGCTTCTGTGCGCGGTGGAAGTTGCCCAGTGCGCGGAGGAACAGCGGGTCGTCGTCGCTCAGCTTGACCGCCTGCTCGAACGACTTCTGCGCCTTGCCGGAGTTACCGACGCCCTCGAGCGCCACCGCCCGCAGGAAGTGGATCTCAGGGACGTCCTTGCTGGCCTCGGGCGGCTTGCGCAGGAACTTCTCCGCCTCGGCGTTCAGGTCGCTGCGGATGTAGCCGTGTGCGAGGTTGATGACGGCGTACGGATCGTCCGGGTCGATGTGCATCGCGAGCCGCAGGAGCGACTCCACCGGGGACTCGGGCTCGAGCTCGAGCGTCACGTACGCGAGCAGGTTGAGCGCAGCCGTGGACTGCGGATCGAGTTCGGTCGCGACCTTGAAGTGGTCGTACGCGAGCTCGAGCGGCGTCGGCGGCTCTTCGGGCTCCACCGGCTCCTCGGCTCCGTCCTCTCCAACGTCCCCGTCCTCTCCAACGTCCCCGTCCGCTCCAACGTCCCCGTCCTCGCCGGAATCCCCGTCCGCTCCCCCGTCGCCTGCGCCCGACTCGTCTCCGTCGCCGCCCGCATCGCCGGCCGCCGCGTCGTCCTCAGCGAGGTCCGTCTCGTCAACCGGCGTTCGCGCGACGACCCGCTCGAGGTGTCCGAGCGCCACCCTTGCCAGCGCGCTCTCCGGCGCGTCGGCCGCGGCCTGCTCGAGCTCCTTGCGGGCATCGTCGAGGCGCTCGTCCGAGATCAGCAGCGCGCCGAGGTTCACGCGCTCGAGCGTGAACGTGGCATCCAGCACGAGCCCCTCGCGGAGCAGCTTCTCCGCCGCTTCGACGTCGTCCCGCAGGTGTGCGCTGCGTCCGAGCGCGTTCGCGTGCGACGCTTCGCGCGGCTGGAGCTCGCTCGCCCGACGCAAGTCAATCTCGGCTGCGGCGACGTCGCCCATGTCGAGGAGCGCCGCGGCCCGGCCGCAGAGCGACGGGACGTGATCCGGCGTCGACTTCAGAGCCTTCCCGTAGGCCGCAACGGCGGTCTTTCCCGACAAGAGGCGCGCATACAGGTAGAGGTCGTCCGCCGTGGCCTCGCTCGCACCGGAGCGCGCACGGTACGCGCGGACGAGCTTCTTCTCCTCACCGAGGCCCGACTGGATGTCCTGATGGAGGACGTGCGTCGCCACATCGCGCGGCGCGGCCAGAAGACGCTCCGAGCAGAGCTCTGCCGCCGCCTCGAGGCGCCCACCCTCGAAGAGCGAGACCACTCCCTCGAGCGACGTCGCCGGCGCCGGGATCTGGCGAAGAAGATCGTCGCGGTTCAGCTCCTCGAGCCGAGCCCAGAACACGTCGTCGGCGACGCGCTCCATGCACGCGGCGAGCAGCGCGTCCTGCAGCCCCTCGGGAGTCTTCTTCTTCTCCTTGTCGTCCTTGTCGCGGCTCGTGTCGGTCCCGGTCCCGGTGCCGCCGTCATCGGTCGGACCCGCAGTGCCGCCCTCGCTGCCGCTCTCGCTTCCGCCGCCTTCGCTGCCGCCCTCGCTGCCGCCGCCGACACCCTCGCCCGACCCGCCTCCGGTGGACTCGCCTCCACCGCCACCGCCGGTCGACTCCCCGCCACCAGAACCACCGCCGCCTTCGCCGCCCGGAGGCGGGCGACCTCCACCGCCTCCTCCGCCGCCGCCGCCGCCGCCACCGCCTCCACCGCCCCCGCCGCCTCCTCCACCACCACCGCCGCCGCCGCCACGGGCGAACGCGGCCGAGGTCGGCGCGGACCAGAGGGTGACGCCAACCGCGAGCGCGGCGACGACGAAGAGGAGGACGCGAGAGGGCTTCATCGGGTGAACTCCGTGAGCGTGAGGCGGAGGCGGCGAGCTTCCGGGGCGTCTGCGTGTCGCCCTCGGTGACTGCGGCGGGACATCCGCCACGACGGGCGTGGGCCTCCCTGCGGACCCGGCACCCTCGATGGAGCACGGTACTGTCGCCGTGTTACGCAGATCTGAAGCGGTCGGAGCCGCCCCTCGGAGGGGCGCGACGGAGCCCGAGGGCGTCTCCCGTCGCTTCACTACGCCGGCCGAGAAGCGTTGCCGGACGACCTTCCCGACGCCCATCATGGCGCCACCGTGAGTGAACCCCAGCCGTCTGACCAGCATCCGCGCCCGCCCCCTGGCACGTTCGTGCGCCGAGCCGAGTCGCCGAAGCAGACCACGCGGATCGTCGTCACGTCGTACGACGCGGATCAGATCGCGCGGCGCGAGCTCGCCTCGGTGGACGAGGTCGGCGGCGTCCGGGGGGCGGCCGACGTCACGTGGGTACACGTCGAGGGCCTCTCCGACGCGGCGGCGATCGCCGAGGTCTCGCGCGTGTTCGGGCTGCACCCGCTCGTGACGAGTGCGTTGAGCAACAAGGCGCGCAGGCCGCGCCTGGACGACTACGGCGATCACATCGTCGTCACGATGCGCGTGCTACGGATGGGCGAGGGCGGTACGGCGATCTCCGAACCGCTGACCATCGTGCTCGGCGCGGGGTACGTCCTGACGCTGGTGGACGTTTCGTCGGCCGTGCTGCAGCCGATCCACGGTCGGCTCGCAATGGAAGAGAGCCGGATGCGCCGTCACCGCGCCGACTACCTCGCGTATCGGATCATCGATGTGGTCGTCGATCACTACTACGCGTGGATCGATCAGGTGGGCGATCGGCTCGAAGAGATCGACGAACGGCTGATGGATGACACCGGCGAGTACCTGCTCCCGTCGATCTACAAAGCGAAGCGCCAGCTCATCGTCCTGCGCAAGGCGGTCTGGCCGCTGCGGGAGGTCGTGCAGCGGACCGTCCACATGGAGACCACGCTCATCCAGGACGAGACGCGCCCGTTCCTGCGGGACGCGCACGACCACGTCATCCACGCGTTCGACTCGCTGTCCATCTTCCGCGAGATGGTGGCGATGATGGTCGACCTGCACCTGAACGTCACCAGCAACCGGATGAACGAGGTGATGAAGGTGCTCACCGTCATCTCGACGATCTTCATCCCGCTCAGCTTCCTGGCCGGCCTCTACGGGATGAACTTCGCGAACATGCCGGAGTTGCAGCTGCCGTGGGCGTACTTCGCGCTGCTCGGGGTGATGGCCGTCGTCGCGGGCGGAATGCTGCTCTTCTTCCGACGCCGTGGGTGGTTCTGATCCCCCGCCCGGCTCGCTGCCCGGCTCGCTGCCCGGCCCGGTGTCCCATCCTGTGAGTGGCTCCGCCGCCATGCGTTCTCGCCGCCGCACGAACCCACCCTGCCCGAAACCCCCCAGGCCCGAAACCATGCAGGCCCGCCCGGGTTCCAGGGGCGTCCATCAGGAGGGATCCCATGCGCCGCCTCGTCTTCACAGTCCAGCTGCTCGCCGTCGCGTTTCTCGCTGCCTCCGCTCTGCCCGCCGCTGCTCAGGATCCCACAGCGCAGGATCCCACCGCCCAGGATCCCACAGCGCAGGACGCGGGTGCGCGCCCGGCGCCCGACGCTGCGTCGGCCCAGCCCGACGTCGAGAGCTTGGTTGCCGGCTTGAAGTCGAAGGAGTACTCGGAGCGCGTCCTCGCCGCGGAGGCGGCCCTGGAGGTCCAGGACGCGAAGCTGACGCGTCCGCTCACCAAGGTCCTCACTGACGAGCGCTACGAGGTACGGACGGCGGCGATCCGCGCACTCGGCAACCGCGACGCCGAGGCCGATCAGAAGGCTGCCGCGAAGGCGCTCGCCGCCCGGCTGTCGAAACTGTCGAAGGACCAGTCGGACGAGATCGAGCTGCTGCTCGCCGTCGAGGCCCTCGGCGATCTCGCGCGACCCGAATCGATCCCGGCACTCGTCGGGGGCCTGGAGCACGACACCGATCCCGACATTGCGGACGCGCGTCTCAAGGCGGTCGCGCAGATTCCGCACAAGGACGCGATCGAGGCGCTCATCAAGATCATGTCGAAGGGCCGCAAGCGCGCGAACGCCCATCAGGCAGCGCACCGCGCCCTGCGCGTCGCGACCGGTGAACGCTTCGGCGGAGACCCGGATGCCTGGCGAGCCTGGTGGAAGGACAACGCCAAGACGTTCGACTTCGACGCCGCCGCCGCGCGTCGCGCCGAGGACAAGGAGCGCGCCGCCGAGAAGGCCGAGCGCAAGCGCAAGCGAGGCGAGGGCCGGAAGAAGAAGGACGACTAGCAGCCTGTCGCCGTCTCGGCCTCGACGGGCCGCGCGGGTTGGCGCGACAGCCTGCTAGCTAGCCCGGCCTATTCATGAGGCTCGCGCAGTCCGTGACGAGCGGGGCCCGGGAGTCCAGAAGCCGCCTGGATGCGGGGGCCACGGCCCGCGCCGAGTGGCCCGTCCTGAGCGAGGACAGAGCGTCGAGATCAAGGCGCGCCGACGACTGCGACGTCGTTCCGTCTCGGAGGAGGCGCAACGCCGAGCTCGGCGGTCTGGCCCGGTCAGGTGTGTGAGTCGTCATGAATAGTCCGGGCTAGAGGCCGACTGCCTGGCGTGCGGCGGTACCACGCGCCTAGGTGGCCGTCGGGATGAAGTCCCTCGCCGACGTCGGGAAGAGCCTGGCCTGGTCCACTTCCCGCGGTCGAACTGCCGTCGTGCTCACGCCTGGATCCTCGTCCACGACAAGGCTCCCTCGGTCCTCGGCGGGCGTTCTAACGATCAGCCTGTCGCGCCAGCGGTGTCTCGCACGTCGACGCCGTCACTCCGACAGGCTGATCGCTGCGGTCGCAATCGCCCGTGCTTCCGCGCTATCGTGCGTCCTCGCACAGCGAGTGCGGGGAGGCGGATCATGACCGACGCAACGGGCGCGCGACCCTGGCACCAGGCGTATGACGCCGGAGTGCCCACCTCGATCGACTTCGACGACGTGGACATCGTCCAGATGTTCCAGCAGACGGTCGATCGCTTCGGAGACCGACCGGCCATCCGGTTCATGAACTGCGCCCTGACGTACCGCGAGCTCGCGGATCAGGTCGAGCGCTTCGCGGGCGCACTGGCCGGTCTCGGCGTGAAGAAGGACTCGCGCGTCGCGATCCACCTGCCCAACCTGCCGCAGACGACGATCGCCGTGATGGCCACTCTGCGCCTCGGCGCGCAGGTCGTCATGACGAACCCGCTCTACGTGCCGCGTGAGATCGAGCACCAGTGGACCGACGCGTCCGTCCATGTGGTGATCACGGGCGGCTGGCTCTACGAGAGGACGATCAAGGCGCTGCGTCCGAAGTTGCAGGTGGAGCACTACGTCATCACGCACGTGCCCGACTACCTGCGCTTCCCGTTGAACCTGCTCGCACCGCTGAAACTGAAGAAGGCCGGTCTGCACGCGAAGGTGGCACCCGGGCCCGGCATCCACTCGTTCAAGGACCTCGTGGCCCGCGGTGGCAACGCGCCCGCGGCGTCCGGCGGCGCTCTCGACGATCTCGCGCTGCTCCAGTACACGGGCGGCACGACCGGTCCCGCGAAGGGCGTGATGCTGACGCATCGCAACCTGTCGACGCAGGTGCAGCAGCTCTGCGCGTGGTTGCCCGGAATGCGCGACGGCAAGGAGGTCACGCTCGGCGCGTTGCCGTACTTCCACGTGTTCGGTTTCGTGATCGCGATGCTGCTGCCGCTGCGCGTCGGCGGACTCGTCGTGATCATGCCGAACCCGCGCGACATCCCGATGATGGTGAAGAACGTCGAGAAGTACGGCGTCACGCTCTTCCCGTCGGTGCCGGCGCTGTTCGCTGCGCTGAACCAGCACCCCGGGATCGAGAACGCGGATGTCAGCTCGGTGCGCGTCTGCGTCTCCGGCTCCGCGCCGCTACCGAAGGACACGCTCAACCGCTTCGAGCAGTTGACCGGCGCCACGATCGTCGAGGGCTTCGGCATGACCGAGTGCTCACCCTGTACGCACTGCAACCCGATGGGCGGCTCGCGGAAGGTCGGGTCGATCGGCGTCCCGCTGCCGGAGACCGACGCGCGCATCGTGGATCCGGAGGACGGCGTCACGGACGTCGAGCAGGGTGCGGCGGGCGAGCTGATCGTCAAGGGCCCGCAGGTCATGGTCGGCTACTGGCAGCGCCAGGACGCCACCGACAAGGCGATCAAGAACGGCTGGATGTACACCGGCGACCTCGCCGAGATGGACGAGGACGGCTACTTCAAGATCGTCGGTCGCAAGAAGGACATGATCCTGGCCTCGGGCTACAACATCTACCCCGACGAGATCGACCGCATCCTCACGGACCACCCGGCCGTGTTCGAGGCCTGCACGATCGGCATCCCCGACAAGACGCGCGGCGAGTCGGTGAAGAGCTTTGTCGTGTTGAACCCCGGCACGAATGCCACGGCTGAGGCGCTCGAGCAGCACTGCCGCGACAACCTCGCCGCCTACAAGGTGCCGCGCGCGTTCGAGTTCCGGTCCGAGCTGCCGAAGAGCTCGATGATGAAGCTGCTGCGCCGCGAGCTACGGGATCAGGAGATCGCGAAGAACGACGGCTAGCCGTTGTTCTTCACAGTAGGGGTGGGTCTCCTGACCCACCCGCGCCGACTGGGGGTGCCTGCGCGACAGTCTCCGTCGGCGCGCAGCGGACGAGGCAGGTCGCGTCCTCGACACCGTCGGGAGCTGGGCGCGGCGGCGATGCGGGACGCAGGTCGCCGCGCCGCGATCCCGCGATGCTCTTGCGATCGATGCGCGCGCTACCGCCCCCGCGCCGCTGCCGCCAACGCGGCCTGGAACTCCGTCTCCAGTCGACGGATGTGCGGCTCGAAGACCTCGTCGAACGCCTCCTGGCGCGACGCCCCGGCGTAGAGAGCGTCGCGATACGCGACGAGCAGCCCCTTGAAGTCCTTGTCCTTCGTGTCGCGCAGGAAGCGCACGAGCTCGTCGGCCAGCGCGTAGTTGGTCGGCGCCTCGGACATGAACTCCGCGGGGTCGGCCAGCAGCAGGTCGCGCACGGAACGCCGGCTCCGCACGAGAAGCTGCATGGCCGCCGGTCGCTTGCGCCGCTCGAGGTACCGCGTGTCTCCGAAGACCTCGGCCCACCCTTCGTTGAACCAGTGGGGCGCTCCCTCGACGAACTGGTGCAGGTACTGGTGGAACCCTTCATGGCGCACGGTGGAGTCGAAGTCCGTCCGGTCGGCCGGCACCCAGAGCGCGAGCTCGCGAAGGACGGGGAGGTAGACGCCCGAGGTCATCTCGAGATCGAGCCCGAGGTCACCCGCGTACTCGAGGTACCCGAGGCGATCCGAGAACACGTACACCCGCGCCTTCTCGCCGGGCGCCTGCGCCTCGCCCATGTGACGTGCGTACCGTTTGCGCATGCTCTCGAGGCTTGTCGCGACGTCGTAGCAGAGCTTCTTCCCGTGGTCGCTCCGCACGACGTAGTGATCCGTCTCATGCTCGAAGCGCCGTGTCCACGTGGGACCGCGGCGGGCGCGATGAACCCACGCGCGTAGGACGTCCAGCGACTCGTCGCGAATGCCCTGCGCGGTCGCGTCGACGAGGATCTGCTGCGCGCCGTCGACGTCGTGCGCGAACAGCCGCAGGAGGGCGAGGCCCGAGTGGACCTGCGGATACTCGGGCGACGTCTTCAGCGCTGCCTCGAGGTCCTCGCGCGCCCCGTCGTGATCACGTCGTGAGAAGCGCGCGAGGCCACGAAAGATCCGTGCGGGTCCGAACTCCGGATCCTCGTCGATGACGCGCGTCAGGTTCGTCTCCGCCTTGCGGTACTGACGCATCGCTGCCGCCGCGAGGCCGGCCAGATAGTGCGAGGTGAGCGTCGGTAGTGGCGACGGGAGAGTGCGCAGCGACGCGACGAACCCGAGCTCGTCGCCGTTGAGGAACTTCCCGAGCACGCCGTTCAGCGCGGGCCGACCGTGGCGCGGCAGGTCTCTCGGCCACTGCAAGAGGGACGGATGCTGGTGCTCGGCGGGGCCGTCCAGCAGCCAGGCCGGCAGCTCCTGCGTCCGGTCCCAACTCTGGTCCTCCCACTCCGCGAGCGCATCGCCGAGGAACTCGCCGACCATCGTGCGCAGGTGGTGCTTGTCGACCTTGCCCTTGAGGCGCACGTTCCGGACGCTCTTCAGCGCGCCGACGAACGCGATGTAGCCGCTCTTGAAGCGCCCGTCGCTGCCCTTGGCCAGCGTCTTGCCACCGGCCTTGAGGGTGAGCGACGCGCCGGAGCGCACGACCACGAAACCGCCCTCGGACTTGTACCCCCTGGGCGGGGGCTTGGAGCCCAGCTCCTTCATGTCCTCGCCCGAGACCCGTCTGATCGTGCTCGCCATCGACATGTATCCGCTGCTGCGCTCGATGCCCGGTGAGACGACGTAGCCGCCGTCGCGCTCGATGTCGTAACAGACCAGCACCGAGAGCCGGGCCCCGTCGCGATCGACCGCGTCGGCGTCGAACTCGAGCGTGAACGCCCCGTCGAGACGCGTCGACAGGATCGCCATGCCGTCGGCCTGCTCCCAGCCCCTGCCGCTCGGTCGACTGTACCTCAGCGTGACCGCACGCGATCGAAGGTCGAAGCGCTTGTGCGCAACGCCGAACAGGTCCTCTCCAGACGGCTTCGAGACCGCCTGACGGAACAGGCAGAGCTTCAGGTCCTCCTCGATCTCCTCGAGGTAGCCGTAGAGCCGCTTGTCTTCGTCGAAGTCGACGAGGAGCTTGCGAACGGCGGCCTCGCCCTCCGCCCACTTCTCGTTCTCGACGTGCGCCTGACAGGTCGCGAGCGACGCGTCGAGGTCGGGCGTCTCCTGCGCGTTCGCGAGCGGAGCGGCCCCGATCAGAGCGATGCCCAGTGCGACTCGCAGTGCGACTCGCAGTGCTACTCCCAGGGCGATCTCGAAGGCGACAGCGAGGGCGCTCGCGCGGGGACGCATCTCCAGAGCGTAGCGGAATCAGGCCCTCGGCACCGATCCGGATCTTCAGTCGAGGCGCCAGCCGACGAACGAGTAGTTGCGCCCCGGCGTCTCGCACAGGCGCGAGATGCGCGTGCGGTACCAGCTTCGGACAGGCGACAGCGACGCGATCCACGACGCGGCGACACGTCCGACTCGCCGCGACAGCGTGTCTCGCAGCCAACCGTCGATCTGCGCTTCCGTGGTGGGGTGGGCGTTGATGGGGGACTCGAACGGCCCCAGGGTGCGTACGCGTAGCCCCGCCGCGCGGAGCGCGTGCTCGTACTGCTCGACGCGGTACGCACACTCCTCTCCCGTGTCCGAGTGGAACGGGTGCTGTTCCAGGAACTCGGCCAGCTGGGCGTCGTCCGAGACGACATGCTCGCGCACGGCGAGGAACAGGCCGTCCGGTGCCAAGACGCGAGCGCACTCCGCGACGCCGCGATCGAGGTCGCGCATGTGATGCAGGACCTGCCGGGCGTACACGACATCGAACGCTCCGTCCGGAAACGGCAACGCGCCCGCAATCGCGGCGACGGTCCGGATCGATCCGTTGCGAACGAGCGGGCGCAGACGCTCTGCGGCAGAGAGCCCCACGTCCGCCGAGAGGTCTGGGTTCACGGCGACCACGTCCATCCCGGCACGCGCGAACGCTGCCGCCGCCATGCCGTTCCCGCAGCCGACGTCCAGCAGGCGCGCGTGTCCGCCGCCCAGGCGCTCCTTCACCAGTGCGAGCGTGGCGGCGAACTCCGGACTCGCCGCGAAGCGCTCGAAGGCGGCCACGTTGTCGGCGTCGAGATACGCGGCTTCGACGAGCGCCGACTGAGTCGGGTCGGCACGTAGCCTCGTCACGGCTTGCTCGTACGTCAGCGGCGGATCACGCGGCATCCGGGTCCCTTCCCAGCAACGGACGCGGTGTCACGACTCGTAGGCCTCGAACGTGTCGGCCTCACCCGTCAGCAGCGCCATCAGCTTGGGGTGGACAAAGAGTCTCTCTCGACCGTGCGTCTCCTCACGCAACACGCCGATGCCGACGAGCGCCTTCAGGTGGCGTGATGCCGCCTGGCGCCCGACAAGGCCGGCTGCCACCACGTCCCGGATCCGACAGTATGGCTGCTCGAACAGCACGTCCACGAGCTCGCGACTGTAGATCTTGGGCCGCCTTGTCCGCACGTACGCTGCGGTGTGGTCGGAGAGCCGCTGGATGGCGGTGATCAGACGCGTGGTCCACGTTGCCGTCTCCTCGACGCACCGCAGCATGTAGAGCAGCCACGCCTCCCACGCGCCGGCCGTCGTGACCGCCAGCAGGCCATCGGAGTACTCCGCCCTGCTGGCGTTGATCGCGCGACTGAGGTGCAGGATCGGCAGCGGAAGGAGCTCTTGTTCGACGAGGTAGAGGACGTTGAGGATGCGGCCGGTTCGCCCGTTGCCATCGGTGAACGGATGGATCGCCTCGAACTGGTAGTGCCCGACCGCCATGCGGACGAGCGGATCGAGTTCGAGGGCCTCGTGCAGGAAGCGCTCCCAGTTGGCGAGGAGGTCGCGGACGCGAGCCTCGCCCTCGGGCGGCACGTACACGATGCGCCCGGTTGCCTGACTGGCGAGTGCGGTTCCCTCTCCGTGTCGAACGCGGAGCTCGTGACCCAGCACCGCGCTGCCCACGACTTCGGCAGTCCGTGTGCCGATCGGCCGCGTGGCGAGGAGCGCGAACCCGTCGAGCAACGCGCTGCGGCTCGCGAGCGCCTGCGTCGTCGCCTCGTCCAGCGCCCGCCCAGCGCCCATCTGCTGGAACACGCGATCCGTCGTGGTGACGATGTTCTCGATCTCCGCGCTGGCACGGGCCTCGAGTGCTGGAAGTGTGTTCACGAGCATCGTCGGATTCGGAATGAGCGCAGTCGCCTGCTTGAGCTCACCCAGGGCGGCGCGTGCCGTCACACATCGCTTCAGGACCCGCTTCGTCTCCAGCTCGACCGCTGGCGGGAGCGGGGGAAGGCAGTCGTACGCGTGGCCCTCGTTCCAGGATGTGTCGCTGGAATTCGATTGGGACGACATGTGCCGAGCATACGTCGCCCCCCGCGACACGTCCACCGCATCTGTCGCCCTCTCTCGATTCTTGCGACACATTGCTCACCACCACGCTCGATCGGAGGGGCTGCCTTGACATGTGGCGGGAATACGTCAGACTGAATGAACGTTCATTCAGTTGCGAGCGAGATCATCATGACCGTCCCCGCCTCTCCGTCGACCCCGCGGACCTCCGACAAGGAGGCCCGCATCCTCCGGGCGGCGATCGAGGTGTTCGCGGAGCGCGGGTATCACGCCAGCCGCATCGCGCATGTCGCCGAGCGCGCCGGCGTGGCGACCGGAACGATCTACCTCTACTTCGCGAAGAAGCCCGACCTGCTCGTGCGGCTCTTCCAACGCACGCTGTCCGGCGTGCTCGACCGCAGCGCCGCGCTTCTGCGGCGCTGCGAGCCAGGGATGCCTCGTCTGCGCAAACTGATCGAACTGCATCTAGCGTTCTTCGCCGGCGATCGCGCCCTCTCGCGCGTCTTCCAGATCCACGTTCGTGATCCGGACCCCGGCATCCGCGAAGGCATCCAACCGACGTTCGTCGCGTACTTCGGCGTGATCGAGGACGTCGTGCAGGACGGCATCGACGCCGGCGCGTTCGCTCCCGACCTCGACGTGCGGCTCTCGCGTCGCGTCGTGTTCGGCGCACTCGACGAGGTCGTCACCAGTTGGCTGCGCGGGAAGCGCGAACGTGACCTGATGGACGACCTGGAGCCCGTGGCCCGCATGTTGAGCCGCGCCGTCGGCGCGGCGGAGGAGCCCCGTGTCTGACGACGTGAACCCTCGAGTCGAGCGAGCTGCAGTCCTCGGCGCTGGCGTGATGGGCGCGGCGATCGCCGCGCACCTCGCGAACGTCGGTATCCCCACTCTGCTGCTGGACCTCGAGTCGGACGGGCCTGATTCAGACGGGCCTGATTCAGACCGGACCGATCCGAACGCCCGCGCGAACGCCGGGCTCAAGCGGGCCGTGAAGTCCAAGCCCGCATCGTTCTACGAGCGCAGCGATGCGGCGCTCGTCACGACGGGCAACTTCCGCGACGACCTCGGACGGCTTGCCGAGTGCGACTGGGTCGTCGAGGCCGTGATCGAGAACCTCGCGATCAAGCGGTCGCTCTACGAGCGGGTCGCCCCGCACCTCGCGCCGCACGCGATCCTCAGCTCGAACACGTCGGGACTCTCCGCCGCTGCCCTCTCCGACGCGCTGCCCCCGGAGTTGCGCTCGCGGTTTCTCGTCACGCACTTCTTCAACCCGCCGCGCTATCTCAAACTGCTCGAGCTCGTTCGCGGGCCGGAGACGTCGGACGAGGTCGCTGCGTTCATGGCGCGCTTCGGCGAACGCGTCCTCGGCAAGGGCATCGTCCACGCCAAGGACACGCCGAACTTCATCGCCAACCGCGTTGGCTGCTTCGGTATGTTCCACGCGATGTCGGTGATGCTCGAACGCGGCTACACCGTGGCCGAGGTCGACGCGCTGACCGGCAGGGCGTTGGGGCGTCCGAAGAGCGCCACGTTCCGCACCGCGGACCTGGTCGGTCTCGACACGTTGGCGCACGTGGCCGGCAACCTCTTCGAACGTCTCGACCACGACCCACACCGCGCGCTGTTCGATCCGCCGGAGTTCATGAAGAAGATGGTGGCGGCCGGACTCCTCGGCGCGAAGTCCGGGGCCGGCTTCTTCCGCAAGGTGAAGCGCGACGGCCGGTCGGTGATCCTCCAGATCGACCCGGCGACGCTCGAGCACGTCGAGACGACGAAGCCCGCGTTCGGTTCGCTCGGGATGGCGCGCACGATGGACGATGTCCACGAGCGCGTCCGCATGCTCGTCTTCGCGAAGGACCGTGCGGGTGCGTTCTTGTGGGAGACGCTGTCCGCGACGCTGCGCTACGCGGCCGAGTGCATCCCGGAGATCGCGGACACGATCACGGACGTCGATCGCGCCATGCGGTGGGGGTTCGGCTGGGAGCTCGGACCGTTCGAGCTCTGGGACACGCTGGGCTTCGAGACCGTGTGTGAGCGGATGCGCGCCGAGGGGCGCGATCTGCCCGAGCTCGCGCAACGCGTGCTCGACTCCGGCACGGGCGGGTTCTATGTCCGCGACGGTGCGACGCACACCGTGTTCGACGCAGCGACGGACGCGCACGCGCCCGTGGCGACGAACCCGGACTTCGTCGTACTGGCCGATCGCAAGGCTGCCGGCAGCATCATCCTGGAGTCACCGGACGCCAACCTGATCGACCTGGGCGACGACGTCGCGTGCCTCGAGTTCACGACGAAGATGAACACGATCGGCCCTGGCGTGATCGACATGATCGAGCGCTCGCTCGACGAGGTCGAGGCGCGGTGGCGTGGCCTGGTCATCGGCAACGATGGCGTGAACTTCTGCGCCGGCGCCAACCTGCTGCTGATCCTGAACGAACTCGACGACGACGGCTTCGAGGAAGTCGAGTGGATGGTCGAGCGCTTCCAGCACGCCACGACGCGGCTGCGGCTCTCGAGTCGCCCCGTCGTGATCGCCCCGCGCGGTCTGACGCTCGGTGGCGGCTGTGAGGTCGTGCTCGGCGGCGACGCCGCGTGCGCGGCAGCCGAGACGTACATCGGACTCGTCGAAGTCGGCGCGGGAGTCATCCCCGCCGGCGGTGGTTGCATGGAGCTCGTGCGTCGCATCGACGAACGCGTCCCTCGCGGCGTCGCCGCGGACCTCTTCCCGTTCGTCCGCGCGATCTTCGAGACGGTCGGCATGGGCAAGGTCGCGACCAGCGCGGCCGAGGGCCGCGCGATGGGGTTCCTACGGCCCGACGATCGCGTCACCGTGAACGGCGATCTGCTGCTGCACGACGCCAAGCGGATGGTGTTGGGTCTCGACGCCGCGGGGTACACGCAGCCGCAGAAGCGCAGCGACGTCCGCGTGGTCGGCGAACCCGGTCTCGCTGCACTCGAAGCCGGTCTGTTCAACATGGCGCTCGGCGGGTTCATCACGCCGTACGAGAAGGTCATCGGCGGCAAGCTCGCCTGGGTGCTCTGCGGCGGCCGAGTGAGCGCATCGTCGGCCGTGAGCGAGGACTACCTGCTGGAACTCGAACGCGAGGCGTTCATGAGCTTGTGCGGTGAGGTCAAGACGCAGGAGCGCATGGAGCACCTGCTGAAGACCGGGAAGCCGTTGAGGAACTAACGATGAGCCACCCCCACGATCCCGTCATCGTCTCTGCGCTGCGGACCGCCGTCGGAAAGGCCCCGCGCGGCTCGCTGCGTGAGACGCGTCCCGACGACCTCGCCGCGGCGGTGCTGCGCGCCACGTTGGAGCGCGCGAGCGGCCTCGACGCGTCGCGCCTGGACGACGTCGTTCTCGGCTGCGCGATGCCCGAGGGACCGCAGGGTCTGAACGTCGCCCGCATGGCGGCGCTCCTCGCGGGAGTGCCTGTCGACGTGCCCGCGATGACGCTGAACCGCTTCTGCGCCAGTGGTCTTCAGGCGATCGCCCAAGCGGCGGATCGCATCGCTACCGGACAGGCCGTCGCGATCCTCGCCGGGGGCACTGAGAGCATGAGCCTCGTGCCGATGGGCGGAGCTCAGGTGCTGCCCAATCCGACGCTCGTGCGCGACCGACCCGACGCCTACATCAGCATGGGCAACACGGCTGAGATCGTCGCTGAGCGTTTCGCGATCTCGCGCGCGGACCAGGATGCGTTCGCGGTGCGAAGCCACGAGCGCGCGCTCGCCGCGCAGGCCGCAGGTCGCTTCGCCGACGAGATCGTTCCGATCGAGATCGTGCATCGCTCGCCGGGTCCACGCGGTGAGTCCGTCGAGCGTCGAATGACGTTCGCGCACGACGAGGGGCCACGCGCCGACTCGTCCGTCGCTGCACTGGCAGGCCTGCGTCCGGCGTTCCGCGTTGGCGGAAGCGTGACCGCGGGCAATTCGTCGCAGATGAGCGATGGCGCAGCCGTTGCGCTCGTCACGAGTCGAGCGCTGGCCGAGGAACTCGGCCTCGAGATCCTCGGTGTGCTCCGCGGCTATCAGGTCGCCGGCGTGGCGCCGGACGTGATGGGCATCGGCCCGGTGAAGGCGATCCCGAAGCTGCTCGCGGCGACGGGCGTTGCCCTCGCCGACATCGACCTCATCGAACTGAACGAGGCGTTCGCGTCGCAGGCCTTGGCGGTCACGCGCGACCTGGGTCTCGACGAGGAGCGGGTCAACGTCAATGGCGGCGCCATCGCGCTCGGCCACCCACTCGGCGCGACCGGCGCAAAGCTCACCGCGACGCTGCTTCACGAGATGCGACGACGCGACGCGCGCTACGGCATCGTCAGCATGTGCGTCGGTGGCGGGATGGGTGCGGCAGCGCTGTTCGAGCGCGAGGGGACGAGATGAATTCCCCCACATGCCTGCGATGGAACTGCGGCACATCCGATGACGGAGACGAGAGATGACCATGACCACTGAACGGAAGATCCAGAGTGGCGCGTTCCTGATCGCGCAGACCGACGCTGCCGACGTGTTCGTGCCAGAGCGCTTCGATGACGACGACCGTCTTCTGGCCGAGAGCGTCGAGGACTTCGTGCGCGACCGCGTCTTGCCGCGGATGCCGGAGATCGATGCGCACGCCGAGGGCGTGCTCGAGGCACTGGTGCGCGAAGCCGGAGACCTCGGTGCGTTCATGGTCGACGTTCCCGAGCAGCTCGGCGGACTCGGTGCGTCGAAGAAAACCGCGATGCTCGTTGCCGAGCGACTCGGTCTCGGCGGCTCATTCGCGCCCGCCGTGATGGTGCAGACCGGCATCGGCGGACTCCCGATCGTCTACTTCGGGAACGAGGATCAGCGTGCGCGCTATCTCGAGTCGATCATGAGCGGTGAGCGCATCACCGCGTACGGGTTGACCGAGGCGGGCAGTGGCTCCGATGCGCTGGCCGCGCGGACGACGGCGCGTTGGGACGAGGAGCGCGGGGTCTATCTGCTGAACGGCAGCAAGCAGTTCATCACGAACGCCGGGTTCGCGGACCTGTTCATCGTGTTCGCCCGCGTCGACGGACAGCAGTTCACGGCGTTCATCGTCGATCGCGACTCGGATGGGTTCTCGGTCGGTGCCGAGGAACCCAAACTCGGACTGAAGGGCTCGTCGACGTGCGCGCTCGCGTTCGATGACGTGGCGGTCCCGCGCGAGAACGTGCTCGGAGAGATTGGCAAGGGGCACCGCATCGCGTTCAACGTGCTGAACATCGGACGACTGAAGCTCTCGCCTGCCGTGCTCGGCGGAGCCAAGATCTCGCTCGCCGACGGCACGAAGTACGCCCAGGAGCGTCGCCAGTTCGGGAAGGCGATCGCCGAATTCCCGCTGATCCAGCAGAAGCTGGCGGCCGCGGCGATGCGGATCTACTGCGCCGAGAGCATGGTCTACCGCACCGCGGACCTCGTGGATCGCCACGTGGCGGAGACATTGGCGGAGACGCTCGCCGGAACTGACGAGGACGTCGCGGCGGCCACGGTCGCTGCGCTCCGCGAGCTCTCGGTCGAGTGCTCGATCAACAAGGTGTACGGCAGCGAAGCACTGGACTTCGTCGTGGACGAGATGCTCCAGGTGCACGGCGGCTACGGGTACGTGACGGAGTACCCGGCCGAGCGTCACTACCGCGACGCGCGCATCAATCGGATCTGGGAGGGCACGAACGAGATCAACCGGATGCTCATCACGGGCACGCTGCTCCAGCGCGCTCTCAAGGGCGAACTGCCGCTCCTCGGCGCCGTCAAACAGGTGACCGACGAGCTGATGAGCCGACGCGGTCGACCCGTGATCCCCACGGGAGCGATGGGGGCTGAGCTGGCCGTCATCGATAACGCCCGGAAGATGACACTCTTCGCGTCGGGCATCGCGGCGCAGAAGCACCTGACGAAGCTGCAAGAAGAGCAGGAGGTGCTGGCCTGGCTCTCCGACATGGTGATCCAGACGTACGCCATGGAGAGTGCCGCCCTGCGCGTCGCGGCTCTCGAGGGAGAGCTCTCGCCCGAGCAGTTCGACGCACGCCGCGCGGCGACGTGGCTCGCCATCGAGACCGGCATGCCGATCGTCGAGGAGTCCGCTCGTTTGGCCATCGCGGCCAGTGCAGAGGGCGAGGAGCGCCGCAGCATGTTGTCGATGCTGCGCAAGCTCACGCGGCGCGATCCGTTCGATCTGCGTTGGGCGGGACGCACGCTCGCGGCCACGGTGATCGACCGCGACGGCTACCCGTTCTGATGGGCGCGCCCTTCGAGGCACCGGACCTGAGCGGCAAGGTCGCGATCGTGACCGGCGCCAGCCGCGGCATCGGACGCTGCGTGGCGCTCGCACTCGCATCCGCCGGCGCCGACATCGTGGTCGCGTCGCGGAGCGAGCGCAGCCGCGAGCTCCTGCCCGGATCGATCCACGAGACTGCCGCCGAGATCGAGGCGCTTGGCCGCCGCGCCCTCGCAGTGCGCACGAATGTGCGCAAGGCCGACGAGATCGAGGCGATGGTCGCGCGCGCCGCGGACGAGATGGGCCGGATCGACATCTTGATCCACAACGCGGGTGCTCTCTGGTGGGAGACCGTTGGGAACACTCCGATCAAGCGCTTCGATCTGGTGGTCGACGTCAACGCGCGCGCGGCGTTCGTCGCCGCCCGTGCCGTGCTGCCGCACATGGAGCAGGCGGGCGGTGGTCACATCGTCGTGTACTCGCCGCCGATCGACATCGCGATGGCAGGCGGCAAGGTCGCGTACTGCATCTCGAAGTTCGGCATGACCCTGCTCGCGCACGGGATGGCGGAGGAGGTCCGGCACCTCGGCGTCTCGGTCAACGCGCTCTGGCCAGCCACCCTCATCGAGAGCCAGGCCACGATCAACCACGGCCTCGGCACCCCCGCGCAGTGGCGCAAGCCCGACATCCTCGCCGACGCCACGCTCGCGATCCTCGCGCGTCGAGCCGACGAGCTGAGCGGCCAAGCGCTGATCGACGAGGACGTCCTGCGAGCCGCCGGAACTGACGATCTGGGCTCGTACTCGTGCGTTCCTGGGAGCCAGCCGCAGCGGATCATCGGGGCCGCGGCGGCGTCGCCTCTCTGGCGCCATCGCGCCCCTGGTGACCAGGCTCCGGGCGCGTCTTGATTCGCAGTTCCCACCCACTTACGGTGCGCAGCGCCTAGGGCGCCGCGCGCCCGCTGGGAGGGACCGCGATGACGTCGACGAAGAGAGTTCGCTGGATGGGCGCCATGGCTGCGGTGGGCGTGTTGGCGCTGACCGCTGCAGAGGCGCAAGCTGCCGGGTTCCAGCTCGCCGAGCAGAGCGCACGCGGCCTCGGCCGTGCGTTCGCAGGCGGAGCGGCCATGGCCGAGGACGCCTCCACGATCTTCTTCAACCCCGCCGGCCTCACCATGATGAGCGGTCATCAGCTGAGCGAGACGGTCAGCTGGATCGTTCCCTCCGGCAAGTACCGCGACTTCCGCTCTCAGGACGTGTTCGGCAATGCGCTCACCGGCGGGAACGGCCAAGACGGCGGCAGCGGAGTGCTCGTTCCGGCGTTCTACGCCGCGTTCTCGATCAACGAGAACTGGAAGGCCGGCCTCGGCATCAACACGCCGTTCGGCCTCTCCACGAACTTCCCCGATGACTGGAAGGGTCGCTACAGCGCGACGGACTCCGAGATCGTCACGATCAACGTCCAGCCGACGGTCGCCTATCGCATCGACGAGCAGTGGTCGGTCGGCGTCGGTCTCAACTACCAGCACATCGAGGCCGTGCTGGGCAACCAAGTCAACCTCGCCACGCTCGCGATCGCCGGTCTCGGCCCGGCTCCGGCTGCGGCGCTCGGGTTCTCCCCGCAGGGCAACGACGGCGAGGTCGAGGTCACGGGCGACGACGCAAGTTGGGGTTGGAACGCCGGCGTGCTCTACCAGCACGACGAGAAGACGCGCATCGGCTTGGCCTTCCGTTCGAAGATCGCGCACGTGCTCGATGGCGATGCCGACTTCAAGACGCCGCCCGAGGCGGGGACGCTGATCGCTGCGACTGGCGCGCTGGTGGACTCCGATGTCGAGGCGCGCGTCACTCTGCCCGAGACGGCGTCGCTGTCCGTCGTGCACGACTTCGACGACAAGTGGACGTTCTCGGCCGATGGCTCGTGGACGCGCTGGTCGCGCCTCGACCAGCTCGATGTCGTCTTCGACAACCCGAACCAGCCGACCAACACACTCGAGCTGGGCTGGGACGACACGTGGAAGGTCGCCGTCGGTGCGGACTACAAATACAACGACGACTGGACGTTCCGCGCCGGCCTTGCGCTCGACAACTCGCCGCTGAAGGAAGCGCTGCGCTCTCCTCGCGTTCCCGCGAACGATCGCCGCTGGACCTCGTTCGGCTTCACGTACCGCTTCGACGAGCACACCCTGCTCGACTTCGCGTACTCGTTCATCTACGTGAAGGCGGGACGCGTGGACACGACGTCGAGCACCGGCGACAACCTCGTCGGTAAGTTCGACAACCACGTGCACATCCTGGCTGTCGGCGCGACGTACGACTTCTGACGCAGACCTGACAGTTCGGTCGACGCGCGCGTTCGCATGACGTGGCGCGCGCCGCGTGGCCATCGGGGAGACGCAGCCTCGCCCTGCGTCCCCGAGAGTTCGGGCTGTCCAGCGCCCCGGCCGGTGCGGTAGACAGGCGACGTGGCAGCGAAGTTCTTCGACCGACTCTTCAGCGGCTCCGACGAGCCCGAGGAAGAGGCCGAGCCCGTCGTCGAGGCGCCGACGACGCTGTCACCGCCCGCCGACGACTCGCTCGACGGCTACCTGCGAGCGGCGCGACAGATCGGCGCCTCCGATCTGCATCTCGGCGGCGGTGGGATTCCGTACGCGCGCGTCGAGGGACAACTCCTGCGCTTCGACGTGCCCCCGTTGCCGGCGGACCGTATGGAGGACATCGCGCGTGAGCTGCGACAGCTCGGTCGCGTCGAGGCCAGCCGGGATCTCGACTTCACCATCCAGGTGAGCGGCCTCGGCCGGTTCCGCGTGAACCTGCATCGACAGCGGCGCGGACCGGCGGCGGCATTCAAGGTGATCTCGGACCAGATCCCGACGCTCGAGGACCTCGGCCTGCCCGAGTCGATGTACGACATGACCGAGCACCGCCAGGGCCTGGTGCTCGTCACGGGGCCGTCCGGCTGCGGCAAGTCGTCAACGCTCGCCGCGCTCGTGTCGCACATCGACCGGACGCGGGCCCAGCACGTGGTCACGATCGAGGACCCGATCGAGTTCGTGTTCCCCAGCACGCGCTGCAACATCACGCAGCGCGAGGTCGGCCCGCACACGCGGTCGTTCGAGGGGGCACTTCGGGCGGCGCTGCGCGAGGACCCGGACGTCATCCTGGTCGCTGAGCTGCGCGACATCGAGACGATCCGCACGGCGATCGTCGCGGCCGAGACGGGGCACCTCGTGCTCGGCACGCTACACACGCGCGATGCCGTCTCGACGATCAACCGCCTCCTCGATCTGTTCCCGGCAAGGGAGCGATCGCAGATCCGGACGATGCTCGCGGCAACGCTGCGGACGGTCGTCTCGCAGCGTCTGCTTCCGCGCGCCGGTGGCGGTCGACGCGTGCCCGCGTACGAGGTCCTGAAGGTCACTCCCGCGGCGTCGACGCACATCCGCGAGGGGCGCACGCATCAGCTGCTCTCGCTCCTGCAGACGGGACGGCGCCACGGGATGATCGACCTCGATGCGCGGCTGCGGCAGCTGCTGAACTTCCGTGAGATCACGGAGGAGGTCGCGCTCGAGAACGCCAAGGACCCGCGCCGGTTCGGTGGAGGCTCCGGTGCTTGACGCGCTACTGCAGGAGCTGGTCGAGAAGGCGGGCTCGGACCTCCATCTGCTCGACGGCGTGATCCCGAAGATGCGGATCCACGGCGAGTTGGTGCCGTGCTGGCACGAGCCGATCGATGTCGGCTCGATGGTCGAGCCGCTGCTGGACGGGCGCCAGCGCACGCTCTACCGCGAGAACGGCGAGGTCGATCTTGCATACGAGCTGACGGGCCTGTCGCGGTTCCGCGTGAACGTGTTCCGGCACCACGGCGGCGTCGGCACCGTGCTGCGCACGATCCCCAATCGCATCCCGAGTCTCTCGGAACTCTGCGTGCCGGTGGAGCTCGAGCGCTTCGCGAACCTGCAGCATGGTCTCGTCCTCGTGACTGGACCGACCGGGAGCGGCAAGTCGTCGACGCTCGCCGCGTTGCTCGACGTGATCAACTCGCGGGAGAGCCGGCACATCGTCACGATCGAGGACCCGATCGAGTTCGTGCACGAGGACAAGCAGTCGTGCTTCACGCAGCGAGAGATCGGCCGCGATAGCGACTCGTTCGAGGATGCGCTGCTCTCGGCGGCACGCCAGGACCCCGACCTGATCCTGGTGGGGGAGATGCGCGATCGCGAGACGATCGGTCTGGCGTTGACGCTTGCCGAGATGGGCGTGCTCGTGTTCTCGACCCTGCATACGAACAGCGCCGCGCGGACGATCGATCGCATCGTCGAGGTGTTCGGCGAGGAGCAGCAGTCGCACGTGCGCGCGATGCTCTCGGAGTCGCTGCAGGGCGTGTTGAGCCAGATCCTCTGCCCACTCGCAGATGGGACCGGGCGCGTTCCGGCGACGGAACTGCTGTTCGCGACGACGGCGCTGCGCGCGATCATCCGCGAGGGCGCGACCCACAAGGTCGACTCGCTCTTCCAGGCCGGCCGGAGTGAGGGCATGCATCGCCTGGACGACGACCTGTTCCGGCTGGCGAAGTCGGAGACGATCAGCGGCGAAGAGGCGTACCGCAAGTCGAACGACAAGAGCCGCTTCGAGCGCTTCCTCCCGCCGGAGGAATCGGGCGAAACTCCGTAGGGGCGGAGCCCCTGCTCCGCCCGCGCCGACGGACTGTGCGCGGGCGACGGTGGTCGACGGCGCTCCTCGTCCGACGCCTGTAACGCGGACGGCCCTCGGTGGACCGTGACCGATGCCCGTCCCAGCAAGGGCGAACCGCACGGCAGCCCAGGGACCCCGTACGGGCGGATCTCCTGATCCGCCCCGCCCGCTGGCGTTGCGCGGGCGATGCGGGTCGACGGCGCTCCGCGGACGATTCCTGTTCCTCGTGCAGCGATCGTTCGAGCACGTCGCCACGCGCTCACCCGGCGGTCGTGCGCGTCCCGGCGTCGAACGCGTGCGCCACACACCGCCAACGCCCGGGCGACCGCCCGACGGCGGGGCGGAACAGGACATCCGCCCGTACGGATCCCATCCGGAGGCGGGTGCCCTGGAACACCCCCCGAACCCCTCACCCGACTCCCCGGTTGACAAGTGCAGACCAGTCTGTATTTTAGACCACATGCCGGGCCCACCCGGCTGCCGCAAGCGAGGGAACCCCATGACCCATCCGACCCATCCCGCCCATCCGACCTCCGACACCGCCCCCGACGACCTTCGCTACATCCGCGGCGTCCTCGAGCGCACGCAGCGACGCATCGATCCTCACGCCCTTCACTTCGTCTCGTGGGGGGCGATCGTGCTCGTCAGCTACCCCGTGATGAACTGGCTGCAGAACGCCGGCCGGCTGCGCGAGATGGCGATCGTCGGCGGCGTGGCTCTCGCGCTCGGCATCGCGCTGAGCGTCGCCTTCGAGTGGCGGCTCTCACGACGTCCGCGACTCGAAGGCGAGGACACGTTCGTGAGCGCCCAGATCCATCGCGTCGTCTGGGGTGCACTTGCGCCTGCGATCGCGCTCTCGGCGACGGGCCCCGCGATCGGGTTCATCGACGGTCCGGCGGTCCCCATCGTCTGGGGCCTCGCGTACGCCGTGATGGCCTACATGGTGGGCGTCGTCTACCGCCGCGAGTTCATGTGGTCGGGACTGGCGATCTTCGTCGGCTCGGTGCTCGCCATGAACTTCGTCGACCACGCCGGCTTCATCCTCGGGCCATTCATGGGCCTCGGCATGATCGTGCCTGGCCTCATGGCGGAGTTCCGCGTGCGGCGCCTGCGCGCCGAGGACGCGGCGGCCTGACCGATGAGCCGCGAGCTCGACTTCGACCCACTCCTCATGTCGCGCGTGCGACTCGGCATTGTTGCCGTGCTCGTCGAGCGCGACGCCGCGACGTTCCCCGACCTCAAGGCCGTCCTCGGCGTGACACAGGGCAATCTCGGCGTCCACCTGCGGAAGCTCGAGGAGGCTGGGTACGTCGCGGTGGAGAAGGAGTTTGCCGATCGCAAGCCGCGGACGACGGCCCGCTTGACCACCGTGGGTCGCACGGCGTTCCTAACCCACGTGGAGCGTCTCGGCCGCATCGCTCGCGGCGAGTGACCTGCTCCGAGGGTGTCCCCGGACGTGACCGGGCGCTAGGCTCCACCCCTCGGAGGGACACACGCGTGGGGCGATCGCGCTTACTGGCTTTAGCAACCGCAGTTCTCGTTGGCGTCGTGCCGGCGCTGCTTCTCACACAACCGGCCGCGGCGCAGGATGGCACCAGCGCCGCCGAGGCGCGTGAGTGGAACCAACGCCGAGGCAACGCGGCGCGCACCGGCTTCGTCGACGTTGAGCCGATCCGCGGCCCGCCCGTCGAGGCGTGGCGCGTCGAACTGCCCGAGCCGGCGATCTCGCGACCCGTCACGTGGGGCGGTGTCGTCTACGTCGCGACCGGAGGCAAGCGCGGGCGCACGCTGCGCGCCTATCGCATCCAGACCGGAGAGGCGGCAGGTCACCGTGGTCTCGGCAAGGGTGGCGACGTCGAGATCGTGGTCTCGCAGGGCGTCGTGTTCGTGCGCGCCGAGAAGGAGCTGCGCGCGTTTCGGCATCGCGCGGGGGTGTTCCAGAACGCATGGCGCCTGAAAGAGCGCTTCGTCGGCGCGCCGTGTGTGGCCGGTTCCGCCCTGATCGTGCGCTCCCGCGGCAACCACGTCATCCGCATCGATGCCGGCAAGGGCAAGGCGAAGTCCAGCCTGGGTGTCCAATCGCACGCGCTGCCGAGCATCTCGACGCGCGGCGGTCGGACGGAGATGGTGGGTGCGCGGGTCGGACCGCACACCAAGTACGTCGGCACGTTCATCTTCCTCGTTCGGGTCTCGATCTCGATCGGGCGCCGCGCCGAGGACCCAGGGCTCCCCATGTCGAAGGACGTTTGCAGCATCGAGGGACGCGGCCGGGAGATGGACGAGGCCGACTTCACGGTCGTCGAACTCATGCACAAGGGGCGCGCCTCGCTGCTGTTCACGACGCCGCACGGGATCGAGGGATCGAGCGGCGAGTCCTTCCCTGGCGTGGTGCGCACACCGAACGGCGACGTGCTGATGTCGGCCATCCGTACGCCGCCGGCCGTGCACGGCGGGCTGGCCTACGGGTTCACGCGGAAGGACGAGCTCGTCGAGATGGACGCGGAGGGCGGGTATCGCACGCTGGTCAAGGCGGGCAACTTGCCACGCGGCGCGGCGCCGGGACCGGGTTGCATTGCGCGCAGCGTCCTGATGTTCCGCAACTGGGCAGCCGACATCGAGAGCGGTCGCGTGCTCTGGGTGCTGCCCGAGCTCGCCGAGGCGATCGACCTCATCCCGGCCGGTGACGGTCGTGCCGTCGCCCTCACGACGACGAGCCTGATCGGGTTGGCCGATCCCAACAGCATCGAGGAGCCGGTCGCGGACGACGCGCCGACGCCGACGGCGATCGCCATCCCGCGCGACGTGGACGGTCTCGTGCTGATCGACGGCCGCCAGATCGAGGGATCTTGGAAGGAGATCAGCGGCGGGAAGATCCGCATCACGCCACCCGATGGAGGGAAGGCCGTCGTGATCCCGCGCGCCGAGGTCGCCTGTGCCTCGGGCGGCGATGCCGAGACGCTCTGCGACGATCCGTCGCGCATTGTCGGTGTCTGGCGCGATGCGCTCGAGTGCGAGGCACGCGAGGCGTTCGTGGGGCTGTTCGCGCGGTTCTCGAAGGACCGCATGGTGTCCGAGAGTCGCCGCATGCTCGCTCTGGCCTCGCGGTACGGACTGAGCGCCAGCGAGGCAAGCAAGCTCGAGGGCAAGCTCGCTGGAAAGTCGGAGCACCCGAACGCCGGCGCCAAGCGAGACCGGACGCGGAAGATCGAAGCCGACGCGCGGCGCAAGCTGGTGAAGACGTTCCGGAGCGGGATCGCCTGGTGCCGCGCGCGCGACCTGGACTCGCCCGCCTCGTACCTGCTCGGCCTGACCGACGAGATTGCTCCTGCCGACGCCGATCTTCGGAGGGAGCTCTACGCCATCGAGGAGGAGTTGCGTCCGGAGAGCTTCCACCAGGCGCAGGAGCCTGGCGAGTGGATCCGATGGGCGCGCGAGATCGTCCCCGCTGGCGCCGAGTTCGTTCCTCCCGGCAACCCGCTGCGCGCGCGCGGCCGCGGCATCTGGCGGAAGTCGACGGTGGTGTTCCGCACCAAGAACGTCGTCTTCTTCTCGCGAGTGAAGGACCCCGAAATCGTCGGGCGCTGTCTCCGCCAGGCCGAGGGCGCGGTCCGCGCGCTGGAGTACGTGTTCGGCGACGCGTATGAGCCTGCGCGGACTCCTGAGCTGATCGATGTGCGTCTGCATCGCTCCCGCGAGGACTACCTCGGAGAGAGCGGCGGCGGCATGGAATGGAGCGCGGGCTATTACTCGCCGGGCGAGGGCATCTCGCGCTTCTTCGTGAAGTCCGACCGCGACGCAGCCGAGCCGCTCGGACGAGGTCTGTTCAAGACTCTGGCGCACGAGATCACGCACCACTGGGTGCACCGGCGTCTGATGAAGGGCGGCGGCGCGGGCGCGGCGACCCCCGGGTACTGGATCGTCGAGGGCATCGCCCAGCTCGTGGGAGATCAAGCCGTTGAGATGGGGCGACGCGGCCAGGAACTCGACGACCCGACGGTGCCGTCGATCGACGCCGCGGTCCAGGTCGCGCGGCAGCGCAAGCTGATCCCGATCTCGCGACTGGTGCCGATGCCGCAGTTGGTGTTTGCCGGCCTCGGCGGCAAGACGATCGTGACCGTCGACCTGCGCAACAGCCTTGGATCGCGCCTGCTCTCCGAGCGCTCGATCTTCTACGAGGAGTCGGGTGCCCTGGCGTTCTTCCTCGTGCACAAGCGAGGCGCGGACGGCCGCAAGCGACTGTTCGATTACCTCAAGTCCCGCTACCGGGGCAAGACGTCGCGCGAAGGTTGGCTCGCCCTCGGCTTCGACTCCGCGAGCGCGATGCAGAAGGACTTCGAGTACTGGCTCGCCGAACTCGCGCGGTGAGCGAGCCCGGACGGGCCGGGCTCCCTGTCGCTGACCTCCTCTCCGCACGCTCTCGGATGTCGCCCTGCGGCGCAGCCGTGCGACGCTCCGTCATCGCCGTGCTGATTGCCGCGATGCTGGCGCTCTCAGCGCCTCTCACGGCGCTTGCACAGGATGCCGCGGATGCGCCCTCGACGCGCTGGTGGACCCAGCGGCGCGGCAACGCCGACCGCTCGGGGAGTGTGGATGTCGAGCCGCTTCGCGCGGCGCCGGTGACCGTCTGGCGCGTCGAGTTCGAGCACGATCTCGCCTCTCGGCCGGTGATCTGGGGTGGGCACATCTACATTGTCGTGGGTAGCGGGCGGCATCGTCGTCTTCGTGCGCTTCGCCTCGAGACCGGGGCGGAGGTCGCGAGCGCCACGCTCAAGGGCTCCGGACCGGTGGAGCTCGTCACCCATCGAGGCATCGTGGTCGCTCGCGAAGCCGCCGGCGTGACCGCGTTTCGGCACCGGGGCGCGCGCTTCCAGAAGGCGTGGCACGTCGCCTCCGAGTACGAGGACGCGTACGACGGTGCCCCGTGTGTCGCTTGGGGCAGCGTCTGGCTCCCGATGGACGGCAGTGTGACTCGTCGCTTCGACGTGCAGACCGGCGAGCGACTCGACACGCGCTTCCAGTCGGAGGCGCTGCTCAGCGTGTGCACGAGCCACGACGACCGCCTCACGCTTGGAGCGACGATCGGCACGCACCCACGTCAGCGCGGGATCTTCCTCTACCTGGAACTGCGCGGTCTCGACAACGAACTGGCTCGAACGGTGTTCGCCCTCCGAGGTGATGACACCCCGATCTGCGAGGTGGCCTCGTACGACGACTCCGAAGACGACGCGTCCTTCACGGCTGTGCAGCTCGCGACGGGGCGGCGTCGCTCGTGGCTCGTTACGTCGCTCTGCGACTTCGAGGGCAAGTCCGGCGTGGCCTCTCCTGGGGTTCTGGTCATGCCGGACGGCAGCGTCGTGCTGTCGCCGATTGCCACTCCGCCGGCCGTGCACCGCGGCGTCGCGTTCGGGTTCACTCGAGCGGGCGATCTCGTTGCCGTCGACGCGACCGGCGCGCAGCGCACGCTTCTCACGTCCGACAACCGCCCACGCGGCGCGCTGCCCAGTGCGCCGACTCTGGCGCGCGGCGTGCTCTTGTTCCGCAACTGGGCGGCCGACATCGAGAGCGGCCGAGTGCTTTGGGTCGCTCCGGATCTCGACGTCGCGGAATCGCTCATCCCGGCCGGTGATCACCGCGCGATCGGGTTCACCTCCGCCGCACTGATCGGTCTCGCGGACGTCTCGATCGTCGAGGCCGAGCTCCTCCAGTCGACGGCGGTGGTCGAGCGACGCGAGGTACCGCAGGACGTCCCAGGCGTCCTGAGACTGGACGGCACGTTCGTTCCGGGAACGTGGGCCTTCGTGGACGGCGGAGACGTAGAGGTGTCGGCGCCGGACGGAGGCGTTCCCGCGCGCGTCTCGCGAGAACACCTGGCGTGCGCAGGAGGCGGTGAGACCGACACCACCTGTGACGATCCGATGCGCGTCGTCGATGCGTGGCGCCGCATCGTCGACTCCCACGCGCAGCACGCGTTCGTCGGGCTGTTCCGTCGCCTCGCGCGCGAGCGACTGCTCGCCGATGCGCGGCGCACGCTCGCGATCGCCGGCGCGCACGGTCTTCCCGTGGAAACGTCCGATGCACTCGAAGTTCTGCTTGCCGGCAAGCGCCCGCTGAAGGACCCGGCTGCAAGAGCTCCCCGCGTTCAGCGCAACGAGGCGAAGGAGCGAGCCGCACTCGTAACGACATACCTGAGTGGCGTGGCGTGGTGCCGCGAGCGTGAGCTCGACGGCGCCGCTTCGTGCCTGCTCGCCCTGGCCGCGGACGTCGCGCCGGACGACGCCGAGACTCATCGCAAACTGCACGCGCTGGAGACAGCGCTCCGCCCGTCCGGATTCGATGTGGCGCGTGCACCCGGGGCGTGGATGCGATGGGCGCGTGAACTCGTGCCGTCCGGCGCCACGCCCGTTTCGCCGAGCGATCCCGGCCGCGAGCGCGCGACCGGCATCTGGCGGGAGGGCACGATGGTGTTCCGGACGAGGAACGTCCTGTTCTTCTCGCGAGTGAACGATCCCGAGACCGTGGGGCGCTGCCTTCGCCAGGCCGAAGGCACGGTGCGGGCACTCGAGAGACTCTTCCCGCACCGCGCGTCGGAGGCGCTCGATTCGCAATTGCTCGACGTTCGCTTGCATCGCTCGCGCGCTGACTACCTCGCCGAGGGTACCGGTGGAGCGTCATGGAGTGCCGGCTACTACTCGCCCCGCGACGGCGTCTCACGCTTCTTCGTGAAGTCGGCCGTCGACGCGGCGGAGCCGCTCGGCCGCGGACTCTTTTCGACACTCGCTCACGAGGTCACACACCACTGGATCCACCGACGCCTGATCGGCGATCAATCGTCGGTCGCGACCACGCCGGGGTACTGGGTGGTCGAGGGGATCGCACAGTTCGTGGGCGATCAGGCCGTCGAGATGGGGCGACGGAGCGACAGGTTGGATGACCCGACCGTGCCGTCCATCGACGCGGCTGCCCAAGTTGCACGGGGCGGGAAACTGATCCCGATGGCGAGGCTGCTTGCCATGCCGCGCCTGGGGTTCGCCGGACTCGACGACGACTCGATCGTCACAGTGGACCTGCGCAACAATCTCGGCGCGCTGCGCCTCTCGGAGCGAAGTGTGTTCTACGAGCAGGCCGGCGCGCTCGCGTTCTTCCTCGCCAACCGCGGCGGTGCCGACGGGCGCCGCCGCTTCTTCGAGTACCTCGTCGCTCACTATCGTGGCGCGTCTCATGCGGAGGTGTGGCGCGAGCTCGGCTTCGTGTCCGTCGAGGACCTCGAGGCGCGCTTCGTCGCGTGGCTGCACGAGCTGACGCGCTGACCGGAATCAATGACGGGGGCCGGCTTGCGCCGACCCCCGCAGAGAGAGCGGAGGGTGCCCCGTCGGGGTGGGGCAGTGCTCTGGTGTCGCGACGGCTCCGCCGTGACGCCTCTGTCGAGGGTTAGAGCTCCTCCACCACCAACTGATAGCTCGCGTTCGGCGAGAAGGCGAACGCCGTGACGCGGACCCAGTAGGTCCCGGACGTGTCGGGCGTGAACTCCATGCCGAAGTTGAAGTCGAAGCCGTTCGGGTCGTCGTCGTTCTCGTCGAGCGAGAACCGTCCGGACTCGTCACCGAAGATCGCGCCGACCGTGTCGTCGCGACCCGTGCTGTAGACCAAGTAGGTCACGTCGGCCTCGAGCGAGACCTTGAACCAGTCCTGCTGATCGCTGCGCGAGACAGAGTCCGTGGCGGACGTGCTGCCGACCGCGATCAGAGTCGCCCCTGACGGCGTGTCGTCGTTCGCGCCGCCGGTGCTGCCGCCGCCGTCGCCGACCACCACCGTGGTCTGCGTCCATGCGGTGCCCTGCTCGTCGTACGGACCGACGCGGTAGACGTGCGTGCCGTCGCCGGGGACGTGCTTGAAGCGCTTCCGGTTCCGCCGCATGTCGGCGAGACGCGTCCAGCCGCTGCCGGACTGGATGTCCACGCGGTAGCCGAGCTCACCGCGGGCCTCGTCGCTCCAGCGCAGGATGACCTTGCCGTTGCGACGGACCGTCGAGCGCAGGTTCGACACGGGGTCGAGGTCGGTCTCGGGCTCCGGCTGCGGCTCGGGATCGGGCGTGGGAGTCGGGCCCGGATCAGGCGTCGGGTCCGGCGGCGTGCCGGCGTCGCCGCCGAGGTGATCGTCGAAGCCCGCGGTGTAGTTGACGTCGAAGCGGCCGTAGTAGTCGGGGTCGTCCTGACGGTTGCAGTAGGAGCCGCCGCAGCAAAGGTCGCCGATGATCTGCTTGTTCAGGTTGAACAGTGCCGATCCGGACGAGCCCTGGGCCGTGACGCCGTCGTCCCACGTCACCTCGTGCAGGCCCGCTTCACGCCCCTGCGTGAGCTTGCCGTACGAGATGCGCATGTGCGTGGCCTCGGGGTGGTGGACACCGACGACACTCGTGCCGATCGCCGGAGTCTCGGCCGTCCAGCCGCAGAAGAAGCGGTTGCTCGGCAGCGTGCCCGTCAGGCGGATCAGCGTGCCGTCCGACTGACTGCGCGTGTACGCGAGCGTCGCGCCGTTCGTGCGCGGGACGCTCTGGAGGCTCGGGGCGGAGCCGCCGCACGTCGTCGCCTTGAAGTCGAAGAAGACCTCGACGGTGCGCGCGACGCTGTCGCTGCCGACGCAGTGGTTGGCGGTCAGGAACCACGGGATGACCGTGGAGTCGTCGGAGTCGTTGATCAGCGTGCCCGAGCAGCTGAACTGGTCGCCGCCCTGCGTGAAGTCGAACGTGGCCACGGCGCGCGAGACGTCGGCGTACCAGTCGCTGTCACACGCGATGTTGTTCATGCAGCCGAGACCCATGCGGGGCTCGTGGTCGTGGCTCATCTCGGCGCGCGCCAACTCGCGATACGAGTGGACGACGCCGTCGACGGCCAGCTTCAGTCGCCGGTGCGAGACGCGACGCGGCGTGCGGACCTCGAGGATCGCGCGATCCGAGAAGACCGAGGGCGTGAGGAACTCGCCGTCGGCGTTCGGGCCCCCGCCCACGAACGGACCGTAGATCTCGTCCGGCTCGTTCGCGTCGTACACGAACAGCTGTGCGCCGGCCGGAAGGTCGCACTCGCAGATGCGCAAGCGCATCGCGGTGGCGCCCTCGGAGGCGATCTCCATGCGCCAGACGTAGGTGCCGTCCGGGAGGCGCTCGGACTTGCCGTTGTCGCGCAGGCTGCGCGGCGCGTCGACGCGCTCGAACGAGCGGACGACCCCGACGCGGTTGTAGCGCTTCCACTGCTCGCCACCCGAGCGGGAGGCGTCTTCGGCCTCGAGGGCGGACACATCCAGGGCATCGAGCGTCACGGCCTTGCCGACGCGTCGGTTCTTCGAGACGGCGGCCGACTTGTACGTGACCGACGCGACACCGTCTCCGCGGGTAGGAAGGTCGCGCGGACCCTCGGCGCCCTCGACGGACTGCGCCCAGGCGGACGTGGAGCAGACGGCGATGCCGGCTGCGACGCTGAGGAGCCACAGGCTCATTCGGTTCTGTTTCATCTCTCTCTCCTCTCGCGCCACCGCCTGAGTGCGATCCCGGCGTTGGCGTTCAGGGAAGTACGCGCCACTCGAGAGTGTGATCCGCCAGTCTTTTCGCGTTTTAGTGCAAAAGAGTGCAGTCAAGAGTGATGCCGACGGATCTCCCCTTGCGATCCGGCTGCCCTCAAGTGCCTCGAACCCCCCTGCGTGATACCTTCCGCCCGAGATCGGTCGTTGCGGCCGAGCGTGAGACGGTCCGGCGGGAGGTGGCATGGAGGGCGACGATCCGGTGACCCGGGCGCTCGACGAGCTCGGTCGCGGCGAGAGTGCCGCGGCGGATCGCCTGCTGCCGATGGTCTACGACGAGTTGCGCACGCTGGCAGATCGCTACCTGCGGCGCGAGCGCTCCGGGCACACGCTGCAGGCCACCGCGCTCGTCCATGAGGTGTATCTGCGCCTCGTCGGCCAGGAGCGTGCCAACTGGCAGGGGCGCACGCACTTCATGGCCGTCGGCGCCGAGGCGATGCGCCGCGTGCTGATCGACCACGCCCGGTCGCGCGGACGTCAGAAGCGGGGCGGCGATCGGAGTCGGGTCACCCTGACCGGACTGGAACTCGAGGGGCGTGACGACGCGGCCGAGGCTGCGGCGCTCTCGGATGCGCTTGAGCGGCTCAACGAACTGGACCCGCAGCAGGCGCGCATTGTCCGCCTACGCTTCTTCGCTGGGCTCAGCGTCGACGAGACCGCCGCGCTGCTGGAACTCCCCAAACGCACGGTCGAACGCAACTGGGCCCACGCTCGCGCCTGGCTCGCGCGGGAGCTCGCGTGACCGACGGGCCGTCTCCGGCAGAACGACACCGGCGTGTGAAGGAGATCTTCTTCGAGGCCGCCGGCCGCGAGGGCGAGGAGCGCGTCGCGTACCTGGACTCGGCGTGTGGGGACGACGCGGAGCTCCGCGCCGACGTGGACTCGTTGCTGGAGCATCACGATCCGGATGCCCCAGAGCCGACGCCGATCACGGCGCGCCGGGCCGACACCGAGTCGGACCCGGCGGGACCGGGCGACGCGCCGGCGGCTCCACGCTTCGCACCCGGGGTCGTTCTGGGCGACCGCTTCCGGATCGTCTCGCTCCTCGGTCGTGGCGGGATGGGAGAGGTCTATCGAGCGGAGGATCTGCGGCTGTCTCAGACGGTCGCGCTGAAGTTCCTGCCGCCTGCGTTGGCATCGGATCCGACCGCGCTCGCGCGCTTCCACCGGGAGGCCCGCGTCGCGCGGGAGATCACGCACCCCAACGTCTGTCGCGTGCACGACGTCGGCCTGCTCGACGGGGAGCCGTTCCTCTCGATGGAGTACATCGACGGCGAGGAGCTCGGCTCGCTGCTGGTGCGCATCGGTCGGCTGCCGTCGGACAAGGCGACGGAGCTGGCGCGTCAGCTCTGCGCGGGTCTCTCCGCAGCGCACGCGCGGGGTGTGATCCATCGCGACTTGAAGCCCGCCAACGTGATGATCGATGGTCGCGGCCAGGTGCGGATCACGGACTTCGGCATCGCGAAGTGGCACGATCCCGAGGTGAGCGCTCCCGGAGGCACGCCGGCCTACATGGCGCCGGAACTGTTGCAGGGCGCGCGCGACACGCGTGGCTCGGTGCAGAGCGACCTCTACGCGCTCGGTCTCGTGCTCTACGAGATGTACACGGGGCACCCGGCCTTCGAGGGCCGCAGCCTGCTCGAGATCTCGCGGCTGCACGCCGAGGAGACGCCGTCGTCGCCGTCGTCGCACGTCGTCGACCTCGATCCGCTCACGGAGCGCGTGATCCTCGATTGCCTCGAGAAGGACCCGTCGCTGCGTCCGGCCTCCGCGATGGCCGTCGCAGCGGCGCTCCCGGGCGGGGACATCCTGGCCGCGGCGCTGGCCGCCGGCGAGACGCCGTCGCCCGAGATGGTGGCGGCGGCCGACGCCGGTCGATCGCTTCGACCGCGTACGGCTCGCGCCCTCGGTGTCGCGCTCACGCTGCTCGTCGTGCTCGCGGTGCTGCTCCTCAGCAACGGCCTGCCGGGCGATCGCACGGGCCTCGACACTCCTCCGCGTGTGCTGGCGGCGCAGGCCAGGACGCTGCTCGTCGACTCCGGCTTCCCGAAGCCGCCCGCAGACGAGGCCTACGGCTTCCGCTCCACGCTGCCGGAGCGCCTGCACGAGGAAGCCGGAGAGGTGACGTACCTGGTCGACGTCGGCGTCGCGCCGCAGCGGGAGTTCTGGTACCGGAGCGCCGAAGAGCCGTTGGTTGCGGACGACTTGCTCACGTCGTTCCCGGGCGTGGGACACGTCACGCCCGACGACCCGGAGGCCAGCGAGGAAGGCGACATCAGCGTGCGCTACGACGCGCGCGGACGGCTGGTCGAGCTCGACGTGATGCCTCCGATCGACGGAGCGGTGTCCGGAGAAGACGTCGACTGGGATCACCTGCTGGAGGCCGCCGGCCTCTCCGAGGGCGCCCTGCGTCGGAAGCGTCGCTTCTCGCCGTTCGGAGGGCCAGCGGAGGGCGAGGAGGAGGTCGAGTGGCACGGCGAACGGGGCGACGGCGAACGTGTGAAGGTGGACGCCTATGCGTTCGACGGCCGGCCCATGACCTTCCGGGTGTGGCTGCGTCCCTCGAGTGACGACCTGGCCGAGGCGGAGGACATGCGTCCGGTCGATCTCTGGTGGATCGCCGGGACCTTCGATCGTCTGCTGCTGCTCGTACTGCTGGCCGCCGCGTCGTTCCCGGCGTGGCGCCACCTCCGTGCGGGCCTCGGCGATCGACGCGGGGCGCTCCGTCTCGGCTCGGTCGTCTGCGCGGCCGCGATCCTGCGCTGGGTGCTCGACGCGCATCACACGGGAGATCTCGACGACGTCCTCCCGCAGGCCCACATCGCGCTCGCCGGCGCGCTCTTCCAGGGCGCGGTTGTCTGGACGTTCTACGTCGCACTCGAACCGTTCGTCCGCCGCTTCTGGCCGCAGACCGTCGTGTCGTGGACGCGGTTGCTCGGAGGACGCGGTCGCGACCGCATCGTCGGGCGTGACCTCCTGGCGGGGACCGTTGCGGGCGCGGCGTGGACGGTTGTCGCCGCGTCCATTGCGATGGCCGTCCACCGTCTCGGCTGGGGCGAGGGGCCGGCGTTCCTCGGGAGCATCGACGACGGCGCTCTGCTCGGGCTCCGTGGATGGGTATCGGCTGCGCTGGCAAGCCTGCTGCTGGCGATCTACGTCGGACTCGGGTTCCTCTTGGCGCTGTGCCTGCTGCGCGCTCTGTTCGGGCGCACATGGCCCGCGGGCATCGTCGCGGCGTCGGTCTTGGCCGCCGCGGCGCTCGCGCTGTACGAGACGCTGCCGCCCGCAGCGCTGCCGCTCGCCGTCGCTGCGGTCGCGCTCGGCACCGTCGTGCTCCTACGACTCGGGCTCGTGGCCCTGGTCACCGCGATCTTCGTGTCGCGCGTCCTCATGACGTTCCCGGTGACGTTCGACGTCTCGGCTTGGTACGCCGACGCCGGGATGTTCGCGCTCGCCCTCGTCGTCGTCGTCGCGATCGTGGGCTACCGCACGGGCATCCGCGCGGCAGCCGGCTGAGAGTACGTCGGGCGGGCTGAGAGGACGACGGGCGGGCTGAGAGCACGACCGGTCGGTACGATTTAGCCGTGCGCTACGAGGAGTACCTGCCGCCACCACCGCTCGCGCCCTACGTCCGCTGCTTCTGGGTCCTCGAGGATCCGCACGCCGCTCATGGATCAGCGCCCGAGCGCGTCGTACCCGACGGTTGCTGCGAGATCATCGTGCACTTCGGATCGCGCTTCCGCCGCGTCGAGGACGACGGCCGCGCCGTGGCGCAGCGCCGGAGCGTCGTGGCCGGTCAGATCACGCGGCATCTGCTCCTGACGCCGACCGGTCCAGCGGGCATGATCGGCGTTCGTTTCCGCCCGGGTGGAGCGCGCCCGTTCGTGGGGGCGCCCGTCCACGAGTTGCAGGGCGACGTGCTCGGTCTGGAAGAGACCTGGGGCGCGGATGCCGCGGAGCTCGAGGAACGGGTGGCCGCGTGCGCAGACGATCGGGCTCGCGTGGCCGTCACGTCGGCAGCTCTGCTGCGTCGTCTCGAACTCGCGCGACCGCTCCGGCCGGAGACGAGGCTCGCTGTCACGGCCCTCGTCTCGAGCTCCGGCGGCGTCGCGGTCGCGGAACTCGCGCGGCGCGTCGGATGGGGACGCCGTCGCCTGGAGCGCGCGTTCCGCGACGAGGTCGGACTGTCTCCGAAGGTCCTCGCGCGTGTGCTGCGCTTCCAGTCCGTCGTGCAGCGGTCCGTCCTGCCGGCAGCGACGGCCTCGCGAACGCCGCAGTGGGCGATCCTCGCTCTGGACGCTGGCTACGCCGACCAGTCCCACATGGTCCGCGAGTTCCGCGCGTTCGCGGGCCTGAGTCCGACGCAGTACGCCGCTGCCGAGCACGCCATGGCCGACGCCCTCGTCGCGGGCTGAGCCGCGCTACCTCTCGAACGCGGCGCCCTCGACGCCCGGCCGAGTACTCGCGTTCGTCACTGCCCCTCTCGTCGATGCATCGAGGGAACCCGCTCCGCGAGAGGTTGGGTTTGTTGGGGACCTTCCCGCCTTCCACCGTTGTGCGCAGCTGGACCGTGGCATCCACCGCTGACCCGCGCGGATCGATCTCCATAAGCCCTTTATGAACCTGTTCTAAGGCGTTCATGTAACTCGATAGTGCCCATGTACCATTGCTTGGTTACATAGGCAATCCAGTGTTACATAGGCATCCTGATGCCGACAATCGGTCAACTCTCCGCCCATCTAGAACAGGTGTTCGGCGACCCCGTCGCCCTCACGCGCGCTGAGCACGTGAGCCTCCCCGTGTACCTGGCACGCACATACGAACTCTGGCGGGGAGAACTAGTCGGACACCCGGTGCTCTTTGCACTGGCGCGACGAAGCCGCGCCGCCCGCACGCCGAAGAGGATCGAGGCTGAGGCACGGGCTCTCCAGAATGCGGCCAAGGGTGAGTTCGTCGTGCTCGTGTTCTCGCGCATGGAGACCCACGTGCGCCGACGCCTGATCCGAAGTCGTACGGCTTTCCTCGTGCCGGGACGGCAGCTGTTCCTCCCGACGGTCGGGGTCGATCTGTCAGAACGGGGTCTCGGACCGCAACGACCCGGGCTCAGCCCGCTCGACTGGCCCGGACAGGTGACGGTCCTCCGACACCTACTCTGGAGAGACGTAGAGGATCGCTCCTTGAGATCGATCGCAGGGTCGATTGGCTACGCGGCGATGACACTATCGAGGGCCCAGCACCAACTCGCTGACACGTCGATAGCCGAGGTCCACCGCCGAGGGCGGGCTCACGTTCTCCGCTTCATTGGGCGGCCTGAGGAGGTGTGGGAAGCGGCGCTCCCGCACCTCCGGTCGCCAATTCGGCGCACCACGGCGATCCGGATGACGGCGCCACTGGACGGCGCACTCGCCGCCGGGCTATCGGCGCTTACGCAGCGGACCCAGATCGCAGACGCGAGCATCCCCACTGTAGCGATGGACCGCAGACGGGCCGCCAGCGCGCGGCGCGACGAGTTGTACGAAGCCTGTCCGGATGCAGACGAGGCCGACGCACAGCTGGAGCTCTGGAACTACGATCCACTTGTCCTCTCCAGGGGAGAGCGAGTGGACGCGCTCTCCCTCTTTCTGAGTATCCGCGACAACCCGGATGCGCGCGTTGAGCAGGCCGCCGAGCAACTCTTGGAGCAAGTGAGATGGTGAGGGGACTGGACGTGTTCCGAACGCACTTCCAGGGTGCGATGGATCGCTTCGTCCTCATTGGCGGGGTGGCGGTCCAGCTCTGCTTTGAGGAGGCCGGGCTTGAGGCCCGAGCCACCAAGGACTTCGACATGGTGTTCCGCGTCGAGTCCGTTGATGCCGCGATCATGACCCGGGTCTGGGAGTTCGTGCGTGCTGGCAGATACCAGACCAAGCAACGCAGCGACGGGCGGCGCGAGTTCTTCCGCTTCTTCAAGCCGGAAGATGCAACCTACCCGCACATGCTCGAGATCTTCGCGGGCGCACCCGACGAGCTCGAGATCCCCGACGATCAGGAGATCGTCCCCATCGCCGCCGATGACGACATCTCGAGTCTGTCAGCGATCCTCGTTGATGAGGGCTACTACGAACTGATCACGACAAACACACAGGAGATGGGCGGGCTGCCGATCGCAACCCCTGCCTGCCTGATCCTCCTGAAGGCGCGAGCGTGGCTGGACCTCTCGGCCCGCAAGGCGGCCGGAGAACGCGTCGACAGCAAGGACATCAAGAAGCACCGCGACGACGTGTTCAAGCTGTCCGCCCTCCTTGTTCGGGGCGATGCGTTCGAGGTCAGCGAGCTGGTGCATGACGATCTGGGAGAGTTCCTGAATCGGTTCCCCTCCGACTCCGAAGAGTGGAACGCCGTCACGAAGTCGGCAGAGAGCTTCGGCCTCGACATTCTGCCTCCAGCCGAGCTTCTCACGTTCCTGCGCGAGCACTTCGTCCGCCGCCCGGCCTGATAGCGGGCGCCCTGCCCGGCCCCCCACGTCGCGGATCTCGCAACCGGTCCGATGGATCCTCTGAGTTCGGGGCAATGAACAGGGTTCTTCCTGATGTCGCGCCGCGCGATGCCAGGAAGAACCCATTGGACTGAGCCGCGGGCCCGTCGTCGCCGTCGCGCTATGGGGATTGGTGTGCGGGCGTTCTTCGTCGGGAGGGCACGAGGGAGCGCGGTG
>JAJFFG010000013.1 GCA_021776825.1 Planctomycetota bacterium
CCCGTCCTGAGCGAGGACAGATCGTCGAGATCAAGGCGCGCCGACGACTGCGACGCGTTCCCGTCTCGGAGGAGGCGCAACGCGGAGATCGGGGAGCTGGACCGGTCAGGTGTGTGAGTCGTCATGAATAGTCCGGGCTAGCCGTCAGCGTTTCTCGATCGCGTCCATCGTCGACCAGTCCAGCTCCGCGAATGCGGTCCGCACGGCATCGGTGCGGTTCGTGTCGGTCTCGACGATCAGCGTGCAGCGGTCCCCGCCGAACGGGTTGTCGGGCGTGGTGCCGACCCGCTCGTAGTCCAGGCGGGACGCGACCGCGTCCCGGTAGCGACTCGTTCAGGTCACATGGCCGGCGAACGCCGCCAGCGTGAGCGGCTCGCCGGGCTCGATGACGGGCGGTGGCGCCGGGACGGCGGCCAGCACAGTCGCCGGCGCGGCGGGCTTCGTCGGGGCGGGCGCTGCCTCCGGGGCTGCGCCGACGGGCTCGGAGACGACGGGAGCGAGGATCAGGGGCTCCGCTCCGTCGATCTCGACGCGGACCGAACGCACCTCGGGACCCGGCGTGGTTTGGGGCGGCGTCGCGCACGCCGTCAGCGCGAGCATCGTCGTCGTCAGCAGGATCGTGTTCCGCACGTCTCGTCCCTCGCCTTCTCCAGCCGAGGGTAGCCGACGTCGCGCCGACGTCCTGCGGTCCGCGCCTACGGCGTCAGGTCGAGGTCGAGCGTCGCGCGGAGGAAGTCGCCGACGATGATGCCCGTCAGTCCCCAGACGACGTGGTGGTCGCTATCGAAGTAGGGGATGTGGCGGAAGCGGCCGCGCGGCGTGTCCAGCGTGCGGAACCGCCAGCGCGTGCGTTCGACCAGATGAGGCAGCGGCACCTCGAATACGTCGGCGACCTCGCTCGGGTCGGGCACGACGTCATGCGGCTCACGCCAGCGGGCGACGTACGGCGTGACCAGGTAGCCCGCGATCGAGACACGCTCCGGCAGGCGCCCGAGCACCTCGACCGTCGCCGGCTCGATGCCGAGCTCCTCCTGCGTCTCCCGCAGCGCGCACGTCACGGCGTCCTCGTCGCCTTCGCGTCCGCCGCCCGGGAACGACACCTGCCCCGCATGCGAGGCCAAGTCGTCGCGTCGCAGAGTGAAGACGAGATGGTCGACGCCGTCGCGTTGCACGAGCACGATCAGCACGGCCGAGTCACGCAGGCGCTCCTCGGTCCGCCACTCCGTCGTCGGATCGGCCAGCGCGGCACGTACGTCGTCGTCACTGAGGCGCGTCATGTCAGATCGCGTAGTCGTCGATCGCCGCGTCGATCGCCGCGAGCTCGTCGGCGCCCAGGACACGCTCGGCGGCCGGGAAGAGCGCTCGCTCCTCGTCGCGGATGTGATCGTCGAGCAGCGTCGCCATACGGCGGATGGCGGGCACGTTGGTCGCCGGGTCGTCGACGCCGGCGAGGGTGGTCAGCGCGGCGCGGATGTCGGTGTGAGCGGTCTTGGCCCTCTCGAGTGCCGCGCTCAGCTCGGCGTCGTCACGCGACTCGAGGCGCGGGAACAGGACGCGCTCCTCAGCCGTCAGGTGACGCTCGAGATGTTCCGGGGCGAACGCCAGGAAGTCGGAGACCGCGTGCGGTGCGAGGTCGCTGTCACCGCGTTCGACATACGTCGCGCGCCAGCGCAGATCGCGTGCGTGGATCAGCACCTGCTGGTGGCCGCGCGAGAACGGTCGCAGCGCCTCGTGACGCTCCATCACCCCCGTCTCCCGCTCATGCCAGCCGCTTCGCGAGCCGCCGCCGCCAGCGCCGGATCTGCTGCGCAACGCGCTTCGACGCGGTGCCACCGACGTGGTCGCGCCGATCGACGGCCGCGCGGAAGTCCAAGGCCCCCGCGCAACCCTCGAACCGCGGGTGCAGCGCGATCAGGTCGGACTCGTCGAGCTGTGACAGGTCGAGGCCGCGTTCCTCACAGCGACGGATGACGTCGCCGACAGCTTCGTGCGCATGACGGAACGGAACGCCCTTGCCGACGAGGAAGTCGGCGAGTTCGGTCGCGAGCAGGTGGCCGCCCTCGAGCAGGCGCGCGGCGGCGTCGGCGTCGAAGGTGCTGTAGGCGAGCGTCGCCGTCATCATCGGCAGGGTGTCGAGCAACGTGTCGATCGTGTCGAACACACCCTCCTTGTCCTCCTGCAGATCGCGGTTGTACGTGAGCGGTAGGCCCTTCATGGTCGTCAGCAGCGCCGTCAGATGACCGACCACCCGGCCGGTCTTGCCGCGCACGAGCTCCGCCCCGTCCGGATTGCGCTTCTGCGGCATGATCGACGAACCCGTCGAGACCTCGTCACCGAGCCGCAGCAGACGCCACTCGCTCGATGCCCAGAGACACACGTCCTCGGCGAGCCGCGAGAGATGCACCGAGAGGATCGCTGCCGCCGAGAGCCACTCCGCGGCGAAGTCGCGGTCGGCGACGGTGTCCATCGAGTTCGCGGTCGGTCGCGCGAAGCCGAGCTCCTCCGCGACGCCGTCGCGGTCAACGGGATACGGCACTCCGGTCGCCGCGCCGGAGCCGAGCGGGCACTCGTCCATGCGACGCAACTGATCGCCGAAGCGTCCGCGATCGCGTTCGAGCATCTCGGCATAGGCGAGCAGGTGATGCCCGAGCAGCACGGGCTGCCCCCGCTGCAGGTGCGTGTACGCGGGGACCACGACGCCGCGCACGTTCTCGGCCTGATCGACGAGTGCGTCCTGCAGCTCGTCGATCTCGCCGAGCACGAGCTGAGTCTCGGAACGCAGGTACAGACGGAACGCGGTCGCCACCTGATCGTTGCGACTGCGCGCCGTGTGCAGCCGCGCGCCCGCCTCGCCGACGCGCTCGGTGAGCACGCGCTCGATCCAGCCGTGCACGTCCTCGTCGTCGTCGTCGATCGGACGCAGCTCGCCCTTGATGACCTCGCGCAGCATGCGCTTGAGTTCCGCGCCGATCTTCCGCGCGTCGCCCTTCGGGATGATGCCCTGCGCGCCGAGCATGCGGACGTGCGCGATGCAGCCGATCAGGTCGTGTTCCGCGAGGCGCTCGTCGAAGATCAGCGAGTCGCCGATCCAACGCAGTGCGTCGCCGGGACCGCCGTCGAAGCGAGCGCCCCAGAGCCCACCGCGTTTGTCGTCTGCGTTGCTCACGCGTCCTCCTCGACCAGATAGCGCGTGACGAGGTCGCGGTAGACCTCGACGGCGCGCAGCACCTGCGACTCCTCGACCCACTCGTCGGCTTGATGACTCTGCTCCGGCCGACCCGGGCCGAGCACGACGCCCGCGACGTCGCGCACGTGCCACAGGTCGCTCATACCGCCGAACGGGACTGGCTCGTCGGTCGCCGTCGCAGCGAGGGCGGCCTGGACGAGCGGGTCAGCCGTCGGCGTCTCCACCGGCGTGAGGCGCTTCTTCATCACCTCGATCTCGCTCGTCAGCACGGCGCGGATGCGGTGCTCCCACCAGTCGTTGTCGTGGTCGGGGGTGGGGCGCACGTCGATGGTGAAGCGGCACGTCGGCGGCACCACGTTGGGCTTCACGCCGCCCTCGATCAGCGTGGGCGTCAGCGTCGAAGGGCCCAGGAGCGCGTGTGGCGGCGAGGCGTCGATGGCGCAGAGCGCAGCGATGTCGGCCGTCGCCAGGTGGATCGCGTTCTCACCCTGCCAGGGACGCGCGGCGTGGGCGGACCTCCCGTCGCAGCGCACGACGACGCGCATCAGGCCGCGCTGTGCCGTGGCCGCTCGCAGGCGCGTCGGCTCGGCGATGACGGCACCCGTCAGCGGCGGCAGTTCGGGGCGCAGCACCTCGAGACCCTCGCCGCCGGTCTCCTCGTCGCACGTCGCCGCGAACACGAGACGTCCGGCGAAGTCGCGCGTGCGCGCCATTTCCGCAATGACGCAGAGCATCGCCGCTGCGCCCCCCTTCGTGTCGTTCGTGCCGAGACCGCGGAGGCGTCCATCAGCCCGCTTCACGCGCCACGGATCGCCGGTCCAGGCATCGGTCGGGGGCACGGTGTCGACGTGGGCCTGGAGCAGCAGCGTGCGCGGCCCGGGGCGAGCGCCGTCGATGACGCACCACGCGTTGCGACCGTGCAGCTCTGCCTCGATGCCGAGCCCGCGCAGGCCCTCGTGGATGAAGCCGACGATCGCGGCCTCGCCGCCGGACACACTCGGTGTTTCGACAAGGCGGATCGTCAGCGCGATCGGGTCGTCTGCGGTGAAGCCGGGTGTGGCCATCTACTCCGCCAGGTAGCGCTGACGCTCTTCCTCGCGCGTGATCAGCGTGCCCGCGCCCGTCTTGGTGAAGAGCTCGAGCAGCAGCGTGTGCGCTCTGCCGCCGTTCAGGATGTGCACGCGGGCGACGCCGGCGCGAGCCGCCTCGATCGCGTTGCGCACCTTCGGGATCATGCCCTTGCCGATGGCGCCCGAGTCGATGAGCGACTCGGCCTCGGTCGCCGAGAGTGCGCTGATGAGGCTCTCTGGGTCCGCCGGGTCGCGCAGCACGCCGTCGACGTTCGTCATCAGCAGGAACTTGTCGGCCGGCAGGTCGGACGCGAAGCGCGTCGCGACGGTGTCGGCGTTGATGTTCAGGAAGTTGCCGTCCTGGTCGGCGGCCATCGGGCTGACGACGGGGACGTGGCCCGAGTCCATCAACTCGCGCAGGAGCGTTGTGTCCACGCTGTCGATGTCGCCGACGTGGCCCATGTCGACGAGCTTCGTCTCACCGGTCTCGTCATCGCGATACTCCGTCGGCGCGCGGCGACGCGCATGGAGTAGGTCGCCCGAGACGCCTGACAGCCCGACGGCGCGGAGGCCTTCACCGCGGAGCGCAGCGAGGATCTCGAGGTTGATCTTGCCGGAGAAGACCATCTTCGTGACCTCGAGCGTCGCCTCGTCGGTCACGCGGCGCCCTTCGACGAACTTGGCTTCCAGCCCGAGGCGGCCGGCCATCTCGGTCGCCTGCGGTCCGCCGCCGTGCACGACGGTCAGCCGGATGCCGACGCTGGCGAGCAGCGCCAGGTCCTTCGCCAGGTCGGCGAGGGCCGCACGGTCAGCGACGAGCGCGCCGCCCACCTTCACGAGGAAGGTCTTCCCGCGGTGCGCGCGGAAGTACGGCAGCGCCTGCATCAAGATGCGGACGTCGTTCACGAGCCGGGCCCTCCCAGGATCTCGGCCAGCGCAGCGCGCGCCGTGTGCAGGCGGTTGCCCGCCTCGGCGTAGACGCGACAACGCGGCCCGTCGAGCACGCCGTCCGTGACCACCACGTTGCGCCGCACCGGCAGACAGTGCAGGAAGACGGCGTCGTCGCCCAGCGCCATCAGGTCCTTGTCGATCCGCCAGCCGGAGTTCGCGGTGCGTGCAGCCGCGCCGGCGTCGGCATCTCCCAGCAGCGCGGGCGCGGCCCACGCCTTGGCGTAGACGGCGCGCGAGCCGCGGACAGCAGCGGCCTGATCGTCCGTGACCGTGACGTCGCCCGCGCCGGGCAGCAGTCCACGCGCCTCTTCGATGAGGAAGTCCGGCGGCGTGAACCCCTCCGGTGCAGCCACCCGAACGTCCATGCCCATGCGCGCGGCTCCGCGCAGGAACGCAGCGCCGACGGCCATCGGCAGCGGACGCGGATGGGGTGCCCACGTCAGTGTGACCGGCACACCACGCAGGTCGTTGCCGCACGTCTCGCGTAGCGTCAGCAGATCGGCCAGCGCTTGCAGCGGATGGTCGAGCGCGGACTCCATGTTGACGATCGGCACGCGCGCAGCAGCGGCGATGGTCGACAGCACCGGCTCGGTGCGGTCCTCGTCGAAGCTCGTCATGCCGGAGAACGTGCGGACTCCGACGAGGTGCGCCATCTCGCCGAGCGCGCGGACAGCGTCGATGACGTGCTCTGCCTTGTCACCGTCCATCACCGCACCCGGCTCGGTCTCCAGCTTCCAGGCATCCTGTCCCGGGGTCAGCGAGACGACCTCGGCGCCGAGCGACTTCGCGGCCAACTCCATCGACGTGCGCGTGCGGAGCGACGGGTTGAGGAACAGCAGCGCGATCTGACGACCGAGAAGGAGCGACGGATCCGGAGACTCCGTCTTCATCGCCGCGGCGCGGTCGAGGAGCGCATCGAGGGCGTCGCCCGGCAGATCGGCCAGCGAGAGCAGCCTACGCACGGAGCACCTCACCGAGAGCGTCGACGAACGCCGCCACCTCGACATCGCCGATGACGAGCGGTGAGAGGAGTCGCAGCACGTTCGCGTCGCCGGGCGTCGCTCCGGTCAGGATGGTCCGGTCCCGCAGCGCTGTGACGACGTCCTTGGCGGGACGATCGAGCTCGATGCCCAGGAGCAGGCCGCGTCCGCGCGTGCCGGTGACACCCGGGATCGCCGCGACCGCCTCGGAGATCTCGCGGCCGCGCCGCGTGGCGTTCTCGAGCAGACCCTCCTCGCGCACGATCGCGATCGTGGCCGAGATCGCGACCGCTGCCAGCATGCCGCCCCCGAACGTCGTGCCCTGGTCGCCGTGCTGCACCTGCTCGGCCACGGCATCGGCGACCAGCACGGCACCGACCGGCACGCCGCTGCCCAGCCCCTTGGCCGTCGAGATCAGGTCGGGCGCGACCCTCGCGTGATCGCCGTACCACCATGCGCCCGTGCGGGCCGGGCCCGTCTGGACCTCGTCGAAGTGCAGGAGTGCGCCGTGACGATCACAGAGGGCGCGCAGCCCGCGCACGTACTCGTCCGACGCGGTCCGCATGCCGCCCATGCTTTGGATGGGTTCGAGCAGCACCGAGGCCGTGTCGTCGTCCATCGCCGCCGCCAGTGCGTCGAGGTCGCCGAACGGCACGAACCGGTGGCCCGGCACGCCGGGCGCGTAGTCCTCGCGGTAGTGACCGAGCGACGTAGCCGAGAGTGCGCCCATCGTGCGGCCGTGGAAACCGTCCTCCATCGAGATGACGGTGCGGCGTCCGGTGGTCTTGCGCGCGAGCTTGATCGCCGCCTCGTTGGCCTCCGCGCCGGAGTTACACAGGAACACGCGTGAGATCCCGTCGGGGGCGGTCCCCGCGAGGTCCGCGAGCGCTTGCGCCCGGACATCGCTCGAGACGACGTTGCTGTAGAAGAGCAGCCGTCCCGCCTGCTCGCGCAGCGCCTCGACGAGTCGCGGGTGGCAGTGACCCGTCAGCGCGACGGCGTGTCCGCCGTAGAGGTCGAGGTAGCGACGCCCGTCCGAGTCCCAGACGTAGGCACCCTCGCCGCGCACGATCGTGAGCGGGAGCTGGCGATACGTCGGAATCGAGTGGCGCGTCTCGAGCTCGCGCAGGGCGTCGCTCACGGCCGCGTCCCCGGAACGAGCAGGCCCGTCGTCTCCGGCAGTTCGAAGAGCAAGTTCAGGTTCTGGATGGCCTGGCCCGCCATGCCCTTGCCGAGGTTGTCGATGGCGGTCGTCACGACCGCGACGCCCTCGGCGACGGTGACGGCGACGTCGCAGAAGTTCGTCCCGGTCACGTTCGTGAGTCGTGGCGTGCCCTCGCGAAGCCGCACGAACGGCTCCGAGGCGTAGTCCTGCTCGAACGCGTCGCGCACGAAATCGGCATCCGCCCCTGCAGGCAGGTCGATGAACAGCGTCGTGAAGATGCCGCGCGCGAACGGTCCCGACTGCGGCACCATCCACCACGACTTCTCGCGGTCCAGGCCCGCCTCGCGCAGGCTACGGAGGACCTCGGGCACGTGCTGGTGCGCGAGGACCTTGTAGGCCTTGACGTCTTCGACGCGCTCGGGGTGATGCGTCCCGGGCTTCGCTTCCGCCCCGGAGCCGGACGAGCCCGTGATGGCGACGTGGCGCACCGGGCCGACGATCATCGCGCGCCGCGCGAGCGGGAGCGCGCCGAGGATGGCGCCCGTCGCGAAGCAGCCCGGGTTGGCGACGACGCGTGCCCCCGCGAGTCGGTCGCGGTTCTGCTCGGTCAGTCCGTAGACCCAGTCTCCGGACGTGAGCTGATCGGGGTACGGGTGATCGGCGTCGTAGTGCGCGCGATACGTCGCGGCGCTGCCCAACCGGTGATCGCCCGAGAGATCGACGAGTCGCAGCTCCGGGTAGACCGTGCGCAGCGCGTGTGCGTACGCGGCCGCGAAGCGGTGTGGCAGGGCGAGGATCACCGCGTCCGGCTGCGTGCCGAGCAGATCCTCGGGGTCGGAGACGAACGTGAGGTCCTCGTAGAAGCCGGCGAGATGCGGGTGCACCTCGGCGACGGACCGGCCGACATTGGCGCGTGACGTCACGCCGCACACCTCGAAGTGGGGGTGGGCGACGAGCCAACGGAGCGCCTCGGCGCCGCCGTACCCGCTCGCGCCGGCGATGCCGATCCGGTAGCGACCGGAGCCGAGCAGATCGTTCACCAGACCAGTCCCTCGACGAGGTCCGTCAGACGGTGCGGGTCGACGCGCGCATTTGCGGCGGGCACCCGCAGTTCGCGCACGGTGTAGCCCTGGCCGACCTCGTTGTCCGTCGCCGGTCCGGCCATGACGTCGATCTCGAGTCCCCACGAGCGCATGACCTCGACCGCGCCCCAGGCCGCCACCAGGTCGTTCGCGCACATGACGTGGGCCTTGGTCCGCAGACGGATCTGCTCGTCCTGCAGGATCTTGTCGACGCCGTAGCTGCCGATGATGCCATCGCCCAGCTCGACGACGATGGCGTCGGGACGATCCGACGCCAGCTCCGCCAGGATCCAGCGCGAGACCGCACCGATGTCGTCCACGCCAACGGTCGACGGGAGACCGGCATCGAGGAAACTGAGCGTCCGCTTCGCGCCGTGGTCCTCCATGTCCAGCAGGTCGCGCTGACACGCCACGCCGGTGAGCTTCGCGCCGTTCAGGCGATAACCGCGCTGCGTCAGCTTCTGGATCAGCGTCGCCGCCGCGGCGGTCTTGCCCGAGTTCATGCACGTGCCCTCGACGAGGATCAGCGGCACGTCGGGGAGCTCGTCGGGCGGGGTGGGGCGGTCACGGGCGATGCTGGCGATCTCGCCGTCCTGGACGACCGAACCGACGACCTCGCAGAGCAGCGGCTGCCCGAGATCCAGGTTGCCGGAGACCACCACGCCGATGACGCCGCCGATGTTCAGGATGTGAACGCGATCGCCGACCGCGAGCTTCTCGGGGATCTCTCCGACGAACCCGCGCAACGCCTGGCGGCGACCGAGCACGCCGGCGATGACGTCGTCCTTGCTGACCTTGGCCATGCGACCCGAGACCAGCTCGATCTTGTCGTAGACCGTCTTCTCGCGCAGCGCGCGGACCACGACCACGTTGCCCATGCCGGGCTCCACGCGATCGGTAATCTCCACCTCGCGCCCGAGTTGGGCGTTGCGGGTGCAGCTGGCAATCTTGTCGAGGTGGATCTTCATGCTTCGTCCTCGGTGCGAGGGGCGAAGAGGTCGCGGTCACGCCGCGCGGCGAGGACGGAGGGCAGTCCGTAGATCCTAGCGAAGCCACGTGCGTCCGCGCCCGTCCAGCCTGTCGAGCCCTCTCCGTACACGGCCCCCAGTCGGCCCATGAGCGACGCGTCGGTGGTGACGCCGTCGACCTCGATCCGGCCCTGCACGAGTCGCACGCGGACCGTGCCCGTGACCGCTCGCTGGGTCGAGGCGAGGAACGCCTCGATGTCGCGCGCGACCGGATCGAAGTAGAGGGCCTCGTGGACGAGGCCCGCGTAGAAGGCGCCGAGTCGGTCCTTCCACTCCTGCTGGCGCTTCGTCAGCACGAGTTTCTCGAGCTCGCGGTGCGCGAACAGCAGGGTCGTCGCGGCCGGGGCCTCGAAGGCGAGTCGGCCCTTGATGCCGAGGATCGTGTCGCCGGTGTGGATCCCGCGTCCGATCCCGTGGGCGGCCGCCCGCTCGTTCAGCGTGGCGACGAGCTCAGCGCCGTTGAGGTCCGGTGAGTCGAAGTCCACGCCGTCCAGCGAGACCGGCACCCCGGCCCGGAACCCGATCGAGACGATCTCTCCGCCTGCCGGCGCGTCGTCGGGGGCGGTCGTGTCCGGCCAGCAGTCCGTCGGGACGGGCTCTGCGGGGTGGTGCAGATCGCCACCACCGATCGTCGTGCCCCAGAGGCCGCGGTTGACGCTGTACGTGCGCTGCGACTTGTCGACCTCGGCTCCGTGGCGCTCGAGGTCCCCGAACTCGTCGTCGCGGGAGGGACCGAGGTCGCGTACTGGCGAGAGCGACGTGACGTCGGGCAGCAGAACCGCGAACGCCACGTCGAAGCGGATCTGATCGTTTCCGGCCCCCGTGCTGCCGTGGACGATCGTGTCCACGCCGAGTTCGGCGGCGACGCGGGCGATCTCCTCGGCCTGCACGATGCGTTCGGCGGCGACACACAGCGGATAGGACCCGCCGCGGAGGCAGTTGCCGGCCACCAGGAACCGCACGAATCGGTCGAACACGGCCGCCCGACCGTCCACGAGGATGTGGCGCTCGGCCCCGAGCTCGAGCGCGCGCTGCTCGATCGCAGCCCTCTCGGCAGCATCGAACCCACCCGTGTCGACGGTCACCGTGATCACGGGCCGCTGCATCTGCTCGCGGAGGTGCACGACGCACCAGGACGTGTCGAGACCGCCCGAGAAGGCGAGGATGACAGGCTCGCCGGACGGTGCCGCGGCAGGATCGTTCATGGCATCTCCCCCGGCCTGGGCAGCCTCCGCCCGGCCGAGCCCCGCAGCCTACGCAGGCCCATACGGCCTCGAAGGAATCGACCGGGGGGTGCGGAAGGCCCGGGCACGGTGTACCTTCTCCACCCGTTCCCCGCTCCTGCCGATACAGGGGGAGTTCCGTCCGGGAGAGAACGCCATCCGCATCACCTGTCACGGCGCGACCGATGTCGGCCGACGCCGCGAGCTGAACGAGGACACGCTGAAGTGGTCGGAAGACGACGGCTTCTGCATCGTCGCCGACGGTATGGGTGGACGGGACTTCGGCGAGGTGGCGTCGTCGCTCTGCGTCTCGACGCTGAACAAGTCGTTCAAGAAGTACTTCCCGGCCTCACTCGAGGGCCGAAGCGCGATCTCGGACGACACCGTCCGCAACGTGATGATCCAGACCCTGGACATCTGGATCCGCGACATGAACTCCGCGATCTACGCGTTCGGCTCGCTCGATCACCGCTATCGCGAGATGGGCACCACGTTGGCGATGGTCTACCACCACGCCGACTACATCGCGGTCGCGCACGTGGGGGACAGCCGCGTCTATCGCGTCCGGGCCGACGAGATCGAGCAGATCACCGACGATCACTCCTTCGTGAATGCCCAGCTGCGCGCCGGGCTGATCACGCCCGAGGAGGCCGCGAACAGCCCGCATGGCAACATCATCACCCGCGCCGTGGGCACTCGTGCGTGCGTGAAGGCGGACGTCGCCATCCACAAGGCCGAGGCCGGCGACCTCTATCTGCTCTGCAGCGACGGTCTCTCGGACCTCGTTCTCGGGTCGGAGATGCTCGACACGCTCCGCGAGCAGGAGATGGACCTCGAACGAGGCGTCCAGGCGCTGATCGACCAGGCCAACGCCCGCGGCGGGAAGGACAACATCACCGTTCTGCTCGCGCGCCTCGAGCCCGACGGGACCGAGTGAGCCTGATGACCGGAGCCACTCCGGCCGTGGAGGTCCGCGGCCTGCGCAAGGTGTTCCGCGGCTCGGACGCGACCGAGGTCCGCGCCGTCGACGGACTGGATCTCGTTTGCCGCGGCGGCGAGATCGTGGGGCTCCTCGGCCCGAACGGTGCCGGCAAGACGACGACCCTCCGCATCCTGGCGACGATCCTGCGCCCGACGGCCGGGACAGCCAGCGTGGCCGGATATGACGTTCTCACGAGCCCCGACGGTGTGCGGCGGCACCTGGGCTTCGTCTCGTCGAGCACGGGCGTCTACGAGCGCCTGACCGGACGCGAGACGCTGGAGTACTACGGGCGCCTTCACGGCATGGAGGGCGAGCGTCTCGCCGCGCGCGTCGAGGAGGTGCTGACGCTGCTCGAGATGAACGACTTCTGCGAGCGCGTCTGCGGACGGCTCTCGGCCGGGCAGCGGCAGAAGGTGTCACTGGCGCGGGCGATCGTCCACGACCCGCCGGTGCTGATCCTGGACGAGCCGACGGCCAATCTCGACGTGATCGTGGCGCGCAACGTGCTCGAGTTCGTCGAGAGTGCCCGCGACTCCGGACGCGCCATCCTGCTGTCGACGCACCTCTTCTCGGAGGCCGAGCGGCTCTGCGACCGCATCGTCGTCGTGCACGAGGGCAAGGTCCTCGCCAGCGGGACGCTGGACGACCACAAAGTGGCGACCGGCACCACCAACCTCGAGGACGCGTTCTTCAAGATGGTGCGCGGATGAGCGTCAGCGCCCGCACCGTGCGACTCGTCGCCAAGAAGGAGCTGCTCGAGGCCGTGCGCGACCGGCGAACTCTGTTCGTGGCGTTGATCCTGCCCGTGCTGCTCTACCCGCTGATGATGGTCGCCGTCGGTCCACTCGTCGGCCGCCAGCGCCAGCGGCTGCAGCAGACGGTGCAGAAGGTCGTGGTGACCGGGCTCGGTCAGTCGGCGGTGCTCGAGCACGTCCTGATCGATCCCGAGCCTCCGGCCCCGCTACCCGGGGTTCCCGAGGACGAACAACCCGAGCCCAAGACGTTGGGGCTCGAGGTCGTCGACGTCGATGACCCCGCCGCCGCGCTCGCCGCGGGTGAGATCTCGCTCTGGATCGACGTCGCAGCCGAGGCCGAGGCGGACCTCGCGAGCGATGCGACGGCGGGACTGATCGTCCATCGCGACAGCTCGGACGACGCCAGTCGAGCGGCCTACTCCAAGCTGACGCGGGCCATCGATCGAGCCGAGACGCGCATCGTGCGTGAGCGTCTGGCTCGCCGCGAGCTGCCACCGACGCTGGTGAGACCGCTGCACGTGGCCGAGGTGACCGATGTGGCCTCGCCCGAGCAGCGCGCGGGCTACCTGTTCGGGAAGGTGATCGCGCTCCTGCTCGTGCTGATGACCCTCTCGAGTTCGTTCTATCCCGCTGTCGACGTGGTCGCGGGCGAGAAGGAACGCGGCACGATGGAGACGCTGCTCGTGGCGCCGTGCGGCCGGGCCGAACTCGTTCTCGGGAAGTACCTCGCCGTGCTCACGGTGACGTTATCGGCGGCGGTCCTGAACCTGTTCTCGCTCTGGCTCACGATGGGACCGCTGGTCGGTTCGCTGGGCCTGCCCGGTGGCGAGGGGCTGGACGTCAACGTCGGCGTGATGCTCGGCATCCTGGCGCTGCTGGTTCCGATGGGGGGCCTGTTCTCCGCGCTCTCGATCGGCCTCTCGACGATGGCGCGGAGCGTGAAGGAGGCGCAGCACTACCTGACGCCGCTGTTCCTGCTGGTGATGCCGCTCGCGATGATCGTGGTCATCCCGAGCGTCGAGCTGACGCCGACTCTCGCGGCCGTCCCGATCTCGAACGTCGTGCTCTTCTTCCGCGACCTCATGATCGGGAAGGCGGCGTTCGGGACGGGGGTGATCGTCTTCGGCACGACGGCGGCTGTGGCCGGCCTGGCGCTGTGGGCGACCGTGCAGCTCTTCCTGCGCGAGGAGACGCTCTTCCGCGGTCCCGAGGGGACCGGCTCGCTCTTGCAGCGCCCGATTCCGCGTCGCTACCCCTCGTCCGGCGCGGCGGTGCTGCTGTTCACCGTGGCGCTGGCGCTGATCTGGTACCTGCAACCGCTGCTGCCGGCCGACGACCTCCTCGCGAACGTCATCTCGACGCAGCTCGCGGTGATCTTGGCGCCGTGCCTCCTCCTGGCGTGGTGGCTGCGGGTCGATGGACGCGCGACGTTCCGCATCCGACGCCCCGTGCTTCTGGTGCTGCTGCTGGCGGTCCCACTTGGCCTCGCCGCCCCGGTCGTCAATGGTTGGATCCAGCACCTCGTATGGGGCGCAGCGCTGCCCACCGAGGGACCGATGCACCGGCTCGAGGAGGCGTTCGCGCTCGTGCTCGAGTCGCAGCCGTGGTGGATGCTCGTTCTGCTGTTTGGGGCGCTGCCGGCGCTCTGCGAGGAACTCGTCTTCCGCGGGTTCGTGATGTCGGGGTTCGGGCCTGGGCGGAGTGGAATCGGGCGGAGTGGACACGGACGCCCCGGCGCGAAGGCGGTGCTCGGCGCCGCCGTGCTGTTCGCGCTGTTCCATATCTACCCCGAGAAGTGGCTCAGCACCTTCCTGGTCGGAGCGCTCCTCGGGCTGCTTGCCGTCGCGGCGCGCTCGATCTGGCCCGCCGTCGTGGCCCACGCGCTGAACAACGCCTCCCTCGTGCTCGTCCCCAAGACCGACGAGGGCTCGCTGCTGCGTCTCATGCACGATCGTGACGTCGAGGGGCACGGCCTCGTGGTGGCGCTGGCGGCTGTCGTGGTCGTCGGATGCGTCGCCGCGGTCGTGGTGGTCGCGCGACGATCCGACGACGCTGATCCGCCGCCGCCGGGTGAACTTGACGCTCCACCGGGGGTCCGGTAGATCGTCCCGTTCGCTACACGGCGTGCCCTTAGCTCAATTGGATAGAGCACCTGACTACGGATCAGGAGGTTTGGGGTTCGACTCCCTAAGGGCATGCCAACTATAAAAGATGGCCGGGAAGTGACTTACGACAGTCGCTCCGGGCCTTTTCTTTTTGCCGAGCCGGGCGTGTCACCACGCTTGTCACCACCTCTCGAGCATGGGTATCGGGCTGAGTACGGTGCGGACGACGCGCCCTGGAGGCGGCCCACGACGCCTTGGCCGGCGAGCCTGGGATCGACGTGTGTGGCCTCCGCACTCCGTACTCGGTGGCGCGTCAGCACGGCTGACCGTACTC
>JAJFFG010000121.1 GCA_021776825.1 Planctomycetota bacterium
CGCCCCTCGGGCCCCAGGCCAGGCTCTGCCGCCCGCCCCCGGGGGTCGCCGCGCCCCCCGCCGCCGCCCCGGCGGCGGGGGGAAATGTGTGCGCGCAGGTCCCCGACCGGCGCCGCTGGCACTCGCCCGACGCGTGACGAGACCGAGCACACACCAGAGGGAGAATTAGGGCACGGGGCGTGCAGCGGGCCGGCGTCGCCGACCTCGCCGACCTCGCCACCCGGCTCCCCCGCCGCACGCCCCGTGCCCTAATCCTCGGAGGCGGACAGCATCGACCTGAACGACGTCAGGTTCTCGAGGAAGATCTGCGTCCCGCGCGCCACGGCCGTGAGCGGGTCCTTCGCGACGCGGACGGGTAGACCCGTCTGCTCGGAGATCACGCGGTCGATACCGCGGATCAGCGACCCGCCGCCCGCGAGGACGATGCCGAGATCGACGAGGTCGGCCGAGAGCTCGGGCGGCGTGTCCTCCAGCGTCGCCTTGATGGCGCTCATGATGTGGAACAGCGGCTCGGTGAGGGCGTCGCGGATCTCTTCGGAGGTCACGACGACCTTGCGCGGCAGGCCGTGCTGGAGGTCGCGGCCCTTGACCTCCATGCTCATCTCTTTGCGGAGCGGATAGGCGCTGCCGATCGCGACCTTGATGCGCTCGGCGCTCTGCTCACCGATGAGCAGGTCGTAGTGCTTGCGGAGGTGCGCGATGATCGCCTCGTCGGCCTCGTCACCGGCGACGCGCACCGACTCCGAGTGAACGATGCCGGCCAGCGAGATCACGGCGACCTCGGTCGTGCCGCCGCCGATGTCGCAGATCATGCAGCCCGTCGGCTCGGTGATCGGTAGCCCGACCCCAATGGCTGCGGCCAGCGGCTCGGAGACGAGGTACACCTTTCGCGCACCCGCCCGCTCGGCGCTGTTGATCACCGCACGGCGCTCGACCTGCGTGATGCCGCTCGGGATGGCGATCACCATGCGCGGTCGCACGAAGCTGCGCTGGTTGTGCACCTTGCGGATGAAGTACCGCAGCATCGCTTCGGTGATCTCGAAGTCCGCGATCACGCCGTCCTTCATCGGACGGATGGCCTCGATGTGCCCGGGCGTCTTGCCGAGCATGTCCTTCGCGGCCCAACCGACGGCGGTGCCGCCGGCGGCGATCTCGTTCGTGCCCTTCTTGACGGCAACGACCGAGGGTTCGTTCAAGACGATCCCCTCACCACGCACGGTCACGAGCGTGTTGGCCGTGCCAAGGTCGATGCCCATGTCGACGGAGAAGGCGCCGAGAAGGCGATCCCACAGATTGAGCAACCGGCGCCCTCCATTCGGACCGACGTGAAGACGCCGGACGTTGAGTCAGGATCGCGCGATCATAGAGAAAGGGTCCGACGCCCCGGAGGACGTCGGACCCTTGTGGTCCGCGCGGAGGCCCGTGGCTACGCCATCGGTCCCACGCCGTACTGAGTCGCCGCGATGCTGGACATCATCCAGATGGCCCCGATCAAGATCAGGGTCGTCACGATGATCATCGCGTTGGCGAGGCCCGCGCCCTGGTCGGCGGGGAGGTCGTCGTCGTAGTCGGTGTCGGCCATGTCGTTCTCCTGCGAGCTCGGTTCCGGCCTAGAGGTGCGTCGCCGCGCTGTCGCCCGACTGCGCGGCCTTACGCTTCAAACCCGACTTGGTGCGGGCCGAGGCGTGGTTCTTGAACACCTTGTCCACGACGATCGTGGCGATGTACTCGTTGCCGCGCGAGACGGTGAACTCGTAGCCGACCTGCACGCCGTCGGACTGTCCGACCGACAGGATGTAGATGTCGTTCTCGTTGTCGACCTTCTGGACGACACCGTCAACGCGCTTCATCGGCTGACGGCTGCTAGCGCCGTGCTCGTTCTCCATCATCGCGATGCGCGTAGCGAGCGCGTCGTTCTGATCGGTGAGGCCCTTGTTCGCGGCCTCCTGAGCGGCGGCAGCGCTGTTCGCGTCCGCAGCAGCCTGCTCGGAACTCGCGAGGCTCTCTTCGAGCGTCGCGACCCTGTCGAGTGCAGCGCGCTTCTCGCTCTCAGAGGTCGACAACTGACCGCGCTGGTTCTCGATGATCCCCTGCAACTCGGAGTTCTTCGTCTGCAGGTCGCCCTGGGCATTTGCCAGGGTCTGCTGCGACGACTCGAGCGCAGCGATGTGCGAGTTCAGCGTTGCGTTGCTGTCCTGCAGCATCTGGAGCTTGTCCTCGGCCGAGTTGGCGCGCCCTTCGGCGACCCCCTTGGCGGCGAGAGCAGTGTCCTTCTGCTGCTGCTGGTTCTCAGCCTGGGCCTTGAGGTCGGCGATCGACGTAGTCGTCGTCTCGACGACCGTGTCGTGCTTGGCCTTCCAGCTCTGCGTCGCGTTCAAAAACGTGCCCGCGGCGGCGAGGAACGCGACCGCGAGGATCAGGTTCACGACCACCATGATCTTGGCGAAGAGACTCATCGGTTCAGGCCTCCCACAGCTCGTCCACATGCCCACGTGGACGGGCTCATCCTATTCATGCCCAGCGGTCTGACCGCGTGGCGGATGCTAGGCGTGTCGCGTCTGGGGGGTCAAGAGGATTATCGACCCTCGCGAACATGCACTTGGTGCCGTCCTCAGTGGCACTTACGAGTCTACGGGGCGTCGACCCCGGAGTCGTGGCCCGCCCTCTCCCGTCGGCGGCGCAGAACGCCCCATACCAAGCCCAGGAATCCCAGCACCCAGGCGGGCGTTTCGCCCCAGAGGAGAAAGGGCGTCCCACCCTGGGCCAGAGGCACGGTCGCCACGAGCACACCGGAGATGTCCGTCGTCCGGCCGACCTGGTCCGTGATCGTCGGACCGATCTGCCCGTCGGGCCCGATGACCACCGAGGGCCCGTTGTTACTGGCGAGCACGAACGAGCGGCCGTTCTCGACAGCTCGGAAGCGCGCGATACCGAGCGCTTGCTGCATGAAGGCCGTCTGCTCGAACCAGCCGTAGTTCGCCGCGAGGAGCAGGAAGTCGGCGCCGTCGTTGGTCCGCTGCCGCGGAATCTCGGGGAACACGGATTCCCAGCAGATGAGCACGCCGACCGCCGATTCGGTCTCGCCGTGTGTGACGGAGAGCAGCAGTCCCCCGTCTCCGGCGGTCATCGCGTCTGGCAGCCCGGCGTTCGCCTTCAGCGCCGCCTCGATCTGGTCGCCGAACGGCATGATGTCGAGATAGGGGACGTACTCGCCCCCAGGCGCGAGGTGCTCCTTGTCCTGGATTCCGCGCGGGGTGCCGTCCGCATCGAGTTTCACGACGGAGTTGAAGACGCGGTCGAGCCGGTCTTTCACGCGAATGCCGGCCAGCGTCTGCGCGCCGGACGACATGCGGGTCAGGATCCGGAGCACGCGGTCGTTGCTCGCGCGTCGTTTCGCGTCGCCCGGGTCGTCGAGGGGCCGGTACAGCTCCGCGGGCACCATGGTCTCCGGCCACACCACGACATCGATCGTCTCGCCCGCCGCCTGCGCCTCCGCCCACGCCTCGACGATCAGGTCGTCGTGCTTGCGGAGCCACTCGCGCACGAACTCTCTGTCGAGCGCGCGCTGCTGCTCGGGGGTCAGGGTCTGCGCCCCTGCCACCTGTTCCTTGAGTTCCTGGGGGATGTCCGCCTGCAGCAGGGCCACGCGCGGACCCGGCGTGGTCTCGATGTCCGGCTTTGCGAGCGCCCATCCCGCCAGGACCGCCCAGGCGATCACCGCCGGAAGCAGTGGGCGGAGCGTCCGGTCGCCCCCGTCGAGCCGACGCGCGACGATCTCGGCTAGTCCCGCCCCGAGCAGGACGATGGCCACGGTGGCACCGTGGACGCCGAACAGATCGGCCGAGCCGAGCAGCACCGGGTTCTCCCATCCGGAGTACCCGATGAGCAGCCACGGGAAGCCGGTCAGCGCGACGCTGCGCAGCATGTCGACCAGGAGCTGCAGCAACACCGCGCCGAGCACCCAGGACGCGCCGCCCCGACGCAGCCAGAGCCGAGAGAGAAGCCAGCCGTGCAGACCCATGAAGCCGGCAGACCAGATGGCGGTGAAGACCCACCCACCCCCGACCGTCTTCGAGATCCAGAAGATCCCGGGGAAGAAGACGACCAGACCGGCGAGCCAGCCCTGGCGGCCGGCTCGCTCGCCGCGACGCAGCCGCATCGAGAGGAGGAGAATGGCCACGCCCACGGGCGCCAGGAAGCCGAGATCGAGCGGCGGGAACGACGCGCACAGCAGCGCGCCCCCGACCAGCGGGGCTGCCCAGAATCCGCGCAGGAGCCGTTCGACGGTGCTCACAGGCCCGGTACTCACAGGCCCAGCCTCCCGCGGAGGGATACGAGTTCGACCTCGTCGCCGATGGCGCTGGCTGGAGCCTCGGGCGGCACGATGGCGAGGGCGTCGGCGTCGGCAAACCCGAACACGTCCCCGGAGCCACGGTAGGCGACGGGCCAGGCACCCAGTCGCCCGTCGGGGCGCCAGGCCACACGGACAGGATCGTGCCGCCTCCGCCAGGTTCCGGCGGCGAGCGGCCCCTCGAGGACGGCCCGCACGCTCGGCGGCGTGTCCGGCAGTCCAAGCATCCGCTCGATCGCGGGACGCGCGAAGAGCGTCGCCGTGACCAGGGCCGAGACCGGATTGCCCGGCAGCCCGAACACGAGGGTGTCGCCGCGCACCCCGAACCAGAGCGGCTTCCCCGGCTGGAGGCGCACGCCGTGGAACACGCGCTCCACGCCAGCCGCGGCGAGCGTCTCGGGCACGAGGTCGTAGTCGCCGACGCTCACGCCGCCGGTCAGGACACAGACGTCAGCCGTCAGTGCCTCGTCGATCGCCGCTCGCAGACCACCGACATTGTCGGGTGCGTGGAGCGCACGCGTGGCGTCGGCTCCAAACGAACGGAGCGCTGCGAGCAGCGCGGGCGCGTTGCTGTTGCGGATTCGACCGGGACCGGGCACGGCATCGACCGGAACCAGTTCGTCCCCCGTCGAGATCACAACCGCCCGAGGTCGACGCGCGACCGAGACGTTCGCGCATCCGACCGAACCGAGCACACCGACGAGCGCCGAGCTGATCCGTTGGCCTGCGCGCCCCACAACGTGACCGGCCGCGCACTCGTGGCCCCGCGGGACGACGAACGCGCCGGCTCGCACGCTGGTGTCGATCCGCACAAGCGCCGGCGGACCGTCGAGTGCAGGCGGGCCATCGAGCCCAGGCCTGCCGTCGAGAACAGCGCAGTCCTCCTGCATGACCACGGCGTCCGCTCCGTCGGGCAGCGCTCCGCCGGTGAAGATCCGGGCCGCCGCGCCGGCCGGGAGCGAGGCAGCGGACGGCGACCCAGCGGGGATCTCGAACGCCACGGGCAGTTCGACGCCGGACGCCGCCGCGTCTGCCGCGCGCACGGCATACCCGTCGACCCGGCTGCGACGGAACGGCGGATGGTCGTCGTCCGCGAGCACGTCCGAGGCGAGCACGCGATCGTGCGCCTCGTCGAGCGGCGCCGTCTCTGCACGGGGGGCCGGCACGCGTTCGAGAACGAGCGCGCGGGCTTCGGCGACATCGAGGAGGGGACGCATCACCGCATTGAAACCCGACCGGGCCCGCACCGGAAGTCGTGGCCCGCCGGGCGCGCCGCTAGATTCGAGGGCTTCTCGGACCGAGGCAGCGAGGAGTGGACATGCACGAGCTGGAAGGGCGGGCGTTAGGAGCGCGCCGCCGCATCGGGATCGCGGTCGCGCGCTACAACGAGGACGTCACCTCGAAGTTGCTCGCGGGCGCGCTCGATGCGCTCCGCGGAGCCGGCGTGGCAGACGACGACGTCGTCGTGGCCCACGTACCCGGCGCCGTCGAGCTGCCGCTCACGTGTCAGGCGCTGCTGCGCGCCGGAGGCTACGACGCCGTCCTCGCGCTCGGCGCGGTCATCCGCGGCGAGACGGATCACTACGACTACGTCTGCGAAGCTGCCGAGCAAGGCGTGCTCAGGGTCGGTCTCGATCACCACGTTCCGGTCATGCTCGGCGTCCTCACCTGCGGGACGCAGGAGCAGGCCCTCGATCGCGCTGGCGGTGCGCGCGGGAACAAGGGGGCCGAGGTGGCGCTCGACGCATTGCGCATGGCGGACCTCTTGTCGCGCGTCGCGACACCCAGCCGCCCAGTGTCGAGTGGAGCAAGTGACTGATGAAGGCCCGCCGCAAGGCTCGTGAGATCGCGTTGACGTTCCTCTACCAGTGGGACGTGCGGGGCGAAGAGGTCCTGCCTGAGATGGACGAGCTGCTCGTCCGCGACCGTCGCGACGAGGACGTCGCGGAGTACGTGAAGCTCCTGACGCGCGGCGTGATCGCCGAGGTTCAGGAGATCGATCACCTGATCACCGAGGCGGCTGAGCACTGGAGCCTCACGCGCATGGCCGCCGTCGATCGCAACGTCCTGCGCATGGGCGTCTACGAGATGCGCTTCCGCAACGAGGACGTACCCGCCAAGGTGGCCATCAACGAGGCCATCGAGCTGGCCAAGCGCTTCAGCACGGCGCAGAGCGGGGCGTTCGTCAACGGCGTGCTCGACCGCGTGCGGCGCGGATTGGCGCTCTGAGGAGGGCCGCCGCCGATGAGATTCGGTCGTCTCCGTGACTCGCTACGCAAGACCTCGCAGGCGCTCGCCGGGCGCCTGAAGGCACTCGTCAAGGGCCGCCGCATCGACGAGAGCCTGTGGGTGGACGTCGAGGAGGTCCTCATCACCAGCGACGTCGGCGTCGAGGCGACCGATGCGCTCGTCGACGCCGCCCGGACGGCCGCGAAGCACGGTGAGATCCTGAAGAGCGAGGACGTCGTGCCGTGGATCCGCGGACGCATGACCGACCGCCTTACCGCCGGCGACCACGGACTGCGTTGGAACGAGGGCGGCACGACCGTGGTGCTCGTCGCGGGCGTGAACGGCTCTGGGAAGACCACCTCGATCGCCAAACTCACCAAGTGGGTCACGGCCCAGGGGCGCTCGTGCATGGTCGCCGCCTGCGACACGTACCGCGCCGCGGCCGTCGCGCAGCTGACGATCTGGAGTGAGCGGCTCGACGTGCCGATCGTGAAGCAGTCGCAGGGCGCCGATCCCGCCGCGGTCGCGTTCGACGCTGCCGAGTCCGCCGCCTCCCGTGGTGTGGACGTGCTGATCGTCGACACGGCGGGCCGTCTCCACACTCAGCGCAACCTGATGGAAGAGTTGGGCAAGATCACGCGCGTGCTGGGGAAGAAGATCCCGGGCGCCCCGCACGAGACGCTGCTCGTCCTCGACGGGACCGCCGGGCAGAACGGGCTGCAGCAGACGCGGCGCTTCCGCGAGCACGCCGAGGTCACCGGGCTGATCGTCTCCAAGCTCGACGGCACGGCCAAGGGCGGCGTGGTGCTGTCGATCAAGGATGACCTCGACGTGCCCGTGAAGTTCGTGGGCACGGGCGAGACGGCCGACGACTTGGCGCCGTTCGAGCCCGCGACGTTCGTGGCTGCCCTGTTCGGAGACGAGGATTGATCGTTCGGAGACGAGGACTGATCGTTCGGAGACGAGGATTGATCGCTCGGAGACGAGGACTGATCTTCACTCTGAGCGCACGAAGCGCGCGCGCCGGGCGTCCATAGTCAACGGGTCCTCCCGCCCCGCCATCGTGACAGACGCCCCCCTCCCCCACGAGACGCGAGACCCCCTCCGGACCTGGATCGGTCCGGCGGCGCTGATCGTCTTGAGCGCGTGGGCGTTTCTGCCACTCGACGGCATCCCGACGTTCGACTCGGCCAAGCTCGTCGTCGTGCTCGGGGCCGCCACCGTGCTACTTGCCTTGGCCGCAGCGCGACCCGGTGGAGCCGCACGCGACACGTCGTGGGGTGATCCCCTGCTGCTGGGCTCCGGCGTGCTCGCGATCGCTGTGCTGCTCGCCGCTCTCGCCGCCGGAGAGCGCGGAACGCTCGAAGGCCCCCTTCTGGCCGTCGCGGCGATCGCCGCCGCTTGGATCACTGCCCGGACGCCGAACGCCGCCGACACGGCGCACGCGGTGCTACGGGCCACCGCCGTCGCGGCACTCGGAGCCGGGCTCTACGGGTGCCTCCAACGCGTGGGCCTCGACGTCACGCCCTGGGCCGCCGAACGGGTGCCGGTGGCGACGTTTGGCAACCCGAGCTTCGCGGCCGAGTACCAGGCCATGGCCCTCCCGCTCGCCCTGGCGCTGGCATGGCGGCCGCAGCATCGACTGGATCGCCCGCTCGGCATCGCCGCGAGCCTCGCCGCTCTCGCCCATCTCGGTCTCGCGCGCTCTCGGATCGACCTCCTCGCCGCCGGTGTCGCGGTCTTCACGCTGATCGTGCTGCGGATGGAGGCCCAGGGACCGCGGAAGTTGGCCCGCGGACTCTTCGCCGCAGGAGCGGTCGGGATCATCGCTGTGGCGCTCCTGTTCGTCCGGATCGCCTCCGGGGCCGGCCCGGCCTGGCTCGGACGCTCGGACACCGTTCGCATCCGCGCGCTGGTGTGGGACGGGACGCTCGATGTGCTCGGCTCCCTCATGGCCTGGCTGCCGGTCGGGGCGACGTTCGCCGATCTGTACCCAGCGCACCGCAGCAGCGAGGAGTTCATGCTCTCGCTCGGCCGCGACGTGGTCACACCGCACAGCGATGTGCTCGGCTTCGCGCTGACACTCGGGATCATCGGCAGCGTGTTCGCGCTCGGCGTGGTGCTCGTCCTGGGAGGTCGTCTTCTCCGGGAGCGCGGGCGGGACGCCGTCGCCGACGCGCTGCTCGCCTCGTTGCTGGCACTGGGTGTCTCGGCACTCGCGTCGTCGCCGCTCACGCACGGCGCAACCGCGACGCTGGCCGGAGTCGTGGCCGGTGCCGCGCTAGCCCTCCGTCCGGCCCTCCGTCCCGCCGGGCGAGCCTGGATCTCGCTGCCCGCACGCCCCGCCGCCGCTGTCGGCGCCGCGCTGCTCCTCTTCGCCTTCGTGCCGGCGTTGACACGGCTACGAGCCGACTCGTTCCACGCGCTCGGCCGGGCAGCACTCGCGAAGGGTGAGGTCCCCCTGGCCCTGCGCAGCCTCGACGCCGCAGCTCAGATCCACGAAGGCGCGTTCACCGTGCGCCGCGAGCTCGGCGCACTGCTCCTGAACACCGGGAAGCCCGCTGCTGCGGCCCGAGCACTCCGCGACGCCCAGAGGCTCCGCCCAGGGGACCCGGCGTGCACCGCAGACCTCGCCCGCGCGCTGATGGCCTCCGGCGACCTCGACGGCGGTCGCACGCTGCTCGACGCCGCGCTCGAGGCCTGCGCCTGGCATCCAGAGCTGCTCTCGGCGCGCGCGCAGCTGGCCCTCGTCGAAGGCCGCGGCGACGACGCCGAGCGTGACCTCAGCACGGCCGCCGAGATGCTCGGGCACGACGCCCGCATGGCGGCGCTACTGGCCGAGGCCCGGCTCGCCGCACGTCCCGGAGCCGAGCACGAGCAGGCGCTCGCGGCGCTGCGGACCCTGGTCGAGCAAGACGATCTATCCGAAGCGACTCGCGCGGTGCCGCGGATGCTCCGGCAGGACGAGAGCCTGCTCGCGCCCCTCGCCGCGATGGCGCGGCGACTCGTGGCCACGCAGCCCGAGGGCGCGGCGGCGCTGGTCGCTGCGGCGCTCGACCATCCCGGCGCGCGCGTCGATGTCGGGTTCCTGACGGAAGCGGCCTCGGTCCTGTCGCTGGCGGGTTGGACCGAGCCTGGCAGTCGCATCGCCGGCCGGGCGCTCGGGCTGCGCGCTCAGACGTTCCTGGCCTCGGGACAGACAGAGACCGCGCTCCGCCTCGCGCAGAAGGCGGCCGTGCGCGACCCGGACCCGCAGCACTACGTAACGGTCGCGCGGGCGCTCGCACGGCTCGACCAACGGACGGACGCGATCGAGGCCGTCGGCCGCGCGATCGCGACGGGCCCGGTGGACCCTGAGGCGCTTCGGAACGACCCGGATCTCGCCAAGCTTCTTCCGGACCCGCAGCTCGAGCGCTACCTCGAGGCAGCCGCCGCACGTCTCGCGGCAGACTCCGGAGCGGAGCGATGAGTACAGCCACGGGTCCCTCTTTCTCCCCACGCCGTGGCCGAGCGGCGTACCTTGTGGGACTGATTCGCAGATTCTCCGGAAAGTCGGTCCCGGAGTGGGGAACACGATGAAGACCTCGAACATCTTCCTGGCCGTTTGGCTGGTGATCGTCGCTGGACTCGCCTTCGCGGCGGTCTACTTCCTTCTTCTGGGCGACGGCGATACGGACCCGTACGCCGCCGGCGAGAACGGCGGCGGCAATCCCGTGACCGTGCCGCCGGACGACCCGAACGGCAACGGCGAGCGAGGCCCGCGGGTGAAGCCCGACAAGCCCACCCGGAAGCGCTTCGAGCCGAAGATCGTCGGCCGCGTGTTCGGTGAGGACGGTGAGGGCGCCGCAGGCGTGTCGCTCATCATCGGATTGCCGGTCACGTCAGAGGCGCCGCCCGAGACGATGGTCGAGCGCGACATCCGCAAGATCTACGACGTCATCTACATGGACCCCGAGGAGTGGGACCAGCCACGGCCGCTCTCGGCGTGGCGTGAGACCGCGCTCGGATCGAGCGAGGCCGGTGCCGCCTCGCAGGAGATCGCCCGCGGGTCCTCGGACGAGACCGGCAAGTTCGAGATCGACCTCCCCCGTCATCTCGGCACCGGCCCGTTCCGGCTGGCTGCTGACGGCGGTGCTCTCGGCAAGGCCTCCGCCCAGGGAGTCCGCGCCAACCAGTCGATCGAGCTGACGCTCGGTCCGGTGTCGAAGGCGACCGGGACCGTGCTCTCCGGAAACGAGAACGCCGGCATCGGCGGCGCCACGGTCATCCTCGACGATGGCGAGACGCGCTTCCGCGGCACGAGCGGCGACGACGGCACGTTCGAGATCGAGGGCGTGGCGCCCGGCAAGTACCGCGTCAGCGCAGGTGCCGACGACCACCCGCCGATCCTGGGCGAAGAGATGGAGATCAAGCAGGGCGAGCCCCTCGACATCCGTCTGCCGCGCGGAACCACACTCGTCGTGACCACCGTGATCGAGACTCTGGCCGGCGACGATCAGATCCTGCCGGACGCCGAGATCGTGGTCATGGAGCAGAACACGCTCTCGTACGTGCTCGGGCGCAGCGACCTGAACGGCGTCGCCAAGTTCGACGGGCTGCCCCCCGGCATCTACCTCATCAACGGTCGCGGCGAGCGCGCGATCTCGTTCGGTGAGGAGCTCGCGCCGATCAAGGCCGACGCACTGACCGCCGAAGTCGAGCTGCTCTTCGAGCCGGCGATCGACACCCCCATCACCGTCGTCGACGAGTCGGGTAACCCGGTCGCGGGCGTCTCCTTCTACACGTCGAATCACGACGACGAATACGACGCCCTCCGCTCCGTCCGCGTCCCGGGCGAGACCGACGCGCGCGGCAACTTCACGTTCGCCTTCGAATTCGAGGGACCGCGCGCCCAGGTGTTCGGCTTCAAGACCGGCTACTCGATGGTCCGCGCCTATCCCGACGACCACGAAGAGGGCGCCCCGATGCGCCTGGTGGCGCGTGCAGGACTGCGCGTGCACGGACTCGTGCGGACCCCTGGCGGGACGCCGATCCCCGACGCCATCGTGCTCCTCGAGGTCGAGCCCAGCGCCGACGACGATGACGACGACTACTCGATCCTCATCCGGTCCGGCAAGGACGGCCGCTACGACTTCCCGTACGTGCCGCACGGCGAGATCTATGTCTCGGCCGAGCACGGCGAGAACGACTGGAGCGACGACTACGACGTCGAGCTGATCGACGGGCAGTCGGAGTACCGGATCGACATCGAGATGGATCTCGAGTAGGCCGCCGGCCACCCCACGTGTTCTGCGACCTGCACCTCCACTCCCGCTTCTCCGACGGGACGGAGACTCCGACAGAGGTCGTGCGTCTGGCGCGTGAGGCGCGGCTCGTTGCGATCGCACTGACGGATCACGACACGTTCGACGGCGTGCCCGAGGCGCTCGAGGCCGGGCGCCGACAGGGCATTCGCGTCGTTCCGGGCGTCGAGCTGAGCCTGCCGCACGACGGCGGCTTCCACCTCATCGCACTCGGCGTCGACCCCGAGCACGCGGGCATCCGCGACGTGGCGAAACGACTCTGCGACGCCCGCGGCCCCCGCAACGCCGGGATGATCGCGAAGCTGAACGATCTGGGCATCGACATCACCATCGACGAGGTCCGGGCCGAGGCGGGTGGCGACGTCATTGCGCGTCCGCACATCGCGCGCGTGCTCGTTCGGACCGGCGTCGCCAAGCACACGCAGGACGCCTTCGATCGCTTCCTCGGTCGCGGCGCCGCCGCGTACGTGGATCGAGAGCGCGTTCCGTTCGATGACGCCGCGCGCGAGACGCACGCCGCCGGCGGGGTGACGATCCTCTGCCACCCGCAGACGCTGGGGTTCGACACGCGCTCGAACCCGGCAGAGGCGCATCGACTGCGCGACTGGTTGGTCGACCTTCGTGAGCGGGGCCTGGACGCCATGGAGACCCGCTACGGATCGTGGAGCCAGCGTCAGGAGCGCCAGTGGGAGGCCGTAGCCCAGGACGTCGGGCTGCTGCGCTCGGGCGGCTCCGACTTCCACGGTGGCAACAAGCCGGGGCTGCGCGTCGGCATCGGGCGGGGTCGGTTGCGGGTGCCCGTGTCGTGGCTCGACACGCTCATGGAGCGGGCGGAGTCGAGACGCCCCGGCCCTTCCTCAGCGAGCTGAGGTAGGCCTCGGTCCGACGGACGCACAGGTCGAGCGGGAAGAGCCGGCACACACGCTCGCGCGCGGCTCGTCCCATCTCCCGCGCTCGATCCAGGTCGCCGAGCATCGACGTCAGCGCGTCGGCGAGCGCGGCGGTGTCGCCCTTCGGCACCAGCGTCCCGGTCTCGCCGTCAACCACCTGCTCGGCGATCGAGCCCACGAGGGTCGTCACGACGGGCTTCCCGGCCGCCATCGTCTCGAGGATCACCATGGGGAGACCCTCGTTGTCGGAGCTCATCACGAGCGTGTCCGACGCGGCGAGCAGTCGCGGTACGTCGCGCCGGAAGCCGATGAGGTGGGCCGACGAGCCCAGACCGAGACGATCGCGTTGGGCCACGAGCTGCGGGCCGAGTTTGCCGGTCCCGGCGATGACGAGATGCGCCGTCGGCACGCGCTGCCGCACGGAGCGCCACGTCTCGAGCAGCAGGTCGAAGCGCTTCTGCGTGTTGAGCCGGCCGATCGCCACGGCGAGGGGCGCGTCGAGCGGGATGCCGAGCTCCTCCCGTGCCGCGACGCGTTCGGCGTCCGGCAGGACGTAGCGATCGGGGACGACGCCGTAGGGGATGGCGTGCACGGACGCCGGATCGAGCGCACCGCGCTCGATGATCTCCGTGCGCATCGCGTCGGACAGGGTGACGACGCCGTCGAGGAAGAGCTCGTACGTGAGGCGATATCGCAGGCCCTCGCGCGTCTCGACGAGTCCCATGAACGCCACGACCGGCGGAGCGCCCGAGAGCTTCGCGGCGAAGCCGGCGGCGCGGATGCCGCGGTGCAGTTTCGTCGCCACGACGTCCACGCCCTGCTCGCCGATGAAGCGCGAGATCTGGCGGGCTTGGCGCAGGTTGAAGTCCGCGCGCAACGGCACGGCGAGCGTCGGGATGCCATGCGACTCGCAGCGCGCAAGCCACGCGCTACCCGGCCGGCCAGCGGAGCAGATGCGGTGGCCTCGATCGCGCAGCCCGCGCGAGACGTCCATGAGCCAGCGTTCGACGCCGCCCCATCCGTCACCGCCCATCGGGTTGACGATCAGCACCGACAGGGGCGCGATCTGCGAGCCCGTCTCCGTGTCCAAGCGTCCTCCTGGCCGGATCTTCCGCCTTCTTGCGCGGCGGGCTGCGAGGTCCGCGACGCACGGGACAGAGTGTCGCGCGGGGCCCGTCGGCGCACCCAAAAAGCGCTCCAACCCCCGCCTAACTAGCAGGCTGTCGCGCCGGCGATCTCTCACACGGCGACGCCGCACCTCCGACAGGCTGCTAGCTGAGGTGGCCGAGGCGGACGCACTCGGCGATGACGTGTGCCGCGCTCTGCTCGACGGTCTGATCGGCCGTCGAGCAGACGATCTCGGGCGTGAGGGGCTCCTCGTACGGGTCGTCGATCCCGGTGAAGTTGGGGATCTCGCCGGCGCGGGCCCGCGCGTAGAGGCCCTTCACATCGCGCCCTTCGGCCACATCGAGCGTGACCTGGATGTACACCTCGACGAAGGCGTCGCTCGCCGCGCGGATCTCGTCGCGGATCGCGCGATACGGACTGATGGCGGCGCAGATCGCGATGCAGCCGTGGCGAGCCAACGTGCGCGCCACCCACCCGATGCGGCGCACGTTGATGTCGCGGTCGTCCTTCGAGAAGGACAGCCCCTTCGACAGGTTCTCGCGCACGACGTCACCGTCGAGGACCTCGTGGTTGACGCCGCGGCGCTCGAGCTCGCGGGCGACGGCCTCCGCGAGGGTGCTCTTCCCGGCGCCAGACAGTCCGGTGAACCAGAGGACGAAGGCAGGTCGGTTCACGAGGAGCTCTCCCGGGGGGACGTTCGCGGCCGCCCAGTTCAGACAGCCCAGTTCAGACAGCCCAGTTCAGGCCGCCCAGTTCAGTCCACACAGTGCGGGCCGCGTCAGCGCGCGCCGACAGGATCGGGCGTGGGGCCGTCGGGCTCGAAGAAGAACCGGATGCCCAGCCGACGGCGGAGCCAGATCGTCAGTCGGTGCGGCCGCGTCGGCTCGAGCCCTGCGCGCCGCAGCATGTCCTCGACGTCGAGACGACGCCACGGATGCTCCTCGCCGGATTGGTCGACGCTCTTGTGCCCGTGGTGCACGAGGAACGGCGGATCGTTGGCACACCGGCGGTAGATCCAGCCCTGTGACCACGCGCGTGCACACCAGTCGCCGGGCCCTCCATTCCAGGGGTAGCGTTCGGCGTCGAGGTGCCCCACCGCGTCGTACGCCTCGCGACGCATGAAGAAGACCGAGCCGTCGACCCAGCCGAGCGTCGGGCCGATCCGTTTCCAGTTGAGGGCGATCCCGGTGACGCCGACGCGGGGGTTCGCATCGAACACGGCCGCGAGGCGCTGGACCCAGTCCGCGGTGAGGACCTCGCAGTCCGGGTTCAGGAGCAGCACGTAGCGGGAGCGTGCGTCGATCCGTTCGAGGCCCTGGTTGCAGGCCGACGCCCACATGTCGTTCGTCTCGTTCTGAACCAGCGTGAGCTCACCGCGCTTGGCGCGGTCCCAGTTCAGCGCCTGCGTCGGCGCCTCGGACGCGTTGTCGACGACGATCAGTTCGTAGGGCTCCGCGGTGAGCCGCGCCAGCGAGTCGTAGAGCCGCGCCGCGTACTCGGGGGCGTTCCACGTCACGGTGACGATCGACAGGAGGGGCGCCTCCTCCCCACTCTCCCCCGCACTGTCCCCCACGCTGGGCATCGCGCGAGGGTACCCGGAGACAGTGGCAACGCTGTGGGAACGTGCAACCGGCGGGCACACGTGTTGCGTCTCCCGGGGTACGACCACCGCGTACACTGTCCGCTCGCGGTCGACCTCGACCGCTGCTAGAGCCCGATCCCGCCACGGAGAATCCGCATGCGCCGTCACGCACTGACCCTCGCCGCGCTCCTGCTCGTCACCGGTCCGCTCACCGTCACAGGTGCCCTCGCGCAGGACGATCCGGCGCCTCCGGGACCCGGGAAGGACAGCGGACCGGTCGTCGAGGAGAAGGAGCCCGAGCGCAAGACGTCGAAGGAGGCCGAGCAGGCCCTCGAGCGCTACGCGAAGCTCCTGCATCTCCCCGCGCACGGGAAGACGAAGGAGTTGACGTCGACCGCCGGCGCGGAGGGGCAAGTGCTGCCGGGCGGCAAGCTCGAGGTCACGCCGCGCTGGACCGCTGGCAAGGGACTGACGCTCGACGTCACGATCCCGGAGGAGATCAAGGCGCGGTATCCAGCCCAGCAGCTCGACATGACGAAGAAGCTGTTCCAGACGTGGGCGCGCGAGACGCTCTCACCCGTCTTCGAGTCGCCATCGCTCTACGTCGCCGACTACCACGTGACGCACAAGAAGGAGAGCCTGAAGGACATCGTGGAGCTGATGCCCTTCAACGACCGCGCCGCCGCGGAGCGCCAGGTCCTCTACTTCAACATGGAAGGCCTGGTCGAGCGCCGCTCGATGATCGCGAAGGTCGACCCCACCGACCCGATGCAGGCGATGCTCGCGGGCGCCGAAATCGACACCACGTACGGCTACGAGCGCCGGGGCGATCGCCATGTGATCACGCGCATGAGTTCGCTCATGCCGATCGGCGACATGCTCGTCGAGTACACGTACTACGACGACCTGCCCGACGACGCGGTGCTGCTGAAGACGTGCACGATTGTCACGCCCTTCGATCCGACGAACCCGATCGTCATCACGTTCACGAGCTACGAGGCGGACGGCAAGGTCATCGAGGCCACGAAGCCGATGGACGCTCCGGTCGAGACGCCCTCGGGCGAGGACGAGAAGCCGGTGGAAGACGGCGAGAAGAAGCCCGACGGGGAGTAATCGCGCGCGAGGCACGCGGCCAGCCCTCTCCGCCTGCGCGGCGAACGATCCGACACCCACGACCGATGTCCGTCCGCCCCCCGGTCATCGTCCGCCGCGCGCCATCCACCCGATGCGCACGCGCCGCCCCAGCGGGCGAGGAGGATCAGGAGATTCTCCCGTACGGGCGGGTCTCCTGACCCGCCCCGCCGACGACGGATCGCGCGGTCATGACGGGTTGTTGGCGCGCTCGATCGACTCCGGTCGTGAGGACGGCAACCGGCGACACGTCAGGCTGGCCGCCGCAACGCTCGCGGCCTGACGGGCCACACCATCGAACGATGGCCGGCCACCCGACCAACGTCGCCCGCGGAGCGCCATCGAGTCGACGTCACGTGGGCGAGCCCAGTCGGCGCGGGCGGATCAGGAGATCCGCCCCTACTGGACTACGCGCGCTGACCGCGCCCCTACGGGTCCCTGGCCCGGAAGTCCGACTCGATCTGGAACGCCAGCAGCCGGGCCCGCTCGACGTCCGCGGGCTCGTCCTTCCACTGCGCCAGCACCGAGCTCGTCGGGTCGCGGATGTCCTCGTTCCGCTGGACCTGGATCGCGACACGGACGATCTGCCGCCCCTCTCCGCCATCGCCGAAGCGCACCCACGCCCGCATTCGCGTGCCCGCGAAGCGCGACGGGGCGAGACGCGTGTGCCACTGCGACACGATCTCGCGCTTCGTGCGGCTCGTGCGCGAGCCGTCGACGCCGTAGCCGGCGGCATCCAGGCGGCGGCCGGCCCGATCCCAGACGTAGTCGAACTCGGGGACCTCGAACGGCTCGCTCGTGACGTAGTCACCGTCGCCCGGCGACGCATTCTCTGGGTCCGGCGTGAACGGCATGTTCGTCATCGCCTCGCAGCCCGCCAGGATCCCGAGCGGCAGGATGGCGAGGGCGACGACGAGGGCGAGTCGGTGCTGGATCATGCGCGGGAGACTAGCGGACGGCTCGTCCACGAGGCGGCACTTCTTTGGCGCGCTGATAGCCTCCGGGGTCGCCATGCGCCTTCCCGTCATTGCCATCGTCGGACGCCCCAATGTGGGTAAGAGCACGCTGTTGAACACAGCGGCGGGGCGGCGTGTGTCGGTCGTCGACCCCACCGCGGGCGTCACGCGCGATCGCGTCGGCGTGTACCTCGAGCAGTCCGGACGGGCGTTCGAGCTGCTCGACACCGGCGGAGTGGGGATCGTCGACCGACAGGACCTCTCCGAGGACGTCGAAGACCAGATCCAGGTCGCCCTCGACCTCGCCACCGTGATCCTGTTCGTCACCGACTGTCGCGACGGAGTGACCCCGCTGGATCGCCAGATCGCGAAGCGGTTGCACACGCTCGACAAGCCCATCGTTCTGGTCGCGAACAAGGCCGAGCGTCCGGACGTCCAGGACGAGCTCCACGAGTTCATGTGTCTCGGATTCGACGAGCCCTTCGCCATCTCGGCGAAGAACAACGTGAACATCATCGATCTGATGGAGACCGCCGTCGGGCACCTGCCCGACGACGCCCCGGCCCACTCGCCCGACGCCCACATCAAAGTCGCCATCGTGGGGCGCCGCAACGCGGGCAAGAGCACGCTCGTGAACGCCATCGCCCGCGAGGAGCGCGTGATCGTGTCCGAGAAGCCCGGCACGACGCGCGATGCCGTCGACGTCTGGCTCGAGCGCGACGGTCAGACGTGGGTCCTGATCGACACCGCCGGTTTCGCGAAGAAGTCCAAGGACGGCAAGGACCCGATCCAGTGGTACAGCGAGCACCGCGCACTTCGCGCGATCCGGTACTGCGACGTGGCCATCCTGCTCCTCGACGTCACGCAAGACGTCGGCGTCCTGGACAAGCGTCTCGCGGACGCGATCCAGGAGGCCGGCAAGCCGTGCCTGCTCGTCGCGAACAAGTGGGATCTCGTCGACGAGGTGCCGACCGGGAAGTTCGACGAGTACTTCCGCGACACGATGCCCGGTCTGCGTCGCGCACCGCTCGCGTTCATCTCGGCGAAGGAGCGCGACAACGTCCAGCGCATGCTCGATGTGTGCATGGACCTGTACGACCAGTCACGCTTCGAACTGGGCACCGGTGAGCTGAACCGCTTCATCAACGAGGCCCTCGAGCACCGCGGGCCGCGGATCAAGTCGTCCCGCCGAGCGCGCGTCTACTACAGCACCCAGGTGGGCGTCGGTCCGCCGACGTTCGCGCTCTTCGTGAACGACCCGTCGATGTTCGATCCGGCCTACCGACGCTTCCTCGAGAACCGCTTCCGGGACACGTTCCCCGTGCAGGAGGTCCCGGTGAAGTTCAACTTCCGCCGCCGCGACCGAAAGACCCTGTCGAAGCTGAAGGGCGGCGGCTGAGAGTGCGCGAGCTGCTCGTCCTCCGGCACGCCAAGTCGGCGTGGGACACCGACGCAGCGACCGACCACGACCGCCCGCTCGCCAAGCGGGGCCGGAATGACTGCCCGCGCCTCGCGGGTTGGCTGGCGGGGAACGGGCTCGAGCCGGACCACGTGGTGTGCTCCACGGCGATGCGCGCGATCGAGACGGCCACGCGCGTCCTCCGCGAGCTCTCGCAGGAAGATCGAACCCTCGATCTGGAGCCGCGGCTCTACCACGCCGGCCTCGACTCGCTTCTCGCCGTGTTGGCTGAACAGCCCCCCGGCGCGGAGCGCGTGTTGCTGGTCGGCCATAACCCGGGCCTCGACGACTTGGTGCTCCATCTCGCCGGAGGCGCCGCGCCGCTCGCCGCGAACGGCAAGCTCATGGTCACGGCCGCGGCGGCGTGGTTCCACCTGCCGGACGACTGGGAGGATCTCGAGACGGGCTCCGGCACGCTCATCGGGATCGCCCGACCGAAGGAACTCGACTGACGTCTCGGGCTGCGATGCCGCGCTCCGGCCGGCAGCGGATACGATCCCGTCTGAGTCGGCCGCATCGGCCGGGGAGGCAACGGATGAGTCGATCGATCGCACTTCTGCTCGTGCTGGCCGTGGCGGCCTGCGGCGGCGACGGGGATGGAGAGAACACCGGCGGCATCGGGCGCGTGGACTCGACGTCCCTCGTCACGATCGTGACGGCGGATCAGCCCTCGGTGCTGGACCCCCACTCGACGTCCAACGGCGGTGACGTGAAGGTCATCCACCAGATCTACGAGACGCTCATCCGGGTGGACCCGAGCGACGTCAACCGCATGGTCCCCGCGCTCGCGACCCAGTGGACGGTTGCGGACGATGGTCTGTCGATCCAGTTCCAGCTCCGTGAGGGCGTGACGTTCCACGACGGCGCCGCATTCGACGCCGCCGCGGCGAAGCTCTCGCTGGACCGCCTCCGCGAAGACGGCTTCGAGCTCTCGCGCGCGCCGTACAAGCCGGAGTTCGGCGACGTCGCCGGCTTCGACGCCGACGGTCACACGTTGACGATGAGGCTGTCGTCCCCCGTGGCGCGCGTCGCGCTGCGCAATCTCACGATGTTCTGCGCGAGCATCGTCAGTCCCACGGTCCTCGAAGCCTCGAAGAGCATGGACCCGGATGCGGCGACCGCCTTCGTAACGGACAACGCGGCCGGCACCGGCGGGTACCGCGTCGACGCATTCGACCAGAAGGCGAAGATCGCCCGCCTGGTCGCGAACGACGACTACTGGAACGGCAAGCCGTCGATCGGAACGCTGATCTTCACGCCGGTCTCTGACGAGAGCACGCGCACCGAATACCTCGGCAACCCGAACGGCCACTTCCTCGTGGACGACGTGCCGCGCCAGCACTGGGCGACGGTCGAGAGTTCCGAGCGGATGCAGCTCCACTCCTGGTGGGCGCTGAACCTCTGCTATCTCGGGATGAACGCGAAGCACGAGGCGACGAAGGAGCTCGGCGTACGACGCGCGATCCAACTCGCCGTCGACCGCGAGGCGGTGATGGCGCACTACGAGGGGACGGCGCGTCCGACCTACAGCCTGGTCGCACAGCCGATGGCCGAGTACGACCGCGGACTGCGTGTTCCCGACTGGGACGACGACCATGCGAAGCGACTCGCGACCGCGACCAAGCTGATCGACGAAGCCGGCGCCAAGGGTCGAGAGATCACGATCTACTACCCGCAGATGCCGCGGCCGTACCTGCCTCGTCCGCAGAACATCGCCGACACCGTGCGTCAGTCGCTGAAGGCGATCGGCCTCGATGCCCGGATCCAGGGTGAGGAGAACAGCGTGCTGTTCTCCCAGGTCTCGACTGGCCAGTACGAGCTGATCCTCATCGGCTGGATGACCGACAACGGCGACCCGGACAACTTCTACAGCCCGCTCGCCGACGGCGCGGACGGCAAGCCGGCCGAGAACAACACGAGTCGCACGTTCCACGCGGACGTCCACGCGAAGCTGCTCGCCGCCCGCCAGCTCTCGAGCGCCGGGGAGCGCGTGACGGCGTATCGCGACGTCGAGCGCGCGCTGCAGACCGACGTCGCCGGCTACACGCCGCTCGTCAACACGAAGCAGGCCGTCGCGTACTCGAAGGGCATCAAGGGCTTCGTGATCGACGGCATCGGTCACTACCGGTTCGACGAGGCCACGCTCGAGTAGCGGGGCCTCTCGATGCTCGCCTACATCGTCCGTCGACTCGGGCTCTCGGCGCTGCTGCTCGCAGTCGTCGTGGCGGCGACGTTCATGCTGCACCACGCGCTGCCGGGTGATCCGGCGGCGGCGGTGCTGGGCAAGCAGTACACGCAAGAAGCGGCGCACGAGATGCGGGAGCGTCTCGGCCTGAACGACCCGATCCCGACGCAGTTCGTCCGCTACGTAGGGAGGGTGGCGAGCGGTGACCTCGGACGCTCACACGTCTCGAATGAGCTCGTGACGGAGGAACTGAAACGCGCGCTACCGGCGACGATCGAACTGGCTCTGACGGCGCTGTTGATCGCCACGCTCGTCGGCGTGACGCTCGGCGTGCTCACCGCTCTGCGTCCGCGCACGTGGTGGGACGTAGCCGGTCTGACAGCCGCGCTGGCTGGAGTCTCGCTACCGATCTTCTGGCTCGGTTTCCTCGCGCTCCAAGCGTTCGGAGAATCGGGCGTAATGGCCGACGTCCTCGGTGTGCGCGGCCTCCCACTCGGCGGACGCTTCTCCCCCGCCGCGTACAGCCTCGGCCAGTTCGTCAACGAGACACCCGCCGCCACTGGCTTCTTCCTGTGGGACACGCTGTTCGTCGCCGGCGACACGCAGGTGTTCCTCCACGTGCTGAAGCACCTGTTCCTCCCGGCAATCGTCCTGGCCAGCGTTCCGATGGCCGTGATCGCGCGTATCACTCGGGCGTCGATGGGCGACGCGCTGCTCCAGGACTACGTCCGTACGGCGCGCGCGAAAGGGCTGCGGGCGCGCACCGTCGTACTCAAGCACGCGCTGCGCAACGCGTCGATTCCAATCGTGACCTCGATCGGTACCCAGCTCGGATACCTCATCGGCGGCGCGGTGCTGACCGAGACCATCTTCCAGTGGCCGGGCATGGGGACGTACGTCGTTGACTCGATCCGCGCCCTGGACGTCAAACCGCTCCAGGCGTGCGTGCTCGTCGTGGCCGTCGGCTTCGTGATCGTCAACCTGCTCGTCGACATCAGCTACGCGTGGCTCGACCCACGCGTCAGCACGGCGGGAGGCGCGGAGTGAGCCGGTTCACCGACTGGCTCTGGCGCTTCCTGCGTTATCACCGCCCGGCGCTCGTCGGGACGGTGCTCGTGATGGCGGTGGTCCTGACGGCCGTCGTGGGCCCCGTTGTCCTCTCGTACGAACCCGACGACGTGTTCTCGCGCTTCGCGGAGACCGGATCGAAGCATCTGCTCGGCACGGACAGCCAGGGCTACGACCTGCTCACGCGCATGGTCTACGGGGCGCGCACGACCCTAGCGATCGCGCTCGTGTCGATGTCGATGTCGCTCTGTCTCGGCTCCCTGATCGGGGCCGTCTCCGGATTCGCCGGCGGCAAGACCGACCTCCTGCTCATGCGGGGCGTCGACATCGCGATGAGTTTCCCGGGCTTCCTGCTGGCGATGGTGGCCGTGGCCATCCTCGGGCCGAAGCTCGAGAACGTGATCGTCGCGGTGGGCCTTGTCGGCGCGCCGATGTTCGCCCGGCAGGTCCGCGCCGAGGTGTTGCGCGTCGGATCGGCGGAGTACGTCACGGCGGCGCGCTCGCAGGGGTTCGGTCCGTCGCGAACACTGTTCCTGCACGTGATGCCGAATAGCCTCTCCCCCATCATCGTGCTGGGGACGCTCGGGATGGGCAGCGCGATCCTGGATGTCGCGGGGCTGGCGTTCCTCGGGCTCGGCGGCGATCCCTACCGCATCCCCGAGTGGGGCCTGATCCTGACGCAGGGTTGGGACCAACGACCCGACGCCAATCTGCAAGTCGCCGTGGCCGGTCTCGCGATCTTCGTCACGGTGCTCGGCTTCAACCTCCTCGGCGACGGTCTGAAGGACGAGCTCGATCCCCGAACGCGACGAAGATAGACGGCGCCGCGGAGCGCAGTAGCCTGCGCGATCGGGAAGCCGGAGGAGTCGCGTTGGGGACGAAGACCGATCGCAAGCGGCGCACCGCGCCGACCATGGAGCCGCTCGAAGCCGAGGAGCTCTACGGCATCCACCGCTGGGGCGCGGGATACGTCTCGATCGGCGACGGCGGGAACCTCCGCGTGCACCCGACCAAGCAGCCGGACCGCTGGGTCTCGCTGATGGACGTGGTCGACCAGCTTCGCACGCAGCGCGTTCGAGCGCCCGTCGTCCTGCGCTTCCCGCAGATGATCCGCACGCAGATCGCCGAGCTCCACGGGGCGTTCCGAAAGGCGATCGCCAACTTCTCGTACGAGGGCCGCTTCCGGGGCGTGTTCCCCGTGAAGGTCAATCAGATGCAGCCGTTCGTCGACGGTCTCGTCGAAGCCGGCAAGCCGTACGGCTACAGCCTGGAGGCCGGTAGCAAGCCGGAGCTCGCGATGGTGCTCGCGGTCGGTCTGCCGGCCGGTTCGTTGATCGTCTGCAACGGGTACAAGGACGCCGACTACGTCGACCTCGCGCTCGCTGGAGTCAGCCTCGGGTACGAGGTCGTCGTCGTCGTCGAGAAGTACCACGAGCTCGCATTGGTCATGCGCCGTGCGAAGCGCGCCGGCGTGCGGCCACTGATCGGTCTACGCCTACGCGTCCATGCGCGCGGCACCGGCAAGTGGGCGCGCTCCGGTGGCGACTCCGCCAAGTTCGGTCTGACGACCGCCGAACTGCTCGCCGCGGTCGAGGATCTGCGCGCCGCGGGCTGGATCGCACAGCTGAAGCTCCTGCACTTCCACATCGGAAGCCAGATCACCGACGTCCGCCGGATCAAGCGCGGTGTGGAAGAGGGCGCGCGGTTCTACGCAGCGCTGCGCGAGAAGGGCGTCGACATCCGGATTCTCGACGTCGGGGGTGGTCTGGGCGTCGACTACGACGGCAGCCGCACCGCGTCCGACAGCAGCGTGAACTACACCGTGCAGGAGTACGCGAACGACGTCGTGTGGTCGGTCAAGGAGGTCTGCGAAGGGGCCGGCGTGCCGACTCCGGATCTCGTCACCGAGAGCGGCCGGGCGATCTCCGCGTACCACGCACTGACGGTGTTCGCCGTGGACGAGGCCGCCAGCGCCAAGGCCAAGGTCGCCACCCCCGTGCTCCCGGAGGACGCCGATCGCATCGTGCTCGACCTCCTCGAGACGGCCGAGGAGATCGGCAAGAAGAACTACCTCGAGTGCTTCCACGACACGATCGCGCTGACCGAGCAGATGCACATGCTCTTCAACCTGGGGCGTCTCTCGCTCGAGGAGCGTGCCGTGGGTGAGGCCGCAGCGTTGCGGGTGTTCCGCGACGCTCTGGCGTTCGCGAAATCGTCCGGGCGCCGCATGCCGGAGGAGATCGAGGAGCTCGAGCAGGCGACGGCCACGAAGTACGTGGTGAACATGAGCGTGTTCCAGTCGATGCCGGACTTCTGGGCGATCCAGCAGCTGTTCCCGATCTGCCCGCTGCACCGGCTAGAGGAACGGCCAACCGTGTGGGCCACGCTGTGCGACATCACGTGCGACAGCGACGGCAAGATCGACAAGTTCGGCGACGTGCGCGAGGACCGCGACGCGCTGCGGCTGCACGCGCTGAACGGGAAGCCCTACTACCTGGGTGCGTTCCTGCTCGGCGCGTATCAGGACGTCATGGGGAACTTCCACAACCTGCTCGGCGAGACCGACGAGGCGGCCGTCGAGGCGACGGGCCCGGGCGAGGCGAACGTCGTCCTGGGGCGCTGCCGCGGGCAGACGTCGATCGAGGTCCTCGAACAGTTCGGCCATCGTCGCAAGGAACTGCGGGAGCGCTTCGTCGCGCGGCTGACCGCCGCGGCCACCGAACGCGGGCTCGACGAGGACGCGCAGAAACGCGCCTTGGCCGCGTTCCGCAAGGTGATGAACGGCCGGCCGTACCTCAACGGCGCGTAGGGCGGCGCTCGCGCGGGGTTAGCGGTCCTCCGCTGATGCCGACCGAGCGACTGTCAGCGATCCTGCTAGTCGTCGTCTCCGCCGCCGAACAGGTCCTTGATGGCCTTGCCGGCGCGGCCCTTCAGGTCGTCGACGACGCCCGACGCCTTCTCGGAGATCGCCGAGATACCGAGCCCCGAGACCGCCTCCAGGGCGCGGCTGGTCATCGCATCCATCACGACGCCGGCGAGTTCTCCGGACGAGAGTCCGCCCTCGGCCTTTCCCAGATCGCGCAGGACAATGCGCGGCAACGTCGCGGAGGCCGTCCTGCCTTTGAGGACGGAGGCGCTGACGCCGATACGCCCTTCCTTGATCACGAGCTTCTCGATGATCAGCCGAGTGCCGTCGTCCGTCGTCTCGGACGGCGCGGCATCGCCCGCCTTAGGCGCCTTGCCATCTCCGCTGCCGCCGCCACCGCTGCCCGCATCGTCGTCCAGTCCGGCGCTGCGTTTCAGGTCGGCGACAAAGCGCGCGACGTTCTCCTGGATCGCCGTGACGTTGCTGCCGTCGGAGCTCCACTCGTACGTGACCTCTGGAGCCGCGATCACGACCTTCTTCACGACGACCACGTCGTCGGTGAGCGTGCTCGTGTCGAGCTCCACGTCGATCTTGCCGAGCCGGAACGCACTCTCGGTGGCGAAGCCGTTCGGGTTCGCGACGGTGACGCCCTGGATCACGCCCGTGCCGTCGGTCAGGCCGATCTTCACACTCTCGACCGAGACCGTCGCGCCGGTCGCTGAGGTGCCGATCTCCTCGATCGCGGACTTCACGATGCCGTCGAGGTTGCCGAGCAGCAACGCGGCGCCGACGCCGAGGGCCATCACGAAGAGGACGACGAGAAGCAGTTTCCCGATGATCCCGCCGACCTCCCCGTGCCCACGTCGCGCGAGGGTCGTACCTGCAGGCATCATCGCTCACTCTCCCTGGTCGAGGTCCGCCTCGTGGACGCCGCGCGTGAACTTGTAGTCCTCGTCGAACCAGGCGCCGAGGTCGACCATACGGCACCGCTCCGAGCAGAACGGGAAGTCCGGTGGCAGCGGCTCGCTCTTGTCGACGGAGATCGTGACACCGCAGCGTCGGCAGGCGAGTTCGAGCGACCCCATCGTCAGTCCGCGTTCTTCTTGGCGCCCTTGGACGACGATCCCGACTTGTCGGACTTCGTCGTCGACTTCGGCTCGCTCTTCGAGTTGCCCTTCGACTCGCCCGATGAGGCGTCGCTCTTCTCGGACGCCTTCTCCTCGGTCCCCGTCTTGCCGGAGTCCGCCTTGCCCGGCTCCGCCTTGCCGGATTCCGTCTTGGGTGGGCCGCTCTTGCGCTTGTAGTCGGTCTCGTAGAACCCCGAGCCCTTGAAGATCACGCCCGCGCCGGAGCCGATCAGCCGACGCAACTTGCGCTTCTTGCACTCGGGGCACGTACGCAGAATGCGCGACGTCATCGACTGCCAGTTCTCGAACGCGTGCTGGCACGCATCGCACACGTAGTCGTAGGTCGGCACGGCTAGTCCCGCCTATTCATGAGGCTACGCTCCCGCCGAGACGACGCACCGCGCCGCGCGGATCAGCCGCGGACCGACGCGATACCCGCGCTCGAACACGGAGATGACGGTGCCCGCCGGGTGCTCGTCGGACTTGGTCCGCAACAGGGCCTCGTGGAACTGCGGGTCGAACGGCTCGCCCACCGGGTCGATGATCTCGACGTCCTGCCCGTCCAGCGCCGCGCGCAGTTGTCGGTACGTGACCTCGAGGCCCTCGCTCAGCACGGCGGCGTCGTCCGTCTCGGTCTCGTGTGCCTTGTCGATGCTGTCGAACACCGGCAGGAGACCCTTCACGAACTCGTCGATCGCATCGGCGCTCCAGACCGCCTTCTCGCGCGCGGTCCGGCGGCGGAAGTTGTCGTACTCGGCGAGGAGGCGCACGTAGCGATCCTGCATCTCGGCGCGCACCGCATCGAGCTCCGGCTTCGTGTAGACGCGCTCCGGGGCACGGTCGTCTTCGTCGCTGTCCGCGTCGTCGTCCGCGTCGTCGTCCGCGTCGTCGTCCGCGTCGCCGTCCGCGTCATCGTCCGCGTCGTCGGGCGCCGAAGACTCGTCCGAGTCTCCCTCGGGCGCGTGCGTCTCGTCGAGCTGCGCCGCTGCGGGATCCTCGGCGGTCTCCTCGACGATCTGCTCCGATACCGGATCGTCGGAGAGGGGCTCGTCGTCGCGGTCGGTCGTGGGGGTCTCGTTCATGGCTCGCACCGGTTTCTCAAACGAACAGGTCCGTCAGGTAGTCCAGGAAGCCCTTGCGCTTCGGTCCCGGGTTCTGCTCCTCGAGCTCGCGAAACTCCTCGAGCAGTTCGCGCTGGCGCGAGGTCAGCGACCGCGGCACTTCAATCTCCACCGTCGCGACGAGATCACCCCGCCGCGTGCCGCGCATGTTCGGCAGTCCCTTGCCGCGGACACGCACGCGATCCCCGCTCTGCGCCCCCGCCTTCAGCTTCACGCGTTCCTTGCCCTCGAGGGACGGGATGTCGACCGTCGCGCCGAGCGCCGCGTCGGCGAACGAGACGGGTACATCGACGAGCAGGTCGTCGTCGTGCCGCTCGAACATCTTGTGCGCGTTCACGCGGATCACGACGAACAGGTCCCCAGGGGGACCGCCACGCGGCCCAGCCTCGCCTTGGCCCCGCAAACGCATCTGCGTTCCGTCTTCGATCCCGGCCGGGAAGTCGACCTCGATGTCGGCCTTCTTCAATGCGCGCCCGCTGCCGGAGCACGTGACGCAGGGGGAGTCGAGCAGCGAGCCCTCGCCGGAGCACTGCGGGCACGTCTGCTGCACGGACATGAATCCGAAGGCCACCTGCCGCACCTGCCCGGCACCACCGCAGGTCGAGCAACGCGTTCGCGTCGTGCCGGTCTTCGCCCCGGAGCCAGAGCAGCCGCCGCAGGTGACGTGACGCCGCAGCGTGATCGTCTTCTTCACGCCGCGCGCCATCTCCTCGAAGGAGAGAGCGACATCGACGCGCAGATGGCTGCCGCGTTGCGCGCCGCCCCCACCGCGTCGCCCGCCTCCGCCGCCGAACAGCTCGTCGAAGATCGAGCCGCCGCGACCGCCGAACACCTGCTCGAAGATGTCGTTCGGGTCGGAGACGCCGCCGAAGCCGGCACCGCCCGCCCCACCGAAGCCGCCCATCTGCGGGCCGTCGTGACCGTAGCGGTCGTATCCGGCGCGCTTCTGGTCGTCGGAGAGGACCTCGTACGCCTCGGCGGCTTCCTTGAAGCTCGCCTCGGCGCCCTTGTCCCCCGGGTTGCGGTCCGGGTGGTACTTCAGCGCGAGCTTGCGGTACGCCTTCTTGACGTCGTCCGCGGATGCATCACGCGCGACGCCGAGCACGTCGTAGAAATCGCGCTTGTCGGCCATGGGAGTACGAGCGCCGATACGGTCTAGGCGACCGCGCCGGCTGCCGCCTTGTTCCGATCGTTGTCCTTCAGTTCCGTGACCATCACGCGCGTCGTCAGCATCGTGCCGGCCACGCTCACTGCGTAGGTCAACGCGGACTTCGTCACCTTGGTCGGGTCGACAATGCCAGCGCGGAACATGTCCACCATCTTGCCGTTGCGCGCGTCGTAGCCGCGCGTGGCCCGCTCCTCGGCGAGGATGTCGGCAACCACCACCGCACCGTCGTCACCGGCGTTGTCGGCAATGCAGCGTGTCGGCGCCTGAAGCGCGCGTCGCAGGATGCGAGCGGCGAACTTCTCGTCGCCCGGGAGCTGTCGGCCCGTCAGGTCGTCGAGGGCGGAGGCAGCACGCAGCAGCGCCACGCCGCCACCGGGCACGATGCCCTCGTCGGCCGCGGCACGCGTCGCGTGAACAGCGTCCTCGACCCGTGCCTTCTTCTCCTTCGACTCGGCCTCGGTGGCCGCGCCGACCTTCAGGATCACGACACCGCCGGCCAGCTTCGCGAGGCGCTCCTGGAGCTTCTCGCGGTCGTAGTCCGACGTGCTCATCTCGATGGCGCGACGGATCTGACCGATGCGCTCCTTGATGTCCGCGCTCGTGCCACCACCGCCGACCATCGTCGTGTCGGACTTCGACACCTCGACGCGCTTCACGGAGCCGAGCTCCGAGAGCTCCACGTCCTCGAGCTTGCGACCGAGATCCGCCGAGAGGAACGCGCCGCCGGTTAGCACGGCGATGTCGCCGAGCATGGCCTTGCGCCGATCGCCGAAGCCCGGCGCCTTGACGGCGCAGACGTTCAGCACGCCGCGCAGGCGGTTGACGACGAGCGCCGCGAGCGCCTCGTTCTCGATGTCCTCGGCGATGATGAGCAGCGGCTTGCCGACACGCGCCACCTGCTCGAGCACCGGCACCAGCTCGCGCAGTGTGCTGATCTTCTTCTCGTGCACGAGGACGAGCGCGTCCTCGATCACGCAGCGCATCTTCTGCGCGTCGGTGACGAAGTACGGCGAGAGATAGCCCTTGTCGAAGCGCATCCCGTCGACGACGTCGCGCGTCGACTCGAGGGTCTTCGCCTCTTCGACGGTGATCACGCCGTCCTTGCCGACGTGCGTGATCGCGTCCGCGACCAACTTGCCGATCACGGGGTCGTTGTTCGCCGAGATGGTCGCGACGTTGGCGTAGTCGGCCTCGGTCTTGACCGGACGCGACTGGGCCTGGATGCCCTCGAGCACCGCGGCGCACGCCTTGTCCAGACCGCGCTTCATCGCCATCGGATCGACACCCGCGGCGAGCGCCTTCACGCCCTCGTCGAAGATCGCCTGAGCGAGCACGGTCGCGGTCGTGGTGCCGTCACCGGCCACGTCGCTCGTCTTGCTCGCCACCTCGTTCACGAGCTTGGCGCCCATGTTCTCGAACGGGTCCGGGAGCTCGATCTCCTTCGCCACGGTGACGCCGTCCTTGGTGACGCCGGGGCTCCCCCAAGACTTGTCGAGGATGACCGTTCGGCCGGACGGGCCGAGCGTGACCTTCACGGTGTTCGCGAGAGTCGCGACACCCTTCTGGACCTTCTTCCAGGCGTCCTCGTCGAAGAGCATCTGCTTCGCCATGGTGGGCTCCTGCGTTCGTTCTCGTTGGGGGGTTGCGGGCGGTGCCCGCGAGTGCGATGGGGTGCGATCAGCGCCGTTCGATCAGCGCCGTTCGATCAGGGGGCTTCGATCAGGCCTCGACGGCGAGAACGTCGCTCTCGCGGAGGATCTTCAGCTCTTCACCGGCGACCTTGATCTCGGTGCCGGCGTACTTGCCGTAGAAGACGACGTCGCCCTTACCGAGCGACGGCTTGGCGCGATCGCCGGAGTCCGTGAGCTTGCCGGGGCCGACGGCCACGACTTTGCCCTTGTTCGGCTTCTCCTTGGCGCTGTCCGGCAGAATCACGCCACCGGCGGTCTTCTCCTCCGCAGCGAGGGGTCGCACGACGATGCGGTCGTCCAGGGGCTTGAGCTTCACGGTTCTTCTCCCGTTTCGGGTCTCTATGGGGTTCTGTCGTTGTTGCAGCGATCGGTACCGAACAGGGCCCAATCGAACAGGGCCCAATCGAACAGGGCCTAGTAGTCCTCGTCCCCGCCGGCGTCGTCGCCGTCGTCGTCGGGCGCCTTCGCGATCAGGCAGTCGGTCGTGAGCAGGAGTCCGGCGACCGAAGTCGCGTTCTCGAGCGCGGTGCGCACCACCTTGGTCGGGTCGACGATGCCGGCCTCGACCATGTCCACGTAGCGGTCGCCATCGGCGTCGTAGCCGTGGTTGCCCTTCTCGCGGAGCACGTTGCGAACGACCACGGTGCCATCGACACCGGCGTTGTCGGCGATCGTGCGCATGGGGATCTGCAGCGCGCGGATGAGGATGTCGGCGCCGACCTGACGGTCGTCACCGAGCTTCACGCGACCGAGCGTCGCCGAGGCGCGGATGAGCGCGACACCGCCGCCGGGCACGATGCCTTCCTCGTTCGCGGCGCGGGTGGCGTGGAGCGCGTCCTCGACGCGCGCCTTCTTCTCCTTCATCTCGATCTCGGTCGCAGCGCCGACCTTGATCTCGGCCACGCCGCCGGCCAGCTTGGCGAGACGCTCCTGGAGCTTCTCGCGGTCGTAGTCCGACGACGTGGACTCGATCGCTCCGCGGATCTGACCGATGCGCGCCGCAACGGCCGCGCGATCACCGACGCCCTCGACGACGAGCGTCTTCTCCGCATCGACGACGAACTTGCGGCAACTGCCGAGGTCCTCGAGCTCGAGAGTCTCGAGCTCCACGCCCAAGTCCTTCATGAGCGGGTTGGCGCCCGTCAGCGCGGCGAGGTCCTGCATCATCTGCTTGCGGCGATCGCCGTAGCCAGGCGCTTTGACGGCGACCACGCGCAGTCCGCCACGCAGCTTGTTCACGACCAGGGTCGAGAGGGCCTCGCCCTCGACGTCCTCGGCGATGATCACGAGCGGACGGTTCGACTGGATGACCTTCTCGAGCAGCGGCACGAGCTTGGCGACGTTCGAGATCTTGTCCTCGTGCACCAGGATGAGCGGAGCGTCGAAGGCGACCTCCATTCGGTCGGCGTCGGTCACGAAGTGCGGCGAGAGATAGCCGCGATCGAACTGCATGCCCTCGACGACGGTGACCTCGGTCTCGAGGCCCTTGCCCTCCTCGACCGTCACGACGCCGTCGCGACCGACCTTCTCGAGGGCGTCGGCGATGATCTTGCCGATCTCGCGGTCGCCGTTGGCGGAGATGGTCGCGACCTGCGCGATCTCCTTCTTGCCGTGCACGGGGACGCTCAGCTTGTGGAGACGCTCGACGACCTTCTCGCAGGCGGCGAGCATGCCGCGCTGGACCGAGGTCGCGGGGACGCCCGCGACGACCTGGCGGAGGCCCTCGCGATAGAGCGCCTCGGCGAGCACCGTGGCGGTGGTCGTGCCGTCACCGGCGACGTCGCTCGTCTTGCTCGCGACCTCGCGCAGCAGACGCGCGCCCATGTTCTGGTACGGGTCGGCCAGCTCGATCTCTTCGGCGACGGAGACGCCGTCCTTGGTGACGGTCGGAGCGCCCCAGCCCTTGTCGAGCATCGCGTTACGGCCGCGAGGGCCGAGGGTGGCCTTGACCGCCCGCGCGAGGTTCGTGACGCCCACGCTGAGTGCGTCGCGCGCCTCGGAATCGAATGCCATCTGCTTGGCCATGCGGTTCTCTCCTCGATGCCCGGCCACAGCCGGGGAGCCACTTGGTCCGGCCACTCCCGTCGACGGGAGCGCTCACCTAGACGGGCACATGGGTCCCGCCTCGCGCTCTGGAGCAGTCCGCGTGCCGCTCGATTTCACGCTCTCAGGCTCGAATTGGTGATGACACGCTGGCAGCAGGCTCCCGGGAGGCCATCTCGGCCTGCCAGGTTGTCACGACCCTGACGCATCTCCGGCCAGCCTCGACGCGGGGTGCTACGATTCGTTCGATGTCGCGTCACGCCCCACCGCTCGGTCTCCTGCTCGCGCTGCTCGTCCCGCTGGGTCTCGTCGGCGCCGCCGGCGCGAGCGACGATCCCCCGCCAACTCGCGTGGTCGTGGCGCGCGTCAAGGGCAAGACGACGACCGCAACCGCGGTGGTTTCGCTGACGGAGACGGAGCTCGTGCTCCAGATCGACGACGAGGCGACGGGCGTCCCGCTCGACGACGTCATCGCGATCACGACCGGAGCTCGCCCGAATCCGCCGCGCCCGTTCGTCTCGCGCGACGTCGCGTTGGACCTGTGGTCAGGAGAGGAGGTCCGCGGACAGATCACGGCGGGAGATGATCGCTTCGTCTCGCTCCGCTCCCCCCTCCTCGGTACCGTGCGCGTCGAGGTCGATGCGATCGCCGGCGTTCGCTTCCTCCGTCGTCTCGCCGAGGTCGCGGAGCCGCCGGACCTGCGCTCGCAGCCCGACGTCGATGTCGTGCATCTGGTCGGAGGCGACCGCGTCAATTGCACGGTCGTGTCGATCGGCGCTGACGCGCTCGAGTGCGCGACCTCCGGTGACGACTCGCTCGACGTGCCGTACGAGAAGATCACGGCGTTCCGACTGCAGCCCTACGAGACGGAGAGCGCGGACGGACGCCTGGCGACGGCGGTGCTTCGCGACGGCACACGACTGATGTGCCGCGCGCCGGCTGTCGCGGAGGGACGCCTGACGCTCGCGAGCCTCTCGGGGTTCGACGTCGATGCGGCCCTCGACGACGTCGTCGCCATCCACATCGCCGGGGCGGCCTACCGCTATCTGAGCGACCTCGAGGCTCCCGAGATCGAGATCAAGCCGTTCTGGAAGCCCGTGGCGGGCGATCCGGTCTCGCTCTACGCACCACGGCTGGACCGGGCGTTCTCGGGCGGTCGGCTGACCGTCGGGGGCGGCACGTGGCTGAAGGGCATCGGCGTCTACTCCGGCACCTCGCTGACGTGGCAGCTCGACGGCGAGTACTCGGAGTTCCGTACGAGCGTTGGCATCGACGACGCGGCTGGTGATCTGGGGAGCGTCGTGTTCGAGATCCTGGTGGACGGCAAGCGCCGGTGGAGGAGCGAGCTCGTGCGCGCCGCCGCCGCGCGCGTCCCGGGAGCCGACGACGCCGACCACGCCGGCCGAGCCCAGCGGGGCGCGGTGGACGCCGGTCGACTGGACGTTTCAGGCGCGAAAACGCTGACGCTCCGCGTCCTCGCCGGGAACGACGAGGAGCCGTATCCGATCCAGGACGAGGCCGACTGGCTCGGGGCCATGCTCGTCCGATGAGCCCGCGTGGTTCGATGAGCCCGCGTGGTTCGATGAGCCTGCGCGGTTCGATGAGCCCGCGTGTTTCGATGAGCCCTGGTCGGCGTCGATGAGAACGGCGCGCTCATGGACCTCACCACAGGTCGCCTGACGCTGGACGGCTGGGGCGCGATCGGTCCCGGCGCCACGTTGGCGTTCGCCGTCGCCGGCGCCGTCCTCGTGCTCGCCATCACGGCGCGCGCCCTCGGTCGTCGACCGGGTGCTCCTCGCATCGCCGTCTGGGGCGCCTCGATCGCGCGGGCAGCCGCCGTGCTCCTCGCGCTCGTCGCTGCCGCCGGACCGGCCCTCGTCACCCAGATCGCGCGCCGCGGTCCGGTCCTGCTGGCCACCGCCGGCGACGACCCCGAAACCGAGCGCGGGGCCGCCCCAGGAACGGACTCCGAAGCCGACCTCCGAGCGCGCTGGCCGGACGACGCGCCGGATGCGGCGGCGGCGCTGGAGCTGCTCCGCGCCGCGCGGCCCGCCGACCTGCCAGCCGCTCTCGTTCTGGCGGCGGCCGACGACGAGCTCGACCCGTCCGCCTCCGGACAGCGAGCGGTGCGCCACGCACTGCGCCCGACCAACGACCTGCTGCGGCGGGTCGTCCCCAGCGACACCGTCCGCAGCAACACCGGCCCTGACGCCGTCGCCGCAACTCCGGAGAGGACTCCGCTGCTGCGCGTCGCCGTCCCCGGAGGCGCCGCAGCCCATGTGCCGTTCCGGATCGCGATCGACGGAGGCACCGAGCCACTGGTCGTCCGCGTGGACGGCGTGGAGAGCGTCGCCGAGCCGCACGAGGACTCCGGTCGCCGGGAGACCTCCGAACTCGCTCTGCCAGGCGGCACGTACCTCGTCGTCGTCGAGAGGGTCGGACAGCCGATCGCGGTCGACTTCGTGCGCGTCCGCGAGGCGCCCCGAGTGGCGTACGTCGTGCCCGCGAAGCAGGGGTCGGAGTCGTTCCCCGTTCGACTCAGCGCGCAGGGACTCGACGTGCGCGAGCTGGCGCCCGCGGATGTAACCGTCGAGCGCCTCGCTCTTCGCGACGTCGTCATCCTTGGCCCGGGCGCGGCGGGCGAACCGCTCGAGTCGCGCATCGCCGCTCGGGTCGACGAGGGTGCGGGTCTTCTCGTGTTGGGAGGACCGGACGAAGCCGGGCTCGGGAGACTTCGCGGAGGCCGCCTCGAACGCATCCTGCCGGTCACGCTGCCGCCCCCGCCACCGCCTCCCCCCCCGCCCCCTCCGGAGCCGCCGCCCGAACCGGAACTCGAGCCGCCGCCGCCCGATCCCGAGCAGCCGCGGGTGGAGATCGACGACGGCGACAAGACGGCCCTCCGCGTCGCGCTACTGATCGTGATGGACCGCTCCGGCAGCATGGCCGGCGTCAAGCTGCGGCTGGCGCAGCTCGCGACGATCGCCGCGACGCGAAACCTCTCCGAGGAGGACCGCGTCGGCGTGATCGCGTTCGACGACGAGAGCCAGTGGATCGCGCCGTTCCAAGACGCGGGCGATCAGCGGACGCTCACTCGGAGGGTCGCCGGAGTCCGAGCCGACGGTGGCACCGACTTCTTCCCGGCGCTGCGCGAGGGCTACGAGCGCATCCGCGAAGAACGCTGCGGCATCCGCCACATCATCCTCATCTCGGACGGCGCCACTCGCGACGCGGTCTACCGTCCGCTGATCGAGCGCGGAGCGACCGACGGGGTCACGCTGAGTACCGTCGCCGTCGGAGACGGAGCGGACGCCAAACTGCTGGCGCTGCTGGCGGGCTGGGGCCGGGGCCGCCTCTACCTTGCCAACGACCCCGAGCGCCTGCCGGAGCTCGTCACGATCGACGCTCGGAAGTTCACGACGGACGTCCGCGCGGAGCGCGAGCGCGAGCGCGAAGAGCGACTGAGGCCGGAAGGCCTTCCGCTGCCGCCCGAGGACGCCTCGCCGACCACGAGCGAACCCACCTCGACAACGCCGTCGCCCGATCCAGAGTCCGAGCCGATTGCGGTTCCGCACGGCACGCCGCGCGTCGCGGACGCGGCACCGTTCCTCATCGGCCTCGAGACCGTTGACTGGCCCGAGTTGCCGTATCCCGAGGACGTGACGCTCCGCGGAGCCGCCTACGCGCCGCTCGTGTGGACGGGCGGCGACACGCCCGCTCTGGCTCCCGCTCCGTCCCCCGCTCTGGCCCTCGGACGATCCGGGTCCGGACGCGTCGCGGTGCTGGCCGCCGCCGCTTCAGACCCGGCCGCGAGCGCATTCCTCGGCTGGGAGGAGTCCGGGCGACTCCTCGCGCAGCTCGTCCGATCCCTGGCCCCCGACGATCCCGCGCCGAGACCGGTGGTCGCCGACGCTCGCGTCGACGGTGACGGACGACTCCACGTCACGCTCCCCCTCGACACGCCCGGATCGCTCGAGCTCACCCACCAGGGCACGGGTGCGCGACTCCGCGTCGCGTGCAGCCCGGGGCCGCGGGGCGCCACCTCCGTCCTGCAGGCGCAGCCGGCGACTGGGGTGTGGATCGGCCGCTTCGTCGACGCAGCGAGCGGGGCCGGCCGTCGCGCCGCCCTGCTCGTCGAGCCGCCTCCCGCCACGTCGACCGGAGACGTTCGTGCAGCCGCTGCCGCAGCTCGCGCTCGGGTGACGTCCGATCTGCCCGGGGCGCCCAGGGCTCCCGACGAGCCGCGGAGAGAGCCGGTCGGCGCGGGGCTCCTCATCGCTGCGGCAGCGCTCCTTCTTCTGGAGGCGGGCCTTCGACGGCTCCTGTAGAGAGGCCCCGTGTCCGCGAGCGAACCGGTCCTGGCTCTCACGCAGGGCGATCCCGAGGGGATCGGCCCCGAGGTGCTCCTCCGCGCGCTGGCCGACGGCGCCGCCGCAGGGGCACGTGTCGTGGTCCTCGGCGAGCGCGAGGTGCTCGAACGCGCAGCGCGCGATGGCGACGTGCCGCTCCCGGCGGATGTTCGCACGGCACCGGAGACCGGCCAGCGCGCGGCGCTCTGGGCGCTCGAGGAAGCCTGTCGGCTGGCACGCTCCGGGGCTGTCGATGCGATCGTCACGGCTCCGATCACCAAATCCGCACTCGCGGACGTCGGCTTCGCCTTCCCTGGTCAGACCGAGCTGTTCGGGGCGCGTCTCGGCGTGAACGAGCCGACGATGCTGCTCGCCGGCGACTCCCTGCGCGTGGCCCTGGTCACCACGCATATGCCCCTGTCCGAGGTGCCGTCGGCCGTGACCACCGACGGCGTGATCCGCGCGGTGCGCCATCTGGACCGCGCTCTGCGGTCGTGGTGGGACGTCGAGACACCGCGCATCGCCGTGCTCGGCCTGAACCCGCACGCCGGCGAGCGTGGGCTGCTCGGCGCGGAGGACGCCGCGGTGATCGCGCCCGCCGTCGAGCTCTGTCGGGCCGAAGGGATCTCGTGCGAGGGGCCACTGCCCGGTGACGGCACCTTCGCTCCCCACTCCCGGACGCGCTTCGACGGCTTCGTCGCCATGTACCACGACCAAGGCCTGGCGCCGTTGAAGGCCGTCGAAGGGGGGCGCGCGATCAATGCCACTCTCGGTCTACGGGTGCCGCGCACGTCCCCGGACCACGGCTCCGCGCGGGACATCGCCGGCGAGGGTCTGGCGGATGCCAGCAGCATGGCATCGGCGATCCGGCTCGCCGTCCGGGCCGCGCGCCGTGGAAATCCTTTCGACGCCGCGACGGCACGCACAGACTAGGCGGCTTCGACTCACGATCTCGACGGAGGACGCCGTGTCCATCGACCGCAGCCTGAAGGTGAATGCCGGACTCTTGCGTCAGCGCAACGTGCTGACCCGCGCTGAGCGCATCGAGAAACTCGTGGAACAGCGACGCTGGGCCGAGGGGGACGCCGTGCTCGGCATCCCGAAGGTCCGCACGCAGTGGAAGTCGAAGGCCAAGAAGAAGAAGAAGGACAAGGTGGAAGAGGCGTAGACCGCTCCTCGTCGCTCAGTTCCGCCCCTCAGTTCCGCCCCTCAGTTCCGCCTCCAGGGGCACGCAGAAGGCCGCCGGCGCAACGCGCTGGCGGCCTTCTCGATTCGCTCGCCTGCCTGAGCCTGACGAACTCGCTGAGCCTGACGAACTCGCTGAGCCTGACGAACTCGCCTGAGCCTGACGAACTCGCTGAGCCTGACTCACTCACCGGCCTGACTAGTTCGCGGGCCAGACGAGTTCGCTGGGCTGGCTACTTGGCGGCGAGCGCCTCGCGGCCCTCGTCGGCCCACCACTTGCCCCAGGCCGTGGCGTCTTCGCCGAAGTCCTGGCCGCTCGCGTCGGAGAGCGCCTGGTAGAACGCGCGCCGCTCGACCGTGGTGTACTCCTCGCGCACGCCGATCACGCGCGTGTCGAGGATGACGCCCTCGCGGATCGTGCCGACGATCGGGTCACCGATCTGTGCGGCCTGGGCGATCTCGACGTCGAAGTCGGAGATGTAGGAGATCTGCCGACCCACGAAGATGTGGTTGCGGCCACCCGGTCCGCCACCGCTGGAGACGCGTCGGACCAGGTACTCGACCGACTGCCCACCACCGATCGCACCGAGGGCCTCGGCAGCGTGCGTGGCGATCATCGGCGTCTGGCTCCAAAGCGCGCGTGCGAACGGCCGGACGGTGTCCTCGTGATCGATTTCCTTCAGGGCGGAGACCGCCGCGCGTCGCACGGGCCGTTGGCGATCCATCGTGGCCGCGTAGATCAACGGCCGTACGGCGTCGACGTCGCCCCAGCGGGACAGCAGCTCGGCCGCCAGCACGCGCTCCTCGGGCGTGCCGCGCCGCAGCGCCCGAAGCGCCGGACGAGCCAACGCGTCGGCCGTCATCCCCGCCAGCGCCTCGCGCGCGAACTTCGCCGCGCGCTCACCGCCGAGTGCGGCCTTCTGGATCAGGTCCGAGACGCGAATCTCGTCATCGTTCATCCGCTTGGGCGCGGCCGCACGGCGCGCGAGCACCTCGGCCTCCTCGCGCAGCACCCAGCGGCCCTCGTGAGCGACGAACCCCTTGGCCTCGAGCAGTTTGCTGCCGGAGAGCCAGGCGTCGCCGACCTTCTGCTCCTTGCGAAGCGAGCGGGCGGCGACGTGCTCGGGATCCTTCTCCAGCACGGAGTCGACACAGCGCCCGGCCTCCTCGCGGAGTCCCATCTGACCGGCCCAGAGCGCCAGCTCGTAGAGGCCGCGGACGTCGTCAGCGGCGAGATCGGCCTTCCGATCGGCGAACACATCGACGAGCGTGCCGTCGCGCAGCACATGGTCGACCTCGCGCCAACGCACCGAGATCGTGCCCTCGTCGGTGACGACGCGGAGCGTGTCGCCGTGATCCGCGACCGTGCCCTCGACCACCGCGCCGGAACGCAGGGTGACCGTGTCGGCGAGGCCGTCGGACGGAAGCATGCCCAAGGTGGAGACACAGAGGGTCGCCACGCAGAGAAGGGAGAGGTAACGACGCACGGATTCCTCCTGAGAGCCGCCTGACCCTGATCGACGCGCGTCATCGCCACGTCGTGGGGCGTACGGACCCTGATTCGTGCCCACTCGACCGTGTCTCCGACGGTACTCGCCGCGGTCACTCTGTCAACGCCCTGCGTGCGTGCGTGAGGCGAGCCCCAGCCCGCATCGTTCACAAGGGATCACGCGCCTGAGCGGTCCAGCGCACCGACCTCCGTGTCGCACCTGCTCCGAGACGCTCCTACGTCGCGTTCGCAGCTGCTCCGTGATCTCGGCACTCTGCCCTCGCTCAGGACACTCCTTGCGGGGCGTGCGCGAGTCGCCGCATCCGCTCTGCCCACCGCGGTCCCCGAGTTTGTCGTCACGCAGCGCGCGACCCTCGCGAACGATCCAGGCTAGAACCGAAGACAGAGGTCAATCGCAGGCCCCCCAGTTGCCGATGGGGAAGCGCATGGAGGATCTCCTCACCCGTCTGCTCTCGCGACCCGGTCTGCAGCAGGCCCGCATGGCCGGTGCGGCCGTTCGTGGCCCGTACCAGCGGTCTCCGCGTGACGCCATCGCGGGGCTCGCCTCATGGAGTGGTCACCCGAACCAGTTCGTGCGGATCGCATCGGGCGTCGGCTACGGAGTCGTCGGTCAGCGCGACCGCAACAGCCTGAACGAGATCCTGCCGTTCGTGGAGCGCCTCGCCAACGACAACGACGACGAAGTGCGCGAGCACGGCGCCGTCTCCGCGCTCGAGCAGCTCTGGCTGGCTCACGCCGACGCCGTCTCGAACACGATCGAGGACTGGGTCGACCAGAAGAACGACAGCGTCCGTTCGGTCGTCGTCCGCGCCGTCGCGCGCATCGCCACCGGCGGGAAGATCGGGCGACCGAGCCTGCTCAAGCGTTTCATCGAGCGTGGCGTCCGACTCTACGACCGGATGCTACGCCGCTCGACCGGGCCGCTCCGGACCGCGATCGCCGAGTCGATCGACGAGATGGGCTGCATGGCGCCTGATCTCATCACGCCCTTCGTGCTCCAGTTGGCCGAGCGCACCGACGATGCCGCGCTGCGTCTCGTCGCCCAGATCGCGAAGCTCCCGTTCGGAGCCATCTGCCACGGCCTCGACGTCGACGCCGTCACGGAGCGCCTGCGATCGATGCAGTCGGAGGCCCGAAAGGGCGCCGCCGACCTCGTCCGCAAGGGCGACGGTCGCGTCGACTACATGCCGCTGTTCGTGAACCAGTTCCTGGTCGAACAGCAGAGCGACCACCTTCCGTGGCGGCACGTCGCCGACCCGTATCGCGGCTGCCAGCTGCGCTGCGAGTTCTGCAACGCGCGCACCGCCGCCGAGTCCTCCGGCGCCGACGCGAAGTCGTTCGTGCGCAAGGTCTCCGTGGTGCAGAACGCCGCGGCGGTCCTCGCCGACGAATTGGCGCAGGACGGCGTCCTGCCCCGCCACGAGAACGTCGTGTGCGTGGGCGTCACCTCGGACCCGTACCAGCCGTCGGAGCAGCGCTTCGAGATCACGCGCGACATCCTGAAGACGTGCCTCGCACTCGAGCATCCGGTCATCGTGCAGACGCGACAGGAACTGATCCTGCGCGACATCGACGTGCTCGAGAAGCTGGCCGAGCTGGACCTCGTCAACGTGCTGATCGCGATGCAGAGCCCCGTCGAGGGCATCCGCAACAAGATCGAGCTCGGCACGTCGACCGTCGCGGAGCGCTTCCGCACGATGCGCATGCTCTCGAGCAAGGGCGTCCCGGTCGGACTCCTGCTCTCGCCGATCATGCCGGATCTGACCGACGACGAAGGTCTCATCGAGGAGACGCTCCGTCGCGCGAAGGACGCCGGCGCCTCGTGGGTCGTCGCCGAGGTCCTCAACCTCCACGGCTCGGCACGCACGAAGGTACGGCTGTTCCTCGACAGCTACATCTCGACGCTCCTGCCGCGCTACAAGGCGATCTACACGGCGGGCGATCGCGTCGGCGATCCCGACCCGGCGTACGAGAGCCGCATCCTGGACGACATCGTCCCGACGCTGGCCGAGAAGCATGCCATCAACGACACGACGCGCATGCTCAACGGCGGCCGCGATCCCGAGACCTGCCTGACGCGTCGGTAGGCGCGCGGGCCAGTCGCGCAGATCAGGCGAGTCGGCAGTCGGCGCAGCGTCCGTAGAGACGCAGCGAGTGCGACTGCAGATCGAATCCGTGCGCAGACGCGACATCGTCCTGCAGCCGCTCGATCTCGTCGTTCTCGAACTCCACGATCTTCTCGCAGCCCGTGCAGATCAGGTGGTCGTGGTGGTCCTGGCCGACCATCACCTCGTACGTGAGGTGACCCCGCTGGAACTCGCGGCTCTCGACGAAGCCGCCGTCGACGAGCAGCGCCAGCGTGCGATACACCGACGCCCGACTGACGCGCTGGCCGGCCTCGCGCAGAGCCTCGAGAAGACCGTCCGCAGTGAAGTGGTCATCCATGCCGAGTGCGACCGCCAGGATGCGCCGCCGAGCCTCGGTGCTGCGGAGGCCCTGCTCGCGCAGGTAGTCCAGGACGTCGTTCACCGCGGTCGCCATGAGGAGGTTCTACCCGTTCCGGCGGACGAGACCGGAATCACGAACGCGGAGCCGGTCCCGAATGCAGCGCGCCATCCGACCGACTCCGCGTCGTGGGAACGTCCCGGGCTCGGAGCCCGTCCGAGTAACCCGTTGATGACCGGGTTCGTCCAGGTGCGCCGGCCGTCGTGCTTGGCAGGTGAAGTCCCTGCCTGAGTAACATCGAGCCTGACAAGTGCGGCGGACGGCGTGCCTGGGCGGAGTGGCCGCTCCGACGAGTCGACCCGGACGCGCCCGTCACCGGTCGCGATGGGTTACTCGGACGGGCTCCTAGCGAGCGCCGCGCAGCATGTTCAGGAAGCGCGCGATCTTGCGGTGCACCTCGGGGTACTGCCGAACGATCAGCCGGCGCTCGTCGGCGGAGATGGAGACACCCTCGTGCTCCCAGGTCTCCTCCTCGATGAACTCCTTGAGCATGTCGACGACGCGTTCGGGGTCAGCGAAGCCGTTTTCGACCTCGGACGGCTCCTCCTGCTCGAACTCCGCATCGGAACTGCGCAGGTTCATGTCCGGGCCGGGGAAGTTCATGATCCGCGCCGTGATCTCTGAGATCGAGTAGAGGCGCAGAACCGGCTTCCCGCGCGCGGCTTCCGCCGTGGTGAACGAGAGGATTCCGCCGTGTAGCGCAAGGCGCGTGTCGGTGAAGCGAGCGACCAGCTCGGCCACCTGCTTCAGCGACGCCTTCTTCAGGCGCAGCGTGATGTCCGGCAGGCCCTCGAGCCGGTTGTCGCGCTGCATCTCCGGGCCGATGATCACGTTGAAGCCCGCGACGGTCCCGATGAAGTCGACGGCCTCGCCGAGGTCGAGGTGTTTCCAGCTGATGTCGACCTTGATCGAATCGAGGCGGCGCATGGCCTCCTGGATCGTCTTCGGCGGCGGTCGCAGGAGCGTCTTGCGCTTCGTCTGCTTCGCGGCGTCGGATTCTGCACGGTCGGACTTCGCACTGTCCGTCTTCGCACTGTCCGTCTTCGCTGGCTTGACAGCATTGGACGGCTTCACCGTCTCGGCCGCCTTCGCGATCGTGCCCTTCGTCGCCGCGGGCTCGTCGTCCGCCGATGCCGGCGCTGCGAGAAGCGCGCCGACGAGCGCCATCGCAGGGATGAACTTGCTCACGTGCATGAAACCTCCGACCGCGACCCCGGGGCCAGTCTACCCGCGATCGACACGCCGCGGAGTCGCCCCGTCGTTTCCAACTACCGAAGCGCGCGGTGGGCGATGTCGGTGCGGAAGTGCATCCCGTCGAACGCGATCTGGTCCACGGCCGCATACGCCCGTTCACGGGCCGCCGCCACGTCGTCCCCGAGGGCCGTGACGCACAGCACGCGCCCACCCGCGGTCACGACATCGTTGCCCTCGCGGGCCGTTCCCGCGTGGAACACCACAACGTCCTCCATCTCGTGGACCGCGTCGAGCCCCGTGATGACGTCGCCCTTGCTGCTCGACTCGGGATAGCCACGGGATGCCATGACCACGCCGACACACGGCCGCGGGTCCCACTCGAGGTCCTCGACCTGGCCGAGACGGCGGTCGGCGACGGCATCGAGCAGCGTCACCAGATCGCTCTTGAGCCGCGGCAGGATCACCTGCGTCTCGGGATCGCCGAAGCGGCAGTTGAACTCGAGCACGCGCGGACCACCACGCGTCGCCATCATCCCGGCGTACACGACACCGCGGTAGTCGATGCGCTCCCGCGCGAACGCGTGCACGATCCGCACCAGCACGTTCTCTGTGATGTTGCTGAGGAACTCCTCCGTGGCGATCGGAGCCGGGCTGTACGCCCCCATCCCACCCGTGTTCGGTCCGCGGTCGTCGTCGTACGCGCGCTTGTGATCCTGCGCCGCCTCCATGACGGCCAGTGTGCGTCCGTCGGTCAGCGCCAGGACGCTCAGCTCCTCGCCGCGGAGGCACTCCTCGACGAGCACCTCGTTGCCGGCCGCGCCGAAGCGCTTCTCCTCGAGCATGTCGAACGCCGCGTTGAGCGCGTCGTCGAGAGAGTCCGGCAGCACGACGCCCTTCCCGGCCGCAAGTCCGTCGGCCTTCAGGACCACGGGGAAGTGCTGCTGCGACTCCAGATAGGTGCGGATGCTCGGAAAGTCGCGGAACGTCTGCGAGTTCGCCGTCGGGATCACGTAGCGCTGCATCAATTGCTTGGCGAACGTCTTCGAGGCTTCGAGCCGCGCCCCCGCAGCGCCGGGTCCGAACACTTTCACGCCATCCTCGCGCAGGCGGTCGCCCAGCCCGGCCGCGAGAGGGACCTCGGGACCCACGACGACGAGATCGATGCGCTCCTTCTTGCACAGCGCAGCGAGGCCATCGTGGTCATCGACGCCGACGGCCATGTTCTCCGCGACATCGGCCGTCCCGGCGTTGCCGGGGGCGCAGATCAGGCGTTCCACGGAGGGGCTCTGACGGATCTTCCAAGCGAGCGCGTGTTCGCGCCCACCACCGCCAACGACGAGGACTCTCATAGCGTCTTCCCCACGGACCCGCGACACGCACGGGTGACCCGTTATTGAACCGCAGCCACCGAGACCCCGGAAGAGGCACCGGACGGCGCGCCCGCCCGTCTGAATTCGCTTCCCCGCGCCCGCGTGCTTCCCTACGCTCCGGCCCCTCTCGCGGCAGGGCAAGACCCGGCTGCGAACGGCCCGATCCGGGCCCTTTCGAAACGCGCGAACGACGCACGCGAACGGCGACTCGACGCTCCGCGGAGCACCTGCGCCGGAGACGGGCGGGGCGTAGCTCAGCCTGGCAGAGTGCCTGCTTTGGGAGCAGGAAGTCGGAGGTTCGAATCCTCTCGCCCCGACCACTGGTCTCTCCTCGCACGGGGGCGGCATGTTTCCTCGCACGGGGGCGGCATGTTTCCTCGCACGGGGGCGGCATGTCTCCTCGCACGGGGGCGGCCGGGCGAACGGACGTCCCGAGACGGCGCGCCGGTAGCTCAGCCGGATAGAGCAGTGGATTTCTAATCCGCCGGTCGCAGGTTCGAGTCCTGCCCGGCGTGCCAGAACTCGCTGCGCGACTCGGCCGCAACGGATCGCGATGCGTCAACACGGTGGTGGGTGTAGCTCAGTCGGTTAGAGCGCCTGTCTGTGGCACAGGAGGTCGCGGGTTCGATTCCCGTCACTCACCCCATTCGCAAACCATGGCCCGCTAGCAAGTTGCAACGACTCGCTGGCGGGCCATCTCTCTTGAGACACCGTGCCCTGTCACCAATGCCATCAACCTCTAGTCTCGCGTGAGACCGCTTCGGCCGCGTGCGCCGTGCGCCATGTCGGGGTCCCAATCTCGCGCGATCAGACGGGCTCTCAGCGCGTCCGGCGAGAGCGTTCGAGAAGCGTGTTCCACGCTCAC
>JAJFFG010000122.1 GCA_021776825.1 Planctomycetota bacterium
CGGCCCCCCCCCGCGGGGGGGGCCCACACCCCCGCGGCCCGGGGGTTGCCCGTCCCGCCCCCCCCCGGTCCCGCGGGTGGGGAGTCGGACGCTCTTGGTCTCCTCCGATCCAACGGGCTCGCGATCTCAACGGCGCCGTAGGGGCGGACCCCCTGGTCCGCCCCGCTCGCTGGGGTCATCCGGGCGAGGCGGGTCCGATGGCGCACAGCGGACGACCCTTGTCATGCGGACGGCCATCGGTCGACGGCGTTGCATCTCCGCCGAACCGCACGACCATGATTCGTGCGCATCACGGTCACCGCTCGGGCGCGCCAGCCACCAACGCCGCGCGCGCGATCCGTCGTCGGCGCGGGTGGGTCAGGGGACCCACCCCTACGACGTCGTCGGCCAGGCGGATCCCCTCGTACGGGCGGATCTCCTGATCCGCCCCGCCCGCTGGGGTGGCTCGCCAATGTGGGGTCCGGCGGCGCTCAGCGAACGGACGTCGTGACTCGGACGGACCCGGGCAGCTCGCGCGACGCTTGTTACTCGTCGGGCGCGGCCCCGATCGGGATCACAGGCCAGCGTCGAGACGGCACGGTCACGACGACCTCGACGCTCTCCCCGGCCTCGACCTCGACAAACTGGACGATCGGATCGAAGTACGGAGCGAGGCGCGTTGGCGTGGCCTCGACCTCATAGCGACCGGGCTGAAGGGCTCGAAACAACGTCACGGCCTGACCGACTCGCGGGAGGAAGAGGGTACCCCTATGGGCATCAAGGGGCTCCGTCGGGCACAGCCGGATGCGGGCGCCGTCCGGCAACGCCTGCCCGCGCTCGTCAACGACCGACACGCGCACCGTGGCCGCGCGAGGCATCGACAGACGCGCGGAATCACGGGTCAGAGGGAAGTCGATCCGAGTCTTGGCTCGATGGCGAGCGCGCGCGAAGACCACCAGGTCGATCGGCGGAGCGCGAAACCGATATCGACCGCGTTCGCGGCGCACGTCACATCCCACGGGCTTGCCACGGAAGCCGCCCTCCTGCCAGGCGAAGACCTCGAACGAGATCGGGGATCGGGCCCGCGCCGCCTCGTCGACGAAACGATCCAGAAGCTCGAAGGAGCGCGGCGGCGGCAGCTCGAGTTCGATCGGGGCTCGGTCGTCGGTGACACGGACCGCGAGCTGCACTCCGAGCGGATAGACCTCGACCTGATAGTCACCGATCGGCACGCGCTCCGGTTTCGTGACGATCGGGAAGGTACCGAGACGACCTCTGCCCGGCAGCATCGCATGAGCTCGGAAGCCGAGCGTCGCTCCTCCGGTTCCTCGGAAGTGGAGTGCCGTCGGTTCCGCCCAGTCGTAGTCCGGCCCGTGCTCTGCGAGACGGATCGAACTGCGCACCGTCGCGTCCCCCTTGCTCACCGAAGGCGTGGTCGCCACGACGATCTCCTGTCGTTCGCCGTGCGTCACGCGCACCGAGGTGCGGCCGTAGACGAAGCGCGGGCGCGGGGGCAGCGGGTATCCGCGCCAGCCGACGACGTCGACTTGCAGCGAGCCGCCCGGCATCAGCCCGATGACGTACGGTCGGGCGGCATCAACAGGGATCGAAAGATCCCGATCCACGTAGCCCTCGGCGCACGCACTCCACCGCGTGTTCGTGCGACGCCACGGCAGGATCACGAGCCCGGTCTCATTCGCGCGATGCACCTGCTTCGGATGAAGGTGTGCTGACCCCGGCGCGACGGTGACGCGGGCGCCCGAGAGCGGGACGCCCGTGCGCCAATCGATGATCCTCACCGACGCCGAGTCGACAGCGCGGATGTCCACCTGCACGACCTGGTCGCGAGCGATCGTCACGGTCGACGGCGGGTGAGGAATCCAGCGCCCGTCCAGCGCGACGGCGATGACGTCGAACTCGCCGATCGAACTGACCACCGCGTCGAACGACGATCCTCGCCCCGCCAGCACCACAGACCGATCACTGTCGCGTCCACGGAGCCAGACGGTCAGGTCGGACCAGGTCGCGGGTTCGTCGATCGAGACTTCGACGCGCACCGGAATGCGTAGCGGTCGACGCTCGACTCGCATGCGGAGTTGCGACGGCGCAGGCGAGTCACGAGAGACGACCAGCACAGCGCTCGCGGCGAACTGCTCGCTCGGGGTTTCCGCTCTCACGATCACCGCGTACCTGCCGGATCGAGGGAGTTCGACGGCAAGGACAGAATCGCGCCTCGCCGTCTGGACCATGCCCTGGAGGGCCGGGCTGAACCACGGCGACGCCACCGGGAAGACCGTGACGGTGCCACCGGCGAACTCTCGGGGGAGATCCCCGCCGGACTCGGCGACGAGTCGGAGCCGGACGGGCAGAGCGTCGCCGCCCGCATCCGGAGGCTCAGCGGCGATCAATGCAGGAGCCACAACGGCAGCCAGAGTCGGAGGCTCCAGGCTCTGGATCGGCGGCGATCGAGTCTCCGTCACGATTGCCGACGGCGCTCCCGCTGTCTCGACGGGGGGCGCGCTCTCTGGTCTGCAGGCGGCAACTAGCACGGTCGTCGCGAGGCAGAGCAGGACCAGACGTCGCGGCGCGCGCGACGTGTGGCGAGTCCACTCGCGAACACCGCCGATGAGGTCACGAAGCCGCGTCGCACGCTCGGTTCGAGTCGGCCGCGAACTACCGACCATCGGACGTGGTCGACGGCGTCTGGCAGTGCGCTGGAGTCGTGCAGTCGGCGCAACCTGACGCGTCCATCACGACCCGCCACACCTTCGCGTCGTACGGGACGTCGATGTTCGCGAAGGCGACGGGATGGCGCTCGTCGTCGTAGAGCGTCAACCGATGCGGGCCGACCTCCGCCGCCGTACGGAGCACCGGGCCGTCCGCGCCGTGCCCGATGCAGTCGAGCATGACCGACATGCCCGCTTGCCAGCCGCGGATCGAGACCTCGAGCTCGACCTCGACCGTCGGGTCGATCGGCGGAAACGCGATGTCGATGGTCACGGTCTCGCCGCGACGGAGGCGGCCGCTCAGGGGGACGTAGTGTGATGTCTCGAGGTCGTCGTCCGCGAGCATCCACCACTCCGCGTCCGAGTCGAGCCGTGAGAGTTCGAACGTCCCCGTCTTGTCGGTGTGCGTGCGGAGGATCGACGAGGGGTTGCGGTCGCCGCTGTGGACGTCGGTCACGCGGACGTCCGCACCCGCGACCGGCTTCCCGCTCGGATCGAGCACGCGGCCGCGGACGCGCGCTGGTTCACGGAGGGTGACGCGCAGATCGTCGAGTGCGCCGTGGCGTGCGAGGTGTGCGTGCTGCTCGTCGGTGAGGACGATCCGGGCGACGGCGTACTCGTCGTGCTCGACGTCGAACTCGACCGGGAGACCGCTCTCGTCCCACCAGTGTGACACCACACCAGCGAAGCGACCGTCAGCGCTTGTCGCGACGTCATAGCCGTTGCCCGGGCCGCGGCTGAAGTTCGCGCCGCCGACCTCCGCCCCAGCGACCGGGTGTCCGGCATCGTCCACGACGATCCCCGAGAGACTCCACCGGCCCTGCGGGCGCTCGCCGTCGGCGGGCAACTCAGAGAGCACAAGGTCGAGATGCGCCACCGCCCCGCCACGCAAGACGGACGCGAGGCTCGCGACATCACTCGACGCGCGGCGCGACGACGCCGCCATGCGCCACCTGCTCTTGGGGTCGAGCTCATCGATCTCGAACCGCCCATCGCGATCCGAGTGAACGGACTTCGCGCCGAGTTCACCTCGGTTGTCGTGGCCCGCGACCCACCACGTCAACTCGGCCCACGGCGCCGGTGAGCCGTCGAGCTCGCGTACCACGCCCGCGACGCCTGCCGACCGGCGCAGCACGATCGTGCCCGCATCGATCCGACCGCCCTGCGTCAACGCGCTCCAGTCGTCTGCCGTTCCCTTGTGGCGCCCATCGAGGAACCCCTCGGCGCGAACGCGCGAGCAGATGTCGTGAGAGAGCACGCTCCCCCGCGGCGAGTAGGTCCCGCGCCGCACCTCGAAGCGCCCGTCGGCGTCGGTCTCGGCTCCGTAGGCGTACGAGTCCCAGCAGTGAAGAGAGGACCGCGGACCGAGGATGCCCGCGCCGACGACGGGGGCGCCGTCGACGTCGACCACACGTCCCACCACGACGACCCCCGTCGGCGCCGAAGTCTCGGAAGGCTCCGGGGCCGAGATCGCGCCCGACCTGTCGCGGACGGCACGACGGCGCACGGTCGCCGCGACGCGGCGCTCTGCGCCTGGTCTGCTCTCGGTCGGTGCGACGTCGTCGGTGGCGGTCCCGCTCCACGCGAGTGCCGCCATCGTCGCCGCACCCAGCAACGCCGCCGTCAGGGTCCGCTTCGCTCGCATGGACGAAGCGACACAAGAGCCGTGCCAGCGCACGGCATGCTCACGCAGCATCGAAGGCGGGACCGGCACGTCACGCTGCCGAAACGCAATCCGTCACCGCCCCGCCGCGCGAGGTCGCGAGTTGGGTCGGCTTCTCAGGGGCCGAGCGTGCGGGAGCACGGAGGAAGTTGACGTCGCTCCCAAGGTCTCAGAGCCCAACCGACCCAGAGTCAACGGTGAAGGAGGCTCGTGCCGCCCACCGGACTGGCACTCACTCCTCGAACACGCACTCGACCGTGCTGCCGGGAACGACATCGACGCGCTGCACGAGCTCGCGCCCGTCGCCGAGATGGAGGACGATCTCGAGCGGGCCTGCAGGAAGGTCGTCGTAGAGGTCACCCTCGTCGTCAGCGTCGACGTCGTCCGGCTCCACCGGTCGCCACGTCCAGTTCGTGCCGGGGACACGCGCCTCGATCGACCACGATCCAGGCGGGAATTCGACATCGTCGTCGTGCACGCAGATGCGTCCCGGTGGACCGAGGTTGATCTGCAGTGGCGTCGACGTGGGCATCGTCTCGATCTGCCGCGTCCCGAACCCCGGCCGACTGACGCGCACGCCGACGGGCATCGCCGCGGCGACTCGGATGCGGAACGCACCGTCGGAGCGTGTCGTGACCGCGTCGCCGAGTTCACGGCCACCCCGATCCAGAACACGCAGGAGCGCCCCGCCGATCGGTGCGCCGCCCGGTCGCGTCACGCTCCCGGTCAGCGTGGCCGACGCGGCCAACTCGATCGTGCCGAGATCCACGTCGACTCCCGGGTGGATCGTGAACGCGTCGTAGTGAAGGACATCCTTCACGTCAAAGACGCGGAAGTACGCGTCTCCGGGCGGCAACGCGGTCATCTCGAAGTGACCGTCCTCATCGAGCGACACGTCGCCCCACTCCCATCGGTCGGTCCCCGGGACGTCGATCGCGGCGAGAACGTTCACGGTGTCCGGAGCAGGTCCGCCGCGGTGGTCCACGACGCGACCGAACACGCGCGCCGTCGGCAGCAGGACGATGGTCTCCTCACGCGGTCGGGCGTGGGGCGGATCGAAGCGGAGCGTGCGCCGCGCGAACCCGGGAACGAGCAGGTCGGAGTAGAACCGCGTGATGGCCGGTAGCTCCCACGTCCCGTCCGCTCCCAGCGACAGGCCGTTCAGGGACTCGATGAACGCGGGGTCGAGAGGGACCGGGCGCCCGTTCGTATCGACCGCTCGGAGCGCGAGCCGTCCTGGAGGACCGAGTTGGAGGTCCACGGTGGGAAAGGGAGCGGTGGACGTCGGTGTGATGTCGAGTTCCACGAACGCGTCTCGGATCGGCGGCCCGTTTGCGAGTGCGGCGACCCGGAGTCGGAGACCTGGACGTGGCCGAATACGCACCACGCGAGTCCCATCGTCGCCGACACGATTGTCGGTGATCTGCTCGTCACCGACCCACGCGATGACGTCCGCCCGCGCGGCCGGCGCCCCTTGCTCGTCCACGACCCGGATCCGGACGAACGACTCGGATGGCTCGGGCTCGACGACGATCCGGACGCCCTCGACGACGCCGCCCCGCGGTACGTCCACGTACAGCGATCCGCTGTGGCTCGCACGCCCGTCGACGGCGCTCTTGACGTCTGCCGAGATGAACTGACGGCCCGACTCGAAGTCGGAGATCTCGAAGCGACCGTCCGCGTCGGTAACCACCCGTCTGTAGACGTGCGCCCCTTCGACCGGCGCATCGCTGGTGTCGACCACGACTCCGCGTACGGTTCCGCTCTTGCGCAGCACGACGCGCACGTCGACGTCCCCGGGCCACACGTTGACGTGCTCCCCGCCGCACAATCCAGGCGCGTCCGCACGCAGCCAGAGCCCGTCGCCGTACGTCCAGTTCCACACGTCGAGTCCGATGAACTCGAAGGCCCCTCTCTCGTCCGTCCGACGCGACTCCTGATCCATGTCGACAGCGATGCCGGCGAGCGGCTCGCCGAGCTCATCCACCACGATCCCGCGCACGACGCGCCCCTCGTGAAGGACGACGCGGATCGGATCTCCGGGTGGGACGTCCTCGACCTGTTCGGCTGCCTCTTCGCTGAAGCCGCGCGCCCGCACGCTCGGGACGTCGGTATCCGTCACAGTGAACGTCGCGCATCCGCGGGCGTCCGTGGAGACGAACCCGCGTGGAAGTGCCGTCTCGGCCGGCCAGATCTCCGCCCCCTCGATTGGCTCTCCGGACTCGTCGACGACCAGATAGTCGCGCGGAACGCCGCGGGCCAACCTCACGTCGATCGGACGGCTCGTCTCGACGGGGGCGGCGGTCGGGACGTGCCCATCGCATTCGACCCAGATGACCAGCGGCGTCGTCTCCTCGGTATCGATCTCGAAGCGGCCGTCCTCGCCGGTGACCGCCGCCCCGAGGACTGCGTCGGAGACCACGAGCGGTGCGTCCCAGATGTGCCGACGTCTCTCGCCGAGTTGACGCAGTTCGACATGCGCCTCGGACAGCGGCTCCCCGCCTGCGCCGCGCACCATCCCGCTGACCGTCCAGGTCGCGTCCGGCTGCTGGGCGACGACCGCCAACTCCTCGGGAGAGACGTGATCACGGGATCGGCCGTTCGGCTCGACTCGCTTCTCTCCAGACCTCGTGGTCGTGGGCGCGTCGCTACTCGCTGGTTCGGCACCCGTCCACGCGATCACGCCCCAGGCCAGTAGGCCCGCGAGCAACACGGCAGTTGGAAGTCAACGACGCACGACGCCAAGTGTAGATGCCGTGCGTTCCACGACACCGGCTCGGGGAGTCGACGACGACGGAACTACCGACAGCGGAAACGTGAACGAACGCCACCACGGGGGCGCGCCCTACACCGCCTGCGAGGCGCGCTCGTCTTCGAGGCGGCCCGGGATGACCGGGGTCGCCGTGCCGAGGCGCTGCGGATCGAGGCCGACGTACTCGGCCATCGTGCCGAAGCGGTGGCGGTTCAGGAGCTCGCGCAGTTTCGCTTCCATGCGGTCGAGGTTCAGGTAGTGCCGGAAGCGGTTGGCGGGCTTGCCCGCGATGCGCGGCTGCTCGGGATCGACCTCCCACGGGTGGAGGTAGATCACGGCGGGTGCGCCGAGGTCGTTCATGCGCTTGATGGCGTGCGAGACGATGCCGATCGGCAGGAGCCGCATGTAGCCGCCGCCGGCGACGGGCAGGTTCTGACCGAGCAGGCGCAGCGTGAGTGGCGGGAGTTCGAGCAGCGAGTGGCCGCCCTCGAGGGTGACCTCCCAGGGTGTGCGCGGCGCATCGGGGATGCCGTAGCGATCGTGGTGCACCGGGAACACGCTCGAGCTGTAGACGAAGCCCTCCTCCGCGAGCACGCGGTGCGCCCAGGGCGTCTCCTGCGTGAACGAGAAGGACGGTGCGCGGTAGCCCGAGACCTTCGTGCCAACGATCGACTCGAGGACAGTCTTGGAGCGGCGCAGGTCGCGGCGGAAGGCGCGGGCGCCCTGCTGTGTCACCATGCGATGCGAGTAGCCGTGGCTCGCGACCTCGTGGCCGCGCTTGATGATCTCGCGCACGAGATCGGGGTGGCGCTCCGCCGACCAGGCCAGGACGAAGAAGGTGGCCTTCTGCCGCGTCTCGTCGAGGAGATCGAGGAGACAGCCGGTCGTGCGCCGAACGCGGCTCTCGTAGAGCTCCCAGTCGCGCTTGGCGACCACGTCGGCGAAGCCTTCCACTTGGAAGTACTCCTCGACGTCGATGGTGAGCAGGTTGCGCATCGGTTCTCTATCGGCTCAGCGGAGGCTCGAACCTGCGAGGGCCGGTCCGGGCCTAGGCGAAACTCGGCTGCGGAACGGCCTTCCGCAGAGTCGCGACCAGGATACGCGCGTCGACCATCCAGCTCATCCTGCGGATGTAGACGAGGTCGTAGGCGAGCTTGCGCTTGACGTCTTCGACCGTGCGGTCGTAACCGTGGCAGACCTGGGCGAGGCCAGTGATCCCGGGGCGCACCTCGAGGCGTGCCGCGTAGTTCGGGATCTCCTTCGAGAGCTTCTTCACGAACATCGGACGCTCGGGGCGCGGGCCGACCAGGCTCATCTCGCCGCGGAGGACGTTGATCAGTTGCGGCACCTCGTCGAGGTGCGAGGCGCGGAGGAAGCGACCGAGGGGCGTGATGCGCGGATCGCGCTCGGTGCACCAGACGGGACCCGAGCGGACCTCGGCGTCGGCGACCATCGAGCGCAGTTTGAACATGCGGAACAGCTTGCCCTGGCGGCCCACGCGCCACTGGACGAAGAGCGCGGGGCCGGGCGACGTCAGCTCGATCAGCACGGCGGCCATCACGAGGAACGGCAGGAACAGGACCATCATCCCGAGCGCCACGACGAAGTCGGTGATGCGCTTGGTCTCGATGAAGGACCAGTCCCGGTGTGCGGGGCCAACCTCTTCCTGGATGGCGCCCTGCGCGAGGGCTTCGAAGTCGATGGCGGGAACGGCGGACGACATGGATTACACCCAGCAGTAGTGGAATGAGAGCGGCTCGACGAACTCGATTGCCACGCCAGTCATCGAGACCCCGTCCTCACCGAAGATCCGGTTGGCGGGTGACTCGACCCGCACCACACGCCCTTCGCCACGAAGGTCGAGAGTGACCTCCTTGGTTCCGGTGGCGAGACGGTGCGGGACTGACACGACGACGGTCACCGTGAGGCCCTCCTGATACGGCTCACCGTGGAACGTGCTGAAGTACGCTCCACGTGCGCTCAGGTTCTGGGTCACGGTGTGCCCGATCGGCCGGCCGGGGCCCTCCTCGCGGAGAATCCGGATCGGATAGCTGAGCTTCAGCCGGGGGTTGATCCTGCGGTCCACCTGGGGGGTCATTCCTAGCCTCTGCTCCTTGGCGCGACGTGGCGCCGATCGAGTTGCCGATCTAGGAGCAAGGCGCGTACCCTTCAACGCCGGGCATGGCTTGCTTGCGGTAACCGCTGTTCCCAGAACGACTTACGTCGATCTCTCTACGTTCCCGGGTTCTTGACTCTGCCTCGTGTTCAGGGATTTCGACGCAGGAGCGGCACACGCCATCAGTGCGTGTCGAGATGTCTCGACACACGGCGTGGATGCTCCGATGTCTTGCCGACCCGGGACGGGGGATTGGGTGTACGGCGGTCTCATCCTACGCGCCCCTCCGGGGGCTCGCGCAAGGGCGGATTGCCGACCAGAGTCTCAGAAGGTGTTCCCATCAACAGCGCGGCGCCGGTCACGCGACTTGCGACCGTTCGGGACTGATTCTCCGTTGCCGGCCTCGCGGCGCAAGTCGCGCGCCCGCAAGCGGCTCGCCCGTGAAGCCCGGATGCTGCGTTGCGGCGGCTCAGCGACTCGGACCGTGGAGTCGCATTCGCCGCCGCGCCTTGCCTCCGCGCTCCACGGGCAAGTCGGCACTCACGTTGTTGATGGGAACACCTTCTCAGGCGCCGGCGGAGCGGCCGTAGGCGTCGGCCCACTGGGGGCGCACGGCATCCCACGTCCACTGCGCAGCCGCGTGACGCCCGCGCCGTCCGAGATCGGTGACGAGCGCGCGATCCGCGGCAAGACGCCGGATCGAGCCGGCCAGCGCCGAGGAGTCCCCCACCGGCGTCAGGAGCCCGGTGCGTCCGTCCTGGATGATCCAGGGAATGCCGCCCGCAGCGGTCGAGACGACCGGGACGCCGGCCATGAGGGCCTCGGCGAGCGCGACGGGGAAGTTGTCGACCGCGCTGCCGTTGACGACGACGTCGGTACTCGCGAGCTGATCGAGGACGCGCTCGCGAGGAACGCGGCCCAGGAAGGTCACGCGATCGCCGAGGACGCGCTTCCCTTGCTTCTCGAGCTGCGGTCGCAGCGCGCCGTCTCCCGCGATCGTCAGCGTGAGGTCCGTCCCCTCGGCAGCGGCGCGCGCCGCCGCCTCGAGCACGACTTCGATGCCGTAGCCCGGCTCGCAATGCCGCGCGCAGAACAGCCGGAGCGGCCCCCCGCGCGGAGCGTTCGGCCGGACGACGCCGGGGTCCTCCACCAGGTTCGCGATGACGCGGACGTCTAGGCCGAGTTGCTTCTGGAAGATCTCAGCCAAGAAGCCGGACGGAACGACGATCTCGTCGGCCGGTGCCATCGCCTCGCGGATGCGGTGTGGCGCCGTCGCGAAGAACGACGCGGCCTCTCCGCCATCCCAGCGCAGCACGGTGTGGAGTCCGGCCTCGTGGGCCTCTCGCAGTGCGAACGCTGTGATGCGCCAGAAGTACGTCCACGACGCGCTGTGCACGTGGCAGACGTCGGCCCCCTCGCTGATCGCCGCGCGGAAGCGGCGCCGGAACGTCATGAGCCGGAGTGCTCCGCCGACGAGCGGCAGATTGCGGACCAGCACGTTGACGACAGGGTTCGACGGCACTCGCTGCACACGCGCTCGCTCCCGAAGGAGGCTCTGCTCGAGCAAGGCCGCTTGCACGGTCATGCCGCCGATCGGGGGGGCCGCGGGCCCCACCAGAATGACGCGCAGCCCACGCAGGCTCACCTTGGCGGCGGCCGGGCGTGGGCTGTCGAGATGCGTGTCGCTCATGCTGTGTACTTCGTCGGCAGGATCAGCGCACCGGCTCGAGCCGCAACGTGTCGACTGCGATGGAGCCGGAGGCCCCCTCGTTCGACATGCGGACCTCGAAGGGCTGGCCCCGCGACATGCGGAATTCCCCCAGGAGGCGCCAGCGACCGGACGTGGCCGCCTGGTTCAGGCGCAGCACGGCGTAGCCATCGGCGTCGCGAACCTCGACACGCGTACGGTTCGACGCGCCATCGAAGTTGCCCCACCAGGCGTACAGGCGGTACCTGCCGCTGTGCGTGGCCTTCAGGACCCACGTCGCGGAGTCATCGGTCGTCTGCTCACCAGCAATGCGCTGGCTGCCATCCTTAGCGGAGCGCTCCTTCTTCTCGGCCCACTGGCCGATGAAGCGCGCGTTCTGCTCGTTCAGGATGATCTCCTGGCGAGCCGTGCTGGTCCCTTCCGGATCGACCGTCGGGACGGTCGGCGTGTGGACCGGCTCGTTCGGCTTGCGACCCGGCACGACGGTCGGACCGCGCGTGATCTCATCCGGCCGTCGGCTGCCCGTCGCCGCCGTGCGAAGCATCAGGATCGGAGACGAGGCCCGGTGGTTGCCGGTGTCCTGCGTCAGGATCTGAAGCTCGTACGTGCGATCCGGCTCGAGGTTCGTGACCTCGACCGTGTGGTCGAGACGCGCCTGGTTTCCGATGTGGGGTGCCGCCTGCGCGGACTTCCACACGGTGTCGCCGTAGCGCCGGTAGTCGACGTTCGCCGTAGCGAGCTCGCGCGTCCGGAACGTCAGCGTGATCTTGTTCGTGTCGAGGATCGTGTCACCGATCTCGATCGACGTCCTCGCCGTGCGCGGCTCAGGAGCAACGCGGATCGGAGTCTTCGGCTCGCGGATGTACGGCCCCTCGGTGCCGCGCTCGACCTCGATGACCGTGGTCCCGCGCTCACCGCCGTAGCCGGTGAAGAACGTGTCGTGGCGCAGCTGGATGGGCGCGTCGGACTCCGACGACAGTTCGCGCTCGGTCATCATGTACCACTGGTGCGCGGTGAGGAACCAGACGCCCGTCTTCGTCTCCGAACCAGGGTACTGGCGCGGTACGTAGCTGACCTCGCTGTAGAAGCCCGGCGGCACCGACTGATGCATCGGGGCCTGGTAGAACATGATGCTGTCGCGGAAGAGCTCGCGGGCGAACTCGATGTACGACGGCTCCGCGGTCTGACGGTAGGCGTAGGCGTACGCGTCGCAGGTCATGAAGTTGTAGGGGATGAACCAGCGGTCGCCGGCGTTGATCTTGTCACGGCGCACCCAGAAGTAGGGCAGCTGCAGCGGCATGTACCGCTCGAGCACCATGCGGCCCGAACCGTGGTATCCCTCTTCCTTGATCCACCGCAGGACGCGGAGGAGCAGCGCGAGCGCGCGCTGATCGCCGGTGACCTCGTGCATCCGCATCAGCGGGCGCATCAGGCGGACGACCGGGAAGAGGTTCTGCTTCTCACCCTCGATGCCGAAGAAGCCACGGTTCCCGAGGTACTCCTCCGAGAACAGGATGCCGTCTTCGAAGATCAGTGCGGCGGCGTTCAGGTAGTCGCGCTCGCCGGTGAACTCGAAGAACGCCAGCAGCTGCTCCATCGCGATGCTCATCGCGCTGAGCTGACCGTAGTACTCGAGCGGCTCGCGCACCTTCGGGTCGAGGCGGTTCGTGCCGTGCGTGTAGTAGTTGACGAACGCGTCGGCGTTCTCGCGGGCGGTCTCGAACGCCTTCTCGTCGCCGGTCGTGGCGTAGGCGAGCAAGAGACCCTCGAGCCACGTGTACTGCGGGTGCGGCGTTGACTCACCGTGCGGGTGGTACTTGGCCGTGTACGCGCCATGGAAGCCGAAGTCGGCCCGCTGGAAGCCGTTGTACCAACTCCAGTTGGGGTCGACGCGCTCCTGGCCGTGGAACTGATCGATGTCGTAGCGGTGGCGCAGCATCTCGGTGCCGATGTCGAGGAACTCACGGTTCCCGTGTCGGAAGTAGTTCATGAACATCGCGCGGACCCAGTCGAAGTGACCGCCGCTGAAGCCGCCCGCGTGGGGCAGATCACCGAAGTTCATGAAGCCGTACATGTCCAGGTCATAGAGGCTCGAGGGCAACGCGTTACCGCGCCGCTCGCGCTGCGTGATCAGCGAGGCCTTAGGCACGCCCTGGCCGGGGCCCTGCGGGTCGGTGTACGTCACGTCGACCTGGCCGCGCTGCATGCGGGCGAAGTGACGGAGTGCTGCGGAGAGGTCGTTGTTCCGTACCGGGTACTCGACAGGAGCCATCGGGCCGGCAGCGCCGGTGCGAGCAACCCACGTCGCGGGGAGCTGGATCGCCAGCGGTGCCTGCATCGCACGCTCGTGCGCCGCAACATCGGTGTCGCCGAGCTGCGACGGGAACGAGAGACTCATCTCGTACGTCTTGTGACGCCCGCCCTCGAACTGGTACGAGTCGCCCCACCGCGGGTGGAGGTCACCCTCGTCCATCGGCCAGCGCTGACCGGGCTCCTGCGGCCACAGCTCGAACGCCAGGTTGCCGTCGTCGAACGAGATCGCCTTCGGGTAGTTCTGCCAGAAGTGGCGCATGCCGGCGAGCACGGTGCCGCCATTGCCACTGATGCCGAACCCACCGTCAGAGCGGTCACCGCGGCCGAGGACGTTGTCGCCGCCCGAGATCGTGTACGTGAAGTTGCGCGACTCGTCATCGTGCTGGCGCACCTCGTGCAGCTGGACCAGCCGCATCTCGGGGGCGCCGTTGATGGTGTCGAGCGGGTACGTGCCGTCCGCGGTCACACCCTGCAGGTTGCCGCCGATGCCCGTGGGCACGGTCAGCGCGAGACGGCGGATGTGCAGCCACTTCGGCTCACTCCGCGTGATGCTCGACTCGGACGGCGGGCCGTACTGGCCGTTGTTCTCGAGCGTGAACATCACGCGGACTCCGTCGGCTCCGCGATCCGCGATGATGCGCATCGTGTAGCCGATGAAGCCGCGCAGGAGCGGGTCGCCCAGTTCGTCGTGGAAGCGACCACGAACGCGCACGACCGAGCGCTGCGGGCCGTTGTGCTCGAGCTGCACGAGATCGGCCGCGGTTGCCGAGAGACGGTAGGTGCGGTCGACGAGCTGCAGGCCCGGGTCATCCCGGTCCTCCGGCTCGACGTTCACCATCGTCACGTCCAGACCGCCATCGCCGAGCAGCGGCATCAAGTTGCCGGTGCCGTCCGCCGAGCGAACCGAGAGGCCTGCGAGCGGCGCAAAGCGATCCTTCGGAACGGTGAACGAGATCCGCCCCGTGTCGATGCGCACGGCGTCGTCATCGTCGCGACCGAGCGCCTGCCGATCGTCCGACGTGCCGCGACCCGCGAAGGCCGAGAGCTCGTAGTCCGCACCGGTTGCCGCGGGGAACGTCGCGAACGCCCAGCGGATCGGCTTGTCTTCGTCGTCGACCTGACCGCCCCAACGCGAGACCACGCGCCACTGGACAGGGATCGCCTCGACATCGGTCCGCTCGGGACCGGTGCGACGCCAAATCCCGAGGTCCGCGACGTCCGTCACGCCCAGGTCGTACGGGAGCGGAATGCCGCCCGTCGCCATGCCGGCGCTGGCCCCATCGGGACCGGACAGGACGCTGAAGCGGGTGTGCGTCGCACGCTCGCCACCCTCCTGGGCGGTCGCCGGGGACCCGACCAACAGCGCTGCCGCTGCCGCGAGGGATCCAAGTACCACGAGGCTTCTAGACATCACGCAACTCCTTCTACGGCTTCTCGATAGACGCGACCGTACTGATCGGCCATGCGTTGCAGTGTGAACGCGGAGCGGAAGATCTCTCGCCCGCGCACTCCCATGGCCCGAGCTCGGTCGGGGTTCGCGAGGAGGGCAGCAACGTTCTTCGCCAGCCCTTCTTCATCGTGCGGCTGTACGAGGGCACCATTCTCGCCCTCGCTCACCAGCTCGTTGACGGCCCCCACGTCCGTCGCGACGACGGGGCGTTCCGCGCCCATCGCCTCGACGACCGCCAGGGGCAGCCCCTCGGTGTTCGACGACAGGACGAACACGTCCAGCGCCGCGAGCACGCGCGTCACATCGCTGCGCGTACCGAGGAAGTACACCCGGTCCGACACTCCACCATCGCGGGCGATCTTCTCGCAGCGCGGACGCTCCGGTCCGTCGCCGGCGATGACCAGCACCGCGGTGGGTCGCTCGTTCGCGACGCGCACGAATGCGCGCACCAAGAGCGCCACGTTCTTCTCCGGGTGCATGCGCGCCACGGTTCCACAGACCTCGGCGTCGACGGGCACGCCGAGCGCGCGGCGCGAGGCCTCGCGGTCCGGCAGATCCGTGAACGCCTCCTCGTCGGCACCGTTGTGCACCACGGTCACCCGGTCCGGCGTGAAGCCGTCGCAGGTGAGCAGTCGCTCGCGTCCCGCATCCGAGACAGCAACCGCGCGGGTCGTGATCTTGCCGAGGATGCGCTGCATGACACGCAGCGGCAGTTTCGGCAGCGCACGGTCGTGCGCCGTGAACACCACGCGACGACCGCCGGAGAGCAGGGCCGCGAGCGCTCCGTAGAAGAGCGCCGTGTTGTTGTGCGCGTGCAGGACGTCCGCTCCCGTGCGCCGAATGTGACGCGCGAGCTGGAACGGGTACCGCAGATCCACGCCGGGGCGGCGCGGAACGAGCGACACGTCCACTCCGAGCTCCTCGTACCGGGGCTTCAGCGGACCTTCGTCGTCGTAGCAGACGACGGAGAAGTCGAACTCGTCGCGCAGCTTGGAGACCAAGCTGAGGGCAACGACCTCGAGCCCACCGACCTGGCAGCCCGCGATGAGCTGCAGGACCCGGATCGGGCGGGGTGAGCGGGTGTCCTTAGACTGCACCAGCACTCCCCAGCGGCTGCTGCTGCTCGGTGCCGGGGCCCGTGAGGCCACGGCGACGCAGACCGAACCAGTCGAACGCTCCGCCGGTGCCAGCGACACGCAGAGCCACCGAGACGCCCACCAGGTGGTACATCAGGTCGAAGTGCGTACGGCTGAGGAACGTGCTGCCGGCCATGAAGCCGACGATGGAGAGCATCACCGCCGTTGCATAGCGCGAGCGCCACAGCTCCTGCGTCGTCGAACGGAGCCGCCAGAGCGACGTCACGGTGACCCCCAGGAGGATCAGGTAGAGGGCGAGCGTGACGTACCCCGACTCCGCGAGGATGTGGAAGTACGTGTTGTGCGTCACCACGGGCTTCTCGGCGCCGACGATGAACATCGGCTTGCCGTTCGCCTGGGCCATGACGTTGCCCTGCGCATCCTTCTGAAAGCGCGGCTCGTACTCGTGCCACTGCTCGACGAAGTTGGCGGGACCGACGCCGAACACCGGGCGGTCGCTCGCCATGTTGGCGGCCTTCTCCCAGGCGATGAGTCGAGCCTTGGCCGACACATCCTTCGGGCCGCCCTCTTCCGTGAGGCTCTTGAGTTTCGTGAGCAGCGTGGGCGGCGTCAGGAAGACAATCAGCGCGAGGCCGAGGGGAGCGCAGATCAGCGCGAAGCCGTTCTTGCGCAGCATGAAGAGCCACATCAGGGCCATGACGGCGAGAGCGATCACGCCACCACGAGAGCGCGTCAACAGCACTCCGCCGACGCAGGCCGCGGCCATGAGGAACAGCAGCACCTTCAAGAAGGGACCCTTCTCCTCGCGGGCCGAGTAGGCCACGAGCGGGAGCGCCATCACGAGCGCCAGACCGTAGTCGTTGTTGTCCTGGATCATGCCGCCGGGGCCATGCATGATCTGACCGGGGTTGAGCGTGCCCTGGATCATCGTCTTCAGCGCGAGCAGCCCGAGGCTGCCGCCGATGACGAGGAGCAGGATGCGAGCGCGGGCCTGCGACTGGACGAGTCCGGTCGTGAGCACGGCGATGAAGACCACCTTGATCAGGTTGATCACGCCGCCGTCGTCGCCCAACGCAACTTCTGTGTCGATCGCTGTCAACGCCGATACAGCCACCGCCGCCACGAACAGGCCGAGCAGGATGGTGCGCTTCTCGAGGACGAGCAGGCGCTCCTTGCGGTTGATCAGAATGCCGAGCAGCGTCGCTCCCGCGACGAGCAGCGACGGTCGGATCTGGCCGATGGACCAGGCCATGTCGGTCGGCCGCATGTACGCGAGCCACGAGAACATGACGAGGCCGAAGAACGGCCGCATCACGCTCAGCGGCAGGGCGCCGACGATGATGACCAACAGGATGATGTCACGGATGCCCATCAGGCAGCCTCCACCAGAGTGCTCCGAAGATCCCACCCGGCACTGCGGGGGAGACTTCGGTACGCGTCGACTAGGGCGCGATCAGCTGCGGCCCGCGTGTAGCGGGTCGACGCAGCGCGCGCTGCCTTGCAGAGTTCTGCCCGGCGGGACTCGTCGAGCAGTTCGCGGAGTGCATCCGCGATCGACTCGGTCGAGTAGTCCGCCAGGAGGATCCCACAACCCGTGTCGGCCACGATCTCACCGATCTCGCCGAAGCGAGCGGTGACGACCGGGATGCCTGCCGCCAGAGCCTCGAACAGTTTGTTCGGGGCCGAGAAGCGGGCGTTCGGGTTGTCGGGATCGAAGCCGTAGTACACGGCATCTGCGGCAGCGGTCCACCGGGCGACGTCCGACGGGGCGACGAGCCCCACGAACCGAATGCGGTCGCAGCGAGCCGCGGCTTGTTCAGCCGCCTGCACACCTGCGCCCCTGCCGCCCACCACCAATTCCACTCCGGGAACGGACTCGACAGCCTCGAGAAGAGGCTCGAGCCGGCGTTCCGGCGTGAGGTTGGCGATGAAACAAATGAACACGGTGGACTCCTTCACACCTGCATCTACGCGAACGGCTTGCCGAACGGCCGCGGGACCGCCATCGGTGTCGATCGGATCGCGCCAGTTGCCGACCACCTGCGTCAGCTTGGCCCCCATGTCCTGGTAGTGACGACGCAAGCGCTCACCCACTGTCACCAGCAGGTCCGCGCGCGGGACGAGGAAGCGCTCCAGAGCCCGGCAGATGGTCTTGATCGCCTTGGAGACGTTCTCCCCGAGCATGTCCGAGTAGCTCTCGTGAGCGTCGAACACGAGGCTTGCACCGGTCGCTCGCGCCAGTCGCCACGCCGCCGGGAGGGTGTCCAGATCGTGCGCATGGACCACGTCCGGCTGGAGTGACTTGCCGACGCTCACGAACCGGGACCAGATCCGCGGCATCTGCAAGGCCTGGCTCGAGCCCCGGCCGTGCGTGGACGGAAGTCGAATTCGCTGAACACGGACTCCATCACGCACCTCGACCTCGGGATGGTCGCCGTCACGATCCCAGCCCAGGATCACGACAGACGCACCCGCCGCAGCGAGGGCCCGAGCCTCGGCCTCCACGCGCGGGTCGGGCGCGCAGGCGTTCCCCAGAAGCATCACGACGCGTGGTCCGGTCATGCGAAGTGCTCCTCGAGCGCCGCGACCACCGCCGCAGCCGCGTTCCCACCGCCGTAGAACTCGAGATCGGGAGCGCCCTCTGGAGCAGAGGCCGCTGCGACGCACTCGCGGATGCGCGCCTCGTCGGCGCCCGCCAGTCGGTTCCAGCCGCCCTCGAGCGTCTCCACCCATTCGGTCTCGTCGCGCAGCGTCACGCACGGCACCGCGAGGAAGTAGGCCTCCTTTTGGAGCCCACCGGAGTCTGTCAGGAGTGCGCGTGAGTCCGCAACGAGCCCGAGCATCTCGGAGTAGCGCAGCGGATCAAGGAGCCGCAGGCCCGACAGTCCAGCTTCGAGACCCTCGCGCTTCAACGCGGCGCGCGTGCGCGGGTGGCACGGGAGGAGCACGGGCAGATCCAGTCCGTCGAGAGCGCGAGTGATCGAGCGCAGCCGTCCGCTGTCGTCGGTGTTCTCGGCCCGATGCAGCGTGCACGAGTAGTACCCGCCGGGCTCCACGCCGAGCCGCCCTGCGATGCCGAGATCGCGACCGGCCTCCGCTGCGTTGAGACAGGCGTCGAGCATCACGTCACCCACCACGGCGACCGACGCGCTGGCCCCTTCGCGAGCGAGCTGTTCGGCGGCGCTCGGCGTCGGGCACAGGCAGAGGTCGGAGAGGTGATCGGCGGAGATGCGGTTGATCTCCTCGGGCATGCGCAGGTTGTGACTGCGCAACCCCGCTTCGACATGCACGAGCGGCACGCCGAGCTGACGGGCGGCGAGAGCGCCGGCGAGCGTCGAGTCGGTGTCGCCGTAGATCAGGAGAACGTCGGCCTCCTGGACTCGGATCTGGTCGCGGATGCCGCGCACCATCGTCGCCATGCGGACCCCGGTTGCCAGCCCAGCAACGTTGAGGTGCGCATCCGGCGGAGGGATGCGCAGGTCCTCGAAGAACACGTCCGACAGCGCAGCGTCGTAGTGCTGCCCGGTATGGAGGAGGCGTTCCTCGTGACGCTGGCGCAGCGCACGTGAGACGGGGGCCGCCTTCACGAACTGCGGTCGCGCTCCGACGACGGTCAACACTCTCATGAGGCCTCCGTTCGGTCGTCGCAGCGGGCCGCAGAAGGCCGCGCCGATCAGACCGTTCTACGCTCCATAGAACGCGCGTATGGTCTCGACCACGTACGCGCGTTCGTCATCTCGCAGGTCTGGGTTCACGGGGATCGAGAGCGTTTCGCGAGCGGCGCGCTCGGACTCCGGGAACTGACCCTGCTTGTAGCCAAGGTCGAGGAAGCACGTCTGCTCGTGCAGCGACAGCGGGTAGTAGATCCCCGAGCCCACTCCGTGCTCGCCGAGGTACGCCCTCAGCTCGTCGCGGCGGTCGGCACGCAGAACGTACTGGTTGTAGATGTGACGCTTGCCCGCCCCGACGGCCGGAGTGGTGAGACCGTCGACGTCCGCGAACGCCGCGTCGTAGAACGCTGCGTTCTGCTGTCGTCCCTCGGTCCAAGCATCGAGATGCCGCAGCTTGACGCTCAGCGCGGCGGCCTGCAGCGCGTCGAGGCGGCTGTTGAAGCCGACCTCCTGGTGGTAGTAGCGCTTCATGCCACCGTGCGTCCGCAGCCCGGTGAGACGCTCCGCGAGGTCCGCGCGCGTGGTGGCCATCATTCCGCCGTCGCCCAGTCCTCCGAGGTTCTTGCTCGGATAGAAGCTGAACGTGCCGATGTCCCCCATCGAGCCCGCGCGACGCCCGTTGTCCTCCGCGCCGAGCGCCTGGGCGGCGTCCTCGACCACGCCCAGACCGTGCCGCTCTGCGATCGCGACAATCGGGTCCATGTCGGCGCACTGGCCGTAGAGATGCACCGGCATGAGCACCCGCGTTCGCTCGGTGACGACGTCCTCGATCTGCGCAGGATCGATGTTGAAGCTGACGGGGTCGATGTCGACGAACACCGGGCGGCCGCGGGCGTTCACAGTCGCGCCGGCCGTCGCAAAGAACGTGTACGGCGTCGTCACCACCTCTTCGCCGTCCGCGACGCCGAGCGCGCGCAACGCCAGCAGGATCGCATCCGTGCCGCTCGCGCAGCCGATCGCGTGCGGCACGCCGCTGTACGCGGCGACCTCGGTCTCGAAGGACTTCACGTACGGTCCGAGAATGCAGGCCTGGGCGTCGGCGACCTCCGTGATGGCCGCGAGCACGTCCTCGCGGAGGCTCTGCCACTGACGCTTCAGATCGAGAAGGGGGACCTGCATGGATGGGTTCCTCGCGGAGACGGTGCTCGACAGAGATGTGCGGACAGTTTCTGTCATGTTCACCAATCTCGACGGACGCACCGTCGTCCCGGAGTGTTACGGGGCAGTCCGCAAGCCGCGGACCGAAGTGGCCCCGTCGGAGCCGACGTCACGGAGCCAGCAGGCGCTCCAGGACCGTCAGGTTCCGCTCCCAGTCACAGTGTGACTCGACGAAGGAGCGCGCCGTCGAAGACAGGCGTTCACGTTCGTCACGATTGTCGAGCAACCTCAGCACCGCGGAGGCGAAATCGAGAGGGTCGTCCGCGACGAGCGCGTCGCGACCGTCCTGAGCCTCCACGCCCTCGGCCGCGCCTGACGTCATCACGGTCGGAAGTCCGAGCGCCATGCCGACGAGCGCCTTGGTCTGTACACCGTTCGATTCGTTGATCGGAACGACTGCGATCGCGCACCCCTGCATCACGGGACGGATGTCGTCGACCCAGCCCGTGACGTGCACGCCCGTCAGTCCCGTGAGCGCGGCGGGCGGCTTGCGACCGATCACGACGAGCTCTGCGCCGGGACGTTCCGCGCGAATGCGCGGCAGCACCTCGCGCGCGAACCAGACGATGCCCTCCGCGTTCGGCGCGTAGTCGAGCGCTCCGACGAACGCGATCCGCGCTCCGCCTGGATCGACGGCGCGCTTCTGGAAGTAGTCGAGATCCACCCCGGTTCGGACGACGTGCACGACGCCGTTCTCTCCGCCGAGGATCTCCGCCTCGCGCCGCGACGTCAGCGTCACGGCATCGAGCTCGCGCATGCAACGCTCTTCGAACTTGCGCACGCGACGTGACTCGATGAGGTGGATCGGGTTGTGCGATCGCTCGAACCGTGCTCGCCACTTGGCGCTATCGACGTCGACAAGATCGACAACGCGCGGCATGCCGCTCAGTTGCATCAGCGGAGGCGCCATCTGGCCCGAGTACGCGAACGCAGCGTCGGGCCGCACGCGACGTGCTGTCTCCTTCGCCCAGTCGGTGAGCCGGCGCGACGACATGATCTCGAACGAGATCGGGCGGCCAGTCACCGCGGCGAGCAGGCCTCGCGCGAGCGGGGGCCGCGGCACGATGTGGATGTCGGCACACAGCGGACGCAGATGATCCTCGACGGCCTGCGCCTCCTTCGAATCGCCGTTGTCGCCGAACGCACCGAGGAACACCTCGTGACGCCGCGCCAGCCAGCGGAGGATCCCGTGACTTCGCAGGCGATCGCCCTTGTCGGGCGGCCAGGGCGAGCGATGGGCGAGGAAGAGGAGTTTCATGACAGCCCCGGCGAGAGCAGTGGGCCGAGCAGGTTCGCCGCCCAGGGCGGCAGTCGCTTCCAGGCGTCGATCTTGCGCTGATACCGCGGATTCGCTGGATTGAGCGAGGGGAGTTCCGTCGCACGCACGAGGCGGAAGCGATACGCGAGCTGGTGCTCGTCCATCCCCCAGCGACGCTTGAAGTCGTACGAGCCGGAGCCACGCTTGCTGCGTCCGAAGTCGTAGTACGTGAACCCTGCACGTCGCGCGAAGCGCAGCACGTTCAGGTACAGCCCGTGGTTCGGGAACGCCTCTCGTGCGTCGCCGGCCGCCCCGGCGTAGTACGGCAGGATGCGCTCGGCGAACGAGAACGAGAGGCACGCGGCGACGGGCCGCTCGGCATCGCGGACAACGAGGATGCGCGGCCCGAGATCCGCGCATTCCGCCACGAGGCGTAGGAAGCGGGCGGGCAGCACGGGCGTACCGAGGCGGTGCTGGTTCTCCGCAAAGAGGCCGTGGAACGTGTCGAAGTTCTCCGGCGTCTCCGTGGCCGTCACGACCTTGTCGGCCTTGCGGCAGTCGGCGCGCGTCTTCTTCGGGATCGCCTTCAAGATGGCGTCGTCGTCGGTCGCGATCGGCCCACCGAACGTGACGCGCAGGTCGTTGCCGCCCCAGTGTTCCCCGTCACCGATGCCGTCGCACGCAGTGTGCAGCCGCAGTTCGAGGTACTGGACCTTCCGACGCTCGGCTTCGACTTCGGCCGCCTCGACGAGTTCTCGCGCGACGTCGACGCTCTCCGCGAGCGGACCGCCGTACGCTGCCTGCGGCATGGACGTGAGTCGTGCACCGAAGAGTGCGCTCTTGACGTGAGCGAGGGGCAGGCCGCCGGCAATCGAGCCGTCCTGCTCCGCGATGACCCAGAGCTGGCGAGCTCCCAACCCGCGTTCCACACAGTCGGACCAGCCGCTCAGGTGGAACGGCGTTCCCTCCGGATGAGCGCGCACGTATGCGTCCCATCCGGCTGGAGGCCGGCTCAGCACGGACACCTTCGCCATGATGCGGAGGCTACTCGGGCTGCTGCTGGTCGTACGGGTAGTAGTAGTAGTCCTTCACGTCGCCCTCGAGTCCCGTCAACAGGGTACCGAGCACGTTCGCGCGGGCCTTCTTCAGCTGTTCGAGCGCCCGCTTGGAGACGTCGCGGGGCGTCTTCTCCATGCGGACGACGAGCACGGTGCCGTCGACGCGAGGCGAGATCACACCGGGATCGGTTGTGGAGATTACGGGCGGCGAGTCGATGACGACGAAGTCGTAGTCACGACGAAGCCGCGCGAGAAGATCGTCCATGCGCTTACCACCGAGCAGCTCCGCCGGGTTCGGCGGCACGCGGCCCGAGGGCAGGACCCAGAGGTTCGGCAGGCGGCAGCGCTGGAGCACCATCTCGAGCATGCAGCCGCCGGTCAGGTAGTCCGAGAGGCCGCGCTGGTTGTCCAAGCCCATCAGCTTGTGCATGGTCGGCTTGCGCATGTCGGCGTCGATGAGCACGACCTTGCGATCGAGCTCCTCGGCCATCGTGCAGGCGAGGTTCACACTGCTGACGCTCTTACCCTCCGACGGAACCGAGCTCGTCACGACGACGATCTGGATCGGCTTCTCCGGCGACATCGCGAGGATGTTCGTGCGCACCGCGCGGTACTGCTCGGCGTGCGCGGAGTGCGGATCGGTCAGGAGGACGAGGTGCGCGTCCACGTCTCCGTGGCCACCCGGGCGGCGCGCTGCGACGGACGGCAGCGGCGGCGCGACGAGCGGTGCGGCCGCATCGACCACAGCGGCTGGCGACTCGCCGTCCACGTCCTCCACCGGGGGCGGCGCCACGGGCGTAGGTGCCGGAGCTGGTGCCACGGCGGTCGTCCGCCGCGCGCGGTCGCCCTCAGCCTTCCTCAGCGCATCGTGCATCTTTCCCATGTCTTGCTCCTGACCCCGTCGTCGCTACCGCGACCCTGCGTGGCGCGCGCCCTCGAGATCGCGAATGACCTCGCGGACGAGCGACTCGGAGATCTTGCGGGTCTCGTGCACGAACCCGAGCAGCAGCACGTTGTCGCAGATGATGTTCACCACGCGCGGGATGCCACCGCTGTACTCGTAGATGGCCTTCAGCGCGCGTCGGCTGAACTTGAGCGAACCGTCGGCACCGGAGATGCGCAGGCGGTGGAACACGTACGCCTGCGTCTCGCGCTCGGAGAGCGGATACAGGTGGAAGCGGAGCACGATGCGCTGCTTCAGTTGCTTGAGCTCGGGAAGGTCGACGATCTCGCGCAGCTCGGGCTGTCCCATGAGCACGATCTGGATGAGCTTGTCGCGCTCGGTCTCGAGGTTCGAGATGAGGCGGATTTCCTCGAGCACCTCGGGGCGTAGGTTCTGCGCCTCATCCACGATCAGCACGACGTTGGCGCCCTGGCGGTACTGCTCGACGAGGAAGGAGTTCAGCTCGTTGAAGAGCGTCACCTTGCCGACGTTGCCGGGGATCCAGAGACCGAACTCCTCGCAGATCGACTGCAGGAGCTGACGCTCGGTCAGCCGCGTGTTCGTGATCACGGCCACCTTGGTGCTCGGATCCAGACGGTTGAGGAACGCGCGGCAGACCGTGGTCTTCCCGGCGCCAATCTCACCCGAGAGGAGCACAAACCCCTTCCGCTCGTTCACCGCATACAGCAGGCTCGACAGAGCCTCCTGGTGCTGCTCCGAATGGAAGAAGAACCGGGTGTCCGGTGTCGTGTTGAACGGCATCTTGTCGAGGCCGTAGAACTGCTGGTACATCGTCTACCCCCTCACCCTGGACGCGCCGCCATGGCGCAGCCGGAGGGTGCCGGTCATCGGTCGGGTCATCGGTCGGGTCCTCGCAGGCTTCATCGCTCGGTCCATCACTTCACCGCGCCCTTCACGAGTCCTGTGAGCGCGCTGACGTCGCCGAACATCGCGAACATCAAGAGTCCGACGCCGGCCAGCCCGAGCAGGACGAGCCCGATCTGGATCTGGCGTGCGCGGCGCACCTTCGCGGCTTCTTCGGTCGGCGTTCGGATCATGTGGATCGCACCCAGCGCCGGAACGCCCAGGTACGACGAGACCTGATCCACCTCGCGGAACGAGCTGTCCATCGTGTCCAGGACGAGCGCCAGTCCCGCGCCGGCGCCCACGCCGACGGCGAGCCCCATGAGGGCGATCAGGATCGCGCTCGGCCCAGTCGGGCTCGTCGGGCGCGTCGCCGGGTCGACGGTGTCGACGGTCAGCGTGCGCTGGTTACGCAGGGCCATGAGCTGGTCCTGAGCATTGCTGTGATCGTTCTGTCGATCTTCGTAGCGCTGGCGACGCTGAGTCTGGTCAGCCAGCATCCGGTCGCGACGCGATCGGATCTCCGGAGCGCGCTGAACATCCTGCTTGAGCTCCGCCTCCTTGTTGCGAAGGAGGGCCAGCCGGTGACGTGCCGTCATCAGCTGCGACTCCTTCTCGCGCCACTCCTCTTGGAGGCTCTGGTACATCGGATTCGGCGTCTTCACGGCACGCGTCTTGACGTCCCGTTTCGCCTCGTCGCGCTTCGCCCGGTGGTCGGCGATGATCTCGAGCTTGGCCTGGACCTGAGGATGGTGCTCGGTCTTGCGCTGCTCGACGGTCAGGACCTTCAGCTCTCGGTCGAGCTGCCGGATGTCGAGTTCGATCGCGTTGATGAGGTCCTGGTCGACCTCGTCGATGTACTGAATATCGTGCTCGGGCTCGACGGCAAGGTGCTCGGCGAGTTCTATGAGCTGCGCCTCCAAGCTCGCGATCTCGACCTTCTCGATCTCTTCGATCTGATCCCGCACGGCGCCGAGCCGCTGTTCGGGACCCTCGAGGAACTCGGCGTTCTCGTTTTCGAACGCCTTCAGCTCCGACTCGATCTGCTGGTACTTGCGGAGCGCCTCTTCCTCGGCCTCGCGCTGCTGCTCGACCTTCTTCTGCTGCTGCTCGACCGGGTTGATGAACAGCGCGTTCTGGTAGCTGGTGGCCAACTTGCTGACGATGCTGGTGCAGAGCTCCGGATCGTCGCCGTGGTGTGCCAGCGTCAGGATGAAGACGCCCGGCGAGGACTGCTCGTAGGTGACCTCGGTTCGCTGCTGGAGGCCGGTGATGAGCTCGGCGCGGCGCTGATTGCGCTCGTGCTCGGGCAGGCCCTGGAGGTGCGCGTCGAGGTTCAGATCCGCGACGACGCCGTCGAAGTTCTGGAAGTTCTTGATGTCCTGGCCGGCGCCAAGCACGTCGTCTGCGCCGTCCCGGTTCCCTCCGACGCCTTCGATGCGAAGCCGCGTGTAGGAGCGGTAGGACCGCGGCTTCACGACCGCGAAGCTAGACGCCACGAGCAGCGCGCCCAACGCCACGGCGGCCACCTGGTGCCAGCGACGGCCCAGGAGCGCCAAGATCTCTCGTGGTGAGCGTTCGATGTTCATCCAGGTCACCTCTCGTGACGATCACGCGGCACTACGAAGGCCAGCCTCCGCAGGAACCGCACGCATCTCTATCGGTCGGCGTGTTCGCCGAAATGAACAGGTAGTTCGGTTCTGCGAGGCTGTGTCGAGCCTCGCAGCGCGCGGCCCCTGCCGCGCTGCCACCCACCACGCAGGTCTCGGGCCGATCGCGATCGGGGCGCCTAGCCCGACCTTCTCACCACGTCGCCACGCCTGACACGTCGCGGGGACCACGATCTCTGCGTTGACGCAGCTCGTTGGGGGGATGGGCCCCGACGACGCTGCGTCCGCCTTGATCTCGCGGCCCCCACTCGGTCAGGACACTCTGTCGTTGGTCGAGCACCAGCCTTCACGTCGGGCATTCCCCGTGGCCCCTGCCTTCCGGCCGCGGGCCGCGCCGACGTGGCGACGTGGCGACGTGGCGACGTGGCGAGAACGCCGGCCTAGCCGCGCTGCGGGGCCTACGAAAGAAGGCCTCCGGACCGGGTTTGGTCCGAAGGCCTCTTTGAGCGAGTTGGGCCGGCTGACGTCAGCCCTGCCGACGATCGTCTAGTCGACGATGTCGTCGTAGGTGGCGTATGCCCGGAGCGGCGTGGTGAAGGGGAAGACGATCTCTTCGATGGCGTAGCCGATCCGGGAGAGGAAGCTCGGCGGCACATAGACGATGTCGTCCGGCTCGAGCAGCCAGTTGGTCCGGCTGTCGTCGTCGATGATCACGTCCTTCAAGCGCACCGGGTAGATCTCAGGATCGTTCGGGTTGCCACGCGCCACGTGGATGCCGTTCGGCGACGCACGCTTCGTGAGGAACCCCGCCTGAGCGAGGACGTTCACCACGCTGTCGTTGCCCGTGTAGGCAAAGCGACCCGGGCGCAGAACCTCGCCGTCCACGTAGACGAACTTGGACTGGTACTTCGTGACCATGACCGTCACCGAGGCGTCGCGAATGAACTGCGAGTACATCCCGCGCAGCTCTTCCGAGACCTCGTCGACCGTCTTGCCAGCGACCGTGACCACACCGATCAGGGGACGGCTGATTTTGCCGTCCGGCCCGACCGTGATCTGTTCGCCGGAGAGGTCCTCGTTGTCCTTGACATAGATCGCCACGATGTCCGGCGGATCGATGACGTAGTCCAGCGAGGGGCCACCGCGGGTCGAACGACCCTGGACCTCTCGAAGACCTGCGTTCATCGCATCGACCTGTGACTCCTGCGGCGCCGGAACCCGACGCGTGGAGGCACAACCGCCAGCGAGGACGGCAGCTCCCAAGGCCAGGATCATGACTGCGGTTTTCATCGTTGAGACTCCCTGCTCCAGTGCCGGCGGCTGCATGCTGCCGACTCAACTCTTCACCACTGGTTCGCATCAGGCGTGCCAACACGGATCAGGGAGTCTCGCATCGGCCTCGATCAGAACGTAAGTGACTACATGGAAATGCTTTACGAGCGATATTCAATTGACAAGCGATGCGTCGCCGGCGCCGCCAGACTCCGGATGTCGCGGAGAATCGACGCGGCTCGACCGATTTCCTGAACGCTGCGGGCCGATCTGGGCACACCGGCCCGCCGACTGACCTCAGACGCTGCCGCGCGAGAGGATCAGGAGTGCGGTCGCGAGGAACAGAAGCCCGTTCACGACACTCGCACCGTCGCGGGCGAGCGTGGTCGTCGGGCTCCCACCACCCTCTCGTCGGTGCACGAGATAGAGGTAGCGGAACACGCCGTAGATCACGAAGGGCACGGTCGCAACCATGAGCGAGAGTCCGTCCCGATCGAGCCCGTGCGCTGAGACGGTGCGGTCGTCGACCGTGTAGAGCGCGTAGGTCACCAGCGTGGCGGCGGTCGCCGCCGAGATGAGCTGATCCAGGAGCGAGATGGGGTACTGGCCCAGAATCTCTCGGTGCTCCTCCGCCTGCTCGCCGAGTGCGGACACCTCGTGACGTCGCTTGCAGAGCGCGAGGAACAGCGAGAGGAAGATCGTGCAGATGACGATCCACTCGCTCTGCGGCACACCACCGGCGAACCCGCCGGCGAGAAGACGAAGAACGAAGCCGGATGCGATGCAGAGGACGTCCAGCACGACCATGTGCTTCAGCCGCAACGAGTAGAGCGCCTGGATCACGAGGTAGACGGCCAGAACGAGAGTGAGCCCCGGGCTCTCCAGTCCACCCCACGCCCACGCGAGAGCGACCACCGCGAGCACGACGGCCACACCGAGCGCCGTCGGAACCCCGAGGGCTCCGGAAGCGATCGGGCGATTCCGTTTGACGGGATGGAGCCGATCCTGTTCTCGATCGAGGGAGTCGTTCAGGAGGTAGATGGCGGACGCGACGAGGCAGAACGCGCCGAAGGCCGCCAGCACGCGCGGCACGGTGTCCCAGCTCCGGGCGAAGAGAAGGGGCGCAAACACGAACAGGTTCTTCGTCCACTGGTGCGGACGCATCGCGCGCACGAGCGCGCGCGCGGAGGTCATCGACCCTGCGCCGGGTAGGGAGGCGCGTCCGACGACTCGGCCAGCAGGCGGCGATAGGTATCGTTGTTCGGCTGGTACTCGGGGACGAGCGCGGCGAGCGCTCGGATCAACGGCGACGTTCCGACTCCAGCCGCTGCCAGGAGGTCGTCGATCCGACGCACGAGCACCTCGCGATCGGGCTGACTGGGCTGCAGGGTGCGGATGCGGGGATGCGAGGTCTCGACCACGTTCTCTCCGTCGATGAGGAGCTCCTCGAGCATCTTCTCGCCGGGTCGCAGACCGATGAACTGGATCTCGATGTCGTCGTAGGGTCGGAAGCCGTGCAGCTGGATCAGGCGCTCCGCAAGCGCGAGCACCTTGACGGGCTGTCCCATGTCGAGATGGAAGACCTCGCCGCCCTTGCCCATCACGCCGGCCTGGAGGACGAGGCCCACGGCCTCGGGGATGGTCATGAAGAACCGCACGACATCGCGATGCGTCACGGTCACCGGGCCGCCCTCGCTGATCTGACGCCGGAACAGCGGCACGACGCTTCCCGCGCTGCCGAGCACGTTCCCGAAGCGGACGGCCATGAACTGGGTCTCGCCACTCTCCAGCGACTGGACGGCGAGTTCGGCACCCCGCTTCGTCGCCCCCATCACGCTCGTCGGTCGGACGGCCTTGTCGGAGGAGATCAGCAGGAAGCGCTCGACGCGGTGCTCGACGCACAGGGAGGCGAGATCCCGGGTCGCCGCGACGTTGTTGCGGACGGCCTCGATCGGGTGGGCCTCCATCAAGGGCACGTGCTTGTACGCGGCGGCGTGGATCACGAACTCGGGAGCACACTCCCGGAACAGGGCGCGCATCGCCGCGCGATCCTGCACATCCCCCACTCGGATCTGCACACGTGCGTCGGGGTGATGCACAGCCAAGTCGCGCTCGAGGTAGAAGAGCGCGTTCTCCGAGCGGTCCAGAGCCACGACGAGCCGAGCCCCCAGGGGGACGAGCTGCCGCACGATCTCGGAGCCGATCGATCCGCCGGCGCCGGTGACGATCACGATCTTGCGCTCGACGGCATCTCGCAAGAGCTGCAGGTCGATGTTCACCGGATCGCGATCCAGCAGATCCACGAACTCGACATCGCGGAGCTCCGTCAGCCGCACGATGTCCGCCACGTGGTTCGGAAGCCGACGCAGCCGGACGCCGGTCGATTCGCAGGCGTCTAGGATGCGCCGATACTCCGAGCCGGCAGCGCCTGGGATCGCGATCACGATCTCCTCGACAGCGTTCCGCTCGACGACGGTGCGCACATCTTCGGTCCGTCCGAGGATCGGGACACCGTGGATCTTCGTTCCGAGCTTACGTGGATCGTCGTCGACGAACCCCACCGGCGCGTAGCCCAGATGACGGTGCGCACGCATCTCGCGCAGGAGCATCTCGCCAGCGTTCCCGGCACCGACGATCAGGACCCGTCGGCCGCCGCGCGGAACAGGCGCCACCACCTCGCGCACGCTCCGAATACCGAACCGGATACCGCCGACCAGCACGATGCAGAGGATGGGCTCGATCACGAACACGAGCCGGGGCACGTCTTGGAGCGCATCACGCCCGGAGGATCCGAGCGGGTCCGCCACGATCAGCGGGATGTAGATGAGCCAGCCCACAGCCGTGGCCTTCACCAGGTTGACGAGGTCCGTCACGGAGACGTAGCGCCAGAGGCCCTGGAAGAGATCGAAGAAGCCGAACGCGAGGAGTCGCGCGGCCAGCACCCAGATCACGAGCTCGGAGCAGCGACCGAGGAAATCGACGCCGTTCGAGGAATCCAGGTCCCACAGCGTTTGATCGAGGCGCAGATACCACGCGCCGTACCACGCAGCCAACGTGAGGGCGGCGTGGATGAGCATGACCGCCGCAAGGCGGTATCGCAGGAAGTTGCGTGCCGTCATCCCGATTGCGGGCGGCGATCGTCCGATCCCGTGCCCGTGTCCCTGTCGCTGAGTAGCACCAGGGCCGCGAAGCCTAGCATCGCGACGAGGGGCACGACGAGGGAAAGAAGCCTCTCTCGAGGCTCGGCAGAGGCGTAGCGGACAGCCAGCACGCCCGTGCCAAGTGAGAGCGCGGCGTAGAGAATCGAGACTGGGGTGTGCCCCCTCCAGCGCCGCGAGAGGCGCTGATACAGGTGCTCCCGATGAGCCTGCCAGAGCGGCGCGCCGCGCGCCGCTCGTCGGACGAGCGTGAACGTCGTATCGAAGACGAACGGTCCGAGCAGCAGGACGGCCGCCGGGAACGGGAGCGCGCCGGAGAGAGCGCCCCGCACCGCGCACGTGGCTAGCAGCAAGCCCAGCGGGAGGCTGCCCGCATCGCCCATGAAGATCCGCGCGCGTGGGAAGTTCCACGGCAGGAAGCCGCCTGCGGCGGCCGCTGTCGTGACACCGAGGACGCCGAGCGTCGCGTCGCTCGCGACGAGCCCGGCGACGGCAAACACGCCGCCCGAGACCATCGCCGTGAGCCCGGCGATGCCGTTGAGCCCATCCATGAAGTTGAACGCGTTGGCGAAGCCCCAGAGCCAGAACACCGTCAGCGGGATGGACAGGACACCGAACGGAACGACTCCCACGTACGGTAGGTCCACTCCAGCAAGTCGGCCGGGGACGAGCAACGCGACGACGGCGACCAAGACCAAGCAGGCCTTCACGCGGGGCGAGAACGCTCGCAGGTCATCGCGCCAACCGACGAACGCCGAGAGGGCGACCGCAGCCGCCGCGCACACCGGCCAGAGGGACGCGACCCAGAACCCGCTAGCGACCAGACCAACCGCGGCCGCGAACGCGAGCCCCAGGCCGCCGCCGGACGGAGTCGGCACGGTGTGACTCGAGCGCTCGTTCGGGTGGGCGACCAGGTCTCGGCGTCGCGCGGCACGCAATGCGACGCCGGTGCCGAGAAGCGACGTCACGACGACTGAGGCGCCGACGACCGACAGAACCTGCACGGTCATCACGCGCGCTGCGCCAGTCCCAACAGCCCGGCCTCGGCGGAGATCCCCTCCTCGAACGCCCGAGGGGCAAACTCGAGGTCGCGCGCCGCTGCCACGTGATCGAACACCTTGTCCTCGTCGAGCCGCAGCACCTGCTCTTCGCGGATGGGGAGGCGCAATCCCAGCCGTTCGAGCGTGCGCAGCGTGAAGCAGACGGGTCCGAGTGGAATGTGCAGTCGCCGACCTCGCCGCCCCACCGCACGGGCGGCCGTGACGATCGTGTCCGCGAACGAGAGCGGGCTCCGCCCCGAGACGTTGTAGGCCTGCTCAGCAGCAGCCTCCGAATCGAGTGCCGCCACGATGGCATCGGCTAGATCGTCGACATGCACCGGCTGAATGAGACGTGCGCCCTCTCCGGGGACGGGGATGATCGGCCAGCGGACGGTCGCGCGCAGCAGCCGCTCCATGTTCCGGTCTCCGGGCGCGCCGTAGATCATCGTCGGGCGAACGATGGTCCAACGCAGCTTCGAGCTGCGCACGGCGTCCTCGGCCGCCACGCGCGTCGCGCGCGACGGAGCGGCGAGGCGCGTGAAGATGGCGGTCGTCGAGACGAAGACCCCACGCTGCACCCCGGTAGCCTCCGCGGCCGCGAGGACCCCCGGGATCTGTCCGAACCCCATCGACGCGCAGTGGACGAGCCGGTCGGCACCGGCGAGCCAGCGAGCCAGGCTCGCCGAATCGTCGAGGTCGCCTTCGATCGTCGTGACGTCCGTCGGCAGAATCGAGCGGTCGCTCGTCGGCCGCACGAGACAGCGCAGGCTCGCACCGCCATGACGCGCCGCCAGGCGAGCCGCGACGCGACGTCCGGTGAAGCCCGTCCCCCCGGAGAGTGCGATCACCGGTCGACGCCCCGCTCCGCGAGCATCTCGGAGAGCACGCGGACGTAGTCGTCGGCCAACCGCTCGCGCGTGTACTCCCGCTCGACGAACGCTCGCCCGTCGCGCGCGAGCCGGGCTCGGAGTTCGGGATCGGCGTGCAAGGCGCGCACTTCGCGCGCGATGCCGGCGGCGTCCTCAGGATCGACGATGCGCGCGCCGCCGCCGCGCTCGAGGATCTCCCGAGCCTCACCCGCCACGCTGGCGACGAAGGGCAGACCAGCCGCCATCAGTTCGAACATCTTGGACGGGATGAACGTGTGGAACAGCGGAACGTCGCGCAGCGGCACGAGACCGACGTCGGCGAGTCGATACCAGCGGGAGACGTCGTCCTTGGGCACTCCGGCGTGGAACACCACGTTCTCCAGCCCGCGCTCCCGCGCTGCCTCGACGAGTGCGTCTTTCTCGGCGCCTTCGCCGACGAACACGAACCGCACGTCCGCCAGATCGGCCACGAGTTCCGCCGCGTCCAGCATGCGAGCGAGGGCGTGGCTGATCCCGTGCGCACCGAGATACAGGACGACGAAGGCGTCGGCGAGCCCCTCGGCCTCGGCCAGCGCGTCATCTCGCGGACCGGGAGTGAAGCGACGTTGGTCGACTCCGTTCGTGATGACGGCCAACTGATCGCGGGCGATGCCGCGCTCCGCGATGTGGTCCGCGAAACGGCCCGTGACGGTTACGACGCGTGCTGCCCGGCGATAGAGGAACATCTCGAGTCGCTCGAGAACCCAGATGAGAAGCCGATTGCGGAGCACGCCGAGGTCGACGAACACTGCCGGCCACAGGTCGCGGACCTCGAACACGAAGGGGATGCGCCGCCAGCGGCACCACCACCAAGCCGTGATCACGCTGAAGAACGTCGGGCTGGACACAATGACGACGTCGGGCCGCGACACGGCCGCCGCACGAGTGAGCCCCGCCCGCCCGGTCCACATGAACGAGAGATGCCCGAGCACCTTGCGCACGAAGCCGCGGTTCGGCGTGACGTAACTCCAGCAGCGGTGGACGTCCACGCCATCGATGTCATCCTGCCGACGGCGGGCACCGACATCCTCGGGTCGCAGTGTCCCCGTGGGGTGATTCGGGAAGCACGTGACGGCCCCGACCGCGTGCCCTGCAGCAAGCATCGCGCGCGAGAGTTCCAACAGGCGGGCCTGGGGCGCGCCGATCTCGGGCGTGAAGTAGTGACAGAGCCAGACGATCCTCACGCTGCGTCTCCTGCGACGATCTCGAACCAACCGCGGGCGAGACCGTCGCGATCACGTTCGAGTCGCTGCACGACGATCTGCGTCGGGTCGATCCGTCCGAGCTCGCGCGAGCAGCGTCCGTCCTCGAGTTCCAACGGGTGCGCTGAGCGGATCACGGCGCGTCCACCCGAGTGGCGTACGCGCAGGCTCCGCAGGTCCGCATGGTCCTCGATGGTGACCTGTGGATGCAGGTGCAGACGCGATCGAACCGTTGAACCAGGCGCCGCGCGAGCCTCGTCGTCGATCCGTAGACCGGTTGGCGAGCCGTCCGTGAACCGAACCAAACGACGCAGTTCTGACGTGGAGTTCCACGGTCGCAGGGTCGCGGCAACCGACGTCGCGTCGGCACTCACCGCCGTGAGTTCCTCGCGTCCCCCCACTCGAAAGCTCCCGTACACCTCGGACGAGTCAGCGTCGTCGACCGTGAGCGTGCTGTGCGCGCGAGACGAGCGCCCCCACGTCCGTTCGGGACCCGTGTACTCGTGGAGGCCGGGATCGGTGACCAGGCACGCGCCGTGCGTCCACACCTCAAGGCTCAGCGCGTCGGCCTGTCCGTGGGCGGGAAGGTACGTCGGACACACCGGACCCGCGTCGAGAACCGCCCAGATCTCGGCCCCTCGAAACACGTGCAAGCCCGTGTCGCGGAGAGAGGTCAGCCCGGTCGACGTGGCCGCGTCGATCTCTGCGTCGACTTCCTCGCAGGCGGCGGCGAGGAGCGCGCCGGCCGGAGGCCCGAATCCCCGCGCACTGTCTCCGAGCAACGGGATGCCGCCGTCCGGACAGACGATGTGGGCGAGATGCCCCGCCATGCGTCGGGCGGCGTCGCGGAGCAAGGTGGCGATTGGCTCCCCGGCGTCGGAGAGCGAATGGAGTTCCAGCAGCCGCTGCAGCACGATTGCGTGATACATGGGCGAGCGCTCGAAGTGGCCGCCGTCGAGCAGCACCTGCTCCGGAACCTCTGTCCGCAGGAGTGCGTCGGCGACCCCGCCGGCCTCGCGTGCGATCGGTCCGACGAGGAAGCGCGACGCGACGAAGAGCGCCCGCGCGTTCTCGAGCAGGTGATTGCCGCGCACGTCGCGCTCGAGGTGGCGCAGCAGGTAGGCCGCGTGGATCGCCACGACCTCGTCGACGCCCTCACCCAGAGCCTCGAACCCGTTGGAGTGCGCCGCGGCGTGGCAGATGTTCACCAGCCTCAGCGAGACCGGGTACGGATGCCACGCAACGCGATCCCATCTCTGCCCGTGTTGGTCGCGCCAGGAGTCCAAGAGCGCCCGCGCAGCATCGGGTCGGCCGGCGAGAGCGAGGTCGGTCACGGCACCGAGGTACTGCATCTGGTACTGCCAGAGCGGAGATGCGTCGGGGTCGACCCATCTCACTCCGTTCGGATAGCTGCGTTCCGTACCGAGGTGGCGGAAGCGATGCTCCGTCGCGAGGTCCGCGCGCTCGGTGACCCTCGCGACGCCTTCGGGTGCCACGATCGCGACCGACACGATCGGCAGATCAGCGGCCGTGCGTGTCGTCTGCGCCTCCACGCGCGCGCGATCGATCGGACCGGAGGGGGAGACGGCGTGAGCGCGACGCTGCCGCAGAGTCCGGAGGCGCGCCATGAGCTGCCTCACGGGGATGTGTCGGGCCGTTCGCAGATCGCGAAGCCAGCCCGCGACCCCGCTCACCTGCTGAGGTCCACCGCGGAGCCCGTCCGCATCGCCTCCAGGACGGCGAGGCTCGCGCGAGTTGCTGACACGGCGCTCTCGAACGGCACGGGGCTCTCCCCTCCGTCAGCGACGGCGGCGACGAACGCTGCCAGTTCCGCACCGTGGCCCTTGTCCTGTGGGCCGCGCCACACTCGTTCCGGCTTGCCACCCGCGACGCGAGAGAGATCGCGGAAGTCATCCAGCAGCCAGGACGACCCTTCCCAGTGGACGTCGAGCGTCTCCTTCGGAAGCCCCGGTGCGCCGCCGGAGAGGTAGTCGAGCGCGGCCGTTGAGCCGTCTGCGAAGCGGAGGAGGATGGCGGCTCCGTCGTCGCCAAGCGGCTCTGCCTGGACGCGGGTGACCGCGGCGCCGATGACGAACGCAAGCAAGTCGATGAAGTGACAAGCCTCGCCGAGGATGCGTCCCCCACCGATGTCCGGGTCCAGCGTCCAGTGCGTCGGCGGGAGTCGCCCGGCGTTCACGCGGTAGCGGGCGTGGAGCGGCGACGTTCGGGCGTCGAGGTCCTTCCGCAGTGCCACCACGGACGGCGCAAAGCGACGGTTGAAGCCCACGCACACCAGCCCCGGCCGCTCGCGCATGGCGTCCTCGACCAGCGCCAGCCCTTCGGGACGGATGGCCAACGGCTTCTCGACGAAGCAGGCCTTTCCGGCACGGAGGGCGGCAGCGACGAGCTCGGCGTGGCTGTCGTGCCGAGTCAGCACGGCCACAGCATCGATGTCGTTCGCGGTCAGGATCGCTTCCGCGGACGACTCGGTCCGACTGATGCCGAAGCGCCGGGCAACGGCAGATGCGGTCGCCCCGGACGCCGTCGCGACGGCGGTCAGTGCGACGCGCCCGTTGCCATGGAGCGCCGGCAGGAGAACGGCCGACGCGAACTGGCCGGCGCCGACGAGCCCAACTCGGACGTCTCCATTCGTTCCGGGCGCAGCCACGCCGGTCGCCGGAGCCGGGAGCGCCGTCTCGGCGTCGTACTCGAGGAGAATGCCCAGGAACGCCTCGTCGCTCTCTCCTCGCACGAGCTGATAGGCCGTCGCGGCCTCCTCGATCGGGAACGTGTGCGTGAGCAGAGGATCAAGACAGAGCCGTCCGCTGCGCACCAGATCGAGGATTGCGCCGAGGTTGCGCCCCTCGGTCCAGCGCACGTACGGATAGGGGTAGTCGAGCCCCTTCTCCTCGTACTCGGGGTCATAGCGACCCGGCCCGTACGACGTGCTCATGCGCAGTCGCAGCTCGCGCTCGTAGAACGCGCGGCGGTCGAGATCCATCCCCGTGGCGCCGACCAGCGTGATCACGCCGCCGCGGCGACAAAGGCGCGCCGCGAGGGCCAGCGGCTCGCTCGACGCCGACCCGGCGCAGACCAACGCCGCATCCGCGCCGTGCCCACCGGTCAGGCCACGGATCGCGGGCTCCGGATCGTCGCCCCCGGATACGACGACCTCGGCGCCGAGCGACGCCGCGAGCGTGGCACGGGTTGCGTCGAGGTCCACGGCGACGACGCGGGCGCCAGCCGCCGCGAGCATCTGCACGGCCATCTGCCCGAGCAGCCCGAGGCCGATCACGACGACGATCTCTCCAAGTCGGACCTCGGTGGTTCGCACTCCGTGCAGCGCGATCGCGCCGAGCGTCGCGGTGGCTGCGTGGCGCGCGCTGACACCCTCCGGCACGCGTGCGGTCAGGTTGCGCGGAACGCAGAGAACCTCCGCGTGGTTCGCATAGCCCGCGCCGGCGCACGCCACGCGATCCCCAACCGCCAGGCCGGTCACGCCCTCGCCGACGGCGATCACACGCCCCGCGGCGCTGTATCCGAGTGGCACATCGCCGGAGAGCCGGCCGCTGACGGCCCGATAGGTTGCCATGAGGCCTTCACGGCGCATCTTCTCGAGCGTCTTCTTGACCAGGTCGGGACGTGCCCGCGCCTTCCCGACGAGCGACTTCCCTGCCAGGTCGATGATGAGGCGTTCGGTCCCGGCGGAGATGAGCGACCACTCCGTCCGGACGAGTACACAGCCGCGACGAAGCCCGGGCTCGGGTACGTCCGCCACGCGAGTGAGTCCCCCGCGCGTCGCTTGCAGTACCTGCCTCACTCGCCGACCTCCATCCGAACCCGCCTCACACCGTGCCTAGCCCGCATCGTTCACGAGAACGCCACGCCTGACGGCCCCCAGCACGCGATCTCCCGCCCCGGCGCCGCTTCACAACCGCATCGAGAGGGTGCATGCGCGTCGCCGGCACGAGATCTCACGCACTCCGAGCCGCCAGGACATCGTGCGACGAGCGAACGCAGAACGTCACGCAGTTCACCCACGCCGTTCCTCGATCTCGCCGCGATCCCGCGACGCCCTCGTGAACGATCCGGGCTAGCACGCAGCGGATCGTAGCGAACCGTGCGGCGTCACACAGGGTTGCCCGAGCCTGAGCACGCGGTCAATTCAGCGCGACTTCAGCTCCGCCTCGGCCTCTTCCAGGTGCTCGCGCACCTCGGCCATCTGGCGCTCGACGCGCTCCTGGAGCCCCTTCAAGCGCGCAGGCTCTGCGCGGAACAGCGGCGTGTCCGCGCGCGTTTCCAGATCGTCCTGAACGCGATCGAGGATGCCGAGCGCGCGCCGGAAGGTCTCCACGGCGTCCTCCAGGTCCTTCCGGCGCAGGTGCACCGTGCCCAGCGTGTCGAGGTAGGGCGGATGCTGCGGGCGATCGCCAACCGCACGCGTCGCCTCGTTCAGGGCCTCATCGAGTGCACCAGCATCGGTGGTGAGGAGGAAGGCCAAGTCGTTGCGAGCGCGATGGTGGAACGGCGCAGCGACGACGGTGTTGCGGAGGCTGCTCAGGACCACTCCGCGCCGGGCGCCCTGCACGCTGGCATCACCGGACGCCTGCGCGTCGAGGATGTGCGACTGCGCGATGAGGTAAAGAAGATCTGCGTGCTCGGGGTTGAACTCGAGACCGCGAGCGCAGAGGTCACGGACCTGCTGCGTGCGCGACTCCTGAAGGTGCGAGATCGCGGCAAGGGCCACCGCCACCAAGTACGGCTCATCCCTCTCGATGAACGGTTCAAGCACCGCGATCGTCTGCTCGTGCTCGCCGCGTTGGCTGTGCTGGAACGCGAGGATCATGTGAACATCGAGACTCTCGGGAGCGGCCGCGGCGCTCGTCTTCGCAAACTCCAGCGCTCCGTCGGAGTCGCTCATCTGCACTCGCATCGCGTGCGTGGCGAGACTGACAGCCATGACGAGCGTCGGATCGAGATCCAGCGTCGCCCGCGCCGCGGGCACGACCTCAGACCACCGCTCGAGCCGCGTCTCCAGCATGGCGACCATGAGCCACCCCAGCGCGTCCTGAGGGTGAGCAGCGACGAACGCGTCCACAAGCGAGCGCGCCTCCGGGTCCTCTCCGGTCTGAAGGTGCACCTCGATCAGAGCAGCGACGGTCTGAGCCTCGTCAGGATCGACCTCGATGGCCTTGCGAGCGGCTTGCTCCGCTTCGACGTAGCGCTGCAGTTCCAGGTAGCCGGCGCTGAGCAGCCTCCACGCATTCCAGTCGCCGGAGTGCCGCTCCGTGAGGACCTGCAACTCACGAATCGCCTCGCCCGCCTCTCCTCGTGCCACGAGCATCACGGCCAGCATGCGGCGCGCCGTCCCGTCGTCAGGGTTGATCCGGAGCAGCTCACGCAGTTCGGCCTCAGCGAGTTCACCCTCGCCAGCGGCGTTCGAGAGCTGAGCGAACAGCGCTCGGTTGCGGGACTCCCCTGGCAGGGCGGACCCCGACTCGGCCAGCACCGCGCGCGCGGCGTCGAATCGCCCACGCCGGATGAGCTGTTCGGCACGCGCGAACCGGGCGCGGGCGAGCGCCGCTCGAATGCGAACGCGACCCGGAACCAGCGCGGCCGAGCGCCGGTAACTCGCGATCGCCGCCTCGAAGTCGCCGGCAGCGAGATGGGCAGATCCGAGCGCGAAGTGCGCATTGGCGTCAGCCGGGTGGGCATCAACGTACATGCCGAGCCGTTCGCGCGCTCGAGGGATGTCGGACTGGAGCACGGCGAGCTTGCCCTCGACGTAGTCCAGCACCGGATCTCCGGCAGCGATACGTCGCAGCTCCTCCACCTGCTGGATCAGCTCGGGCGTGGCTTCACCCTGGCCGAACCAGAGGTCGCAGAGCGCGCGTCGCGGCTCCGTTGCCGACTCGTCGATCGAGATCGCACGTCGAAACTCGGCTTCGGCCTCCTCGAGCTGGCCTGCGGCTTGAAGGAATCGCCCGAAACGCAGGCGAACATCAACAGCGTCGCCAGCCCGCCCGATCAACGCGCCGAACACTCCGCGTGCCTTCTCGAAGTCGCCGGCGATGCGATACACCTCAGCTCGCGCGGACGCGGCACGCGTCAACATCGTCTGGCGTTCGTCCGGGTCCTCCGCGGCGGCAGCGAGTTCGTCCGCGCTGTCGAAACAGGCGTCGGCGGCATCCATGTCGCCGCGAGTGCCCAAAATGAACCCCTGCGCCAGGATGTGCTCGATCCGACCAGGCTCCAGCAACAGGAGACGTTCGAGGGCGCTCAGCGCCCGATCGCCGTCACCGGCAGCTCGCGCGGCCTGCAGGAACACCCGCAGCGCGCCCGGGTCATCTGGGAGTCCATCCAGCGCTCGTTCCGCGTGTTGGAGAGCTCGGCGCACTGCGCCCATGCCGAGGTACGCGCGGGCGAGACTCAGACGCAACCTCGAACTCTCCTCCGGCAGCGCATCGAGGATGCGCTCGTACCCGAGCGCAGCCGCCTCGTGTCTCCCCTGCATCGCATGCGCCGTGGCGAGCAGGATGCGCGCCTCGAAGAGTCGTGGATCCTCGTCCAGCGCCGTCTGCAACAGCTCGGCCGCGGCAGCGCCCGCCTCCCGACGTCGGACGATGGTTGACCCAGGCGCCGCCGCCCGGGCAAGGAGAACCTTGGCGAGGACGACCCGCGCAGCGACGGAGTCCTCGTGCCCCGCCAGCGCGGCCCGCGCGTCGGCCTCGATCCGCGCGAGGAGCTGCTTCGGAGACTGCCCGGTCGGATCCACGTCGGCGGCCGCGAGTCGCAGCCGGGCGGCGAGATCAGTGGGCTGGCGTTCGGTCGCCGCGTGGTACGCGGCGCGCGCGCCGTCGAGGTTGCCGCGCACAATGCGGAGGTCGCCCAGCAGCAGCAGCGCCGCGGTCGATTCAGACTGGCGGTCCGCGACGCGTCGGCATTCCAGTTCGGCGGCATCGGCCTGCCCTGATCGCGAGAGCGCCTGGGCATAGGCAAGACCGACCGCCTCGTCATCGGCATGCTCGCCTGCGGCGCGCTCCAGGATCTGACGGGCCCGCTCCACGAAGCCACGCCCCCCGTAGACGGCGGCCACGGCGATGTACACGTCGACCGACGGAGTCTCGTCACCGTCGACGACGACCCCCATCTCACGCTCGGCGGCAACGCCGTCGCCCTCGAGCCAGTAGATCTGCGCGCGGAGAAGGTGCAGCCTCGCCCGCACCGCGGCGTCGACCTCGTCCCGCAACAGGCGGTCGACTGCGGCCAGCGCCTCCCCGTTCCGCCCACGCGAGAGCAAGGCCCAGGCGCGCAGCTGATCGAGCTCGCGAGCCTCTGCGGGATCAGCAACGTCGCTGGCATCCTCGGCCAGCGACAACGCGAGCGCCAGATACTCGCGCTCGGCGGCACGCTCGGTGGCCGCCGCATCGGCAGTCATCGCGCGCACTCCTCGAATCTGCGCGATCTGCACGGCCGCACGAACACGGGGCAGCGTCGACGCCTCGGTAGCATGTGCGACGCGCGCGAGGAGATCGAGGACCTCTCCCTGCTCGCCGGGGCGGCGGAGCAGCGACGCGAGAAGACTGAACACCGCTGCCGGTGTGGGGTCGCGCGCGACCGCACGCCGCAGCCGGTTTCGCGCGGCCTCCTCATCTCCGGCAGCAAGCTCTCTATTCGCGAGCAGGATCTGCGCCTCATCGAGGTCGGCATTCCGGCTCGCGGCGCCCTCGATCGCCGCCCACGCCTCGTCCTCGCGCTCCAGTCGGAGGAGGGCAAGGCCGCGATTGAAGTGCGCAATCGCGTCGTCCGGCCGCGCCACGAGAAGTTCGTCCGACAGGCGGAGCGCATCGGCGAACTGCTCGCGCTGATACGCGGACCGGACGTCGTCGTGCAACTTCCAGACCCGCTGCTGGTCTGCGTCTCCGGTGGAGCCGGAACCCCGACCGAGCAGGATGGCCGGAACGACGATCACCGCTACCGCGGCGACGAGGATGAGGACACGCGTGCGCCGTGTCAGGCCGGGTCGTTTGCGTCGATTGCTCATGGAACCGCCTGAAGAATGGAGCCGCCGAACGTCTGAAGGAAGCGCACCTGGCGGATTGCTGCGTCGGTGTCGCTCATGCCGGCAGCGACACGCACGACGACCTGGACCTGAACAAACGTGCCGGGCGAGTCATCGATGGGCGGGGAGAGTCGTTCCGCGAGCATCCAGAATGGTTTGTTGCGCGGAGACTGATCGAGGACCTCTCCGTCCACACGAAAGAACGTCAGCACCGAGAGGCGCTCCCCCGAGCGCTCGAAGCGATACCGACACACCGGGAGCTGTCGCGCCGCATCGTGCAGCGTCAGCGTCTCGAACTCCTCGCCCACGAGGTCCCACCCGGCTGCCGGATAGCACACCGTCGCGTTGTGGTAGTAGGTCTGGAGACCTCGCTCCTTGTTGCCATGGAATGCCACGTACAGCAGAACCTCGGCACCGTCTCGCCCCCGGTACACACGCGAGATGTAGTCGTCAACCTTGGTGATCTGCTCGACGCGCTCTCCGAGCTCGTTCTCCCTGGCCAACTCCCACTCGTCGAGGGACGTCGGGATCGCGACCGCCAGTGGCTGATCGAGTTCCACGGTTCCGACGAGTCGATCCACAGGATCGCCGACGGCGAACGAGAACGGCAGTGCGATGGCCATGATCACGCACGCCACCACCAGCGCTCGCTGCGGGGTCATGCGAGATCCGCCGCCGTGCGTACGGCTCGCTCGAACCCCTCGACGCTCGGCTCGTACCCCCAGTCGGCGACGATCCGCTCCGACTCTCGCCCCATGCGACGGCGAGCAATCGGGTCTGCGCTCAACTCCGCGATCGCCAGAGCCAATGCCGCCGCGTCTCCCGCAGGGAACGACCTTCCGTTCCGACCCTCGACCAGCAGATCCGCGCCCGCACCGACTCGATCCGAGAGGATCAGCGGCAGCCCGGAAGTCATCGCCTCGTTGACGACCACGCCCCACGGCTCGTGGCGCGACGGAAGCGCGAACACGTCGGATGCCGCCCAGATCTCAGGGAGCTCGTGCGGGCGGCGTGCGCCAGTGAAGACCACGTGGCGGATCCTACGCCTCTCGACCTCGGTACGAAGCGAATCGGCTTCAGGCCCGTCACCGACGAGCACCGTCCAGTGCGATGCCCCGCTCTCCTCGAGCTGGCAGTGGGCCTGGATGAGCGTCATCGGGTCCTTCGCGCCGATGAGACGCCCGACGAACAGCACCACGGTCGCGTCACCTGGGATGCCGAGCTCTCGTCGCGTCTGCGAGCGGCTGCGTCGAGCGTCCTGGACTGCGGCCTGAAGCGCATCGGAGTCCGGCGTGTTCGCGAAGCGGAACGTCCGCGCCGGATCGGCGCCGTGTGCGACGAGGTGTTCTGCCGACAAGGACCCCGTGGCTAGCCACGCAGAAGCGGCGCCGACGATGGACCGAACGAGGGGTCGACGGAGCGCCCGCCGCCAGGCTGGGCGCGGCGCGAGGTCGTTGGTCTCGCTGAACACCACGTACGGCAGCCCGAACTTTCGGCAGTGGCGGGCAACCCAGATGGTTGTCGGCATCGACCAACCCGGGACGACGACGACGTCGAACTTCCCGTGCACGACGCGCGCAACCGCTCCCGGATTCCAGTGGAAGTAGAGCGAGCGCGTTCCGCGAACGTGCCAGGCGCGGCCCTCGAGGAACTCGAGGGCCACACCGTCCGGCTCCGACTCAACGGTCAGTGCCCAGTCTCGATCCGACTCCGTCCGGGAGTAGAAGAGCACCGTCGCGTCGACACCGGGCAGTCGCCCAACGCGCTGGAACAAGGGCCACCGATACGGCGTTGGGAGCTCGGAGAGGATCGCCACGCGCACCGGTCGGTCAGGCGTCGGTGTCATCGCCCTCGTCCTCGTCCTCGTACGGGGGGTCGGGCTGCAGGCTCCAGTCCACGAAGAGCAGCATGCCGAGTCCGAGGGCGAACACGATCATGCCGGCCGTGCTGTGTGAAACACCCTCTGCGTAGGAGGGGTCGACGCGATAGGCAAGTACGCCCGTGACGATGACCCGGATCGCGTTCGCGAGGACGGCGATGGGCACCGACGCAGCCACGAGACCGACCCGGAGCCACGCCGGTCGATCCATGAAAAAGACCCACGCCACGCTCAGCGCCACGAGGGCGTAGAGGCTGTGGACGCCCGAGCACTGCTCCTCGATCAACAGCTGCAAACCGGGCAACTGCAGCGTGTTGCCCTGCCGGATGATCACCCAGCCGAACGCTTCGAACGCGCCCTCCGAGATCACGGTCGCGACCCGCTGCAGAGGAAGCGTCAGCGCGTCGTCCCACGTCTTCGGGAGGGGAAGCGTGAGCGCGAGGTAGCCGAGCGGGAATGCGAGGCCGCGGAGCCAGGCACCGCCCTGCACGGCCCAGACGAGACCGCCGATCGCGCCGAGCAACGCGACGTGCTGCCACACATTGGTGTGGAGGAAGCGTGCGTAGACGCCGAGGGCGACCGCAACGCCGAAAACGACCAGACCCGCGCTCGAGGCGCGCCGGGGGTGGGCGCTGAGCTGATCCCACCGGTCGTAGGTCCAGAGTGCCGCGACAAGCGGAAGAAGCAGACAGTGCGAGTACCGGGGACTGTCGAGAAACTGCCTCACCCGCACCACCACGATCGGGTGGAACAGTGCGAGTAGAAGCAACGAAGCGAACGACCACAGGAGCAGCGTTCGTGCTGCCGACCCGCGGTCGCTCGCGCTCCCCGATGGGACGGTCGCCCCGGTGCGGGACGACGACATGCTTCTACCTATGCTGCGTCAGCGACGATGTCGAGGCGCTTCTTGCGACGACGACGGACGACGCCGGCGAGACCGAGAAGGCCGAGGCCGAACAGCGCGACCGTTCCGGGCTCCGGGTTGACGACGGTGTTGATGCCGATCGAGTCCAGCGGATCAAGGATGAAGGTGAGGCGGACGACGTTGACAGCGTCACGAGTAGCGACGGGGATAATGGCGGTCGGGATGTCGAAGAAGTGCGTCCGTCTGTCGATCGCGGGGGTGAAACTGAACCCACCGGCGAAGGTGTGGGTGATCCCGAAACTCGCGCCACCGTCCTCCGAGAATGCCACCCCGCTCAGCGTGACGACGCCGTCGCCGTTCACATCGCCGATGTCGATGATCAGATCTGCAGGGGCGCCGGTCGAGGCGTAACTCCCTGAGGCATCCGGCGCGGGCGAGGTGTAGACCAAGTCGAGCACGACGGCGATGGGGGCCGCAGCGTTCGAGGAAAGCGTGAGCTTGCCAGCCCCAGCACCACCCTGGAAGAAGGTGTTGGGCGCCAGGTTGGTCGCATTGAATACCGCGGCACCAGCACCGTTGAAGGCTGCAAGCGGGGAGTTCAGCGTCGTGTCGGCCTGGAACACGTCCGGGAAGTCGAGGCCAGCCTCGGCGGGCGTGGCCGCCAGCCCCATACCAACGGCTGCAAGCAGTCCAACGATGATCGTCTGGCGCATCTTCATGGCTGAGCGACTCCCATAAATCTTCACGGTTCTGCCGTGATGCACATTCCGCGCACGGTCTCCCGCACGTCTCTTCACCGGCAGGATGATACTCGGAGACGTCCCCGAGCCGACGAACTTCTCACTTTTTATCGGCTGTTCGCAGCCTCGACACAAGCCCAGGGTGTGGTGGCTCATGCGGAGGCGTCCACGAACAGCGCCTCCTCGATCTGAGCGAGCGTGTATCCCAGGGCGTAGTCGCGCTCCACCTTGGCTCGCGCCGCGAGCGTCAACGTGCGTCGTAACGCGGGATCGTCCAGGATCCGCCGCAGCTGACGTGTGAGTTCGGGGACGTTGCCCGGCGGGAAGGTCAGGCTCGTCGCATCGTTCTGGAACAGATCCGATCCTTCGCTCGCGTCCGTGGCGATGACGGGCGTGCCGACGGCGAACGCCTCGAGAGGTCGCCGTGGGAATCGCTCCGGCTCCTCTCGGCCATAGACCAGCATGTCCGCCGCGGCGACGACGTCGGGCATCTCACGCCCACTCGGGGGGGCGGCAATCTCGATGCGATCCATCACGCCGGCCGCGCGGCCAAGCTCTGCGACTTCGGCGAGGTAGCCCTCGTCCTGAACCGCGCCGCAGACGCGAAGACGAACGCTCCCCGGCAAGTCTCCCAGTGCCAGTACGAGCGTATGCAGCCCAGTCGATCGCTCGATCGGCTCCGAGAACAGGACGCGCACGGGCGTGCCGAGCTCAGCGCGCTCGCGAAACTGGAACCCGCGAAGATCGATCCCAGGCTCCAGAAGGGTCGCGCCGTGAACCGGCAGGCCGCCGGCCAGACATGCCTTCCACCGTCGGCGGCTCCAGAACCACGTTCTCCCGCGCGGCAACGGAGGCGGCACGATCGGCGCGCCGAGTGCGCCTCCCGCTGCCATGCGCCGAACGGCTCGCGCGACGCGAGCCAGAGCCCCGGACGCGGGAGTCGCCCACGATGCGAACCAGCCCCCATGGGGCAGAGCCAGATCTCGAAGCCAATCGCTCCCGACGTCACTCGCCACGATCACGCTGCTCGGCAGGTCGACCCCGAGAACGGACTCGGAGATCCCGGTGAGGTGCGAGAACACCACGGCGTCAGGGCGGAACAACGCGACCTCGGAACGGAATCTCCGGCCGCTCGTCACCGCAGGCCACACCCTCTCGTCGTCCATCGAGACGCGGGGAAGTCGCCGCACGACGCGGACTGGCTGGTCGTCCTCGGGTTCCACGGCATCCGCGCCACACAGCACGCTCACTGTGTGCCCGCGCTGCGTCAGCCCGAGCGCGACGTCCCGGAGTCGGAACTCTGCCGCCGTCGTGTGATGCGGTGGGTAGCGCGCCGCGACCAAGAGGATGCGGCGGCCGACGACAGCATCAGCGCCGCCCGTCACCTCCGCGCGTCCCGTGCAGGTTGCATGGCCGGAACGTACACACCGATCTCAACCGCGTGAAACCCAATCCCGCCGCGGCGAGCCGTCGCTCGCGGGGGAGCGTGGACACGTCGGAGGGACCGTTCTTCACAGCGACGCGTACCGAGACTCCGCCCCCCGCTAGAGAACGCGCTGGAGCGGTTCCCTGGGGACGTTCTGCACGTCGAACGCCGCCGCCGCGAGCAGGAGCTGGAAGCCCAGAAGCACTGGCAGCGCCGCCAACATGACGCGGCCGCTGGTCGTCGGCGTACCGAGTTCGATGCCCTGAGTCCACCAGTGCACGCCAAGGGCGACTCCGAGGAGGACCAGCACGCTGCCGCCGAGGAGTTGCAGCGAGGCCACGTTGAAGTCGCGGAGAAGATACGAATACGTGAGTCGTTTCGCGAAGCGGGCGAGGTGCTTCCCGGGGAAGGTCAACGCACTGTGGGAGACACTCAGGCCGCTCCGCTCGTCGCCGTACACCGGCACCATCGGCACGTCGCGGACGACCGCGCGGATCGTGTACAGCCGGAAGAGGACATCGGACTCGAAGAAGTAGCGACGATCCAGGCGCTCCAAGGGCAGTCGCTCCAACGCCGTTCGATGGATCGCGGTGAACCCGTTCGTCGGGTCCATGACGTTCCAGTATCCCGTCGACAACTTCGTGATGAACGAGAGCGCCGTGTTGCCCACGAGCCGCAGGAGCGGCATCGCTCCGACCGCCGCCGGATCGAAGAAGCGGTTGCCCTTGACGTAGTCCGCCCGGCCATCCAAGAGCGGCGCGACGAGAGTTGGAATCAGTGCGGGTGGCATCTGCCCGTCGCCGTCGAGCTTGACGACGACCTCCGCGCCGTCGGCCAACGCGCGTCGGTACCCGGTTGTCGTCGCGCCCCCCACGCCCATGTTCTCCGTGTGCCGGAGGACCTCGACACGCCCGTCGCCCGCGGCGGCCGCAGCATCGCCAGATCCCTCGGGACACGCGTCGTCCACGACGTAGATCCGCGTGATCGACTGGGGGACAGCCAGCACGACGCCGGCGATGGTCTGCGCGACACGGTACGCGGGGATGACGACCGCAATCATCTGCGACCTGCCTCCCGCGGGTTCGGCGCGCGCCGAGTCGCCACGTGGGACTTCGCCATGGCGGTCGCCAGCACGGCCGGCATGGTGACGTCCGGCTTGAGCCGCTGCTGCGTTGCACGCCGGACCACGATCGCCGCGAACGTCCAGAAGATCAGCGCAGCCGGCGACCCCACGGAGAGGAGCGAACCGTGAACGAACGAATCGCCGAGCATCGCCAGGACACTGCTGGCGACGACGACGTGCAACGTTGAATCCTCTGCCGATGGTGCCCGCAGGACCGTCCAGATCGCGCGGAGGATCACCGTGCAGATGATCCAGAACGTGCCCAGACCGAGCAGGCCGAGGTCGACGAACAGTTGGATGTGTGCGCTGTGGAGGTTCGTCGCACCGCGGAGGTTACCGGTCTCCAACGCACCTTCCGCATCAGCGCGCCCGAGCAGGCGCGACTGCCCCCATCCAAGCCCAAGAGCGGGTCGCTCCATGCCGGCGTCGATGCCCATCCTCCAGAGTTCCGTGCGGTCGCTCAGCGTGCTCAGGCTCTCGATCCGGACCACGCGGTTCAGCGCCGTCGTTTCCACCTGCTCCGGAGGAGTCACCACGACCATGGTGATCACGCACGCCACGAGGAGGCCGCTCAAGAACGAGGCCGCGCCGCGGTAACGGTGAATGCCGATCACGATGACCGCCATCAGCATGCCGATCATCGCGCTCCGAGATCCCGAGAGAACGACGGTGGCGACGGTCAGCACCGTCGCAAGGCCACGCAACCGCGAGGCCGCGCCGAGCACGGAAGCCGGGGCGGCGAGGACGATCGGGAACAGGATCGCCGCGAGCACGCCGGACGCGTTGGCGTTCCAGAAGAGCCCGCCGAAGCGCCCGAAGATCCCGGTGGTTCGGGACAGGGCGGGGGAGCCCGTCACGTACTCGTAGCCGCCCAGAAGCAGCCCGGCCCCGAAGATCACCAATGCGACCCAGATCGCCCATCGCGCGATCAGTGCAACGAGGTCGATCGAGTCCAGCAGTCGCCAGGTCGCGACGAATCCGATCCCGAGGCCGATGGCGAGGGTCCCCGCCAGCGTCAGCGAGTATCGCGGGTCGGCAGACCACAGCGCTGAGAGGAGAGCCAGTCCGACCAAAGCCCAGATCCAGCGGTGAAGGGGCCGCGATTCGTGATCGGGCGGTCGTGACCGAAGCACGTGCAGCGCGAGCCGCAGGCCGATGATCCCGATGAACCACCAGCGCAGGCGGCCGGCGAGCCAACCGACCCCGTGCAACCAGAGTCCGGGGACGATCATGAGCGTGAATAGAAGGACAAGCGCTCGGTCCACGCGAAGCGTCGCAGCCGCGAGGAGCGTCGCAACACCGACGACGACCCACGGCAGCCCGAGATACCTGTACGCATCCTGGAAGATCCAGTCGAGACGGAAGATCACGCGCCCGTCCCCCCCTGAACGAGCGCGCGCGCCAGTGACGTCGAGGTGGCGGCAAGATCGTGGCGAGACCCCACGGCACTCGCAGCCGAGCACGCGAGTCCCTCGGCCACTCTCGGCGCGACGAGGACGCGATGTAGGGAGTCCGCCAGAGACTCCGGGTCGCCAGAGGTCGCAAGCAGCCCGCTCTCCTCGTCATGGACGAGCTCGGGCACGCCGGAGACACGCGTCGACACCACGGGAACCCCCGCAGCCATGGCCTCCATGATCGCGACCGGAATGCCATCGACGTCGCCATTCCGCGCGACGCGACACGCGAGGCAGAACACGGCCGCGCGCGAGAGTTCCGCCCGCACGGCCTCGGGCCCGACCGCACCTAGGAACGCGACTGGCACGTCGAGATCCGCAGCCAAGACGCGCAACGCAGACTCCTCGGCACCGGACCCGATGATCCGCAGCGTCACCGGAACGCCGCGGTCGCGCAAGTCGGCACACGCGCGGATCAGGACGTCGTGGCCCTTCTTTTCGCGCAACGCACCGACGCTCAGGATCTGTCCTGCCACGGGATCGCGCTCGACGTCACGCCAAGGCGCGAGCGGGATGCCGACGCGACTCACGAAGATCTTCTGTCGCACGCTCTCTCCGCAGGCCGCGACGACCCGATCCCTGTCGAACTCGCTGATCGACACAATCAGATCAGCCGTCCTCGCCTTGGCCACAAGGTGGTACGGATTGTACGCGGTGTGATTCGTGAACGAGAAGCGAGCGCCAACGAGCTGCGCGGCAACCCACGCTACAGTGCTTCCTGCATCGACGAACTGAGCGTGGATGCGGCCAATACGCATCGGACGCAGCGCCGCGGCGAGGCACGCCCCGTAGACGAAGTGGAGCGGCGCGCGGAGCCGACATCGCACAGCATCGTCCGCGTACCGTCCGCCGAACACTCTCACGAACGCGCGGAGCAACGTGAGGGGCCGCCGCAGTGCCCAGCCGACGACGGCACCGATCGCAGCCATTGAGAACGGGCTCGGCAAGTAGGTCGTGCGCTCGGCCTCGGCAGCCGCTTCCGGATCGGCCTGCGCATCTCGACCCGCGCGGGCGGAAAAGACGCGGACATCGAGTCCGGCCGCACGCAGGGCCAACACCTCACGGGTGGTGAACGTCTGCGTCAGAACGGGGTACGAGTACGCCACGTAGGCGATCGGTGCTGGTGCGCCTGGTTCGCTCACGGCGTGGCGCGGATCACCCCGACGCGGGGCGCTCCTTCTCGAGCACGAACCGATCGATCACGAGCGCGTCGAGGCCCGTGGTGAAGTAGCACTTCAGCGCATCCATCGGGGAGTTCACGATCGGCTCACCGCGGATGTTGAACGACGTATTCAGCGTGCACGGGATGCCGATCCGCTCGCCCAGTTCGAGGAGGTACCGGTGGTACAGAGCGTTCTGCTCCGCGGTCACCGTCTGCAGGCGAGCCGTCCCGTCGACGTGCGTGATGGCCGGCAGGCGATCCTTGCACTCCGGCTTCACCTCCCATACGCGCAGCATGTACGGAGAGGGTCCGCCACGGTGGAACCACCGGTCGGCCTCCTCGAGCGCGCAGCTCGGGGCGAACGGTCGAAACGGCTCTCGGTGCTTCACGTAGCGGTTGACGACGTCCTTCATCTCCGGGTTGGTCGGGTTGGCTAGAATGCTGCGGTTGCCGAGCGCTCGGGGACCGACCTCGGCGCGGCCCTGGTACCAGCCGACGATGCGATTGTCGGCGACGAGCCGCGCGGCTTCCGCTGCCGGGTCGTCGACCTCGCGGTACGACAGTTTCCCAACGTCGAGCGCGGCCCGCACCTGATCGGTGTCATGCCCCGGACCCCAGTACGCGTGCTTCATCGACCAGACACGCCGCCCACCGGACTCATGCCAGGCTTGCAGCGCAGCACCCAGTGAGAGCCCGGCGTCGTTCGCTGCGGGCTGGATCCAGATGTCGTCGAACAGGTTCTCGAGATGGAGCTTGCCGTTGGCGACGCTGTTCAGCGCCACGCCGCCGGCCATGCACAGTCGCGAACGCCCCGTCTCGGCGCGTGCCGCCTGGGCCAGCGAGACGATTGCCCGCTCGATGACCGCCTGCGCTCCGGCCGCGACGTCGGCGAAGCGTGGGTCCGTCGGCGTTTCGTGGTCCTCGCGCGGCTTGCCGAACAGCTGCTCGAAGCGAGCCGACGAGCGCCGCCCCTTCTCGAACTTCAGCAGGTCGAGATCGAAGCGAACGTCTCCCTCCGGACGCACCTTGGCGAACGTCTCGAAGCGCTCGATCGTCGTACTCGGATCGCCATACGACGCGAGTCCCATGACCTTGCCGGCGTCGAGGACCGGGCGGAATCCGAGCCACTCCGCGACGCAGTCGTAGAAGTGGCCGACCGAGTGCTCCGGGAACGCCCACGTCCGAACCTTCCGGATCTCGGTGCCCTCGGCGTCGTAGATAGCGCTCGCGACTCCGTCGCCCTGGGCGTCGACCGTAAGTACGGCCGCGTCTTCGTACGGCGAGCAGTGGAACGCACTCGACGCGTGGCAGAGATGGTGATGCACATGCCGCAGCTCGCCCTTGTAGCCGAGCCGCGCTCGCATACGCTTCGACTGGCGCTGGCCCTTGTAGAGGCCGGTGACCAGCACCTGGTCGCGGAGCCACGTTCGATACCAGGGGCGCCCGGCCAGGCGCACGGCGTGATAGGCCGAGTGGAGGATCTCTGAGCGCGGCTGCCCGGCGAACGCAACAAGATCGACGTCGTTCACGTTGATCCCGGCCTCCTCCAGACAGTAGCGAATCGCCTCCTCCGGGAAGGCCATCGTGAACTTCTCGCGGTTGAAGCGCTCCTCCTCGGCGAACGCCACCAACCGCCCGTCCGTGACCAAGGCCGCGGAGGCGTTGTGGCTAGCAGCGTTGACTCCGAGGACGTGCACGCGGCGCTCCTGTGGTGGCGAGGCTGTTCGGACGATCCAGCCCGGCATTGGACGCGGGCATCACGGCACGACCAAGCATTGGCGCGTGACTCGCGCCGACGCCGGACTACTTGGAGACGAGGAACGGACCGAGCGCTAGCGCCTCCAGCCCGGTGGTTGCAAAGACCTCGAGCGCCTCAGACGGCGTGATCGCGGGCGGCTGTCCCGGACGGTTCAGACTGGTGTTCAGGAGCGCAGGCAGCCCGCCCGACCGATCGCCGTACTCACTCAGCAGTCGATGGAACAGCGGCTCGTGCGCCGCAGCGACTCCGTGCCATCGCGCGATCCCGCCGTGTGCACAGACCCCGGACAGGCGTTCGCGTGCAGACGGCGCCATCTCGTTCCACAGCAGGAGATAGGGAGAGGAGACTCCCTCGCCGAACACCTCGGCGGCGGCTTCGTCCGCAATAGAGAGCCCGAACGGGTGGTGCTCCGCGCGCGCCTTGACGTCGCGCAGCAGGCGGTCCTTCGTCGCGGGGTTGGATGCATCGGCCAGGATCGCGCGATGGCCGAGACCTCGCGGTCCGAACTCGGCGCGCCCCTGGAACCAGCCGATGATCTGCCCGGAGGCCAAGCGCTCGGCCGCGGCAGCGACCACGTCGACCGGCCGCTCGTACGACGTGCCGGTTCGGCGAAGCGTGTCCTCGATCTCCGCGTCGGTGGAGGACGGCCCCAGCGCCACACAGGAGACCGGCTCCGGTCGAGAGCCCATCTGCGCCGCGTGGACGCTCATCGCGGCGCCGACAGCGGTCCCCTCGTCACCGGCCAGCGGGTTGACGTAGACGTGGGCGAACGGCGACTCGGCGGCGAGCCGGCCGTTCATCACCCAGTTCAACGCGACGCCGCCGGCAAAGCACAGGGCATCCGCACCGGTGCGTTCGTGCAGGTGACGAGCCGCATGGAGCGCGGCATCTTCGATCGCGCGCTGCAACGACGCCGCCATGTCGCGATGACGCTGCTGGACCGGCTCACCCGGACGCCGTCGCTCTCCGAACTCGCGCGTGAAGCGCTCCGAGAGGGCCGCCAGCCCGTCGCGATACGTGAAGTACGCCGGGTTCAACTGGAACGTTCCGTCGGCTCCAAGGCGGACCACCTCACGGAACTCGTCGCGGTAGCTCGGCTCCCCTTGCGTCGAGATCGTCATCACGCGGAACTCATCGTCCTGCCCCGCGTAACCGAGGAAGTCGCTGACCGCGGCGTAGAGCAGGCCAAGGCTGTTCGGCATCTTGTCGACGCGGAACACATCGATCGCAGCGCCGACGCCCGCGCCCTGCGCTGAGGTGGAGACCTCTCCGCGACCGTCCATCTCGAGGATCGCGGCAGACTCGTAGGGCGAGGCAAGGAACGATGAGGCCATGTGGCTCACGTGGTGCTGCACGACATGGAAGCGGCCATCGCGCCCGGCTCGAAGCTCCTCGAGACGCTGGAGATAGGTGAGCGTCGAGTGAATCTCGTCGTGGAAGATGTGGTACGCGCGGAACTCGGGCGAGTCGAAGAAGCGCTCCCCATACCAGTCGAGCACCTTCGATCGCAGAGCCAGCCACGGGTTGTTCGCAACCGCCACGTGATCGATGTCGGCGGCGGTCACCCCGGCCATACGAAGGCACGCGTCGATCGCGCGGGCGGGATAGCCCCCCTCGTGCTTCACACGCGAGAAACGGTCCTCTGCGACCGCGGCGACGAGTCGCCCGTCTTGAAGGAGCGATGCGCTCGAGTCCCTGTAGCCCAGTCCGCCGAGCCCGAGGATCAACATGTTCCGTCTCCCGGTGCGCGCTGTCGAACCGTGCGCAGCGCGCCGATGATGCTCCGTCCAAACTCGTCCGACGCCGGGTCTCCGACGCGGATGCACTGCGCAGTCAGCCCCTCCCGTGCGAGGGCGGCGGCGGGCTCGTCGCTGTCCACGAGGCGCCAGGTGGCGAGCCGGTCCACCGCTCGCGCGGCGTCCGCGTTCGCGCCGGCGCGGCGGCCGGCGCCCAGTCGCACGAGCGTACGGTGCTGTCGAACGACCGCAGCCGCCGCGGCCACCGCCGTCTCTCCGTCACCGATGAGCACAGCCGCCTCCGGATCGAACTGCAGCAGCAGTTCGTCGACTCCCTGGGAGGCCTCCGCCGGGTCATCCATCGAGAGCTCGTGAAGGTCGATCCCGATCGACAGGAATCGAAGGCGAATGTCCAGTCCACGGTTGAACGACCGCACGGCATCGCGAAGTCGCGTCACCGTCTCCGACTGGGCGCCGGGTGCGAGAAGCAGAGCGACCCGCACTACGCGCTCTCGCCCGCGGTCGAGACCGGCTGGAGATACTCGTGAAGAGCGGCCCGCCAGGAGCGCAAGCGGGTCCCGGTCGCCTCCTCGAGACGCGAACAGTCGAAACGCGAGTTCGCCGGTCGAGGGGCGGCGCGACCGAGATCCGCTGCCAGGATCCGGGTGATCGCGACGTCCTCGTACCCCGCCTCGTCCAGCACGGCGCGCGCAAAGTCGAACCACGTGCAGGATCCGGAGTTGGCCACGAGGTAGAGCCCCGGCGAGCCACGCAGCAGGACGGCCGCGACGGCCTCCGCAAGGTCGTCGGCAAAGCTCGGATGCACGACCTGATCCGTGACGACGCGCAGCGGGTCCCCCGCAGCGGCGCGAGCCAAGATGGCGTCCGCGAACGACTTGCGCCCGCGGCCGTAGATGCTCTGGCACCGCACGATCCACCAGGGCGAGGCGAGCTCTCGCACGGCCGACTCGCCCTCGAGTTTCGACCGTCCGTACGCAGACAGCGGCGCGGTCGCATCCGCTTCGGTGTACGGGTCCGACGAGGCTCCGTCGAACACGTAGTCCGTGCTGACGTACAGCAGGCCGACTCCGAGGTCGCGGCACGCCACGGCGACGTTACGTGTGCCCTGGCTGTTCACGGCCTCGGCACGATCCGGCTCGCGCTCGCAGCCATCGACATCGGTCCATGCAGCCAGGTGCAGTACGCGATGGGGCTGGACGCGCTCCATGCTCTCCCGAACCGCAGCGGCGTCCGTGACGTCGAGCTCCGGAAGGTCGGTGACGACCACCTCGTGCGATCCGGCCAGCCGTCGCGCCAGCGGAGTCCCGAGCAGGCCCCGTCCGCCCGTCAGGAGGAGCTTCACGCGCCAGTCTCCGCGTCGCCGAGCCGCGAGTCCCGGACGAGTTGACCGGCGTGGAACAGGGACTCGAACGTCCCAGCATCCGTCCACCAGCCCTCCACGACCTCGTGCTCGAGCTCGCCGCGCGCAAGGAACGCCGTGTTGACGTCGGTGATCTCGAGCTCGCCGCGCGCCGATGGCTCCAAGTCGTCGACGATGTCGAAGACGCTGTGGTCGTACATGTAGATCCCGGTGACCGCGAGGTCCGAGCGCGGCTCGGTCGGCTTCTCGACGATGCGAACGATCCGACCGTCGTCGAGCTCGGCGACTCCGAAGCGCTCCGGGTCCGGCACCTGTTTCAGGAGCACACGCGCTCCGCAGTCCTGCTCGCGGAAACGCTGCACCGCGCCGGCGATCGGGCGTTCGAGCAGGTTGTCGCCCAGAACGACCACAACATCGTCGTCAGCCACAAAGTCGCGGGTCAGCCCGAGCGCTTCGGCGATTCCACCCGGACCATCCTGATACGCGTAGGCCAGGCGTTCGAGGCCGAACTCCTCGCCGTTGCCGAGCAGCCCGATGAACTCACCCGCGCACTCGCCACCGGTGACGACCATGATCTCGGTGATGCCTGCCTCGGCCAGCATGCGAAGGGGATAGAACACCATCGGCCGGTCGTAGACCGGCAGGAGATGCTTGTTCGTCACGCGCGTCAGCGGTCGGAGCCGCGAGCCCGTTCCGCCTGCCAGAACCACACCCTTCAAGCCCATCGTCACTCCAATCCGACTCGTCGAGACCGCGATTCCGCGCAGGCTACCGCGCGGGCTGCGACTCGCCGAGATCGTCCGCGGCGCGGGCTACGCGTAGTTCTCGGCGTACCACTCGACGGTCCGGCGCAGGCCTTCTCGGAGATCGACTCGGACGCGATATCCGAGCACTTCTTCGGCCTTGGTGATGTCCGCCAGTGAGTGGCGAACGTCGCCCGACCGGGTCTCCTTCAGGCGGGGCTCGCGAGACTTGCCCAGAAGCTCGCCGATCATGTTCAGCAGGCCGCCGATGGGGACGCGCGAGCCGCACGCGACGTTGAAGGCGCCCCCAGGAGCCTTGTTCGCCGTGCAGGCCTGCAGGTTGGCCTCGACGACGTTTGCCACGAACGTGAAGTCGCGTGTCTGCTTGCCGTCGCCGTAGATCACGGGCTTCGATCGGCCGAGGAGCGCCGTGACGAACTTCGGGATGACAGCTGAGTAGTCCGACGACGGATCCTGGCGAGGCCCGAACACGTTGAAGTACCGCAGAGCGACGGTCTCCAGCCCGTAGTTCAGGAAGTACGCACGGCAGTAGTTCTCGGCCGCGAGCTTCGACACGGCGTACGGCGACATCGGCTGCGTCGGCATCGTCTCGGCCTTCGGCAGAGTCGGCGTATCACCGTAGACCGACGACGACGAGGCGTAGACGACGCGCTTGACGGTCCGTGCGTTTGACCGAGCCGCCTCGAGGACGTTCATCGTCCCGCGCACGTTGACCTCGTTGCTGGCAACGGGGTCGGCAACGCTGCGCGCCACAGACGGCCGTGCGGCCTGATGGAGGACGAAGTCCTTGCCGCGCGTCACACGCTTCAGCGCCGTGACGTCGCAGATATCGCCCTCGACCACGCGCAGGCGAGAGCCTTCGAGGTGGGCGATGTTCTCGTACCGACCGGTCGTGAAGTTGTCGAACACCGTCACGCTGTGGCCATCGGTCACAAGACGCTCGACCAGATGCGACCCGATGAAGCCGGCACCACCAGTGACGAGGAACTTGGCTGCCATCTCAATCCTCCAGGTCGCCGGGGGAGTGCCCCGGTCGACCGACCAACACGTCGTCGACGATCCGCTCGGCGGCTCGCCCGTCCCACAACTCGGGAATCGCCGCCACCGGAGGGCTCTCCAGCACGCTGCGCGCCGCTGCGACCACCGTGGCGGGATCCGTTCCGATCACGCGATTCGTGCCGGCGGTCACCGTAGCAGGTCGCTCGGTGTTCCGCCGAAGCGTTCGGCACGGCACACCGAGCACGGTTGTCTCCTCCTGAATGCCGCCCGAGTCGGTCAGCACGAGGGTCGCCCCGTCCAGCAGCGCCAGGAACTCTAGGTAGCCCAACGGACCGAGAAGGCGGACGCTCGGACAGGTTTCGAGCTCGGTCAGCAAGCCGTGACGCGCGAGCGCTGCGCGCGTCCTCGGGTGCACCGGAAACACGAGCGGCACGTCAGCCGCAACCTCGATGAACGCGCGAACAAGACCCGAGGCCGTCGCTTCGTCGTCGACGTTCGACGGACGGTGCAGTGTCAGAACGCCATAGGGGCCATCTGGAGCGAGACGATCGCGAGCACCGGTGGCGCGAGCGCGATCGCGGTGTGCCAGCACGGTGTCGATCATCACGGTCCCGACGAGTCGGATGCGCTCGGCGGGAATGCCCTCGGCACGGAGGTTCTCGACTCCCGAGGACTCGGAGCAGTACAGAACGTCAGCCAGGACATCGGCCACGAGGCGGTTGATCTCCTCGGGCATCTCCCGGTCGAACGAGCGGAGGCCGGCCTCCACGTGTGCCAGCGGAACCCGCAGTTTCGATGCCACGAGCGAGCAAGCGAGCGTGCTGTTCACGTCGCCCACGACGATCAGGAGATCGGGGGCCGACTCGAGCAGCACCGGCTCGAACCTCTGCATGACCAGCGCGGTCTGCGCTGCGTGTGACGCCGAGCCCACCTCGAGATTGACGGCCGGGGTGGGAATCCCGAGTTCGTCGAAGAACAGACGACTCATGTTCTCGTCGTAGTGCTGCCCAGTGTGACAGATGGGCGCCGCCACTCCGCGAGCCTCGAACGCGCGCACCAGCGGCGCGACCTTCATGAAGTTCGGCCGCGCTCCGGCCACATGCAGCACCTTCATCCGACGTCCATCCCCCCGTGACGAGGGACGTTCTACCGTCTCGCGCAGCGGAGTATCAGAGCTTCACGACGTGGTCGTGACGACCAAGCGCCTTCGTCGCGTTCCGCGTGTCGAAGACCAGCTTCGACTCGCGGATCACGCGTTCGAAGTCGATGCACGAGTGGTCGGTAGCAATGACGACGCAGTCTGCCGCGCGCAGTTCCTCATCCGTGAGCTCGACGCTCGACGCACCGGGCGCGTCGCCCTGCGGTCGGAGCTCCGGAACATACGGATCGTGGTAGTGCACGTCGGCACCGCGCGCCTGCAACAGGCGCATCACGTCGAGGGCCGGCGACTCACGCACGTCGTCGATATCGCGCTTGTAGGCCATCCCGATGACGAGCACGCGCGAACCCTTGACGGATCGCTCGACGTCGTTGAGGGCGTAGGCGACGCGATCGACGACGAAGTCCGGCATCGCCGTGTTGACCTCGGCGGCGAGCTCGATGAAGCGCGCCTTGTAGTTGAGCGTGCGGAGCTTCCACGAGAGGTACAGCGGGTCGATCGGGATGCAGTGACCACCGAGTCCGGGACCTGGGTAGAACGGCATGAAACCGAACGGCTTGGTCGCCGCCGCCTCGATGACCTCCCACACGTCCAGGTGCAGTTTCTCGGCCATGATCGCAATCTCGTTCACGAGCCCGATGTTGACGCTGCGGAAGGTGTTCTCGAGCAGTTTCACCATCTCGGCAGCGCCGGTCGACGTCACTGGGTGGATGTGCTCGATCGCGGACGAGAGCAGCAGCGAGGCGAGTTCCGTGCACTGCGGCGTGGTTCCACCGACCACCTTCGGCGTGTTCTTGGTGTGGTAGACCGGATTGCCCGGGTCCACACGCTCGGGGGAGAACGCGAGGAAGAAGTCCTCGCCGACCTTCAATCCGGACCGCGAGAGCAGCGGCAGGATCAGTTCCTCCGTCGTGCCGGGATACGTGGTGCTCTCGAGGATCACCAGGAGATCCTTGTGCATGTGGCGGGCGATCTCGTTCGTCGCCGCCTCCACGTACGTCATGTCCGGGTCTTTGGTCTTCGAGAGCGGCGTCGGGACGCAGATCGAGACCGCATCCATCTCGGCGAGACGGTCGAACTTGGTCGTCGCGGAGAGTCGCCCCGAGCGCACCTGCTCGGCGAGTTCCGCCGTCGGCACGTCGCCGATGTAGCTGGCCCCTTCGTTGACCTGCGCAACCTTGTGCTCGCTGATGTCGAAGCCCAGCACGGTGAAGCCCGCGCCGGCAAACTCCGCGGCGAGCGGGAGTCCGACGTATCCCAGGCCGAGGACTCCAATGCGAGCCTCCCGGTTCTCGATCTTGTCACGCAGGCTCAACGCTGGGCTCCTCGCGGAGGCTCCTGAGTCCGGTCCCACCACTCGAGTCTCGTCTACGACGGACTCGGGCAGACCGGTGGGCCGGTCGCCTCTGCTTCGCTCTCGTCGGAACACTCCATGCGGCCACTTGAGCGAGCCGCCCCTCCCGCGTGTCCGTCATGGACGTCCAGCGAGGTGGCGTATGCTATCGACAGCGTGCACGCGGCAAGCAGCGCATTCGATGGCACGTGCAGGTTCACCTCGAAGAGGCCGTGCGCGGCAACGCCCAGACAGGCCGCGATGGGACCGGCGATCATCCACCGTTCAGGACCAGCCGCCTCGAGTCCGCGGCGCACGACGCGCCCGACCTCGAGAGTTACCGCGACGAGGAGAGCAGCGCCGAGCAGCCCCGTCTCCATGAGAATCTGGACCCAATCGGAGTGCGCGTTGCTGAAGCTTCGAGTTGGCTCGATCGTCTGCACGGCCGTGTACGTGGTCTCGAACGAGCCAGCACCCGTACCGAACACCGGAAAGTCGAGGACGACCCGGAGAGCGTCCAACTGTACGGCGAAGCGAGCCGTCCAACGTCCACTGAGGCTGGTGACTCGAACGAGAAGCTCCTGCCCGCGCCCAGTACCGATGAGCACCGCGAGACCGACGAGCGCGGCGACGCCGAGAGCAGCCGCAGCTCGCCGACGCGACTTGCCTCGCGCCAGCGCAATGAACGCGACGCTCGCCGTGCCCGCACCGAGTACGGCGCCGCGTGACGTCGTCGCGATCAGCGCCGCACCGAGCGCACAGGCACAGATCCCCCAGATGCCCGCGGAGACGAAGCGTCGACCCTCGAACGCACGGCCGAAGAGTCCCACCGCCGAACCTGCGAACAGGACCATCGCCCCGCCGAAGTGGTTGCGGTTCACGAACGGCCCGAACGGCGTCCCGACCTCCGCGATCCGGACCGACCAGAACATGGTCTCGGAGTCGCGAACCGTCAGGACGTGAACGACGCCGAAGACCGCGACGGCGGTCCCCCCAACGCAGAGGATCGCCGCCAACGCTGCGCGAACTCGAGGCTGACGCGCGGCGGCTATGACGACAACTGCGACGACGGCGATCGCTGCCGCCAGGGCGGCAGCGTCGAGCGTCGTCGCGGGATCGAGCGAGAGCGTGGTCCACCCTCGCGGCGGCACAGCGGCCGCGCTGAGCAAGCGACCCGCCGAGGGCTGTACGAGATCAACGAGGAACGCCGGCAGCGGAACGGCACCGAGTAGCGCCACGCCTGGAATCAGCGCGGCCAGCGCCATGGCCCGACCAGAGAGAGTGGCCAACGGTCCACGGCGACGCACCGCCGCTGCGAGAGTGACGATTCCGATCAGGAGCAGCGGCGCAATCAGGGCATCGCGCCAGAGCGGCTCGACAGACGCGTACGGCCATGGCGCGAGAACCGTGAGCAGCGTCACGGCGAGCGCAGCCGCGCGCACCGACGATCCGACCTCGACCGAGCGACTCATGGACGCGATCGCCGCTCAGCGATCCGTCGTAGATCTGCTGCTGACGCTGGGTGATCGTGGTCGAGCCACACTGCGGCCCGACGGAGCAAGGTCGGCTCCGCCCCCGCCGCCTCCACGGCATCCGGCATGAGCTCGAGACCGCGACGTCGGACGACGAGTCGCACGTCGTGAGGAAGTCGATGCGTCCTCACGCTGTCGTTCAGCGCCGCGTCGGCGATGAGAGCCTCACGGAGTGCGGCGATTCGCCCGGTTCGTGTGTACATCTCCAACCCAACCGAGCGCACCGCTGCGAGGACCGGAGGGTGACCCGCGCCAAAGAGTCGCGCGGCACGCGCCTCCGGGAGAGCATCTGCGTCGCCCGCTGCGGCCATCGCGCGCGCGCGAGCGGCGCGAGCCGTCGCCGCCAGCGGACGCGCCGTGACTGCTGCATCGAGGTGACTGCGGGCAAGCCGCAGTTCCACCTCATCGCCGCGGCGGAGCGCCCGCGAAAGCCGGATCTGCCCGGCTCGAAGTCGATACTCGAACGCGTCAGGCCGTCGAAGCGAGGCTTCCTCGAAGAGCCCCAGGCGCCCTGGCACGTCCCGCGACGGAGTCAGAGTGACCCCGAGTCCACGGTGGAACGGGATCTCAGCGTGAACGTTGTGCACGAGCCGCACGAGCATCCCGAACAGGACGAGCGCCGCGAACAGGAACGCCAGTCGCTGGCCTCGTTGTTTCGCCACAGACAGCCGCTCTAGGCTGCGGCTCCCCGCTCGTCATCGGGCGACCGCTGGTCGTCAGGCCCGGGCTTCTCCGGCTCAGGCTTGTCGGGACGCGACTCGGCGTCCGTCAGCTTCGGCGTCCGGCCGCTGCCATAGTACGAGTAGTAGTAGTAGTAGCTGTGATAGCCGGCGTAGTACTTCAACGCGCGCGTCGAGAGGTTGTTGAGGATGATGCCCTCGATCGGCGCCTCGATGAAGTTGAGCTGCTCGATGCAGCGCGTCACGACGCCGCGCCGCGTCTTGCCAGCGTGCACGACGAGGATCACACCGTCCACCATCGTGCCGAGTACGGCCGCGTCCGTCACAGCGCCGATCGGCGGCGTGTCCAAGATGACGTGGTCGTAGCGTGACTTCAGCTCCGCGATCAGGTTCCGCATCTTGCGGGAACCGAGCAGTTCCGCCGGGTTCGGCGGGATCGGGCCACTGGTGATGACGTCGATGCCGACGTCGGGCATGGTCTGAGTGAACTCGCTCGGATCCGCGTCCTGTGTGAGCAGCGACGAGAGACCGTTCACGTTCTCGAGTTCCATCGACTTGTGGATGCGGGGCTTGCGCAGGTCGGCATCGACGAGCACGACGCTGTCACCGGACTGAGCCAGCACGCAGGCCATGTTGGTCGCCGTGGTGGTCTTGCCCTCGCGCGGACCCGCAGATGAGAACAGCAGCACACTTCGCCGTCCGGCGCGGTCGCGGAGCGTGAGGGCAGTACGGATGCCTCGGAACGCTTCCGCGACCGAGCTCTTCTTCTCCCGGTACGCCATCAAGTCGCGCTTGCCGACGTCCTTCTTGTGCGCCGAGATGCGCGGGATGACGCCGATCAGCGGGGCGTCTGAGATCCGCTCCAGGTCGACCTTGGAGAGGATCGTGTCGTCGAGGTGCTCTGCCAGGAACGCGAGGCCAACACCGCCGAGGAGCCCCAGCACCGCACCAAGAGCGAAGTTCATGGGCTTGTTCGGACTGACCGGACGCGACGCTGACGGTTCGCCAGCCCACGAGATGACCTTGACCGAGTCCACAACGCCGAACGCGCTCGGCGCCAACAACTCGAGCTCCCGTTGAGCAGCCGCCTTCTCGCCGGCGAGGCGAGCCGTGTCGGCGTTGATCTCGTCGAGCCGGGCCCGGACTCCCGCCGCCTGCTTCAGGTCGCGGTCCTTCTCAGCTGCCAGGGTCTCGTAGGCAATCAGCTGCGGATCGAGAGCCTCATACCCGCTCACGAAGTGGCGCACGTACGCGTCCTGAACCTCGCGTCGGCGGGCCTCGACGCGGGCGATCGCCCGGTCGAGCGAGAGAATCTCGGGGTCCTTGCGGCCGGCCTTCCGGGCACGCAACTCGGCTTGCTCGGCGCGCAGTGTTGCGATCCGGTTCAGCGCGTCGCGCACGTCCTCATTCGCCAGGACGCGGGGATGTTGCGAGAGAGACTCCGGCCCCTCCGCTCCGTCCTGCAACGCGGCGGCGAATGCCCGATACGTGGCTTCGTCCTCGATCTTCTGAATCTGAACTTCGGTCCGCTTGTCCAGGAAGCGGCGCCGATCGTTGGAGAGCTTCAGGTACTCGTCGTCGAACGACGCCTCGCTGAAGCCCTGTTGCTCCAGGGCCGAGCGCTTCTGCACCTCTCGGACCGACATGCCCGAACTGGTCGAAGCCACACGTTCCTCGAGTTCGCTCTTTCGAGACTTACGTTGCAGCTCGCTCTCATCGCGCTGGATGGCACGGAAGTGCCGAACAAGAGCGTTGCAGAGGTCGTCGAGCACTTTGTGGTTCGAGCCTGAGATCGAGACATCGACGAGATACTGACCTCGCCGCTGCGACGCTCGGACACTGCCCGCCGCCGCGAGAATGTCCGCCTTCGCCATGCCGACCAGGTCCTCGTGACCGACGAGCTCCGCATCGGTGATCGCGTCGTTCAGCGTCGACCGCATCTCGAGCTTCACGAGTTGCGTCTTCAGGTAACTGACATCCTGGAAGATCCGCGGGGCGAACGTCGCTCCCCCCACGGAAGACAGCCGCGGCGGAACCATCTCGATGACGGCAGCGCTGCGATAGGTCTTCGTCTGGCGCTCGGTGAGGAACCAAGTCAACGCGAGCGCGACAGCGAGGACGAGAATCACCCACTGACCGTGCTTCAGCACGATCAGCCAATAATCCTTCGCCTGCGTCGCGGGAGCCAGCGTCGTCCGCGGGGGTTGCGTCGGGGTCATCGTTTCAGCTCGTAGTTGGCCGAGAGGCCTAGAAGAACGACTCCGGAACGTAGATCAGATCGTCGGCCTGCAGGATGACCGGCGGGTGGTTGCCCTCGATGATCTCGTCGAAATCGATGACGAGGCGCTTCCGTCCTGCCGACGTGTGGCGAATGATCGTGACCTCGGAACGATCCGCGAATTCGGCGAAGTCGCCGGTGATTGCGATGAGTTTGGCCAGCGTGAAGCCAGTTCGGCCGCGAACGATGGGATGGCGCCCTGGGTTGCCCACCTTCCCGAGGACGTAGACCGACTCGGCCGTCTGGGGGTTCGCCCCTTCCAACTTCGGCACGACGATGTAGTCGCCTTCGAAGACCACCACGTTCTTACGCTCGTCCAGGCGCTGCAGGATGTCGGAGACATCCACGTCGATCGGATACAGATCTCCGCCCTCCGACCGGCGGAGGACGCGGACGCGCGAGAAGTCGGCGTCCTTCGTGCCCAGAGCTCCCGACATCGCCAGCAACTCCAGCAAGCGCGGATTGCGGTGGATCGGCAGATCCACCGTCCCCTGCGTCGCTCCCAGGAGATACACGCGCCGTGGCGAGTAGCTCGTCACGATGCAACTCACCTTGGGATCGTCCACGAACTCCTCGACGCGCAACCGTCTCGCAATCGCCTCTTCGACTTCGGAGTCCGTCTTCCCGAGAAGGCTCAGCTTGCCGATGGGCGGGAACGAGACCTCGCCGTTGCCGGGCACGCTGTAGGCCCGAGTCAGATCCTCACGCTGGTAGACGACGATGTCGATCTGATCGCCGACACGCAGTCGGTACGCCGTCAGGTCGCGCTGAGACGGGTCGTCCCGTCCAGGCGCATCCTGGGCGAAGAGGTCGCCGACGTAGAACGCTGCCGCCGCACTCAAGAGCGCCACCACGGAGAGGATGTTACGCATCGGGCTCCCCTCTTCGATTCACCGAGGCCTGTTCGAATCACCGAGGTCACGGCAGCGACTTGACTGCGCTACTCACCTCACAGGCGAGCGCACACCACGCTCACCGGACGAGTCAGTCTACCGTCCCCGACCGAGAACGGAGGGAGGCATGCGCCACGGCTCGATCCGCTACGGCGAACAGCTACTCGATGCCACTGCCGAACGTCGGGACCTTCAGACCGCTCAGGTAGAACGTGAGGCCAACGACGCCACGATAGTTGGTGAAGCTGCTCTCGTGTGCGGAGTTGCGTCGCTCGTAGTCGACCGAGACGTCGAGATCCACCCAGTCCTCGATCGGATAACGCAGACCGAGGCCGACACCTCCGCGGTTGACGTTGCGGTTGTGCTGGTTCAGGAGCTGCGCGGAACCGTCCGCGCGGAGCGGGATCAGCGTACCCGTCGGACTGGTGTGCTCGTAGTAGGTCGCCACGCGCCCGACGAGGCGCCGCGTGATGTTGTGCGTCAGCGTGAAGTCCACGCGGTCGACGATCTGGTAGTTGCCTCGGAACGAGAACTGGTTCGTCCTGAGGTAGCGCAGATCGGCAACCGACCGGCTGGACATCAGGTACTGCAGAGACGCCTCGACGTGCAGACTGGTGTCGTCGTCGCCGTCATCTCGCCGGAACGCGACACCCGAGTCGGTGAACCCCCCGGACTCATACTCAGCGTGATCGAAGCCGACCGAGAGCGTTCCGCGGAGGCCACCGGACACGCCGTCCGTCACGGTCAGGGGAATACTCCCCTTGATCCCGAAGTCGAAGCCAGAGACGTCGCCATCGTTGATGCGCTGCGACTCGCGGTTGTCTGCCCGGTACCGCGCGCGAGCGAACGCCCGCGTCGTCTCACGCCAGACTGGATAGTTGGCCTCGAACGAGTACGTGGTCTCCGTGCGATCGAGGTCATCGAACGACGGGTCGCGAGACTCCGCGTCGCGCGAATCGATGCGCAGGATGTAGTTCAACTTCGTGCCGAAGAAGGGATCGCCGTCGAGGCCCACCGAGGCGAACGCGCCCTGGTTCGTCCGCTTGAAGCGCGACTCGAACTGATTCTCGATCGGCTCAGAGCGGCGAGCGTACGAGAAGCCAGCGCTCGCCCACACGTTGCGGTTGAATGTGTACCGCGCGCCAAGTTGCGCACTGCCCTCCCAGTCGCTGGGGTGGTCCTCCCGGTACCGCTCGCGCCACTGTTGGTCCGTCGAGAGCGACAGACGCAGGCGCCCGCCCATGAGCATGGTGTCAGCGAGAAACCCGAGCTGATGCACCTGCGTCCAGCCACTCTCCCGGCCGTCGCGACCGTCGGAGCTGGGAAGATCCCGCGCGCCTGCCTGATTCTCCTTGAACAGGTTCGAGTCGTACTCGATCGCCTCGCGAAAATACGGAAGCACGCGCACGTTGCCGATCTTCATGTCGCCCCGCGGCCAGATCGGGACGTGGCCGAGGCGCGAGACTCCCAACTCGGATGTCGTCACAAAGTCCTGCGCGAGGCGAAAGAACGTCTCCTCCACGGTGTCCGCGTTCGATGCGCCGTACGGCTCCCAGGTCGGGAGATCTCGAACAGCGTCGTCTCGGGCGGAGGTGCTTCCCGCATCCTGGGCGACTGCCGGAACCACGAGGGAGAACACCCCAATCGCAGCCGCAGCCAGCATGCCCGTCTTGCCCTTGGTCATCGCGTTCCCCTCATCGCGCCCATATTCCCGAACCGCTCATCACGCACAGCATCGAGACTCATCGGCATCAGCGCCGCCCCGGCTTCGAGGTGCTGACGTCACTCACGTCCCCGACCGGCTCGTCGTACAGGGAACTCCCGCCGACCGGGTCGTTGTTGTGGACGATGCCGGTGAACGAGAGCACATTGCCGTCGGCGCCGAGCTCTACCGACTCACCAGGAGCCAGAAAGAACACGGCATCCGTGCCGACGTCGACCACACCGATGTCATCGCCGACGTACGTAAGGATGACGCCGCCGGTGCTCGTCGTCTCCACCTGGAACGAGCCGGCCGGAGTGTAGGCAACGCGCTGGCTACCCACCTCGATCGAGCCCCCGTCGGCGCCAGCACGCTGGCGCCCGCCAGCGGGTGCGTCGCCGCCGGACGAGCTACCCGTTCGAACGTTCAGCGTCCATCCGCCCACCAGGTTGATCGTCTTGCCCTTGTGCCAGACCTGCGCGAGATCCCCGTCCAACTTCTGGAACGAGACCTTGTCACCAGGCGCCACTCGAGCAAAGCCGGTCGCGTTCTGCAGGATCAGCGACGCGTCGTACGGCGTCTGGATCTCCATCGCCGTGCCGCGCGTGTACGCCTCGTTGATAACGCCAGAGCGAAGCAGGATGCGACGCCCCTGCGGAGCGAGCTGCAGGAAACAGAGTTCGGCGGGGCCGACGACGGAGATCGACGAACTGTCCTGGAACACGACCATCATGCGCGCGCCGGCCATGAGACGGACGCAATCACCCTGACGGAAGCGCGTCTGCGGGGAGACACGGGCGGTCTGCGTGCCGCGCTGACGCGTGCCGGTACCCGTGAGCGTCCCGACGCGAGCCTCTTCGTTGCTCGCGGGGACGGCGGAGACCGGAGCGGGCTTCGGCTTCGCGGCGGGCCTCACGGCCGGACGCGGCTTCGGCGTCGGGCGCGGCTTCACCGCTGGTCGCGGGGCCGGCTTCGGCCTCGGCTTCGCAGCCGGAGCGTTGCTCCAAGTGCTCGCGAGGTTCTTGGCCTTGCCATCGACGTACAGCTTCGCGTAGTCGCCACCGCTCTTCGTGAAGGTCACGCGCGACCCGGCAACCGATGCCGAAGCGCTTGCACTCTGAAGAACGAGCGAGTTCTTGCCCGGGGCCTGGATCTCCAGCGCGACGCCGCCGACGTCGGCGCGTGAGATCGTGCCGCTGCGGAGCATGACGCGGTTGCCGGACGAGTCGAGCTGGAGGAACGAGAGTTCGGCCGGACCCGAGATGCGCACGGTGGCGCCATCGGCAAGCCGGACGGTCAGTGAGCCGCCGGACGCGACGCTCAGAAGGTCACCGGCCTTGAAACTCGTCGACGAACCGACGCGCGACGTCTGTCGGCCGGATCGCAGCGTGGCGGAGCCACGGAGGTCCCCCACGCGCGCTGTCTCGGGGGCAGCGGCGAGCGCCGTCCCGACGAACAGAGTTGCAGCGGCGACGAGCGCGATCGCCCAGCGGGTGACCCCGCCCAGTCCTTGGCCCCTCATGCGTCCTCTCCTCTGCAGTTCACGGTCCGGTACTCAACTGCCACGGCCTTCCGGGCAACAAACCACCGACCCCAGCCCCACGAACTCTGCACTTGACGACGTGCATGATGCTACGTCCAGCCTCAAAGTGCGCAATATTAAGAGATCGGATTCCAGGCTAGAAATCCAAAGCCTGGCGAGCACTACCGTCACATTCCCGAGTGCAGCGCGAGTATACCCGCTCACGCTCCACTGCCGGCGAGGAAGTCCTCGACCAGGCCCGTGTCGTAATGCCCAGCGGCGAAGCCGGCGTGCCCGAGCATGCGTCGATGGAACGGGATGGTCGTCCGGATGCCGCCGACGACGAACTCGTCGAGTGCCCGCGCCAGGCGGGCGATGGCCGTCTTTCGGTCACGGCCGTGGACGATCAGCTTGGCGATCATCGAGTCGTAGTTGGGGGGGACCTGGTACCCCGCGAACACGTGCGAGTCCACCCGGACACCAGGTCCGCCAGGCGGGGTCCACGCTGTCACGCGCCCCGCTGAGGGCCGGAAGTCCTTGTCCGGGTCCTCCGCGTTCACACGAACCTCGATGGCATGACCGTTCAGCCTCACGTCATCCTGATCGAAGCCCAGCTTCTCCCCTGCGGCGACACGGAGCTGCTCGCGGACCAGATCGATCCCGGTCACCATCTCTGACACCGGGTGCTCGACCTGGATCCGAGCGTTGACCTCGATGAAGTAGAATGAGTTGTCACGATCGACCAGGAACTCGACGGTGCCGGCGCTCGAGTAGTTGATCTGCTTGAGCAACTTCACTGCGCTGCGGTGCATCTTCTTGCGCACATCGCGCGGCAGTGACGAGCACGGGCTCTCCTCGAGCATCTTCTGGTGCCGACGCTGGACAGAGCAGTCGCGTTCGTAGAGATGCACGATGTGGCCATGCGTGTCGGCGATGACCTGCACCTCGACGTGCCGCGGGCGATCCAGGTACTTCTCGAGATAGACGTCGCCATCGCCGAAGGCGGCCTGGGCCTCAGCGCTCGCAGCCTGGATGGCCGTGCGAAGGCTCATGTCGTTGTGCGCGACGCGCATGCCACGCCCGCCTCCGCCGGCGGAGGCTTTGACGAGGACCGGATAGCCGATCTCCCGCGCGAGGCGGAGCGCCTCGGTCTCTTCGCGGATGGTGCCCTCGCTGCCCGGCACGACCGCCACGCCGGCCTTCTGCGCAGTGGCTCGGGCCCGTGACTTGTCCCCCACGGAGCGGATCGCCTCGGGCCGCGGCCCGACAAACGTGATGTTCGAGGCTTCGCAGATCTCGGCGAAGTGGGCGTTCTCGGAGAGGAAGCCGTATCCGGGGTGGATCGCGTCGACGTCGGCGATCTCGGCGGCGGCGAGGATGTTCGGGATCGAGAGGTAGGAACCGGCCGAGGCCGCGGACCCGATGCAGATCGTCTCGTCAGCGAATCGCAAGTACCCGGCCTCACGGTCGGCCGTGCTGTAGACCGCCACCGTCTGGAGCCCGAGGTCGCGGCACGCGCGAATGATGCGCAGCGCAATCTCGCCGCGGTTCGCCACGAGGACACGGGAGATCATCGGCGGGTGTCCTGTCCGAGAAGTGACCGCTCAGAGCTCGAAGCAGATCCTCGATCGGGGCAGCGCGAGTCGCTCGGTGACGAGTTCATCTGCCGCCGAGCGGCCAAGCCCGAGACAGCCTCAAGGGGAACGCTCGAGCGCCGCGATCGTGCTCGGTCGTGCCTGGCTCGCCACCAGCCGGGTGACGAGATTCTGCTCGGAGGAGACACTAGGCGGCGCCGCTCCCGGAGGGACGGATCAGGAACAGCGGCTGACCGAACTCCACCGGTTCACCGTTCTGCACCAGGATCTCCAGGATCTCGCCCTCGACCTCGGCCTTGATCTCGTTCATGACCTTCATCGCCTCGATGATGCAGACGACGGTCTCCACCCCGATGCGGTCCCCCACCTCGACGAACGGCGCGGCATCCGGGCCCGGCGACCGATAGAACGTGCCGACCATGGGCGACGGGATCTCTACCCCACGCTTCGCCGGAGCGGCGTCCACCTCGGCAGCGGCGGCGGGAGCCGGCGCGGGCGCGACCGGCTGCGCGAACGCGGCCACAGGCATCGCACTCATGGCGCCCGGAACGCTTCGCACGACACGCACGCGCTTGCCTTCGAGCTCGATCTCGACCTCGGCCAGGTCCTTCGTCTCCATGAGATTCACGAGACGGCGGACCTCCGCCAGATCGAGCTTGGTCTGACTGCGAGGCTGTGACTCGCTCACACGCCCCCCCTTCGTACGAGGTGTTCGGCGATCTGCACGGCGTTCCACGCCGCGCCCTTCAACAACTGGTCACCCACGGACCAGAGTAGGAGTCCGCCGGGCCGTGAAGCGTCCCGTCGGATACGTCCAACGAACACGTCGCACCTCCCCGACGCGTCGAGCGGCGTAGGGTAGTCCGGCGGGTCCGCGTCGTCCACGACCACGACACCCGGTGCCACGCGCAGGATCTCTTTGGCGCGAGCGGGCTCGAGCGGCCGTCGGAACTCCAGGGCAGCGGACACGGCGTGAGCCCGGGCCACGGGGACGCGAACGCACGTCGCCGCGACCTCGACATCGGTGTCGTCGAGGATGCGGCGTGTCTCGTCCGGGAACTTCTGTTCCTCGGTCGTCGCGCCGTCCTCGCGCAGGTCGCCGACGAATGGGATCACGTTGCCGTGGAGCACGCGGGGCAACACGGACGCCTCCAGCGGTCGCCCCTCGGCGGCAGCGCGCGTCTGCGCGTCGTACTCGTCCAGCGCAGCCTGGCCTGCTCCGGAGGCGGCCTGGTACGACGAGACCACCGCGCGCGACAAGCCAGCCTCTCGATGGAGCGGCGCCACCGCCATCAGGAACACGATGGTCGTGCAGTTGGGCACGGCCAACAGCCCCTGATGTCCATCGAGGGCAGCTGCATTGACCTCGGGGATCACCAGGGGCACGTCCTCGTCCAGACGGAACGCGCTGCTGTTATCCACGATCACCGTGCCGCGAGCGCGGGCGCGAGGTGCGAAGCGGCGACTGCGATCGCCGCCACACGAGAAGAAGGCCAGATCGCAGCCCTCGAGCGACGCGTCCGTCAGTTCCTCGACAGGGAGTTCCTCCCCGTCGAACGGGAGCACGCGCCCGGCCGAACGAGCCGAAGCCAGCAGCCGGAGCGACGCCAGCGGGAACTTGCGCTCGGCCAGCAGGCGCAGAAGTTCCGCCCCCACCGCTCCGGTCGCCCCAGCGACGGCGACCCGAAGTCCGCTCATGCGGGGTCGTCCTTGCAGTCCCGGAGACCGCCGTCGAGCACCTTGAGGCCGTGAATCAGGGGCTCCCGCACGAGCTCGAGGCACTCCAGCGCCCCGCTCGGGCTGCCCGGCAGGTTCAGGACGAGACACCGCCCGACCGTCCCCGCGACAGCGCGAGAGAGGATGGCCCGCGGGAAGCGCTCGGCGCTGCGACGCCGCATCTCCTCGGGGAACCCCGGCGCCTCGCGCTCGATGACGTCGCGGGTCGCCTCGGGGGTGACGTCACGCGGGCCCAATCCGGTCCCGCCCGTGGTCACCACCAGAACGTGGTCGGCCGCGAGCTCGCGCAGACACGCAGCGATCGCTGCTCGGTCGTCGAGGACGGGAGCCGGGCAGTCCACGTCGAACCCCCACTCGCGCAGCGTGCGCGCGAGCTCGGGCCCCGTGGCGTCCTCGCGTTCACCGCGTGCAGTTCGGTCCGAAACGGTCAGGACCGCGGCTTTCACTCGGTGAACTCCCACGTCCCACTGCGCCCACCCGACTTGCGGACGAGTCGCAGTGCACCGATCCGGATGCCTCGCTCGACGGCCTTCAGCATGTCGTAAATGGTCAGCGCTGCGGCCGCGGCTGCCGTGAGGGCCTCCATCTCGACTCCCGTGCGATCTTGCGCGCGGGCCACCGTCCGAACCCAGATGCCGTCCTCGGCCACTTCGAGTTTCACCTCGACGCCGGTCAGCGCAACAGGGTTGCAGAGCGGGATCAGGGACGGCGTGAGCTTCGCACCCTGGACTCCGGCGACTCGGGCCACGGCCAAGACGTCGCCCTTCGGCACCGTGCCATCTCGAACTCGCGCGAGCGTCGCGGCCGAGCAGCGCACGAAGCACTCGGCCGACGCCTCGCGCGCCGTGCGATCCTTTGCGGAGACGTCGACCATGTGCGCGTCGCCATCCGCGTCGAGATGCGTCAGGCCGTCGTCGCGTCCGCTCATCGCGCCCGCTCTCGTGGGTCCTGTGGTCCGATCGCGAAGTCCATCCGGTCGATGCTACCCGTCGGCTCCGCGAGCTGCCTCTTCCAGCAGGGCAAGCGTCTCCCCCGCCGCAGTCGACCAGCGGAAGCGCCCCACCCGCTCCCGTCCACGGCGGATCAGTTCGCTCCGGAGTACGTCGTCGTCGAGGGCGCGGCCAAGAGCCGCACCGAGCGCCGGCACGTCGTCGGGATCCACCAGCAGGCCCGCCTCGCCCACGATCTCCGGGATACTGGTTCGGTTCGATGCGACCACCGGGCAACCGCACGCCATCGCCTCGAGCGGCGGGAGACCGAACGTCTCGACGGTCGACGGGTAGACCATGACGCGGGCGGAGGTCAGAAGGGCGGCGAGATCGTCGCGCGACACGGTGCCTGCGATCGTGATCCGCTCCTCGGCGCCGACGGCTCGAGCAGCGGCCCGAACTCGATCCGCGTGCTCCTGCGAGGCGCGCCCCACGAGAAGGAGCGGCCACTCCGTACCCGTCTGCGCGTTCCACCACGCCACGGCCTCGACCGCGCGCTCGGGGCGCTTGAAGGGATTGAGGCTCGAGACGAAGAGGACGAAGCGACCCGGGCTCACGCCGTATCTCGCGCAGACCGCGGCCACGCGTTCGGCGTCCTCCACCGGCGCGGCGTCTTCGGGAGCGCCCTCGTAGACGACGCGGACGCGCGAGGCGTCGAGACCCGGCACGACATCCATGAGCAGCTGCCGGATGTCGTCGCTCACGCAGAGCACGCGATCCGCGCGTCGCGCCGACCGCGGGACCATGCGTCGGAAGTAGGCCACCCGGAAGCGAGACATCTCCTCCGGAACCACAAACGAGTGCAGGCTCTGGATGCCGAGCACCGACGGCGTCCGGCAGCGCATCGGGAGCGCGTTGCCCGGCGCGTACAGCACGTCGATGCGATCGGTGACGAGGCGGGGTCCGAGACGCAGGTGCTCGTAGAAGAGGCGACGACGCCTACGGCGATTGTCGAGCGGGAGTCGCACCACGCGGACCGCTCCCTCCTCGTCGAACAGGTCGGCTGCATTCTCCGAGGCATAGACGATCACCTCGTGCCCCGCGGCCCGTTCGTGCACCGCCATCGCACGCAGCAGTTCGACGAGGTACGTCTCGCCACCTCCGGTCTCCCCCGGCACCACGCTCAGCGCGTTCACTGCGATCCGCATGTGCGCCGTTCTACGGCTCTCCAGAATTCCGAGAAAGGTCGGCACGATCCGGCGCTGTCGTACGTCTAGAGGGGTGTCTGGCACGTGCGATGTCAGGCTCCGCACGGCTTCGGACCCCCTGCCGGGGCCGTGCACCCCTCCCTCGGCGCGTTCAGTCGCCGTCCGCCCCTCCGGCGGGAGGCGGCACCGGCTCGCCCCCTCCAAGTCCCTCCGGCCGCTCGCCGTCGCCCCAGATCAGCACGCGACGCGCGTACGGGATCTCGATCCCCCGCTCGTCGAAGACCTCCTTCAAGAGCCGGCGCGCAGCCCGTTCGACCAGCTTGTGCTTGCCGGGGCGGACCTTCGTGATCGTGCGATAGATCAGTTCGGATTCGGCGAAGACCTCGAGGCCCTGCACCACGGTCGGCTCCAGCACATCCCCCACCGTCTCGTCGAGGCGCCGCCCGACCTCCTCGAGCGCGGCCGTGACGGCATCCAGGTCGGACTCGTAGGCCACGCCGACCGTGACGACCGCATACGTGTACTCCTTCGAGTAGTTCACGACGGTCGCGATCGTGCCGTTCCGCAGGATGTGCAACCGCCCGTCGTTGTCGCGAATACGGGTGGCCCGCAGGTCGATGGTCTCGACGAACCCCTCGGCCTCGGCGATGCGAACGTAGTCGCCGACGAGGAAGTAGTCCTCGAACAGGATGAAGAAGCCGGTCACGAAGTCGCTGATCAGATCACGGGCCGCCAGGGCGATCGCCAGTCCGGCGAGTCCGGCGCCGGCGAGGATCGGTGTCGGGTCGATCTCGAGCTTCTGCAGCACCATGATGATCGCGAGGAAGTAGACGGCGTACTTGAGCAGGCTCTTGACGATCGGCGTCAGGGTCAGGCGGCGCTGGCGAGTGGAGTCATCGAGATTGGCGCGGCGCACCATGTACTCGTCGATGACGAGGTTCAGCACCTCTACCGCGATGCGGCTGAGCAGCACGATGCCGATCACCGAGATCACGGGCTCCCACCAGTTGGCGAGGGCTGCGAGAGGCTCGATCTGCATGGCCACCAGAGTCGCGATGGAGACGAACAGCGCGTACTCGACGGCGCGGCGCAGGAGCGGCAGCAGGTGGCGCAGCTGCTCGTAGTAACCCAGCAGGTTGCTGCGACTCGAGAAGCGCAGGCTGAGCGCGTCGAGCGAGTCGAGGAGGACACCGAACGCGCTCATCAGGAGCATCCCGGCGGCGATGATCAGGTAGACCCACAGCAGCGCGAACGCGGCCTCTTGGAGTCCGACGGGGAGACCCAGTAGCGCGCACGCCGCACAGAGGAAGACGAGCCACGCGACGCGCCCCGCGATGCGTTCGAGCGACGCGAAGAACGCGGCGACCGCATCGTCGTTGGCCGCGATGCGGTCCATCGCCTGGACGCGCGTGGATGCGTAGCCAAGGGCACGGCGGACCGCGCCGAGGAGGAGGAAGAGGAGGACGCCGACCCCGCCGACGGACACGAGTCCCACGGTCAACGCCTGCCAGATGGCGGGATCCACGGCCGTCAGAGCATCGACGGTCCAGCCGAGAACGTCGATGTCGCGCCAGATGAGGTAGGCGCCGCCGCCGGCGATCGTCAGCACGACCACCAAACCGACCAGCGTCCAGACCAGCCGGAGGGTCTGCCCGAGCGCCTTGGCAGCGCGCGCGACGCCGCGGTCCTTCGCTCCACCCAGGAAGACGCCGGCGACGCGCCGCACGATCCACGCGACCACGACGAACAGGAGAGCGACCAACACGATGGCGGCCGCGATGGTCAACACGTCTCGCGCGAGCCCTTCGTTCGGCATCGTCACCCTCCCGCTCCGTGATCCGCCGGCACGGCCCGCCCGCACCGGCCGCCCGCACCGGCCGCCCGCACCGCGCCGTCCACCCGCGCCGTCCACCCGCGCCATTCCTCCCGCGCCATTCCTCCCGCGCAGGGCCGCGCACTCTCTACTCACGGCCCACCCGCCCGCGCCGCTCTGCAGAGAAGAGCGTGCGGAAGCGCGACGCGATTCCGGGCACACTGTGGTGTGCGGCGCGGCGGCAGTCGATCGCGTCGCGAGGCTCCATCCCACGCGACGACGGTTCGAATCCACCCCGTTCATGTTTCGTTCATGGATGTACGCGGAGACTGTCGCGGAGCCGGGAGAGCCCTCGGGAAGGAGGACGTCATGACCCAGCCAAACTCGATGACCCAGGCAAGCTCACACCTCACCCCACGCACGTTCGCGGGAGTCGTGGCCACGACGGCCCTGATCACCACGATCGGGCTGCTGCATGTGACGGCACCGCAAGCCATCGGTGCCGTGGAGGACGCCGCACCGGTGTTCTCCGCACCACTTCAGGTGGACAACGCGTACTTCCCGATCGTTCCGGGCGCCGTGAAGGTGTTCCTGGGCAAGGAGGGGCGGGAGAACGTGACGGTCGTCGTCACCCACCGCACCGACACGCGCGAGTTCGAGTGGGACGGGCAGATCGTCAACTGCCGGATCGTCCAGGAGTTGAAGTTCGTGCGGGGCGGCCTACGCGAGCAGGCGGTGACGTACTTCGCTCAGTCCGACGGTGGCGACGTGTTCTTCTTCGGCGAGACGGAGACGCACGACGCAGACGACGACGACGAGAGCGACCACGACGAGGACGACACCGGCGGTTGGATCGTCGGGAGCATCGCCCCGACGGACCCGCCGGACACGGTCTCGGTCTCTAATCCAACGGTCTTCATGCCCGCCAACCCGACGCCTGGATCGTCCTGGCGCGCCGTCGACGTCGACGACGTGCAACAGGAGACCTTCCGCGTCGTGGATGACCGTCGACGGCTCCGCGTTCTCTCGTCTCGGCACAACAACGTGCTGCGCATTCGCGAGTCCGCGCCCGACGGGGGGCTCGAGACCAAGTGGTACGTGCCGGGGATCGGCTTCGCGCGCTCCGCCTCGTCCAACGAGCGGCTGCGACTGAACGCCACGAGTCTGACCGGCATCGAGTGACCCACTCGACCGCATCTGAGGGGACACGGCCATGAGGGCCCTCATCGTCGAAGACGAGCCGGATCTCGCTCGGATCCTGCGCGACGGACTGACGGAAGAGGGCTACGCCGTCGACCTCTCCGAGGACGGCGAAGACGGGCTCTGGCGCATCACGACGGTCGACTACGACGTGGTTGTCCTGGATCTCGGGCTCCCGATCGTGGACGGACTCGAGATCCTGCGCCGCATGCGCGGAGCCGGCTCGAAGACCCCGGTGCTGATCCTGACGGCGCGGGATGCGGTCGGCGATCGCGTGCGGGGCCTGGACCTCGGCGCGGACGACTACCTGCTCAAACCGTTCGCGTGGGAGGAGCTCGAAGCCCGCCTACGCGCACTCCTCCGCCGCGGCCCGCAGGGCGGCGACGGCGTTCTCCGCCACGCCGGGGTCGAGCTGGACCCGGCACGGCACTGCGTCCAGCGCGATGGGAAGCCCGTCGTGCTGACCGCGAAGGAGTTCCAACTGCTGCACGTCCTGATGACGGATGCAGAGCGGGTGTTCACGCGCACGGAGCTCTCCGAACGGGTCTACAACGACGACTTCGACAGTTCGAGCAACACGATCGACGTGCTGATCGGGCGGATTCGTCGCAAGCTGAACGCAGAGGGCCAGCCCAGGGTCCTGCGGACGGTGCGCGGCGTGGGGTACGCCTTCCGTGGCGCGGACGCCTCCTAGCCTCCGATCCACGTTGGTCCTGGGGCTCGTCGCCCTCCAGGTCTTCGTCCTGCTCGGCGTGTCCACCACGGTGTACGCGCGCTCGCACAGCATCGCCATCAAGGGGCTCCAGCACGACCTCGAGGTCCGAGCTCGCACTCTCGCCGGGCTCCTCGAGCTGGAAGAGAATGGCATCGAGTTCGAGGTCAATGAGAAGGTCTCACCGGAGTACTACACGCCCGGCGAAGGCGTGTTCGCGGTGATCTACAACGCTGACCGTGAGCGAGTCCTGACCTCGCAGTCGCTCGGCGACGAACCGCTGCCGCGCCGCGGAACGTGGGTCGAGGACGCCGTCGATCACCAGGAGCTCGCCGAGGGTCCGTACGGCATCCCGTGCGCGGTCGCCACACTCTACTTCGTCGCCCTCACCGACGTCGGCGACCCGGATGAGGCGGACGAGTGGCCGGGTCCGACCGGTGACGCTCTGCACTACCAGATTCGAGTAGCCATGGACTCGCGGCCTCGCGATGCCGGCCTCACCGGACTGATCTGGTTCCTGGTCGCCGCGAACGTCATCGCCCTGTTGGCCACCCTCGGCGGCGGACTGCTCCTCGCCGGCATCGTCCTGCGACCGGTTCATCTGATGACCGAAGAAGCCGCGGCAATGAGCCCGGACCACTCCGGGAACTGTCTGCAGCCGTCGAGGGTCGTCAAGGAGCTCCGCCGTCTCGCGCAGACGCTGAACGGTGCATTCGAGCGACTCGGGAATGCGCTGACCCGACAGCGACGGTTCGCAGCCGACGCCAGCCATGAGCTGCGCACGCCGATCGCGGTGCTGCTTGCGAACTCCGATCGGCTCCTTCGCCGTCGCCGTTCCACGGACGAGTACGTGCAGGGCCTCGCGCTTCAACGTCGAGTCGCGAACAAGATGCGGACGATCGTCGACGACCTCTTGACGCTCGCGCGGACGGACTCAGGCGCTGATCCGATACGAAACGAGGCCTCCGTAGCGACCGACCTGGTACGAGACCTCATCGCCGAGTTCGAGGCGCTGGCCGACCAGTCCGGCATCCGGTTCGAACGCGCGATTGCCCCAGACCTCGTGCTCGGCTGCGATCGAGACGGCATGCTCCGCGTCCTACGCAATCTGCTGTCCAACGCCGTGAAGTTCACTCCCGCCGGCGGGCAGATCGGGTTGCGGATCAGCGCTGACGGAGCGTTCGCACAACTCGAGGTCTGGGACACAGGTCCGGGAATCCCGCCCGAGGAACGCGAGCGGGTCTTCGAGCGCTTCTTCCGCGTTCACGAAGGCAAGAATCGGTCGGAAGGGGCTGGGCTCGGTCTCGCGATTGCGCACTCGATCGTGGCGGCTCACCGCGGCTCGATCAGCATCGACGATGGCCCGGACGGTGGCACTCGCTTCGTCATTCGCCTGCCACGGCGCAGCCGCGAGCGGGTCCGATCGACCGTGGCCTGACTCCCCAGAGGGGCACGGACATCGACACTCGCCGCAGCCGCTTCGCGAGGTAGGCTGGCAGCGAAGCCCGCGGGAAACGACGCGCCGCCGACCACAGTGCACGGACGACCACAGTGCACGGACGACCGACGAGGACGGAGACACCATGCGACGACTCTCTCTGACAGGGTTCGTCATCGCGACGCTCGCGATCGGCGCGGTATCACTCGACCCCGCGCTCTTCGGCGGCACCACGCTCTTCGGCGGCCACGTCTCCGCCGACGAGGACGACGGTGAGGAGCTGATCGAGCTGGAGGACGTCGAGGACGTGCTCGAGGCCTTCGAGGCCCTCGCGACGCAGCTCGTGTCGCCCGCGTCTGCATTGGAGTCGCTGGCGGCGACGCAAAGCGGGACTCCGATCGAGATGGAGCTCACCGCGGTGAAGGGAGATGGGACGCTCACTCCCGCGTGGGAGGTCCTGCTCGTTCAGGACGACGGAATCCGAGAGTGGACCCTCGACGCCCGAACGGGCGCCGTCGTTGGCAGCGAGGTCGAAGCAGATCTCGAAGCAGGCCGCGCGCAACTCCTCCTCGCACAGCGGGCGAAGCACTCACTCGCGGCTGCAGCCGCCGTGATCGCACGCGACTTCGAGGGGGCGGTGACGGCCGTCGAGCTCGAGATCGAGGACGGTGTCGCGGGTTGGGAGATCGCGCTCGTTCACGGGGGTCGCCTGCGCGAGCTGATGGTGGACGGCGCATCGGGCAAGACCTCGATCGACGACGAGGACGAGGACGACGACGACGCCTAGCGGGAGCTAGGCGCCGTGACAGCGTCCGGGCGCTGCCGGGGCGTGTCGCGCGCGCTACCGGGCGGCGAGTCCGACGGCCGTAGGCGGCGGCGATCGCCAGCAGCGCGTCGATAGAGCGCCTCGTACTCGGCCAGCATGCGACGTGCGTCGTAGGCCTCACGGGACCAAGGCCGTCGCGGTGTAGAGCCCGCCGGCGCGGAGGATCAGCCCGACGTGGTCGCCGACGACCGACCGGGACGCCAGCACGTACATCGCTACACAGGCGAGCATCCACAGCGTGGCTCGCGACCGGGGAGCACGCACAGCGAGCACGGCACCGCAGCCAAACGCGAGGAGCATGGCGACGAAGTGCGCCTTGCGGCTGACCGGAGAGACGAGCAGCATCGCCGCCATCCACGTCGCGGCCTCGAGTGCGACGCGCGCCGCCGGCCGCCGCATCGTCTCGGATCTTCGTCAGCACGTGTTCGTACGCGATCCACGCACGTTCCGACAACGGTGTGGGCTCCGCGAACACGTCGACCGCGGTGACGGCACGGTCCATCGACGCGCCCGCGCGGTCCTGGGGCTCGGCGCCCCCCGCTGCACGCGGTCGCCGCGTGTCACCACCAGCTCTCTCGCGATCGCGATTGCGCGCGTGGCGTTCCTCCTGCTGGACGCGACTCCGCTCGGCCGCGCGCGCAGCCTTGATGCTCTCGCTGCAGTACTCCAGGAAGTTGAACAGTCGGCTGTTGTGACGCAGCCACTGCTTCGCGGGGCTCTTCCACGGCGTGCGAACCGGACGATTCGTGATCGCCACCGCCCCCGTCGAGTTCACCGTGACGATGGGCCGTCCCCCCGCCTCGTCGTCCAGGTTGTCACCGAGGTCGTTCCACGTGAACGCGGCGATCACGAGATCCGGCTCGTAGCGAACTCCGTCGAGTTCGAAGCGCACGGCCTGCTGCACGGTGCTGTAGCCGTTGACGCCCAAGTTCACGGTCTCGCAGTCCGGGACCAGTTCCTGGAGGACGCTGGCGAACATCTCGTCGTCCTCGACTCCGTAGCCCCACATGAAACTGTCGCCGAGGACGACGATGCGCTTGATCCCATCGGGACTGTGCGGCTCGATCGGTCCGTCACGGAGACCCTCCGCGTTGGTCGTGATCCGCGCGTCGAAGCTCCCAGTCTGGACGTACCGCCTGTCCACCGCGCTCGCGCACGTCCACCCGGCCTCGGGGTGGTACGCGTGCATCAGGCCGCGCGTGAGCGTTGCCGTACCAAGACCGAGCACGCGGACGCCGACCTCCGCCGCCCCCAGCCCGAGGACGACGCCGAAGAGTGTCCCCAGGGCGCGCCGTCGCGTCACTCCGGCCCAGCGCCTGCGCAGCCAACCGATCATCTTCCCTCCCGGACCGGACGGCGAGGCCGACGCAAGGCACGGGGACCGCGCCGCGCTGTAGTCTCCACGACCAACATGAACCACGCCTAAATCGCCAACTCGGCAGGTGCGTTCACCTCTCGTTCAGGTCGCACACACAGACTCTGCGCCGCGATCGAGCGCGTCGGCATGAGGGCTCGATGTCGGAAGTCTCCGTAGCCGCGGCGCCGAAGAAGGAGTCGCGTGTCAACGGACGAGGTAAGCAGCCCGCAGATCGACCGAGCCGTCGTGCCCGACGGGCTCTCCGCGTTTCCCTGCGCGCTCTGCGGCGCCGGCGACCCGCAGTCGGAGTTCACGAAGCAGCACTTCCGATACGTGAGTTGCCAAGGATGCGGTCTGGTCTTCGTGAGCCCGCGCCACGCCGACCTCTCGGTAGCGAACGGGCCGATGCAGCACGCGCGCGAGGAGTACGTCGAACACGACGAGGCCAGCTGGCCTCGCGGCGTCGCAAGTACTCGAAGCGACTCCAGCGCTTCTCGCCGTTCCGCAAGACCGGCCACTTCCTCGAGGTCGGCTGCTGCGGGGGTCACCTCCTGAGCGTCGCCGCAGAGAGAGGATGGGACGTGGAAGGCATCGAGCCGGAGCGCGAGACGGCCGCGGTCGCGCGAGAGCGCTTCGGGCTGCGCGTTCATCAGAGTCTTCTGGCCGACGCGGAGCTCCCCGCGGATCACTACGACGTCGTCTACCTCTGCGAGGTCATCGAGCACATCGCCGATCCGGTCCCGCCGTTCGCGGAGATCCGACGTGCGTTGCGGCCCGGTGGAGTCGTCTACGTGAAGACCGGCAACGTCCGATCGTGGTCACGTGCCATCCGCGGCCCAGCGTGGTCGTACGTCGCGTACCAGCGACTCGGGCACGTCACGTACTACTCCCCAACGACCATCGAGCTTCTCTGTGCAGCAACCGAGTTGCAACTCCTTGGCGTTCGCACCTGGGGGGTCGAGGTACCGCGGGGCATCCGTCGGTCGCTGCTGCGCCCGCTGGCGAGACTGCTCCGCCGCGGCGGCCACATGGAAGCCTTGGTCCAGAAGCCATGAGAGGCGACGCGCTCCGACCGTGCGCGACGTGCGGCGTTACCTTGCGTCGGCCGGGCGTGCGACGACGAACACCGTACGAGCCAGGAGCACATCGCGCTGGGAGAGCATCGCGCGCACGTCGTCGGGGAGTCCGCAGTCCCGCCCGAACCCCAGCCACCGTGCGGCAAACCGGTGGAGCATTCCGCCGTACGTGTTCCGAGTGCGGATCGTCGTGACCCGCCAGCCCGTCCGAACCAACGCATGACACAGGTAGAACGTGCCCATGCGGTTCACGTGCTCCGGCACACGCGGCAGGTAGTGGCCGACATAGCCACGACGGAGCATGCGCAGACGCTGGCGCAGGTCGATCGTGTTCGGCAGCGAGAGGAGCAGCACGCCGTCGGGTCGGATCACGCGCCGGAACTCGCGCAGGATCTGCCACGGGTTCTCGACGTGCTCGATGCCTTCGCAGTGCGCGATCGCGTCCGTGCTCGCATCCGGGAACGGCAGCAGCTCGTTGAAGTCACAGCGCGTGACCTCCGTAGCCGGATCGCCCGTCCAGAACTCCGGGTAGAGATCGCACGGTGTCACCCGCCATCCGCCCTCGGCGGCCCGCGTCGCGAGGTGGCCGATCCCGCACGGGATGTCGAGCAGATCCCCGCGCCGCGGCATCTCCTCGTCGAGCACGCGGAGCGCAAAGTCGAGAACGCCCTGCGTCCCGGTCGACGGTTCCCACGGTGCGTCGCTCATGCGGCGGCAGGCTACACGCCGGGTACGCGCACCGTCCTTCAGATGCGGGCGTCGTCGACGGGCTCGCGAGGCTGGCGTCCACTCGGTACCGTGCGGCAGCAGCGTGGGCACTGACTGACATGAAGACCAACCCCGACATCTGACTAGTCATCCCGGTGTTCAAGGAGGCCGACCGCTTCCCGCCGTTCCTGCGCGCGCGGCGCGATGCCTTCGACCGCGATGGCGCAGGCGTCGTGTTCCAGGTCGTCGACGACGGGTCGCGCGCGTCCGAACGCGATGCGGTGGCGACCGTCGTGCGTGCCGCAGGCCCGCTCTTCCGTGAACCGCTGCTCCTCGACGCGAACGTCGGCAAGGGCGGCGCCGTTCTCTCGGGCTGGGCCGCGACCGCCGGAGCTGGCATCGCCTGGCAGGGGTTCCTGGATGGCGACGGCGCCATCTCGGCGGCCGTGCTCCGAAGAGTCATCGAGCGTGCCCGGACATCGGACGCCGACGCGATCTTCGCCACCCGCATCCGGATGCTCGGCAGGACCATCGAACGTCAGCCGACGCGGCACTACCTCGCTCGCGTGTTTGCCACTCTGGTCGGGATGTCGATCGACTCGTCCGTCTACGACAGTCAGTGCGGGCTCAAGCTGGTTCGTACCGACGTCCTCGAGACGATCCGCCCGCGCCTGGCAGAGCAGGGGTTCGCCTTCGACGTCGACCTCCTCGCCGGACTCCGGACCATCGGGGCCACGATGATCGAAATGCCCATCGACTGGATCGACGTGGCGGGGAGCAAGGTGCACGTCGTTCGCGACGCGTTCCGACTGGCGTGGGCGCTGCGCCGGATCCGGCGGCGCTGGAGAGGGTAGCGAGCGCGCTCAGCGCGCCGGCTCGGGCATCCAGTCGGTCACCTTGCACCCCCACCAGGCGTGCAAACTGATATTGAGTCGCCCCGGCGTCGAGGCGGTCGCATCCCCCCAGTACCGCGCGTAGGCTGTGACGTGCCGGTGCGGGAGCCGTCCCTCGAGTCCCATCTGGCACCTCAACGTCACACGCAACGCAGCCTTCTTCGGGAGCCGCAGGCGCTTCCCGATACCGCGCCGCGGCGCGACACGCATCGGGAACGTCGCTTCGACGTCAAAGAACGCCACAGGCGAATCGGAGAGCTCGATCACGGACTCGAGCGTGCACGTGGCCTCGGCACCCTCGGCCGCCAGCTCGCAGTCCCACGTGGACGACAGCACGCGCGCGAGCGCCGCCGCGTCAGCGGTCCAAGTGTCGCCCGGCGCCACCTTGGCCTTCGGCGCGAGCGCGCGCGTCCACTCCAGTCGCGCCTGGGGCAGACAGCGACGCATGAAGTCGTCACGCAGCCACTCGGTGACGTCGCGCGACGGCCGCCCGCGCCCGCCCGCCTCGCTCCAGCGATCGCCATCGAGGGCGATCCGGGCCCCGACAAGCGACTGGTCGTACTCCTTGCGATCGGGGCGCACACCACCGCTCGGGAAGTGAGCCACGCCGCGTCGGATGCCGCCGCGAGTATCGACCTCGTCAACGCGGACGGTCGCGATCCAGGCGTCGTTCTCGTACAGCTTCGTGTTCGGAGTCACCTCGCCACCTTCGGGACGGAACTCGAGGTCGTAGCCGAGGCGACCGTCCAACTCGACCAGATCGCCCTTCTTCCACTCGAGGGCCGGGAACGCGAGGGCGTGACCGGCAGTATCGGCGGCCACTGCTACGGAGACCGCGACGAGTGCGAGGAGAGCGACAGCCACGGGGCGACGGTGAGACATGGCGAACCTCCACTCGCTCATCGGCACGTCGTCCGGGCGCGATGGAGCCTGCCGGCCTGCCCCCGAGGCCCTCCTCTCTGCCCCGAAGGCGTCCGCCCGCGCTACCATGAGGGCACGCAATCAAGCGGAGGAAGAGCCACGATGCGTCTGGATCCGAGAACGAGCCTCGCGCTCGCCGTCACCGTTGCGGTTGGACTAGCAGGTTCGCTTGCCATCGGCGCCGCACCGGCCGCCGCGAAGGGCAAGAAGGACAAGTCCGCTCACGTGATCTCCACCGATCTCACGGCGCTCGGACTGGCTGAGCCGGTCGTGTTCACGCTCGAGCGACCAGAGGGGCTCTGGCGCGCGCACCTGGCGCGCATGGACAAGTACCCGAGTCGCAACCAACTCACCCAGTCGGAGTTGCCCCCGCTGGCAGAACGCTGGCTGCTCACCTCGGTCGCCGACGGCCGCGCATTCGACGCACAGGTCTTCGTGATGTTCGAGCGCGGTGACTCGCGCGAGATGAAGACAACCGCCAACTCGATCGCGTTCTACCCCGAGACGATGTTCCCGTTCGAGGACACGGTGTTCGACGGCGCGTGGATCGTCAACCCACGCAAGTTCCGCGTCGCTGGGAAGAAGCGCGTGCAGGGCGTCATGCTCGAGAACTCGGGGCATCGGCTGAACTCCACGGAGAAGCTCGTCTACCAGTTCGCGCTTCTGCCGATGCCCGGCGACTACCACGTGATCGTCGGAGCGATTCGCACGCCGACGTCGACGACCGCCGGCCACGGCGGCGGCGGGAGCGGTCAGGCGTCGGCCACCTCGACCACCAGCGTCGGCGACGCGGCAGGAGTTCCCGGCGTTGATGGAGGGCCGGGAGGCACGGGCGACGGCGCCATCGGCGGCGGCGACAGCGGGCCACAGACGATCGACACGAGTCCGAACGATGCCGACAACAACCAGACCCGCGTGAGCGCGGACCTGATCCACGAGATCGTCGAAGGCATCCATCTCTCCGTCCCGAAGAAGCTCCGCAAGGGACTGCGCCGGTTCCAGTTGCGTGACGAGTGGAACAGCAGCGAGGGACTGACCTCCCGCTTCGTCAGCATGTCCGTCCCGGCCACGTGGGACTCGACCCCGACGACCGCCCTCGACGGCGATCGCATCGAGTGGCGCGAGCGCGACAAGGACGGTGCGGTCACGACCATTGCGCGTGTCGAGTTCCTCTCGGCGAGCGCGGAGGACGAGATCGCGTCGCTCGCGCAGCGAACACTCGCGTCACGCGACCTCGTGGACACCGAGTTGCAGATGCTCACCACCCGTGACGGGACGAGCTCTGCCGTGGTCTGCCCCACCGAGACCAGCTCCGAGCAGGGGCTGCGCCGGGGCGACGACGAAAGCTGGCTTCGCGAGTTCGGCTACGTGCTCGCCGAGTTCTCGTTCTACGAGGTGGAGATCCTGCGCCCAGCGGGAACTCCGAGTCAGCTCGACCGACTGAAGGAGATCCTGGAGTCGGTGGAGATCCACGTCTTCTACTGATCGGGAGTTGCAGCGCACGACCGGCGCGAGGAGGAGGGCGATGCTCGGGCGAACAACGCTCACGCACCGCGCAGCGAAGATCGCGCTGGTCGTCGTCATTGCATGGACGGCGCTCGCCGGCGCCGCGTTGCTCCTCCAGCGCCGCGAGCCATGGCCGCAGACCGTCTGGGTTCGCGCGAGAACCTGGGACGTCGAGGCCGGCTCGCCGCGCGTCGACATGCGCCGAGACTCGTTCGACGGTCCCGCCTTCGCGGGCGTCGACATTGACTCGTACTGGTTCGGAGAGGTCGAGACACCCGACCGTTTCGGGCTCGCCATCTCGCGCGAGCTCACTGACGGAGAACGTCGGAACGTGCGTCTCGCACGGATGGGTCTCCTCCCGTGCTTCTCGCAGTCCGGCGCCGGCTACCAGGCGACGGGTGAGACGCGCACGCTGGACGGAGCGACGTGGTGGCGTCTGAGCCTGTTCGACCCCGAGTACAGCAAGTGGACCGTCGGGTGGTGGCAGAGATAGATCAGGCAGCGATGGAGGCGAAGCGACGCGCCCACGCCTTCCGGATGGCGCGCAACGCAGCCGGGTAGACGATCCAGCGACGGAACGGATCGATCGCTCGCATGTCGGGCTAGAACGCGTACCCGAAGAGCCGGATTTCATCGGCGAACAGTTCGGCGACACGCTGACGAGACGCCGGATCGAAGTGCTCCCGATACCGATCGCGCTGACCGCGGAAGCGGCCCTTGGCATGTGGTAGGTGCAGCGCATCCGGAAGCCCGATCTCCAAGCGGAGCGTCTCGAGTTCCTCGGCCAAGTCCTCGAAGCGGCACACGCGATCCACAGCGACTGCGCCGTCGATCCCGTACACGCCGAACCCCTTGCGCTTGAGCCGCTGGGGCGCGCCCGACTCCAGAAACTCGGCCATCGTCGGTCGCGGCTCGTCACGGTGCAGCCAGTGATAGAGCGAGACGACGCGATCCCACGGATTGCGCTCGACGGCGAACGTGACGTAGTCCGACCAGACGCGATCACCGACGTGCGCCCGTACCTCACCGGCAGAGATGTGGTTGTAGAACCCGTCGCGCTTCCACTGCTTCAGTGGCACGCGGACTCCGGTTGTGAGTTCCCCATCGTGCGGGGCGTGCAGGAAGTTCTGCGGGCCCCGGTGCCCCAGTTCGGACCGCAGAGTTTCGTCTTCGTCGCTGATGGGCGTGATGACGTCGTCGGGACCGCAGAAGCGCGACAACGCGATCTCGATCGACGTGCCGGCGGTCTTCGTCGTCTTCAGGAAGATGAACCGATGTCGATGCGAGAGGATCACGCGCATGCACTCCGAGGAACGCGGGAGGACCCATGTTCTCGCTGACGGGCGCGGTCACCGAGATCGAACGCACCCGCACGTCCAACGCTGCGCGTCCCATCAGCGTCCGCGGGCCGCAAAGAGCAGCACTCCCGGGTTCTTGCAGAGCGCGGGCGCCACCAGCACGCGGTGGATCGCCACACGACGTGCCAGAGCGACCACGAGAAAGCGCGCGCCTTCGACGACGAAGCGTCCTGAGCGATCGCGTTCGGACCGGTCGCGCAGTGCGCGTATCTCTCCCGCTGCGGGAGACGTCTCGGCTCGGCTCAACGCTCCGTTGCGCGGGAGACCGCGCGGATGGATCGGGTCATGTGTGCGCCGACGAGTGACGGGGGTCGGCTCCCCGGTTCGAGATCATGGACGCGCGAAGCGTAGCCGGTTCATGCCAATACCGGAGATCTCCGTCTGCGCGTCGAATCGCGTCATCCGGCTACGCCGTACCACGAAATCCCGTTCGGCTCGCGTGGCGCGGACCCCCACAGATCGCTCCTCGGCCGGTGGCATCAGAGTCCATTCGTCGCCCCGCAGGACGGCGCGCACGCTGACCCCGGGGTCTCGGTTCCACCTCACGCGTTCCACGCCCTCACGCCATGCCCGTGCGCTTCAGGAACGACTCGATCGCCGTGAACGCGGCGTCAGCGCGGCACTGCAGGATCAGGTGGGGCGAGCGGATCTCGACCGTCTCCATCGCCGGCAACTGCGACGAGAGCCGATCGCGGCTCGAACGCCCGACCAGGCGATCGTCGATCGCCGCGAGGTACAGCACCGGTACGGCGAGATGCGCGAGTCGATCCTCCACGGAGCCCGACAGCACCAGTTGCAAGCGTCCCGCGACCACGGCGGCAGGCACACGGCTGACGATCTCGTGAACGTGATCGACCAGTTCCGTATCCGCGTCCCGACCGGTCAGGTAGCGACGCACAAACGCGCGCGGTAACGGGAGCCGAGTCAGCAGCGGCAGCAGCGACTCCAGGGACGGGCTCCACGCCGGCGCTGGGCTCGACGCGAACGACGCGCAGAGAACGAGGGCGGCGAGACCCTGCGGCGTCCGCGCAGCGTGCGCAATGCCGACCGGTCCCGAGAACGACTCTGCTACGACCGCGTACCGAACTCCGCCGGGTCGCGCCTCGGACACCACGCCCTCGAGCGCGTCGACGTCCAGCCTGCCATCGTCCGGGTACGCGACGGTGACGACTTCGAAGCGCTCACCGATCGCGCGCCGCAACGGCCCGAACAGGGCGGGCGTCCCGTGCAGTCCTGGCAGGAGGACGACGTGAGTGACGGGGTCGCGTTCACGCGGCATCGACACAGTGTCGACGGCGATGGCCCGGAACGGGAGAGACCGCGGCCGGCGAGCGTCACCGCGTGCGTCCGGGCTCGGGCGGCTCTATGGTCCCCCGGTGCAACCCATCAGCCTCGACGACTGCCCCAGCACCGCGGACGTCACGCGCGATCTCGTCGGCTGACACGGGATGACGAGGAACGAACGAGCGACCTCGACGCGGCGCGCCGCGTCGCTACCCTCGTCCCTCCATGCGACCGTTCAACGACCTGACCTATCTCGGACAGCTGCGCCGTCTCCGCGCGATGGCCCTCGACGCACTTGAGCGCTACGCGATACGCGTACAGCGAGTGCGGGCGATCAATCACGGCGAGAACGCGACGTTCAAGGTCGTCGCCGACGAGGGTCACTACCTCCTTCGCATCCACCGCGCGGACTACAACACGCCCGAGGCCATCGGAGTGGAGTTCGCGTGGCTCGACGCCATCGCACAGGACGGCCGCGTCGTCGCGCCACGCCCGATCGCTGCCAGTGACGGATCCGTCCTACAGGCAGTCACGCACGCCGGCGTCCCCGGGACCCGCAGCGTCGCACTCCTGGCCTGGGTCGACGGCGCGTTTCGGTGCGACAGCCTGTCGCCGCGACTGCTCCACGGCGTCGGACGCATGACGGCACACGTGCACGAGCTGGGCACGCGGATCGACCCGGCGCTCGTCACCCAGCGGCCGCGATGGGACGCGAACGGGCTGCTCGGAGACGACGCGGTCTGGGGAGCGCTCGGCGACCTGCCCTCGCTGGATACCGACGGACGCAAGGGGTTCTACGACGTCCGCGCGGATCTGCGCGAGCGCTTGCGGGACTACGACCCGGGTCCCGCCCGCAGTGGTCTGATCCACGCTGATCTGCATCACTGGAACTACCTATTCGACGGCCCGCATCCCCGGCCGATCGACTTCGACGACTGCGGGTGGGGCTTCCACCTGTACGACCTAGCCGTCACGGGCGTCGCCATCACGCGCCACAGACACCGTGATGCGTTGCGCGCCGCACTCCTCGAGGGCTACTCCGAGGTGCGACCGTTGACGACGGACGACGCCGAAACGGTGCGCGTGCTTCGCGCGGCGCGGCGCGTGGCCATCACGGGCTGGATCGCGTCACGCGCCGACAACCCGCGCATCGCTGCGCACGTCCCGAACGTGACGAAAGCGCACGCCGCGGGATTGCGCGAGTTCGTCGACGGAGCTGGGTAGCCGCCGAGAGATCCGTTCGCTGCTCGGTCGCCCTGCTACGTCTCGAACTCGAAGACCCGACTCGCGCGCTCGACACCGGCGACACGCACTCTGACGCGGACGTTCCCGGACTGAGAGCTCGACGGGTACGACGTCACGACAGAGACCTGACCGGACGACGACGCTCCTACCTGCAGCGTCCTCGTGCCGATCAGGCGCTCGGCGCCGTCGACGACATCGAAGATGTCGATGACCAGATCCGCGGTCGCCGGGGAATCGTTGCTGACGGCCACGAAGAAGTTCACAGAGGAACCCGCGCGAACGGGATCTGGATTGGCGGAGATCGAGAATGCGAGTCCGTCATCGGGCGGCCCGCCCGTGCTCGGCGGCGTAGGTGGCATGACGAGCGACGCCGGAGACGAGGCGACGTGCTCTTGCGCTGCAATGTCCTCGAACCGGACGTTCAGCTTGCTGGTCACCGTGGAGCTGATGAATGAGGTCGACTCAGCCGTGTGATACTGCACCACCGGCGTCGACTGGAGCGTCCCGATCACGAACAAGACCTCCCCGGCCGGTCCTCCGACCACGACGTCGGCGTGCGACGCTGACGCGGACACGGGCATGCCGGACTGCACGACAATCGCCCCCATGCCCGAGCCCGAATCGCCGAACGTGGCGACGGTGCTCGGATTGGAAAGAAGCGGAGCCTGTTCGGCCCCGAACCCCTCGCCGTTGAACGGAGGGCTCCCGCAGTCGATGAAGTTCCACCCGAACTGATTCGCCGTGATCTCGGCCTGGACCCTCCGTGCGCCACCGAACACCGTCGCCGAGCTGTCGTTCCACGCCTTGGTGGCCCCCGCGACGAATGCGTCGATCGGCCCCCCTCCGCCTTGGCACCCGGATGCCAGACCGGCGTCGCGCAACGCTTGGATGGCAGGATCGTTGTTCGCTTCCGCCTTCACGGCGCTCACGTCGGCCATCACTCCGTTGAAGTACTCGGCGAAGACCCGCTGCGTTACCTGCGCGATGCCTTGAACCTGCGCCGGGCTCGGCTCGAAGCCCTTCCCCGCCGCCGGATCGGACAGCACACCGGAGAGCTGCTCGATGTCGCGGCCGGTCTTCAGCGCCTTGGCGAGAGACTTCATCTCGCGCGCGGTCGCGACGGCACGTGATCGCATGCTGCGCGACATCGTCTTGACGATGCGCTTCGCAGCCTTGCCGGCGTCCTTCTCGAGCCTGGCATTCGCCGCGGCCACCGGGTCCTTCGCGGCTTCGACCGGTGAAGATCCGGCGAGGAACAGAGCTGCGAGGGCGAGCGAAGCGAGAACAGCCGGAATCGTGCGCATCACATTCCTCCACTCATGGATCGAGGTTGTCAGCCGCACGGACGCGCCGCGCTCGATCCTGTGTACGCCATGACGGCGAGACGGGCAACGCTGTGCGTGGTCATTGAAGGGCCTCGCACGCACCCCTAGGGTGCGCCGCGACATGGGGAAGGAGCACGACGGCACGTGAACGTGGAGAACGGAGAGGGCTTGACCGCGCACCCCGCTGGACCGCGCTGGGCGCTGCTCGGGACGGCGCTCGCGCTCTGGGTCTGGTCGACGTTCGCCCACGCGTACGGCACCGACCTTGCACGTGCCTACTTCGATTGGGCGGAGTCCCCCGGCAACCTCACGGAGTCTGGGGGGCTCTCCGGGATGCACGCGGGGGAGCAGCTTCTCGCCGCCGTCCTCGCCCTGCTGGGTGTCGTGACGATCGGCTTCGCGATGCGACGCCTGCGTGGGCTCGACGCCACGATGCGACGAGAGACCGTCCTTCGCTGGGCGGTGTGGAGCGCGTTCCTCTTCCTGGTCTGGAAGACGCTGATCGTGTTCGCGTCGGAGCTCGTCCACTTCGGTCAGTACGCGCTGATCTCGGCGTTGCTCTGCGCCGGGCTCGACCGGGGGCGTCGGCCGCAGCTCGCGTTCCTCGTCGCCGTCGCACTCGGAGTGCTGGACGAGGCCTGGCAGCACTGGGGACTCGCTGTCTGGATCCAGGCGAACCCGCGGCACGGCTTCGACTGGAGCGACCTGATCCTCAACGCCACTGGCGCGTGCGGCGGCGCACTGCTCTTCCTCCCCGGACGAGGTGCACCGAACGAGCCGCGCCCGCTCCTGCGACGAACGGTGACCGTGCTCGCGCTGCTGCCGCTGTTGCTGCTGGAACCGGCCGCCCTGGCGGCGCTGTTCGGTTCCTACACGTACGAGCCGTTCTGGAGTGAGCTCGGCAACGGCAAGCCGGTCCACTGGATGACGCCGTTCGACGGCATCCCGCTGTTCCTCGTCGCGCTGCTGTTCCTCGGGATTCTGCTCTCTCCACGACGCGCGCACGTCTCAACCGGGACCTCGCTCGCGCTGGTGCTGCTCGTGACGTTGAGCATCCGACCGTCGAGCCGCATAGAGGGTATGCCTGTGCACGAGGTCGTCCCGACCGCCCACGCCGCCCGCGTGGCCACGGGAGCGATCCGGATCGACGGCGTCCTCGACGAAGACGCCTGGGCGATCGCTGAACGCATCGGCCCGTTCGTCCACTCGCCGAGCGGTGCGGGCGAGTTCCCGCTCGCGAACGGCGGCAGCGTGCCGCTCGCTCCGACGCATGCCCGCATGCTGTGGGACGACAAGGCGATCTACTTCGCATTCGACGTGTCGGACACCGACGTCTGGGGACGCGACGTACCGCGTGACGAACCGACGCTTCCGGGCGACGAAGTCGTGGAGGTGTTCATCGATCCGGACGGAGACGAGCTCACCTACTACGAGTTCGAGGTCAGTCCGCTGAATGTGCAGTACGACCTCTTCAACTTCGTGCCACGCGCACCGACGGACCTCAACCCCTCGGCACGCTTCATCGGGCTCGCCGATTGGGACGCGGAAGACGTCCGGAGCGCGGTTTCGGTGCACGGCACGCTGGATCGCGTCGAGAGCTGGGACTCGGCCGCCCCGATGGACACCGACGTTGGCTGGACGGTGGAGATCGCGATCCCCTGGCGGGTGTTCCGCACGACGACGACGCCGGGTACGGGAACCCGCGTGACACTCCCCCCCCGGATAGGGGATCGCTGGCGGTTGAACCTGTTCCGAGTTGAGCGCCCGCGCGTGTCGCCAGTTGACGGCGCGCCGCTTGGCCGCCACGACGCCTCCCGCCTCGCGCAACTCCAGGCGTGGTCGGCCGCGCACAACGACTCGTTCCACCAGGCCTGGCGGTTCGGGATCGTCGAGTTTATCGATTAGCCCGCCCCTCCCACCACGTCGCCACGCCTGACACATCGCGGGGACCACGAACTCTGCGTTGACACGGCTCGTTGGGGGGGGATGGGCCCTGACCTCGCCGCGTCCGCCTTGATCTCGCGGCCCCTCTCGGTCAGGACACTCTGTCGTTGGCCCAACCTCAGTCTTCACGGCGTCCATCGCTCGTCGTTGCCGCCGTTCGGCCGCAGGTCGCGCCGACGTGGTGAGAGGGCCGAGCTAGCGATCGCGCGCTCGGAGCGCGAGCACCTGGATCAGTCGGTCGCGATGTCCGGTCATCCCCGGATCCGCGACGCACGCGCGGCGCGCGGCATCCTCGGCATCGGCTAGCCGCCCGTCACCGGCAAGAGTGCGCACCAGATTGGCCCACGCCTCGGCCAGCGTGGGATCCAGTTCCACCGCGCGCTCGAAGTGCGGGATCGCCGAATGCGCCTGATCCAGGTGCGCCCGACACACACCCAGATTGTTGCGCAACCGAGGCTCTTCGGCCTCCTGCTCCGGTTCGCGCGAGAGCTGATCGAGCGCGCGCTCGAACGCTTCCACGGCGTCCGCGGGCCGGCCGAGCTCCATCAGCGCGGTGCCGTGGTTGTTGTGAAACACGAAGCGCTCGCTCGCACCTCCGAGCGCCGCGCGGTAGTGGCGCTCAGCTCGCTCGATCTCGCCGCGTCGGTAGAGGATCGTACCGACGTTGGTGTGCGCCTCGCCGTGCTCCGGATTCAACTCGACCACAGTGAGAAACCGCTCCAGCGCACGTTGCTCCAGGTCCGATCCGCCTGCGTCGAGGAGGGATAGCCCCAGGTTGAACTGCGCGCGAACGTTGTGCGGTGACTTTGCGACGACGTCCGTCCACATGCCCACCCTGCTCTCGTAGAGCGCGTTGCGGCGAACGGATGCCGCGGTCAGTGCCGCCGTCACCGCAACCAGAAGCGACAGGACCACTGCGCGGCGTGTCTCCGGGACGGTCACGACGTGGGTCGACAACGCGTCCAGTCCGAGCACCACCGCGACGACACACGGCAGCAACGGCAGGTACATCCGATGCTCCACGAAGAAGTCACTCAGCGGGACGAGGCCGGAGCTCGGTGCCAGGACCAGGAACAACGTGAGTCCGAGCCACGCGAGCACGGACTTCCGCCAGACGCCGACGATCGATGCGACCAACGCGGCTCCGATGACGACCGCCGACGGCAGTAGCGCGGTGGAGTGGTGCGCCGGGCTCCACGCGTGATCGAAACTCTGGTCGACCGGCCAGACGACGAGACGTAGGTACCCGAGGATCACCGCCCCCTGCGCCGTGATGTAGTCGAAGTGTCCCGGTGCATGCTCGTTGGGGGTCAGGAGCACGGAGCGATCAGGGTTCGTGATCCACCACCAGAGCGGCCCGAGCACGAACGGCGCGAACAGCGCGACGTAGAGCGGCCACCGCCGACGAAGCGTGTCACGGAACGTGCCGGTCACGGCGAGGGCATCGAACAGCAGCACGACGAGCGGCGCGGTGACGATCACCTCCTTGCAGCCGAGACCGGCGTAGAACGCCAGTACCGCGACAACGCTCCAGCGCCGACGGACGCCACGATCGCCCGTCTCCACCGAGCGCACGAATGCGTAGAGGGTGAGCACGTACGCCAGCCCCATCATCAGCTCCGCACGCTGCACGATGTAGACGACGGCCTGCGTGTTCAGCGGATGTACGACCCAGAGCAGCGCGACCGCCAACGCGATGCCGTCAGGGCGCGTCCCTCCCATCCCCACGCGCGGCAGGCGCAGTGCACGCCGCACCAGACCGAACGTCGCCAGGGCAGTGGTGACGTGCAGCGCGAGGTTCACGACGTGGTACGACCACGCCTCCGTCCCGCTGATCGCCACATTGACCGCAAATGAGTAGAACGCTAGCGGTCGGAGGCTCTCCCCCATCGCCACCGTGGGCGGCCACAAGACGCGCAGATCCGGGTTACTGACGATCCAGAGATCGTCATCGAGGAGGAAGACGCCACCGAAGCTGTTGTGGTACGCGACGCACCCTGCAGCCGCGATCAGCAGCATCTGCGTTCGGCGAAGGGTTGTGGCACTCATCGAAGCGTCCCGACGTTACACGCGCTCGCGCGCACTCCGGCACGCGAGCCGCATGCCGTGTTCACCCCGGCACCATGCTGCGGAGTGGTGCGTCGTGCGCTCCCAACGCTCGATCAGTCGGAGCGACTGCGGGAGCTCAGCAGAGTCTCTTCCATGTACTTCAGCTCGTCGATCCCGGAGATCGCCACCTCCGGGTCGGTGGCCAGGTCGTCGCCGGAGAGCGACTTCCCCTCGTAGTCGAGCTGCGACAGGATCACGCGCATGCAGTTCAGGCGCGCCGCCTTCTTGTCGTCCGAGCGGATGATCCACCACGGCGCGATCGTCCGGTTCGTCTCGGTGAGCATCTGGAACTTCTTCACCGTGTAGTCGTCCCAGTGGTCTTGCGCGAGCTTGTCCACCGGCGAGATCTTGTACTGCTTCAGCTCATCGCCCTCGCGTGCGTCGAAGCGGCGCTTCTGCTGCTCCTTCGACACAGAGAAGTAGAACTTGAAGAGCACGATCCCGTTCTTGACGAGCAGTTCCTCGAACGGCGGGACGTCCTTCATGAAGCGCTTGTGCTGTTCGTCAGTGCAGAAGCCCATCACGGGCTCGACCATCGCGCGGTTGTACCAACTGCGATCGAACAGCACGATCTCGCCGCCCGCCGGCAGGTTCGCGACGTAGCGCTGGAAGTACCACTGGGTCTTCTCGACATCGCTCGGCTTCTCGAGTGCGACAACCCGCGCGCCGCGCGGGTTGAGATGCTCGGTGATCCGCTTGATGGTGCCGCCCTTGCCGGCGGCGTCACGGCCCTCGAACAGCAGCAGGATCTGGAGGCCGCGCTTCTTCACATGCCGCTGCAGCTTCAGCAACTCCGTCTGCAGCCGCATCAGCTCGTCTTCGTAGTCGAGAGTGCGCAGTCGCACCCAGACCGGAGTGCGCTTCTTCCGCTCGGGGTCGTAGCGCTTTCGCGTCTCCGAGTCCTTGGGCACCTTGCCCCCAGCGCCTGTGCCGCGCTTCACCTGCTCGTCGCCGTTCTTCCGTTTGGACCGCTTCGCGTCGCTCATCGTCTCCGTCTCCGTCTCCGTCTCCGTCAGCTCGCGAACGCGCCGTGCTTGCGCCGCACGCGTTCCATCCGCTTGTACTCCACGTCTCCGGGGATGACGATCTTAGGGTCCGGCCGGAAGTCCAGCGTGCGACTCCGCCCGCGGTACTTCACGACGCTCAGGATCAGTTTCATCGTCTCGAGTCGGGCGCGCTGCTTGTCATCGGAGCGGATCACCCACCACGGGTTCGACTTCGTGTGGGTCCGCTTCAACAACTTGTACTTCGCGTCCGTGAAGTCGTCCCAGAGCTCCTGTGCCTGCAGGTCGACCTCGCTGAGTTTCCAGTGTCGCAACGGGTCGTTGCGACGACGCTCGAACCGTCGCTGCTGTTCCTTCTTCGAGACCGAGAAGTAGAGCTTGATGAGGTTGGTCTTGCCGTCGGAGACGAAGCTCGTCTCGTACGCGTTCACCTTCTGCATGAAGCGCCGATACTGCTCCTTCGTGCAGAAGCCCATGACGGGCTCCACCATCGCGCGGTTGTACCAACTGCGATCGAACAGCACGATCTGGCCGGCATGCGGGAACATCTCGATGTAGCGCTTGATGTGCAGCTCGGAGCGCTGCTCCTCGGTCGGTTTCCCGAGTGCCACGACCTGGTAGTGCTTCTCGTTCATGTAGCGCGTAACTCGGCGGATCGTCCCGCCCTTGCCGGAGGCGTCGCGGCCGTCGAACAGGATGATCGCCTTGCGACCGGTCCGCTCGAGATGCGCCTGCATGCGGATGAGCTCGGCCTGGTACGGCTTGAGTCCCTCGGCCTCGACGAACTTGTTCAGCGCCGCGGCCGCGATCTTCTCGCGGTCCTTCTTCTTCAGACCGCGCAGAAGTCGAGCGAGGCGCCCGTTGCTCTCGAGAAGGTCCGCACCGAGACCGCGGTCCTCGACGACCTGTCGGATGCGCGCCGATGACCGAGTGTCGCCGGAACCCGTACGTGCCATGCACTCCCCCCCCCCGTCGCCGACCGGCGACTGTGGAGAGTCTGACGGAACGCGACCGCGTATTCAGTGACCTGGGTCTCAGCCAGGCTGCGCAGGTCGTCGGGGCCGCCCGGGACGTCGATGCGGGGCGACCTCCGTTCGAGCCGACGCGGCGGCAGCAAGCTCTGCCGCTCCGCGATTCACACTCCGCGCGGAGTCAGTCCGCGACGCGGTACGTCGAGCCCTTCGGGTGCTTCAGCTTGTACTTGTAGATGACGCCACCGAGCGCGCCGGGCTTCGGCGTCAGGAACAGCGTGTACGTCCCGGACTTCGGCAGCGTGACATTGATCGAGAGGCTCGTGCCCTTCGAGACCGTCGTGATGTCGCCTGGGGGCACGAGCTGCCCATCGGGGTCGAGCAGGAGCGCGACGATCAGTTCCATATCGTCGGTGACCGTCCCCTTCAGCGTGAAGCGAGTGCCGGCGACCGCGCCGAACGCGATCGGGACGCGCTCACCGGCGTCGAGGTGGAGCGCCTCGCCGGCACCCTTCTTCGGCAGCACGATCTTCAGGTTGCTCACCACCTGAGTCGCGTCACCGTCGTCGCCTGAGAGGATCACGTAGTAGCGCCCGATGGCGTCGAGAGGGATCTTCTTCAACGTCATCGCGCCGCGCTTGATCTTCGCCGCACCAGCGAGGAGCGCGCGGCCGTCGGGACCGACGAGGGTCCTCTTCGCAGTCCAGCCTCCCCCACGGTCTGGTGGACCGTCCCGCGGGGCCTCGGAGAGGCCTCCGCGGACTCGTCTCGGCGTCCCGAACGCCAACCTCACGAAGTCCCGCAGCCACGAATCGCGTGCGCGAGAGGGGAAGCACGAGTTACGCCCAGCTCGCGACGGCACTTCGCAGCGCCAGTGTTCGTTCCAGTCGTCCAACGCTCTACGGGCCCGAGGGGTCGCCGTGTCCCGTGCGTTCTCGCGACGGTCGGCTTGTCAGGCTGCGTCGCGCGTGCAGTCGTCGAAGCTCGGCTCGTCACTCGGGAAGCAGCCGCCCGAACAGCCGAAGGGCACGCGTCCGGCGATGACACGTGCACGACACGACGACCTCCTCCCCGTCGACGACGTCGGTCGCCGTGACGAGCGTGAAGAACCCGCGATCGGTGTCGCGATCTCCGTGGTGGTCTCCGAGGCGGACCAGCGCCTCTCCGTCGAGATGGCCCCTCCATCGCGCCACCACGTAGGGCTGCTGATACGGACTGGACCCTCGCTCCCAGTCGACGACGATGCCGTTTCGCATCTCGGCAACTTGCTCGTGCCGTTCGGGCCAGAGAGTCGGCGCGCAGAGCACGCAGATCGCCAGCCCGCGCAGGAGGGGACCGAGCAGCTTCCGTGGTCGTGAAAGCCGACGCGGTCGCCTGGCCGGGTGCGGCGTGGGCCAACCCTGCCACGGCCTCACGATGGGAACTTCTTGCGCCACGATCGCTCCATCGTCCGGGAGACGTGGCGTCGGCGCTACCCCTTCCGACGGCACGCTAGCCCGCACCGTTCACGAGGACGCCGCGCCTGCGCCGCGCCGCGCGCGCGATGGCGAAGCCGCACGTCACAACGATTGCGCCGAGAGACGCCAGCGCGACGTCCTTGTGCGCGTCCCACATATCGCCCTGCTGACCCAGGTAGCGATCGGCCCACGTCGGCGCGAACGTGAGCGCGATGCCCCACTCGACGAGTTCGTAGATCACGCTCGCGGCCAGCACGAACTCCACGGCCATGTAGTACGACCAGCCCCGCCGCGGCCGCACGATCCGCCGCACGACCTCTTCGATCGGGACGACGAGCAACGCTCCGAACGCGAAGTGGACGAACCGGTCGTAGTGATTCCGCTCCCATCCGAAGACCTCGCTCAACCGGGTTCCGAACAGCGCGGACGTCCAGTCGTCGTACGGCACGAACGAGTAGATCCAGCGCGCTCCCACGAGATGGAGGCCGAAGAACGCGAGCACGAGCGTGAACGACGGGTTGCTCAGCGGAAACCGTCGCGACGTGCCGATGAGCACTGCGAGAATGAGTGCGGTGGGCAGGTGCTGGAGGAGCAACTGATCCGGGTAGATCGGCGAGAGCGACGTCAGCACCGCCGCCGCGACGAACGCGACGAGGAGCGCCGTCTGGTAGCGGCCAGCAGCGAGACCCATCATGAGCGCGCGCGGTCGCCGCGGACCCTCACTCGTTCTCGCGCGATTCGGATCGACGCTCGTCGGGCGACTCCGCAGGTGTGTCGCGCTCGTCAAACGACGCAGGCGGCTCGCCCTTCGCGCACGCCACACTGCCTACGGCACTGGCGATCAGAAGCAGCGCAGCAAGAGACCGCCGGATCACGTCATCACCGCTCTCGTTCTCATGGTGCGAAGTCCTGAAGTACTGAGATCTGTGAATTCCATCACCGCGCGTGCCCGTTCGCCACTCGCGCGTCGGTGGCCTTGCGCCTCCCAAGTACCGACAGACTCCGTGCGCGGCTCACCACCCCTCGTCCGGACCCGGCACGTCGCCGCGGAGGAGTTCGACGTCGGCTGCGTCTCGGAGCGCCTTGCTGCGACGTCGGCGCGGGTCGGTCGCGGCGCGCTCCTTCATGGCGACGAGGTCATCGCGGGTGACGACCGAGACGGAGGCGCCGTCAATCTGGAAGCACTCGGCGCGGGCGATCATCTCGTCGAACGCCGTGTCGAACGCGAGTAGCACCGGCTCGCCGCTGGCGTGACGGAAGTTCTCGCTGTGGGGATGCGTGCCGCGCGACTCGAAACCCGCCGCCACGAGAGCTGTAACGAGTGCGGAGCCCCGCGACGCAGTGTGCACGGCGAGGTCCGTGTCAAGCGTCGCGCGCGGCACGCCGGTGTGAAGGCCGACGGCCACGCCGCCGATCAGCGCGTACGGTACGCCGCCCGCATCGAGCACGGAGACCGCATCGAGCAGCGCGCGGACCTTGTCGGCGCCCTCAGGCACCTCGCCCACCTGCCCGACGCGCGCGGCAATCAGAGTCCACTCCCGCGCGGTCGTGCGCGAGATGGAGCGGAGCAGCGAAGCGGCGCTCTCGGGCATGCGCGCAGCGTAGCACGACGCCGATGACCGCAGGGACGCCGGCGATCACGACGGCTTTCGCAGTTCCACACGCCACCGCATCGCCTGGAGGACGTCGCGCTCGCGGACGCCTCGGTCGGGCGACGTCGGGTCCAGATCGGCGAGGGTTCGCGCGACCCGGAGCACACGGCCGACGCCGCGGGCCGTGAGGCGACCGGCGTCGCAGGCGGTCTCGAGGAGCAGCGATGCCTTCGGATCGGGGGCGCAGTAGCGCTCGGTCTCGGCGGGGCCGAGCGTGGCGTTCACCCGGCCGAGGCCCAGACGAGGACCCAGTCGCGCGGCTTGGCGCGCGCGGGCGACGGCGACCTGGGCGGCGAGGGTCGCGGTGTCGGCGCAGCGACGGGTCGCCGGACCACGCAGATCGGCGTACGGGACGGCGTGGACGTGGATGCGCAGGTCGATGCGGTCGAGGACGGGGCCGGAGATGCGCGCCTGGTAGCGGTCGCGGGCAGGTGGGGTGCACTGGCAGCGGGGACCGGACCCGTGTCCGCAGGGACATGGGTTCATCGCGGAGAGGAGTTGAAACCGGGAGGGAAGCGTCAGGCAGCGGCGCGCGCGGGAGATCGTGACGACGCCGCCCTCGAGCGGCTGGCGCAGTCCCTCGATCACGTCCGGACGGAACTGTGGCAGCTCGTCGAGGAACAGGACCCCGCGATGCGCGAGGGAGACCTCGCCGGGTCCAGGCGGATTGCCCCCACCGAGCACACCTGCGCGGCTAGCGCCGCAGGTCGGGGCCCGGAACGGCGGCGTGACCGGAAGGCCCGACACCGGCAGCCCCGCAGCGCTGCGGATGCGGGCGACCGCGAGGGCGTCAGTCCGGCCGAGCGAGGGCAGCAGATCGGGGAAACGCTCGGCGAGCAGCGTCTTGCCGGCGCCTGGTGGGCCAACCATCAGGACGTTGTGACCTCCCGCCGCCGCAACGACGAGGGCGCGCTTGACGGTCTCCTGGCCGCGCACCTCGGCGAAGTCGCGGTCGTTCGGACGATCGCGGACCGGGATGCGGGCCGCGGCCGCGGGAAGAGGACGTGAGCCGGTCAGATGCAGGACGGCGTCGGTCAGTGTGCGCGCCCCGCGGACGGGGACACCGGCTGCCAGTGCGGCCTCGGACGCGTTGGCCGCCGGGACGACAGCCTCCCGCAGCCCACGCTGCGTCGCGGTCGAGGCCAGCAGGAATGCTCCGCGTACGGGACGGAGGCGTCCGTCGAGGGAGAGTTCCCCGAAGAGCAGGCGCTCGGCGAGGAGCTCCGGTGCGAGGAGGCCGCTCGCCGCCAGGATGCCGAGCGCCATCGGCAGGTCGTGGACCGGCCCGACCTTGGGCGTGTCGGCCGGGGCGAGGTTCACGAGGAGCTGGCCGGTCGGGAACGGGAAGCCGCTGTTGACGATGGCGGAGCGGACCCGATCGCGCGCCTCGCGGCCGGCGGCGTCCGGCAGCCCGACGACGTCGAAGCGCGGCGTCGCGTTGCGGACGTGCACCTCGACCTCGGTCGGGGCGCCGTCCACCCCGTGGGTGCACGCAGAGTGGCAGTGCGCGAGCATGATCCTGGCTTCCTCCCGTGCCTCGGTGGGCTCTCGGACGTCAGATGGAGGAGTGACGAGGCGGCCCGGACGGAATGTCCTCCGGAGAAAGGTCGTTCAGAACCTCGGAAAGGTGACATCCGTCCGATGAATGAGGATGCAGAGGCTCACGCGTCGCAGTTCGCGCCGAGCGGGCGTTCTCGCCGTACTCTGTAGTTCTGTCGTGTACTCAGCCGCCGGGCCCGCGGGGCCCGCGGTGACTGCGGCGCGCGACACGTGCCGGCCTCGAGACCAGGAGACTCCATGACGCCATCGCGCCCCTCCCGATCGTTCTCTCTCGTCGCGGGCTTCGCCCTGGCGCTGTCTCTGCTCGTCGGCGGCCCTGCGCTGGCCCAGGACGAGAGCGCCGTCGACGACGAGATCCGCGACCTGGCCGAGGCCATCGCCTTCGCCGATGAGGCCCGCTTCGCCTGGAACGACGCCGTACGTCTGGCCAAGCACCGCGACAAGGCCGTGACATTCGCCGTCGCCGCCGCCAAGGACCCCGACGCCACGGCGATCGGCCGCGTGGCTCTCGCCCGCGTGCTGGTCCAGGTCGGCGAGCGCGGGCGCGCCGCCGAGCTGCTGATGGACGTAGCCCGGGGCGACGCCCCGGTCGCCGTGCGGACCGAGGCCGTCCGGCTGCTCGAGGAGGCGGCGGACGAGGACTACGAGGACGATCTGTTCCAGATGCTCGAGGAGGCGCTCGACCCGCGCCTGCGGGCGGCGCTCGCCAAGTCCCTCTGGGTCCTCACGCGCGACATCGATGCCAAGACCAAGCTGAAGGATCTGCTCCGCAGCGACGACTTGGACCTGCGCGTCTACGGCGCCATCGGGCTCGCCGAGGTCGGCGACTTCAACGAGCACGTGCGCGCGGTACTGCAAGAGATCCGCTACGAGCCGACGCCGCGCGGCCGGCTGGCACACGCCCTTCTCTCGGCCGGCGAGTGGCAGGAGATCGCATCCGCCGGAAGCATGCGCAGCGGCGAGACGACCGACGGCAGCGAGCCGGACCCTCTCGAGGCGCTCATCCAGGACGCGATGCACCGGCTGAAGTCCGTCTACGTCAACCCCGAGGACCTCGACACGAACAAGCTCTGGCAGGGCGCGGCCAAGGGCCTCGTCGACGCCGTCGGTGATCCCTACACGACGTTCCAGAGCGCCGAGGACCGCGAGAGTTGGACCGACCTCCTGACCAAGGAGTACGGCGGCATCGGCGCGTACGTGGGCTACGACAAGGAAGGCTTCTTCATTGTCACGCGACCCATGTACGGCGGCCCGGCATGGAAGGCGCGCCTGCAGTCCGGCGACCGCGTGATCACCGTCGACGGCTGGAGCACGGGGGGCCAGGAGTTGAACGACATCGTCGACCGCCTGCGCGGCACGCCCGACACGCCGGTCGAGATCGAGATCCAGAAGCGCGGCTGGCAGCGGCCTCGCAAGATGTCGCTGACGCGTGGCTTCATCAAGGTCCCGACCGTCCACTCCGAGCTGCTTCCCGGCGGCGTCGGCTACGTGAACGTCGACAACTTCGCGAAGAACACCTCCGACGAGTTCCGCAAGGCGCTCCGCGAGCTCGAGCGACGAGGCGCGACGTCGCTCGTCCTCGATCTCCGTTGGAACAGCGGTGGCTACCTCCGCACGGCGCAGGAGTTGGGCGACTACCTCCTCCCACCTGGCAAGCTCGTCGTCGAGACGGCCGGTCGCGCCGGCACACAAGCCGATGCGCCCTACATCTCGAAGGGGCAGAGCTCGAAGTGGAGCCGTTCGGTGCCGCTGCGCGTGCTCATCAACGGGTCCAGCGCGAGCGCAAGCGAGATCCTCTCCGGTGCGCTGAAGGTGCACGGCCGCGCACGCGTCATCGGACTGCGCAGCTACGGCAAGGGCAGCGTCCAGAACCTCTACCCGCTCTACACGCAGCCGTTCGCCGAGGCGTTCGACGATCGCAACAAGAACGGGGCCTGGGACAGCGCCGAGCCCTTCGACGACCGCAACGACAACGGCGTGCGCGACGGCAACGAGCGCTACCTCGATCTGGATCGCAACGGCCGTTGGAGCCGCGCGGAGCCGTTCGAGGATCGCAACAAGAACGAGCAGTACGACTCGCCGGCACTCAAGATCACGATCGCGAAGTACTACGTCGGGGCGAAGGTCGGCGCGCACGAGATCAACCCTCATCGCAAGGAGATGGTCATCGCCGGCCGCCGCGAGTTCCTGGGCGGCATCGAGCCGGACGCACCGGTCGAGGGCGATGCGCTCGACGGCTGGCGCGCCGAGGAGATCGCGCGGCTGCAGGAGGGCGAGGTCTTCGACAAGTACCTGCGCGAGAAGCTCGAGACCGACAAGGACCAGATGCTCAAGCTGGCCGTGCTCGACACGCGCAACCCGGACGACTACCCGGACTTCGACGCGTTCTACGGCTCGCTCGACACCAAGCTCTCACGCCAAGACGTCTGGTACTGGCTGCACGTCCAGCTCCGCAACCAGGCGAGCGACACGCTCGGCCGTCCGCTGGTCGGCGACTGGGCCGTCGACGCCCAGTTGCAGCGCGCGCTGCGCGACCTGATGGACGACACGAGCGACGGTGCCGACGTGCGCGATGTGCCGGAATACGCGTTCATCCGCGAGCGCGAGTTCGAGATCCCGCCGACGTACGACCCGGAGGCGCTCTCGAAGGCGCGTCCGCTGAAGACTCGCTAGTCAGCGCACCAGGAGCAGATGATCTGAAGGCACGCGGCGCCGCCGCGTGCCTTTATCGATTCAGTTCCGTCAACACGGCGACGAGAGCGCTGCGTTCCGGACCGCCGCCGGACGCGCGATGGGACCAGAGGTCACCTCCGCAGGCCGTGCAGCCCGCGACGACCTCGATCGACTCCGCGACGACGCCTGCGTCCTCGAGCGTCGCGGCGATCGCCGCCCGTAGATCCAGGCGAGCGTGCCCGCCTCGCCCCGACGGCGTGCTCCAGACGGCCGACTGCGGCCCGAACTCGTCAGCGACGGCTCCGAGGACCTCCGGGCCCACCTCGTAGCAGCAGCGGCCGATCCCGGGGAACACGGCCGCTCTCAGCTCGGAGCTGGGGACGCCGAGGCCCGCCAACCGCGAGACCGCCGCGCTCGCGATCCGGGCCACCGTCCCGCGCCACCCGGAGTGGACGACCGAGAACGCCGTCCCGTCGAGAGCGGCGAGCAGCACGAGCGGGCAGTCGGCCCCCTGCGCCATCAGAGGCAGGCCCCCGGTCGCCGTGGCCGCTCCGTCCGTCGCGGGCAGTGCCGCTCCCCCACCGTGTCCGCGCCCGGCGAACGAGTCGTCGACGACGGCCACCACCCGGCCATGGACCTGATGCGGCACGACCAGACGGGAGGGGTCGCCGCCCAGCCTCCGAACGGCCGCCGAACGAGCCTCGCGGGCAGCCTGATCCTCTGCCGGTCCAAGGGAGCCGTCCGTCCGAGTCGTCAGACCGTGTCGCAGGCCGGGAACGCGTTCGAGCAGGCTGCTGCGGATCACGACCGTGCGGAGCGGGGCTCAGACGCCGCGGACGAGAAGACGCGGCGGATCGCGCTCGAGCGACTCCAGGAACGCCGCGTCAAAGGCGGCGTCGAAGTCGAGGACCGCCTCGAACTGGTCGCGACTGTCGTCCTCGCCAGCCTCGAGGAGGCCGCGATCGATCAGGTTGAACACCAACTCGCCGACGTCGCCGGACCGCGTGATGTTCCAGCCCCGCAGAACCTCGCGGGCGAGCAGACCGAACTGCTCGAGGGCGGCGTCACGAACGCCACGCACCAATTCCACGGGAGTCACGTGACGGCGCGAGACGAGCCGCGCCAGCGCGTGTTCCAGACCCTCGAACACGAGCATGTAGGACGCGGCGGGGTACCGCCGGTCCTGGCGCGCGAGTTCGTCGATCTGCTCCGTGAGTCGGTCTTGCATACGGGGTTTCTCCGCGTCCCGCGTGGCCCCTGCCGGGGGGCGTCTCGCGAGCCGCAAGGACTACATCGGCCAAAGTCATGTGGCCCATGAACCATGAACCACGATCGTCCCCGGCGCCACCCGTCAACTTGACAGGCGTCGAGCCCGAGCCACTCGTGACCAGAGACTACGGAGGACCAACTCCGGCGAAACTCGGCTCTGTAGAGACTCGAGCGCGCCCGCCAGAGCGGGCACGATCGCGTCGAGTTCCGAGGCGTCGCCGCTCGTTTCCGCCCGTTCCCGGCAGCGCAGGAGCGCCAGGGCGACGACCTCGTGGGCGCGCTCGCGTTGCAGGCCCAAGTCGCGCCCCGCGGCCTGCACCCACTCGGCGGCGTCGGTCGGGGACCCGGGCCCCCCGGCGCCGAGGAGCAGCGCAACCGACGCGTCGGGCACGCCGCCCAGCCCCATCTCGACGGCCCGCAGGGCGCGCCCCGCCGAGCCCTGAGCGAGCCGCACGGCGAGGTCCAGCAGCTGCGGATCGGGTCGCGTCTCGGCCTGAGCAGCGACGATCCCGCTGACCACGTCGTCGGCCAAGGGCCGAAATCGCACGCGCTGACAGCGCGAGAGGATCGTGTCCGGTACGCCGTCCACGCTGCCCGCCAGCACGAGGAACGTCGTCTCCGGTGGCGGTTCCTCCAGGCTCTTCAGCAGCGTGGCGACGCCCTCGCCCTCCACGTCGTCGAGCGCATCGACGATGACCACCTTGCGCGCACCACCGGCAGCCGAGAGGGACAGGATCGAGAGCAGTCGGCGCAACGTTCGTACTGGCAACGACTTGCGGGCTCCGCGCTTGGCACCCGCGTGGAAGGCCGCCGTGAAGCGATCGAGGCCCGAACGCGCGGCATCACCGTCATCCCGGAAGAACGGGCCGGTTTCGCCCGAGACCACCAGGAGGTCCGGATGTGTGCCGGCGGCCGCCCAGGCGCACGCACGACACCGGCCACACGGGAGTGCGTCGCGCGGCGCGGAGCAGAGAAGCGCGGCAGCAAATCCGACGGCTCCGAGCCGTCTCCCGACGCCCTCCGGACCGTGCAGCAGGTAGGCCCCCGCCACGCGGGGCGCGCCGCCCGTGGCCGGCGGAGCGAGCGCGGAGCGGAACGTGCGCAGCGCAGCGTCCTGGCCGCGCAGGGCCTCGAGGGTGGCGAGGTCACCCATCGAGAGCCTCGATCGCGGTGAGGACCGCCGTATGGACCTCGTCCTGAGTGCCGGGTGGGACCACCAAGTGGCCGTCCCTCCCGCTCGCGAGCTCGCGATAGCCACGCACGACGTCGGCGTGGAACGCGTCGCCCTTCTGCTCCATGCGGTCGCGCTCGCTTCCGACGCGCTCGAGGCCCTGCCCCACCGCGACGTCCAGCAGCACCACCAGATCCGGGGAGGCCCCCGCCTCGGCCAGTCGCGCCATCGTGCGGACGTGCTCCACGCCCAGCCCGCCGGCGAGGCCCTGGTAGACCTCGGTCGAGAGCGTCCACCGCTCGCAGATCACGTCCGTTCCGGCGGCGAGGGCCGGCCCGACGACGCTCTCCGCCAGCTGGGCCCGAGCAGCCATGTAGAGGAACGTCTCCGCGCGGACGCCGACCGGTCCACCCTCAGGGTCGAGGAGGAGGCGGCGCACGCCCTCGGACAGCGGGGTGCTGCCGGGGTCGCGCACGTGGAGCGTCGTCCGGCCCCGCGCCTGGAGAGCCGCGACGAGGCGCCGCGTCTGCGTGCTCTTGCCGCAGCCGTCGGCCCCCTCGAGCACCACGAATCGCCCCCGTTGATCCGGCATGCCGCGATGGTATGCGGAGGCGGCCACGGACCGAATCCATCGGCGGCCGAGGGGGGTCTCAGCGGCGCCCTCGGCGGGGTCTCGACGGGGGCCTCAGGACACTTCATTCACATCCCCGCGGCGGATGTGGAAAGCGTGTGGAAAAGTGACCGATCGGCGCGAGTCGACACGATCATCGCGCCGAAGTGGCGCAGACATGAAGGCGGAATGCCCTTCTGCTGTGGACGACAAGTCTCTTCCTACAAACGACTTCGGTTGGGCAGCAGAGGAGGCCCTGGCCAGAATGGCGAAATCTCCTCCGTTTCTTCTTGAAATCGATCGACGTCAGGAGCCGATTTGCGCCCCGAGGCCCTGGATGTGGAGAACCCGGGAGAAGGCGAATGCCGGAAACCCTTGAACGAGAAGGGAATAGGACACTCCGGAGGCTCGACTACTCAGGTCGAATCCGGTCGCGCAGCTCCTGCGCGTCGCCGTTCTCGGGATCGGCGCTCAGCGCGTCATCCAGACTCCGGCGGGCCTCGTCCATCTGCCCCAGAAGGTGGAGCGTCTCGGCGTGCAGGAAGAGCAGTTCCGAGAGCTCCGGGCCATCGATCGGGAGCGGTCCGTCGGCCCCGAGATCCATCCGCGCCGTGGCGACGGCAAGGCGCCGCGCGAGCTCCGCGGGCGCGTAGTCCTTCTGCTCGAGAAGCAGCTCGCCGATACGCCCGTGGAGTTCCACGGTCGTCGACCGACTCACATTGCCGTGGGGCAACGGAACGACATCCCGGATCTCGAGCAGGGTCGCCAGCTCGGCTGCGGCTTCGCCCTGGTTGCGGTACCAGTCCGCGAGGCGCTGGCGCGTCGTGAAGTCGTCCTCGGCCACGTCCGCGTGCTCGCGGAGGAGCTGCATCGCCGGGCCCAGAGCGTCCTCGCCTTCGCCGAGCAGGAGCTTGGCCAGGAGCAGTCGTGGCGACGAGGGGCCGCTCACCGTGGGGAAGAGTTCGATCGACCGCCGGAGATGGGTCTTGGCCTCGCCGAAGTTGCCGGCCTTCGCCGACGCGTCGGCCAGCAGGATGCGCAGTTCGAAGAGCTCCACGCCGCCGGCGATGGCCTCCTCGGCGAACCGCTTGGCGGTGTCGGGGCGCTGCTGCCTCTGGGCGACCAGAGCCCGGATCGCAGGGATGCGAGCGTCCTCGGGGGCGATCTCGACCGCACGCGCGAGCGCCGAGAGGGCGTCCGTCGACTTGCCCTGAGCGAGCTGTCCCTGGGCAAACAGGAGCCAGCCGTCGAGGTCCTTCTTGTTCTTCCGCAGGTGACGTCGGAGCTTGCCGAGCTTGGACCGCGAGGGGCGCGGCATCACGGACAGCGGCGCGACGTACTCCTTGGCGAACGCGAGGAAGCGGGCATCGAACTCCTTCGGCTCGACGTTCAGCGCCTTCTTCACCACGGCTGGGGTGTGCAGCCCCTCGCCGTAGAGGCGCACCATCTCGCGCAGGCTGTCGAATCCGAAGTCACGCTCGATCAGCTCACACATGAGCCCGCCCTGGTAGTAGGCATAGAGCACGCGAGGGCCGCGGAACGCGCCATTGATGTTGGCCAGGGTCAGGACCTCGTCCGAAGCGATCGCGTCGATCAGATCGCGCTCCATCTCGCGATTCCACTGCGACGAGATCTTGCGCTCCTCGTAGACCGAGATGCCTTCGGTCAGCCAGCGCGGCACACGCCCCTTGCTGAGACCGAGCGTCACGACGTGCGCGAGTTCGTGGTGCAGCGTCCCGCGCCACCCGAATGCGCCCGGAGGGAGCGCCCGCGGCGAGTCGAGCGTCACCACGCGTCCGAAGCAGGCCCCGAGGGCCGGGAAACCGGGCAGCCCGATCGTGCGCGCCGCGAAGTCATCGGCCACATCGAACACCGACAGAAAGAGCGGCTTCTCCGGCGTGTAGTTCCAGCGCGCCTCGAGCTCACCGAGGGACCAGGTGACCCCGTCGCGGAGCAGCGGGTAGTACGCGTCGTTCTCGACGGCCGGCAGTTTGATGACGACCGTCGGGTCTTCGTGCGCCGGGAACCGCTGCATCTTGTTGAAGAGCTTGACGAAGTTGGCGCGGAACACGTTGCGGAACAGATCGCCCTTCTCGGCGGCGAGCAGGTACTCCTCCGCCTTCGCGTCCTCGCCCATGTTCATCGCGTTGCGGCCGGCCAGGAAGTACGCATCGAAGTCCCGCTCGTCGACCTCGATCGCGCGCTCCGCCATCGCGAGCGCCTCGGCGAAGCGACGCTGCTCTTCGAGGATGCGGGCGAGCGAGCGGTACGCGACGGAGGCGAAGCGGTCGCGCTCGAGGATCGCCGCGACCTCGTTCTCGAAGGCCGCCTGGTCCAGCTTCAGGTAGTGGAACGCCGCCTGCGCAGCGCGAGCGCCGCGCGCGTTCGGGTTGACCGCCAGCGCGGTATCCAGGTGCTTGCGTGCCCGTTCGTAGCGACCGTCACCGAGGTCCATCTCGGCCAGATAGACGTACGCCGGGACGTACGCCGGGTTCTCGGCGATGGCACGTTCGGCATCCTTGCGCGCCGCGGGGCCGTCAAAGCGGAACGCCTTCTGCCGCGCCATCCCGAAGAGGGCGGGGGCGTAGTGGCTGTTCTTCTCAACGGCCTTCTTGAACCACTTCAGCGCGTCCTGGTCCTGATGCATCGCGAGGTACAGGTCGCCCAGCTCGACGAACGCATCGACGCGCTCAGGGCTGCGGTTCACGACCGGCTCGAGACGCGCCAGGATGCTGGCCGCACGAGGACGGAACTCGTCGCTCAGCCGGAAGATCCCCGCACGGGCCCGCGCCACGGCGATCAGCGTGTCGTCCGAGTCCTTCCCCGTGCTCTTCGCCCAGCGGGAGTTGATGTCCTTGTACTGGTCGAGGGCCTCGTCACGACGCCCCAGGTCCTCCATCGCGGCGCCGAGCAGTCGGCGCGCTGGCAGGTGTCCTTCGTCGACAGCGAGGGCGGCCTGGCACGAGGCCTCGGCCTCCTCGGTACGCCCGGCGAGGAGCAGCAGGTCTCCGCGACGGGCCAGCGCATCGGCGGAGGCATCGAACGGCGCGAGCACCTCGAGCGCCTTGTCGAGTTTGCCGAGCTCGCGTCGGGACGCGGCGAGCAGTAGCGCCGCACGCTCGTTGGTCGGATCGGCCTTCACCGCTCGCCGCAGCTTGCGCTGAGCGGTCTCGTAGTCGCCGCGATCCATGAGCGGACCAACGAGTTCGACGATCTCGGCGGCCTCGGCACGCGCGTCGTCCTCGGCGGACGGCGCCGTGGCCGCGGGTTCCTCGTCCTGTGCGACGAGGCGTGGCGCACCCAGCAGGAGCGCGGCAGAGAGGGTCAGCGGGGCGAGAGCGGCCAGGGCAAGTCGGTTCATACCCTGATTCTACGCACGAGAGCAGCCTGGGGGGGCGGCCGGAAACCCGCGTGAGTGCCGGACGTGTCCGGGAGGCTCGGATGTCGTGACTTGCAGGCGAGTCGACTCTGTCGAGTCTCCGAGCCTGAGAGTTGCGGCAGACGGGTATCCCCGGGCGCGGTGCGGGTGCCGCATTTCGTCGCCGCATCGCGCCCAAGGCGTTGCCGGCGCCGCGGGGGTTTTCGGCCGGGCGCCGGGCGTTCCGCCGGGCGGTCAGAAAGTGAGAGAGCGAATCCGGCGTGCGGCGTCCCCGCACTGCTCCATCGTCGGAACCAGCGCGAGTCGGACGTACCCCTCACCCGGGTCATCGGGTCCGCCGGCGGCCGCCGAGAGCCACGTACCAGGGGTCACGACGAGGGCGATCGAGGGGTCGAGGAGCCGCTTCGCGAAGTCCTCGGCGGAGACGCCGTCAGGGACCCGCTGCCACACGTAGATCGTCGACGCGGGCCGACACTCGGACAGGCCGGCAGCGACGAACGCGTCGCAGATGAGGTCGCGCTTCTGCGCGTACTCGGCTCGCATCGCGGCGGGGTGCTCCTCGTCGGCCAGGGCGACGATCGAGGCGTCCTGCACGAAGCTGGGCGTACCGGAGTCGATGTTCGTCTTCAGCTTGCGGAAGATCGCGATCTCGTTCTCGCCGCCGACAACGTAGCCACAGCGCCAGCCCGTCATGTTGGAGCGCTTGCTCATCGAGAAGAACGCGAGCGTGCCGTCCAGACCGGATTGGAGCGCCGATACAGGGGCCTCGTCACCGAAGTAGAGCTCGCTGTAGGCCTCGTCCGAGCAGAGCAGGATGTCCCGGCTCCGGCAGAGGTCGAGGGCCTCGTCGTAGAGCGCACGCGTGGCCAGCGCGCCCGTCGGGCTGTTCGGGTAGCAGAGCCAGAGCATGCGCGCGCGGTCGAGGACGTCATCGGGGATCGCCCCGAGGTCGGGCAAGAAGTCGGTCTCGGCGCGCAGCGGATAGCGGTGGTTCTCGCCCGACGCGAACATCGTCCCGCGCGTGTACGGCGGGTAGCCCGGATCGGGCGAGATCACGACATCGCCGGGATCGATGAACCCGAGCGGAGCGTGGAACACGGCCTCCTTGCTCCCGATGGTCGTTGTGACATGGCGCGCCGGATCGACGTCGACGTCGAAGCGGCGCCCCACCCACTCGGCGATGGCCGTCCGGAACGTCGGGGAGCCGATGTAACTCGGGTAACCGCTCGTCGCGTGACGATCCACCGCAGCCTGTGCCTCCCGGCGTACGACGTCGGGCGTCGGCGCCCGCGGGTCCCCCACCCCGAAGTCGATGACGTCGGCGCCGCTCTGCTTCAGCTCGGTGACCAAGCGGTCGACCTCGGCGAACGCGTACCCGCCAATCGAGGCGATCCTCTGGGACGGACGAATGCTCATCGTCGCTCCTTCAGGCCGTCGGCGACGGCTGGTCGTACGCGTCGAGGATGCGGCGGCAGGCTTCGGCCACCTTCTCACGCAGTTCGGGCGGCTCCAGAACCTCGGCGTCGGTCCCGTACTGCAGGAGCCACTCGAGGAAGAGAACGTCCGAGCGAACCGGCACGCGTGCGAGCACGGCGCCGTCGGCCAGTTCGGTCACGTCCCGTCGCGGCAGCTCGTCGCGCGCGTAGCGTGCCCCCATCCCGCGGAAGAGCACGCGGGCGCTCTGTCGACCGGGCGACGGCGTGAAGTCGGAGGCGTCGCTCCACTTCTGAACGTCGAAGTCGAGCGGGATCTCGTACTCGCTGTCGAGCAGTTCCGCCTCACGGATGCGATCCACACGAAACGTGATCACCTTGTTGCGACGCGAGTCGTGGGCGACGACGTACCAGTCGCCACCGAACTCGGTCATTCCGTAGGGCTGGATCGTGCGCTCGGACGTAGCTGCGCGATGCGCCGACCAGTACGTGATCCGCAGCTCGCGACAGTGCGACATGGCTGCTCGGAGCTGCGTGATGCGCCCCCCGGCCGCCTTCGCACCGACACGGAACGTACGCTCGGCGCGTTCGAGCTCCGACTTGGCCTCCGGACTCAGCGCGGCGCGGATCTTCTCGCGCAGACCGCGCACCGCGTCGCGGTACGGGTGCTCCCGCACATCGAGACGACGCAGCGCCATCAGGAGCGCGAGCGCCTCGGCGACGACGAGTCGCACCGGCCGCTCGAACTGGTCGGCGAAGCGGATGTAGACGCGGCCGTTCTCGATCCAGAGGGAGACGTAGTTGTTCGGGGAGTACGGCGGGACGCCGCACATCATCACGAGGCTCGTGAGCTCCTCGCGGATGCGCTCCTCGGAGAGGCCCGTCCGCTCGGACAGCTCGTCGAGGGTCATGCCCTGATGACTCTGGATCAGCGGGATGATTGTCAGCGCGTGTCGCACGCCCGCGTAGGGATCACGGCTCATCGCGAGCCGCCCTTGCGCCGAGTGGAACGTCGCTTGTCGCCGGGGGCCTCGCTCGGTGTGCCGGTATGTCGATCGAGGATGGCGCTGTACTTCGCTCGGGCTTCCTCGACCAGATCGGGCGGCGAGACCACGCGCGCGCGGTCGAGTTGGCGCGCGACGAAGCGGAGAACGGCATGGCGATCGTCCGAGTCGACCGAGAGCAGCGCTCCACCGGACGGCAACTCGCGCAGAGTCCACCCCTCGCGCAGGCCGCTCGAGAACATGAACGCGACCTCCGGCCGGAGCTCGATGTCGACGCGCTCCTCGGCGCCGCTGCCCCCGAACTGGAACGCCGGGCGACCCACGTAGCTCGCGACGTCGAAGTCGTCGGGCACAGCGAACGGTTTCCCGGCCCGCAACTTCACGCGGCCGCGAACGCGATCGACCTTGAACTGCCGCACGGCCTCGCGGTGACGGTCGAACCCGACCACGTACCACGTGCTGCCATGCCAGCCCATCCCGTAGGCCTCGATCTCGCGCTCGCCCACTTCACCTCGGCGCACGCTGTAGTAGCGGAACTTCACGGCCTGACGTCGCACCACGGCGTCGGTCAGGACCTCGAGATTGGCCGCGAGCTCGGGCGGCCCCTTGCGCGTGCGCACGCCAAGCCGGTGCTGCTCGGTGACCGACGACGCAGCCGCGCCGCTGAGCGGGCTGTCCACGACGACCTTGCGCAGTGCGCTGCGCAGCGGCGCCGCGAGCGGGTCCTCGGGGGAACTCATGGCATAGCGATGGACGACGGCAAGCGCCGCTGCCTCCTCGAGGTTCAGGTGCACCTCGGGCAGGAAGTACTGCTCGCGCGGGATGCGATACCCGTCGTGACCGTGCTCGTCCATCGCCTCGTAGACGATCGGCACGCCCAGCGCGCGCAGTTCCGCCTTGTCGCGGTCGAAGCGCTTCTCGAGCGCCTCGGGGCTGGCATCGTCGTCGTACCCGGCGACCCGTCCCTTGATCAGCGAGAACGGCACCGCAGTGCGCGAACTGAGCAGGAACGCCACCAGGTTGAGGAGGCGTTCGGGCTTCGTGATCCGCGCCGGGGCCGCACCGGTCGCCCGGGGCCCGCCGGCGGCGGAGCGTCTTGGTCCTGTCTTCCCTTGTGAGCCCACGTCAGCCCGATCGGGTCCGTTGCTGTCTCTTGCGTTGCAATCTCTTGCGTTCCCACCAGCCCTTGCGGAAGACGAGGTAGTAGACCAGCGCGAGGAGCCATTGCGAAACCACGATCGCCCACCAGGCGCCCTCTGTGCCGAGGTCCGTCTTCACGAGCCACATCGCGAGGGGTACCTGGACGACCAGTAGCCCGATCGTGTCGATCAACAGCGGAGTCTTCACGCTCCCCGCCCCGTTCAGTCCGTGGACCCAGACGATCGACAGCGCGTACGCGGGATACGAGAACGCCGACACGCGCAGGAACCTGGCGCCGTGTTCCACCGTGCCAGCGACCTCCTCGGTCGCGGAGAGGCTGAAGAGCCGGATCAGGTCCTCCGCGAAGATGAAGTAGACCACCGCCATCAGGGTCATCGTCGCCACGTTGAGCGCGGCGGATTGTGCGGTCAGCAGACGCGCGGCCTTGATGCGGCCCTGGACGAGCCGCTGACCCAGAAGGGCGGCGCACGCCGAACCCCAGCCGAGTCCCGCGAAGACCGTCAGGGTCTCGAGGCGCGTGCCGATCCCGTACGCGGCCTTCACGGCGGCACCGGCCGGCGCGACGACGAGTAGGAGCAGCAGCATCGCCGCCATCCGCACCGTCCACTGCAGCGCGACAGGCAGCCCGAACGCCGTGATCTGGGTGAGGAAGCGCAGACGTGGCCGCCACCCACCCAGCCCGATTCGAATCGCTGGATGCGCTCGCGCGAGAACGAACAGCCCCAGCACCACCGACATCAACCGAGCTGCGACCGTCGCCCATGCCGCACCGGACGCACCGAGCTCCGGGAAGCCCCACGTTCCGAAGATCAGCGCGTAGTTGCCCACGATGTTGCCGAAGTTCGAGAGGAGCAGCAGGACCATCGGCCATATGCCGAGCGCGATGGCGCGCATGTTGGACGTGATCTGCATGAGCAGGAAGCCGGTCACGGCTCCATGGCTCATGATGAGGAAGTACTCCTCGGCAACGTCTCGCTCGAGCCCGGCGCTGACCTCGAATGCGTCGACGATCGGCCCGGACAGGAGACCGGGGATCACTCCGAGCAGCACCGAGAAGAGCAGGCACAGGAGCAGCGCCTGGCGGGACGCCTGGTTGGCCCGGCGCATGTTCCCGGCACCGAAGTGCTGTGCGATGACGGCCACGGAGCCGTTGCAGATGCCGTTGACGAACACGAGCGGCACCGTCACGAGCAGCGACGCGATCGTGACACCGGAGATCGTCAGTTCCGCGCGGACCGGGTCGCTCTCGTATGCACCGACCATGGCGAGGTCGATGATGTTGAAGAACGCGTGCCCACCCATGCCGGCGACGAGAGGCAGCCCGAGCCGCAGCACGGACCAGAGGGAGCTCCTCTCGTCCGGCGCGGGGGATGGGCTCTCGGTCTGGTCGCTCATGCTCTCCCCGAGCGCCGAACGGGCGCGCTCCTGACGACGGCGCCGAGGAGCGGGCAGCCCCGCGTACGACGAAGCGGGCGATTCGACGCGCGTGGCGACAGGGGGTCAACGAAATCGCAGCGCGCGCTGCAGAGAGAGGCGCGCAGAGAGTCGCGTCGCCGGGCCGGCCGAACTACATCCCGAAGAGCGGCGGGAGTGTGCCCGTCTTCGACATCTCGTCGATCGTCGGCAGTTGGTCGCGGCCGGAACCCAGTCCCCCGGAGCCCAGCCCATCAGAGTCGTCGCTGCCGGCGACGACCCCCTCGAGTCGCAGGACCGGAATGGGGCGTTGGGAGACGATCGGCACGCGAGGCCGCTCGGCCGACTCGCTCGCCGCAGCCTGGAACAGCTCACGGGCCTCGGCGGCACCGGGGAATGCGACCCAGAACGTGCTGCCCTTGCCGACCTGGCTGTCGACCCAGATCTGGGCGCCGTGCACGGCGGCGATCTCGCGGGAGATCGTGAGGCCGAGGCCGCTCCCTCCACGACGATCACTGAGTGTGTCGGCGGCCTGGCGGAACTTCTCGAAGATGGCCGCCCGATCCTCGGCTGCAATGCCCGGTCCGCGATCGCGCACACCGATCTGGACGTGCCCTGCCTCCGCTCCGGCCCGAATCTCGATCTCGATGGACGAGCTCTCGGGGCTGAACTTGATGGCGTTGGCGATCAGGTTCATCGCGAGTTGCTGCACACGATCGCGATCGGCGAACAGCGGCCAGGGCTCAACTCCGAGGTTCCGCTCGATCCGGACGGACCGCTCGGCGGCCATCCCGGACGTCGATGCAGCGGCATCGTTCAGCACGTCACGCGCATCGAACTCGGACAGAGCGAGGTGCATCTCGCCAGCCTCGATGCGCGAGAGATCGAGGACGTCGTTGACCATGCGGGTGAGCCGCTCGCTCTCCTTGTTGATGATCTCGAGGAACTCGCGGCTGATCTTCGGATCGGTCGTGCCGTGCTTCAGGAGGATCTCGCTGAAGCTACGGATGCTCGTCAGCGGTGTGCGCAGCTCGTGCGAGACCGACGAGAGGAAGTGGTCCTTGGCCTCCTGCAACTGCTGCAGCCGCACGTTCATCTGCTCGATCCGATTTGTGCGTTCGCCGAGCTGACGGTTGACCTCCTGGAGTCGCCGTTCGCGCTCTTGGAGCGCCTCGACGTGTTGCGAGAGCTCGCGCTCGAGCGTACGCCGGTGCGTCACGTCACGGACGACGGTCAGGAGCTGGGCGTCATCTCCCTCGCCGACCACGCAGACGCTCACCTCGGTCGGAACGAGCTGACCGTCGGCGGCGCAGAGCGTCACCGGCAGCGGCCGTCCCTCTCGCGCGGCGCGCTGGAGATCGAGCTTGCCGGGCTTCGTCTCGCCGTCCGCGAACAGATCCACGATCGTGCGCTGGTTCAGGTCCCCGACCTCGTAGCCCGTCATCCGAGCGAGGCTGCCATTCACCAGTTCGAGGCGCAGCGTCTCTCGCTCCAGCATCGCCATTCCCTCGATGGCGTGCTCGAAGACCGACTTGTGCTTGCGCTCGCTCGACTGGATCCGGTCCATCACCTTGACCTGGCGGCGGATGGCGGCCGCGTTGGCGGTGGCACGTCCCTGCTCGCTCTGGCCGACCTTCGCCATCTTGCCCTTGATCTCGGCGAGTTCGTCCTCGAGGCGCACGTTCGTGCCGCCGAGTCGCTGCATCTCGCGCCGCGCGCTCTCCGCCGCGGACTCCGCCAGTCGGGCGCGCGTCTCGATCCCACCCACCCGGAAGATCACGCAGATCCCCGACAGGACGCAGAGTGCGGCACCCGCTGCCAGTCCGAGCTGAGCGTGGAGTACGAGGTCCTCGACACCTTGGAGACCCGCCAGCCCGCCCAGTCCGAGGACGGCGAAGCCGGCGATCAAGAGCACCGCGACCGGCGAGAACCGCGACGGCATCCGCCAGATGACGACACCCAGTCCGAGCGTGCCCAGGGCGACGCCCGTGACGGAGGCGGCGAAAGTCAGACTGGGAAGATCCACGACCTACGCGTTGCCCCCACCGGCGGTGACGATGTCTTCGAGATCGACGGACTCGCCCGACGCGGCGTCGACCGTGTCGGTCTGCGTGTCGTCATCGCGGCTCAGAGCGGCGACCACACGCTCGACGATGCTCGAGGGGCTGAACGGCTTGGTCAGGTACGCGTCGGCGCCGGCGCGCAGCCCGCGCTCGCGCGCCGACTCCTGCCCCTTCGCCGTCAGGAGCATCACGTAGATGCCCCGCAGGTCCGGATCACCCTTGATGATCTCGCAAACCTCATACCCGTTCCGACGCGGCATCATCACGTCCAGGATGCAGATGCTCGGGACGTGATCACGAAGCTGTTCGAGCGCCTCATCGCCGTCCCGCGCCTGCAGGACCACGAACCCGGCACGCTCCAGCACGAAGCTGAGCGAGCGCAGGATGAAGGGCTCGTCATCGACGACGAGAACCGTGTGACTCATGCCAGCCTCCATCTGGGTCCGCCGTTCGTCGGGACCCGTACCGCCATCGCTCTCATCGAACCGTCCCAGGCTCCTTCTTGAGCACCACGAGTGTGCGATCGTCCGCACCCTCGCCACGACCGAAGCGTTGGACGTCGTCGAGCAAGGCCGCGACGATGTCTGCAGCGCTCCCGTGAGCGGCCCTCGCGAGGGACTCCGCGACGCGTTCGTCACCGAACAAGTCCACATCGCCATTCGGTCCACGAGCCTCCGAGAGCCCGTCGGTGTACGTCAGCAGAACGTCGCCGGGCGCCAGCCGCGTCGCGTGCTCCGTGTACAGGCCGTCCTCGTCGACGCCCAGCGGGAGCCCGCCCCCGCCGAGTTCCTCGACGCGACCGTCCACCGCGCGGTAGACGAGCGCGGGGTGGTGCCCGGCATCGCCATACTCGAGGTCACCCGTCGCACCGTCGACGCGAGCGAACCACGCGGTGATGAACTGCTCGGCACGTGCGAGGTCGTCCATCAGCACGCGGTTGACGCGATCGAGCACGGTCCGCGGCGAGCGGTCGGCGAGCGCCGCCGCACGGAAGGTCGCTCGAGCCGCCGTCTGCATCAGCGCCGCAGCGAGGTGGTGACCGGAGACGTCGGCGAGCACCACGGTCAGCGCGCCGTCGTCGCCACGCACAAAGTCGTAGTAGTCGCCGCCGACGTTGCTGGCCTGGACACACGCCGCCGCGACGTCGAGCCCCTCGACCGTTGGCGGCGCGGCCGGCATCAGCGCGTCCTGAATGTGACGTGCGATCTGCAGCTCGCGCTCGAAGCCGATCAGGCGTGAGTTCTCGACCAACAGCGCTGCCTGACTCGCAAGGGCCTGGGCGAGTTTGGCATCGCCCGCGGTGAACGGCTGCGCAGATCCGGGCTGCGCCAAGACATCACTGGCATCGCCGCCGCTCCGGTCGCGTAGCTGCAGCACACCGATGGCGTCGCGCCCCTCGACGTACATCGGGACGGTGATCAGCGATGCCGCCGCGGCGCGCTCCCACGCGTCGCTCGTCCCCTCCTCGATCTGCTCGAGTCCCTCGCAGATCTGCGCCTGTCGAGACTCCAGCACGGACACCGCAGCACCCGGTCCGATCTCGTCGCCGCCCGGTGTACCCGCGAGGTGCGTGACGTCGCCGAGCGCCGACTCGACACGCGTGATGCCACCCTCTCGGATCACGATGCGGCCCGCACGGGCGGGGATGACGTGCATCGCTCGTCCGAGCACCGCATCGCAGATGGCCGTCCGGTCCGGCACCTGCGCCAGCTCGGACGCCAGGTCGTAGAAGAGGTTCAGTTCCTCGTACGCGGCCAGGATCTCGCGCGAGAGGTCGTTCAACTCGTACTCGCGCGAGCAGAGGTCGCCGAGCACGAGCGAGGCGCGATGGGCGACGCGACGTGCTGCGGCGTTGCCGGACGATGGGTGCGCCACGGCGACCGCCCAACCGACCACGCGCTGAAAGATGCGCACCGGCGCCGCAGAAGCGGGACCGGGTGCGCCTTCGATCGTGGCGGACCCGTTCACGACCGTCACGGTCATCTGCTCCAGTCCCGCGGCGCGAGAGAGCGGCTCACCCTCCGACCGGAAGACTCCGACGCGACACCGCTCGAGAGCCGCGTCGGCCGAGATCACGCGCAACGCCATCGAACGCGTGACGACCGACTGGAGCTCGCCGTCACGCATGATCGCCCGCCTCTGTCGTCACGCCCTCGGGAGCGTAGTACCGGACGAGTCGCAGCACGTTGCGACCGCGTTCACGGCGCAGATCGACCTCGTGCATCCAGCTCCGCATGATGTGCGTGCCGTAGCCGCCCTCGCGCAGTTCCGTCGGATCCGGCAGTTCGGCATCGTCGATCTCGAACGGCGGACCGCTGTCGATGACGCGAATCTCGAGCGACGCGAGCCGACGATGGATCTCGACGCGCAGTGCTCCGACCGGCCCGCACGCGTACGCGTGACGGACGACGTTGGTGCACGCCTCCTGAACGGCGACGGAGACCTCATCGATCTCGGACGCCAGCAGGTGGACATCAGCGCACGAGGATGCGAACTGGAGCAATGCCACGCGAACCACGCCGGGTGCGACCGCATCCGCCGGCAGGTCGAGAGCGACGGGGCCAGGAACGCTCATCGCCGCCGGTCGACACGCACGGGTACCGGCACGGGCCGGGCCGTCGTGAGGAGGCGTCGCAGCATGTCGCCGAGGCCGTCGATCCATCGCTCGAGGCTCTCGCGGCGAGACACGGCCCTAGCGAGCTCCGTTGCTCGGCGCGGTGGTCCGACCCTTGCGCTTGGGTCGGATGTCGTACTTCTTGATCTTGCGGTAGAGCGTCGCCTGCCCCAGCCCGAGGCGTTCGGCGGCCTGGGAGACGTTGCCACCGCAGATGCGCAGCGCGCGCGTGATCTCACGCTTCTCCACTTCGGTGAAGGGCAGGATCTCGTCCGGACCGCGCAGAAGGTCCTCGCCGCCCGTGGCGTGAGACGCATCGAACACGACGGTCGGCAGCATGTGGGTGGTGACCTGCGTGCCGTTGTTCAGCACCACGACGCGCTCGATCATGTTCTCGAGCTCGCGAACGTTGCCGGGCCAGCCGTACGTCGAGAGTGTCTGGAGCACATCGGCGTTCAGATCGTGGAAGTACTTGCCGTACTTCGCCGTGAAACGCGTCAGGAAGTGCTGCGCGAGAAGCGGGACGTCACCCGAGCGGAGACGCAGCGCGGGCGTCTCGACGGGGACGACGTTCAGGCGGTAGTAGAGGTCCTCGCGCAAGCGACCGGCGCGGATCTCATCGAGCGGGTTGCGGTTCGTCGCCGCCACGATGCGCGTGTCGACGTGGATCTCCTCCGCAGCTCCCAGGCGGTGGAACGTGCGGCTCTGGAGGAAGCGCAGCATCTTGGACTGCAGCGACACGTCCATCTCGCAGATCTCGTCGAGGAACAGCGTCCCGCCGTTGGCCTGCTCGCAGCAACCGACGTAGCGCGAGACGGCTCCCGTGAACGCGCCGCGCTCGTGGCCGAAGAGCTCGCTCTCCAGGAGCTCTCCAGGGATGGACGCACAGTTCACCGCGACGAACGAGGCCGACCGGCGATCTCCGAGATCGTGGATCGCGCGTGCGACGATCTCCTTGCCGGTCCCGCTCTCGCCGGTGACCAGCACGGTGACGTCAGTGCGCGCGACGTGCTCCATGACGTCGTAGAGCTCCCGCATCACGGGCGACTGCCCGACGAGCCCCTGGAAGCCGCCGTGTCGCTGGTGCTTCTCCTGCAACTGGTTGACGCGCTGCATCAGCCGGTGCATCTGCGAGGCGTTCTTGATCGCGATGTCGAGGCGCGTCAGATCGAGCGGCTTCGCGACGAAGTCGAACGCTCCACCGCGCATGGCATCAACCACGAGCGGCATCTCGGCCTCGCCGGCGAACAGGATCACTGGGAGCTCGGGGTGCTGCCGCTTCAGGCGCTCCAGGCAACGGACCACCATGTCCGCGTCGTGATCGGCATCGAGCAGGACGACGTCCGGGGCGGCACCCGCGAACTCGTCGTGGGCATCCACGAGCAGGTCGGTCGCAGCGATCGAGACGCCGTCGCGCTCGAAGCGGCGACGAATCTGATCCTGCGATGGGCGATCGCAGCCAACCAGGTGGAGCCGAAGTCCACTCATGCCTGCAGGTCCACCACGGGTGCGGGGGCCGGATCGGCGGCGGCGAGACGCGCCTCCTCCACGGTCCGGCGGACCTCGAAGACGCGAATGAGCCGGGTGATGCGGAGCACGGCCTCGACCGGTTCTGAGATGTTGGCGAGAACGAGCGCGCCGCCGGAGTGGCGGAGCACCTTGAGGGCCGAGATCAGGGCACCGAGACCCTGGCTGTCGATGAACCCGACGTTGCCGAGATCGAGGACGACGCGGTCATGCCCCGCGGCGATCAGGCCCTTCAAGCGCTCCTTGAAGAGCACCGAGCCCTCGCCTTCGAGGTTCACGCGCCGCTCGAACGTAACCACGAGGTCTCGTCCGTCGTGCCTGACAGTTAGATCCATAACTCCTCCGGGGTCGCGCCTCCGAGTGGGATGGCGACCTCGATTACCTATCCGCTTTCCGGGGGTCGGGACTTTAGGCCGGAGTCCGTAGAAGGGGGCGCGAGCCAGGAGCCTGAGAGGAGCGTGGCGCGAGCGCAGAGCCGAACCTCGAACGACGAGAGGGCCCCGCACGACGTGCGGAGCCCTCCTCGAGCGGTGACCGAGCGCGTGCGCTTACAGGAGCGACTCGATCGGGGTGTGCTCCATCTCGAACGCCTCGGCGACTGCGCCGTAGGTGACCTTCCCCTCGATCACGTTCGCGCCCGTTCGGATGCCGTGATCGTCGCGCACGGCCTTGCGCCAGCCGTCGCGCGCCAGCACGCGAGCGTACGGCAGCGTCACGTTCGTCAGGCCGTAGGTGGAGGTCCGCCCCACCGCGCCGGGCATGTTCGCCACGCAGTAGTGGACGATGCCGTCGACGATGTACGTGGGGTTGCTGTGGGTCGTCGGCCGCGTCGTCTCGACGCAGCCACCCTGGTCGACGGCGACGTCGACGATCACCGCGCCCTCGTTCATCAGCTTGAGGTCCTCGCGCGTCACGAGCGCCGGGGCCTTCGCACCGGGGATGAGCACCGCACCGACCACGAGGTCGGCGAAGCGCAGGACCTTCCGCACGTTGAACGAGTTGCTGTAGAGCGTCATCACGTTCGCCGGCATCACGTCGTCGAGGTAGCGCAGCCGGTCGAGGTTCAGGTCCATCAGGATCACGTTCGCGCCCATGCCAGCGGCCATCTTGGCGGCGTTCGTACCGACGATGCCGGCTCCGATGATCATGACCGTGGCCGGCTCGACGCCGGGGATCCCGCCGAGGAGGATTCCACGCCCCATCTGGGGCTTCTCGAGGAACTTGGCCCCCTGCTGGATCGAGAGACGGCCCGCCACCTCGCTCATCGGGGTGAGCAGAGGCAGCGTCGCGCCCTGCTCCACGGTCTCGTAGGCGATGCACACGCCGCCCGCCGCGAGCATGCCCTCGGTGAGGGGACGACTGGCGGCGAAGTGGAAGTACGTGAAGACGATCTGGCCGGGACGGATGAGCGCGTACTCCTCGGGGAGCGGCTCCTTCACCTTCATGATCATGTCGGCCTGGGCGAACACGTCCGCGTGGCCGTCGACGATCGTGGCGCCCGCCTCCTCGAACTCCTCGTCGGAGATCCCGGAGCCGACTCCGCCGGCGCGCTCGACGAGCACGGTGTGGCCGTCGGCTCGCAGCACCTCGACGCCCGCCGGCACGATGGCGATGCGATTCTCGTTGTCTTTGATCTCGCGCGGAACCCCAACGATCATCGCCGTACTCCTCCGACAGACGTCGTCCGGGCCCGCCTTGGCCCGGGAATCGGCGCATCGTAGCCGCCGACTGGAAGCGGGCGGCGAAGCATTCCGGCGGTGGACGAGCGGCGCAGCGCGACGATCGCATCGGTCCGTTTCGGGCGTCCAGGGGACAAGTTACGGACGGGGACGAACTTGCCGCGCGGCGGGCGATCCGTAGACTCCCGGGCCGCACGAGTGGGCCGTTAGCTCAGTTGGCTAGAGCGCTAGCGTGACAAGCTAGAGGTCACTGGTTCAAGTCCAGTACGGCCCACCACTCGCTTCCCGGATCGACGGGTGAGCTCGAGTCGGTGCGCTCCGGTGCGCGGGAACCCCGCCGTCGAGAGCGAAGCCGATCGGCGCGCATCCTCGCGGTCCTCGGTCGCTTGGCGACCTCGGTGGCCTGCGGTCGGCGAGAGCGTACCCCGCGAGAGCCGCCCCCTCGGCGCGCATCCTCAGCGACCTCGATCGTTTCGCGACCTCGGAGGTCCTTCCTTGTGCGGGGACCCCGTCGTCGATGCGTCCCCATTGCCGCACTCGTCGGCGACCTCCCTCGGTGCGCTCCGTCGGTGCGCTCCCTCGGTGCGCTCCTTGGCGGCGGAGCGCACGCAGCGCCATTCCGGTGACTCTGTTCACAGCGCCGTCACCAGCCCTGTGGAGAATGTAAGTCCAGCGTTAGGGGAGGGGTTGTGAGCACGACGTCGAAGTCGTCGAGTCGAGCCAAGGGCGGGATGCATCCGGTTGCCCGGCTGCTGCTCTTCCTGCTGCTGCTGTTCTTCTTCCTGGTCTCGATCAAACTGCTCGGCGGCACGATCAAGACCATGGGCAGGGGCGCGGCAAGCGGGCTCTTCGAGCACGTGGCCAACCCGTTTGCCGGGCTCGCCGTCGGCATCCTGGCCACGGTGCTCGTGCAATCGTCGTCGGTGACGACCGCAACGATCGTGGCCATGGTCGGCAGCGGCACGCTGCCGGTGACGAGCGCCGTGCCCATGATCATGGGCGCGAACATCGGAACGTCGATCACGAACACGATCGTGGCGCTCGGTCACGTGCGTCAGTCGAAGGAGTTCGAGCTCGCGTTCGCCGGCGCGACGATGCACGACTTCTTCAATCTCATGGCGGTCGCGGTGTTCCTCCCGATCGAGCTGCTGACGGCGGGTGGATTCGCCGTTCACGGAGGCGGCATCCTGACGGAAGCCGCGGTGCAGACCGCGCACCTCATCTCTCCCGGGCTGGATCTCACCGCCGGGGCGGCCGCGGAAGCGGCCTCGTCGGGGGGCTCGTGGAGGAGCCCGATCAAGGTGGTCGTGGGCGCCTCCGCGAAGTGGATCACCGCGCTGATCGCCGTCGACCCGAAGAGCCCCACGACGCTGGAGAGCATCGGTCTCTTTGCCGTTTCGCTCGGCGGCGTGTTCGCCTCCCTGGTCCTCATCACGAAGAACATGAGACTTCTGATCGCGGACCGGGCCGAGAAGGCGCTGAACCGCGCCCTCGAGAAGAGCGGCCTGATCGGGATCGCGATCGGAGCTCTGCTGACCGTCGCCGTGCAGAGTTCGAGCATCACCACGTCGCTGCTGGTCCCGATGATCGCCGCCGGCGTGCTGTCGATCCGCAACGCATTCCCCATCACCCTCGGCGCCAACATGGGCACGACAGTCACCGCCATGCTCGCCGCACTCGTCACGGGCTCATGGGGCCTCGTGATCGCGCTGGTGCACCTGATCTTCAATCTCTCGGCAACGCTGGTCCTCTACCCGTTCCCGGCCGTGCGGTACCTGCCCGTGCGCATGGCGACTGCGCTGGCCCGCCTCACGCTGCGTAATCGGCTCTGGGCCGTGGCGTACGTCGTCGTGGCGTTCATCTTGATGCCGCTCGCCGGCATGATGCTGTTCAAGGAGTGACGCAATGTTCCGCTGGCTGAAAGAGCTGAGTGGCGGCGGGGGCGTCGAGTCCCTGACCGAAATGACGCGCGACCTCGAGCGCATGATCGAGGAGGGGAGCAGTGCGTTCTCCTTGGCCACGAGTGCGCTGCTCGACGGCGTTCCCGCCGACAAGGTCCGCGATGACCTCTACCGCACCGACGGACGGATCGACGCCCTCGAGCAGTCGATCCGTCGGCGCATCGTCGTCCACGGATCCGTTCACGGATCGGGACACATCACGGAGTTGATGACATTGATGTCGGTCTCGAAGGACGCCGAGCGGATCGGTGACTACGCGAAGAACATCTTCACCGTGGCGGCCATGAGTCCCGCGTCGGCAGGCTCGTGCCATCACGAGCACATGGTCGCCCGTCGGGACGAGGTCGCTCAGTTGCTCGACGACGCCCCCAAGCTCTACGAGACGCAAGACCGGGCGAAGTCTCAGGCCTTCATCGATCGCGCCAGCGCCGCGATCGACCGGTGTGAGGAGGGAATCGTCGGCATCATCCAGTCTGACGAGGGCAGCGGACACGACGCCGCCTGTCTCCTCGCGTATCGCCACATGCGGCGCGTGCTCGGCCACGTGCAGAACATCGTGACCGCCGTCGTCAACCCGATCGACAAGATCGACTTCCACGACGAGCCCCGACCCGCCTGATACGCTGCGCGTTCGATGCGTAGCCTTGCTGCCGGACTGCTTCTCGCCCTGTGCGCTGCATCCGCAACCGCACAGGACGTCTTGGTCGTCACGCCCGACGACCTGCGTCCCGCACTCGACGACTGGTCGGCCCATCGCGTCGCGCAGGGCCACGAGATCCAGATCGTCGCGCCCGGCGACAACGTGCGGGCGACGATCCGAGCGGCGCACGCGGCGAGTGACGGGCAGCTCGCCTACGTGGTCCTGCTCGGCGACGTCGATCGCGTTCCGTGCGCCTATCGGCCGGCTGACGCCATCGCCGAGTGGGAGAAGGACCCGCGCATCGCCACGGATGCACCGTACGCCGACGTCGACGACGACGGCGTGCCGGACCTCGCGCTCGGACGGGTGACCGCCGACTCGGTCGACGAGTGTCGAGCCATGCTCGCGCGCTCGATCGCGTACGAACAGAACACGGACCACGGCACCTGGCGACGCCGGCTCAACGTCGTCGCCGGGGTCGGCGGCTTCGGTCCGCAGCAGGACATGGCGCTCGAGATGCTCATGCGTCTCTTCATGAACCGCGATGTACCGCCTCAGGTCGACCTGCACTTCACGTACGCCAAGACCCAGTCGCCGTTCTGCCCCCCGCCGAGCGAGATGGCCGCCACGTTCATCGAGCGCATCAACGAAGGCTCGCTCGTGACGGCGTACGTCGGTCACGGCAGCGCACGCAATGTGGACCGCATCCGCCACGGCGACCGCGTGTTCCCGATCCTGGAGGCACGACACGTCCCAGAGATCGCCGTGCGGCGTGGATCGCCGCTGCTCGTATTCGTCGCGTGCTCGACCGGCAGCCTCGACGGCGAGCAGGACTGTCTCGCCGAGGAGGCTCTCCGCCGCCCCGCGGGTCCCGCCGCCGTGATCGCGTCCTCGCGCGTATCGACGCCCTACGGCAACGCCATCCTGGGCACCGAGATGGTCCGCGCGCTCTTCCACGGCGACGAGCCGACCGTCGGCCGCCTCCTGCTCGACGTGAAGCGACGGATGGCCGGCGACGCCGGTGACGACATGGCGCGGAAGCAGATCGAGGCGATGGCCGGCGCGTTCTACGTCGAGGACGCGGAGCGTCGGCGAGTCGATCGGCGCGAGCACGTGCTCCTCTATCACCTCTTCGGCGACCCGCTGCTCCGGTTGGCGCGTCCCCGTGCGGCCACGCTGAAGGAGCCGACGAGAGGGCGGGCAGGCGAGGCGATGACGATCGAGGGCACGAGCCCGATCGCCGGTCGCGTCCTCGTCGAGGTCCTGCCGCGCCGGGATCGCAACGCGCGCCTACGCGTGCCGCCGAAGGACGATGCGGGATTCCGCTCGGGCTACGACGGCGCCAATGTGCGTCCGGTCGCCTCGGCCGAGGTCACGCTCGAGACGGCGGGTGACTACACCGTCGAGCTCGCGCTGCCCGCCGAGTTGACGTTCGGCCGCTACCTCGTGCGCGTCTTCGTCGAGGGCTCGGACGGCTCGGCCCTCGCGGGCGCCACGGTGCGGATCGAACCTGCGCGCTGAAGGCTAGCCGTCTGTCGGAGTGACGGCCTCGACGGGCCACGCAGGCTGGCGCGACAGCCTGCTAGCCATAGGCTGGCTGGGGACGAATGGCGGTGCGCTCCGGTGCCCGGCGCGGGGTCTAACTAGCAGCCTGTCGCGCCGACAGTCTCTCACCCGGCGACGAGGATCCTCCGACAGGCTGCTAGCTAGCGAAGAGGCGATCGGGATCGCGGAACGCCTTGAACTCGAGTGCGTTGCCCGCCGGGTCACGGACGAACAACGTGCCCTGCTCCCCCACCTCGCCTCGGAAGCGGACGCGCGGGCCAAGTTCGAACGGCCACTCGGCGTCGCGCAGGCGCGAGACGAGCGACTCCCACTCGTCCCAGGGAAGGACGAGACCGAAGTGCGGGATCGGCACGCCATCGCCGTCGACGGGATTGGCCCCGGCGTCCACACGCGTCGCGCTCACGCGATGCGCCACGATTTGGTGACCGGCCAGGTCGAAGTCGACCCACGTCGTGGCGCTCCGGCCCTCGGCACAGCCGAGCACGCCGCCGTAGAACGCCCGAGCGGCATCGAGGTCGTCGACGGGAAACGCGAGGTGGAACGGTGGCAGCATGATTCCCCCTCCGATCACGGAGAGTGAGCGGCATCCTATCGCCATGACGGAACGCGACGCGGTCGAGACCCGGGTGCTGGCGGCCTTGACCGAGCGCGGCATCGAACACGAGCGCATCCCGATCGATCCGGCGCTGGCCGACACGGCCGCGTTCTGCCAGCAGTACGGCTACCCGCTCGAGCAGGCGGCGAACACGATCGTCGTGGCCACGAAGAAGGAGCCCCGTCGCTTCGCGGCCTGCGTGGTCCTCGCGACGACGCGACTCGACGTCAACCGGTCCGTCAAGGCCCTCGTCGGTGGAGGACGCCTCTCGTTCGCCTCCGCGGAGCAGCTGGCGGCGCTCACGGGCATGCTCGTCGGAGGCGTCACGCCGTTCGCGTTGCCGGACGACCTGCGGATCTACGTCGACTCCGCGGTGATGGAACCCGAGTGGATCATCATCGGGACCGGCGGTCGGGACTCGAAACTCCGGATCGCGCCCGACGCCTTCCGCAGCCTGCCGAGCGTGCGCGTCGAGACCATCGCGCATCCGCGCGCCTGAGTCCCCGCCCCACTCAGCGCCCCCTGTACCACGCTGCGACCTGCGGCGCCAGCGGTGGTGAATCCGCGCGTCAACGCGAGCTTCGGACGTCCACGTCGTACGACGATTGGCCGAGTCGATCACATTGATAAACGTCACAAGCGTCTTCTGAGAAATCGCTTACGGGCTTTGGAGCAATGCGGACCAAAACGGAACACCTCTTGCGACCGAGGGGTAGGACGCGCTCTCCGAACGAGACCGTTCTCGACGCCCCACGGGGCGCCGGCTGCACCAACCTTCCGGAGACGACGATGAAGATCCGCTGGGCCTCACTCCCGCTGCTCGCCGCGCTGCCGCTGCTGCTGTCGGCATGCGTCATGGACAACCCCTTCCAGGCGCTGGACAACCCCTTCGGGGACGAGTCCAGGGTCACCATGGGGCCTGAGTCGGCGCGCTACGTGCCGAGCCGGTACCGCAACCGTTTCGGACCGTCGCCGGGCTTGGCGAGAGCCGCTGCGCCTTCTCACGCAGCCCCCGCCTATGCAGCGACCCCGACCGCCACCTCGACATCGTCGGCGACGCCGACCCGCCGTACGGGCCGCTCGCTCACCGCGACACCGACGCCCGGTGCGCACAGTTCGCACCGCTCGGCCCGACCGGCTCCGCCGACGCGTCCCGCACCGCCGGTCCGTTCGACGACGTCGCCGCGCCCCAGTCCGACGCCAAGCATCGCGACTCGCACCGTGACACCGACGCGAAGCCAGACCTCCCACTCCATGGGCATGAGTGGCTCGATGGGCGGAGGTTCCATGACGACCAGCCGGTCGCACAGTATGAGCACCCCGTCATCGGCCATGGCCAGCACACGCCCGCCGGTTGCCACGCCCAACGTGGCCGCCGCTCGCCGCAGCACGCCGACGCCGACGACCCACCGCCGAGCCCGCAAGTTCCTGCGTCTGAAGGTCGAGGGCATGTCGAACCCCGAGTCCGATCCGTTCACCGTGCGGAAGCAGCTTTCCAGCGCCCCCGGCGTCAAGGAGGTCGTGCTCAGCTTCAAGACCCGCACGGCAATCGTGGTCATCGGCGACGATGCCGACCCGGACGTGGTCATGGGCTCGCTCCGCGCTCCCTACAGCGCCTCGGTCCTGAACTAGAGAGGCCGGCCTGAACTAGTTCCGCGACCCTGAACTGGACCGACCACGTCGATCAGAACGGCGCGCACGCCTTCCAAGGTGTGCGCGCCGTCTCGATTCAGCCGCCCGTTCGGCGGCCATCGCTATCCTCCGGCGCTCGGGTCGACTGCCCGTGCCAACTTCATGACCCCGACCTCATGACCCTGACCTCATGACCCCGACCTCATGACAACGCGACGCCTTCTCCTGCTCGGCTCTACCGGTTCCGTCGGTCAGAGCACCCTGGACGTGGCTGCGTCGCTGCCGGATCGCTTCCAGGTGGTCGGCCTCGCCGCGCACACCAGTTCGCGGGCCCTCGTCGAGCAGGCGCGCCGGCACGGCGCATCGATGGTCGCCCTCGAGGACGCGGACGCAGCTGACGAGGCGCGTCAGCTGCTGGCGGGCACAGGCATCACAGTGCTCGGGGGCCCCGGCGCCGGCCTCGAGCTCGTGCGGACCGCCGAGGTCGACCTCGTGGTGCAGGCCACCGTCGGAGCCGCTGCGCTCGACAGCACCGTGGCCGCCCTCGAACGGGGTCTGCTCGTCGGCCTCGCGAACAAGGAGTGCCTCGTGATGGCCGGCCCGCTCCTCATGGAGACGGCGAAGCGTCACGGCGCCACGCTCGTGCCGGTCGACAGCGAGCACTCGGCCATCTACCAGTGCCTGCGGGCCGGACGCGCCGAGGAGGTCGAGCGGATCCTCTTGACCACGAGCGGCGGCGCGTTCCGCGACCGTCCCCTCAGTGAGCTGGCCGAGGCGACGCCCGCAGAGGCACTCCAGCATCCCACCTGGAGCATGGGCCCGCGCATCACGGTCGACTCCGCGACGATGATGAACAAGGCGCTCGAGGTCGCCGAGGCCGTCGTGCTCTTCGGAGTCCCGCCCGAGCGGATCGAGGTGGTCCTCCACCCGCAGTCGATCGTCCACTCCATGGTGGAGTTCCGCGACGGCAGCGTCATGGCGCAGATGAGCCGGCCCGACATGCGGCTGCCGGTGCTCTTCGCGATGGCGTACCCGGACCGCCCGCACTACGACGCCGTCCGCTTCTCGCTCACCGACTTCGCTGAGCTGACGTTCCGCGCGCCCGATCCGGAGCGCTACCCCGCGCTCGCGCTCGGCTACCGGGTGGCTCGCGCCGGCGGCGTCGCAGGTGCTGTCCTGAACGCAGCCGACGAGGAGGCCGTGCGGCTCTTTCTCGACGGGCAGATCCCGTTCCCCGACATTGCCAAGCGGGTACGGCGGGTGCTCGACGCCCTCGTCCCGGAGGGTGCCCCAGTCCAGGGGGCTCCGACGCTGGCGGAGGTGCTCGCGGCCGACGCCGCAGCACGACGTGAGGTGCACACTTGCTGATCGTCCTGGCCCTCCTCGCTCCGCTGCTCAACACGGCGAAGACGATCCTCGGGATCGGCGGGCTCATCCTCGTTCATGAGCTCGGGCACTTCCTCGTCGGCCGCTGGTGCGGCGTGCGCGCGGAGGTCTTCTCGATCGGCTTCGGACCGGCGATCGCCAAGTGGAAGCCGGGGACGACGGAGTACCGCCTCTCGTGGATTCCCCTCGGGGGCTACGTGAAGTTTGCGGACGAGTACTCGAGCCCGCCGGGCGAGGTCGAGCCCGACTCGTTCCCCGCCGCGACCTATCCGCGCAAGGTCGCGATCATGCTCGCCGGCGTCACGATGAACGTGATCGCAGCCTTGTTCCTGTTCGTCGCGACGTTCGCCATCGGCATCGACATGCCCGCACCGATCGTCGGCAGCGTGCCGGCCGGTCGACCGGCCTGGGCGGCTGGGCTCCAGGTCGGGGACGAGTTCGTCACGATCGACGGCAAGCGGGTCATCAGTTTCCTCGACGTCACGCAGGACGTGATGCTCAAGGAGCAGGTCGAGGTCGTCATGCGCCGCGACGGCGAGCTGATGCCGGCCCTGACGCTGCGCCCCGAGCCCGACGCGGGTGGACTCCGCCGCATCGGCGTCGGCCCGGCCGTCATCGACGTGGCAGCGATCTCGATCGCTCCCGGCGGTGTGGCTGAGACGGCGGGGTTCGAGGAGGGCGATCGCACCATCAGCGTGGACGGCACCGCGACGCCGACGCTGCTGGCGGCACTCGAGGCCGCCGAGGCGGCGCAGGCCGACAGCGTCTGGACCGTCGAGCGGGGCGGCGAGCAGATCGACATCACGTTGCCGTGGACTCCGGCGTCGACGTGGCGCATCGGGATCGCTCGGGACAGCGAGACCATCGACGTCGTCCGCGCGGGCGGCGCCGCGGATCGGGCGGGGATCGCGGCCGGGATGCGGCCCGTCTCCGTCGGCGGCATCGCCACCCTGACACTGCAGTCGTTCCAGGCCGCTCTGCGGGATCGCGACGTGACCGGACCGATCGAGGTGAGCGGGACCACTGGCGCTGCAAAGACGCTCGACGTCGCCCCAGAAGACCACGCGGCAGTTGCCGACTCGATCGCCGTCGCCCTGACCGGCTTCCTCGTGAGTCCTCAGCTCGCAAAGGACGCCCCGACGGCTGCGCGCGACGCCGGTATGGTCCCGGGCTGCGTGCTCGAGCAGCTGGATGGCAGTCCGCTCACGGACTGGATGGAGATGGTCAACGCCGTCTCGCAGGCCGGCCCCGCCGGAAAGGGCATCGAGCTCACCTGGCGCACGCCCGCCGGCGACACGCAGACGGCGACGATCACGCCGGAGGAGCACGCCGGGCTGGGCGACGTCGGGATCGGCAGCCGACCGCTGTTCCGCAACGTCCAGGAGACGGACGTCGTCGCCGCGATGTCGCTGGGCGTGGATCGGACGGACCGCTGGGTTCGGCGCATCCTGAACACCCTCGGGTCACTCGTGACCGGCGAGGTGAGCGCGACGAACCTCTCCGGTCCGGTGGCGATCGCCCGTCTGACGTACCGCACCGCCGAGACCGGGTGGGGCGACTTCTTCCTGTTCCTCGGCATGATCAGCATGAACCTGGCCGTCCTGAACCTGCTGCCGATCCCGATGCTCGACGGCGGTCAGCTCGTCGTCATCACGCTGGTGAAGGTCCGCGGTCGCCCGCTGCCCGACCGCGTGCTCGAAGGCATCCAGTGGGCGGGCCTCATCCTCCTGCTGGGCCTCATGGTGTTCGTGATCGCCAACGACATTCGACAGCTCTGACCCGGGAGCACGCGTTGGGTTCTCTCACCGGCTATCTCGCGCTGCTTCGTTGGCCGGGAGCGGTGACGGCCGCGGCCAACGCGGGCACGGGCTTCCTGCTCGTCCGCAATCACGTCCAGCACGAGTCGCTCACGCCGGGCATCGCCGTCTGCGGCGCCGCCGCCTGCGTCTATCTCGGTGGTGTCGTCCTCAACGACGTCGCCGACGCCGCGGCCGACCGCACGCTCCATCCGGAGCGCCCCATTCCCTCTGGACGCGCGCAGCGCGGCCCGGCCGCGGCCCTCGGACTGGCGCTGATCGCGATCGGGTGCGCCCTCGCGTTCGCCCTCGCCGGACCGCACGCCGGCTGGGCGACCGTCGGCGCCGCGGGAGCAGCGCTGCTCTACGACTTCGGCGCCAAGCGCTGGCGGCTGCCGGGCTCTCTCGCAATGGGGCTCGCGCGCGGTGCCAACGCTGCCGCCGGCTGCCTCGCATCCGGAGTGACCCTCGAGATCGTCCTACGGGACTCTTCGCCAGCGGTTCTGGCCTACCCCGTGGCCATCGCCGGCTACACGCTGCTCCTGACGCTGGTCAGCACGTTCGAGGGGCGCACGCCGTCAGCGCGCGTGGCCACGCTGCTCGCGACGATCCTCGTGCTTCCGGCCGCTCTCGCCTGGCCCCACTTCTACGCGGAGTGGTGGTGGGCACCGGCGCTGCCGCTGTTCGCCTTGACCGCGACGTTGGTCACCGGCGCACGCGAGGCCCAGATCGAAGACGGCCCCGGCATCGGTGCGATCGTGCGCCGCGCGGTCTTCGGATTCCTGCTCGTCGACGCCGCCTGGCTCATGGGCGTGGAGTGGTACGACGCCGGGTTCTGGCTGATCCTGCTCTACCTGGCGCTGCGCTTCGTGCTGGCACGCATGCGGTCGTAGTCACGGCGATTGCAGGCGATTGGTTGGTGGGCGCGCGTCGGGGCATGTGGCAATCGCCGCGCCTCCGAGTGTTTCTGGTCGGCTCCGCGGCTGCGTCACCTCTCACGCGAGAGCGCGTCCCCTCGGGCGCAGCCTTGCGTGGGCCTCATTCCCCGATTCACGCTGCTTGCGCTCGAGCGCAACCAGCGCGCCCCGGGGTGACGTCGCTTGCGGGCGATTGGTTGGTGGGCGCGCGTCGGGGCATGTGGCAATCGCCGCGCCTCCGTTGTTGTCTGGTGCGTGCTCGGTCTCGGCACCCGTCACGCAAGGGCAAGCGGCGCCGGTCGAGGACCTCCGCGCACACATTCCCCGCGTCACGGCGCCTGCGCTGACGCGCAACCGCCCCGCCCCGGGCTGGGAGTCGGCCCCGCTCCCCTCCTCCAACCAGGGGCTACCGCTTCGGCAAGACCGCCGTAGGGGCGGATCTCCTGATCCGCCCCGCCCGCTTGCCTCGCGCGCCGATGTGGGGCCCGACGGCGCTCAGCGAGCGGGCGTCGGGACTCGGACGGACCGTGGTCGAAGGGCTCGCCGTCAATCAGCCGCGCGTCGGACCGGGCCGTGGACGCCGTCGACCGGTCGTCGTGCGCGCGACCCGCGCAGTCGGCGGCGCGCCATCCACCGGCGTCGACCGTGCCGAGCCAGTCGGCGGGGCGGACCAGGGGGTCCGCCCCTACGGCGCCGCTGACAGATCGAACCCGTTGGATCGGAGGACACCCCACCCATTCAGATCCCCACCCGGGGCGCGGGGGGGGGGGGGCACCCCCACCCCCCCGCCGCGCGGGGGGTAGGGGCCGCCAACCCGGGACCCGCGCGGGGGCCC
>JAJFFG010000123.1 GCA_021776825.1 Planctomycetota bacterium
TGTTGTCCCCGGAGCTTCGCCCCGGACCGTCGCCGGTCCCAGGCGTCCAGGTAGCTACCGTGATGAACCATCAACTTCACGGGCAGAACTTCCATCTGCTGGATGCGTGCACCCTCGTGGCGCACTGAACGATGCGGGTTAACCGACCGAGCCGTCCGCCTCGGCCAGGCGTCGCAGTTCCTCGCGAATGCGCTGCTCATCTCGGCGTGCGACGCGCGCGGTGATGAGGACGTGCTCGCCCTCGTAGCGACGCTCGATCACGTTCCCGCGATCCGCGATGAACGCGAGAAGACGTCCCGCTCCGGCGGGGACACGCAGTTCCAGGGGAACCAGAGCGCGTTGCACGAGTCTCGAGACGTGCGCGGCGAGTTCGGCTAGCCCCTCGCCGCTGTGGGCCGAGACTCGCAGCGCAGCCGGATACGCTTGAAAGAGCGCCTCAGCCAGCATGCGGTCCGGCACCGCATCGATCTTGTTGAACACCATCAACCGCGAGGCTTCCGCTCCGATCTCCTCGAGCACCTCGTCGACGACGCGGATATGCGCCTCGGCATCCGGGCTGGACGCGTCCACGACGTGGAGGAGCAGATCGGCCTCCACGGCCTCGGCGAGAGTCGAGTGGAACGACGCCACGAGGTCGTGGGGAAGGTCGCGGATGAAGCCGACCGTGTCGGAGAGGAACACCCGCTGGTTGCCGGGCAGTTCCCACGCGCGGGTCTGGGTGTCGAGCGTGGCGAACAGCTTGTCTTCGACGAACGCCGTTGTGCTGGCCAACTCGCGGATGAGAGTGCTCTTCCCCGCGTTCGTGTACCCAACCAGCGAGACCTTGAAAAACTCGGAGCGTGCCGCCGATCGCGTGGCACGCCGGCGCTCCTCGACCTTCAGCGAACGACGCAGCTGCTGGATGCGCCCGTCGATCAGTCGACGGTCCGTTTCGATCTGCTTCTCGCCGGGCCCGCGCGTGCCGATGGCACCCTCCATGCGCTCGAGGTGCGTCCACATACGCTTGAGTCGCGAGCGCGTGTACTGCAGCTGCGCGAGTTCGACCTGAAGTCGCGCCTGCTTCGACCGCGCGCGCGTCGCGAAGATGTCCAGAATGAGCCCGTTCCGATCCACGACGCTGCACTGCGTCAGGCTCTCCAGGTTCCGCTCCTGCGCCGGACTCAGAGCGTTGTCGACCAACACGACGCCGGCATCGCAGCTACGAGCCAGTTCCGCGACCTCCTCGGCCTTGCCGCGACCGATGTAGTACTTCGGGTCACGTCGATGTCGGCGCTGAAAGAGCCGCCCGACCACCGTTCCGCCAGCGGTCTCGGCAAGCCGCGCAAGCTCCGCGAGCGGATCTTCCTCGGTCTTGCGATCGCTGTTCAGCGCCAGTCCCACCAGGACGACGCGTTGCTCGCTCTGCTCATCCGGTCTCAGGCTCACTTCGCTGGTCCTCCCGCGGCGGGAGCATGCACGAGAGGCTCACCGAGACGCTGGACTGCGTGCGTTCGGAACCGGACATCGTCGCGCGTCGGGAACTCGACGCGCCAATGGACACCACGCGTCTCCTCTCGAGCGAGAGCCGCCTCGACCAGGAGTCGCGAGAGCAGAATGAGGTTCTGCGCTTCCATGCCCGACGGCTCCGGGAGCTCGCGCTCCAGGACCCACGGGCTCCACTCCTCGAGGAGGGCGGCGGCCGTCAGCAAGCCCTCTCGATCTCGACGGACTCCGGCTCCCCGCCAGAGCGCACTCTCCACCGATCGAACCATGTCCTCCGAGTCGACGGCACCGGCACGAGGCCCCGGCCCATCAGACTGGATCACCGGAGCGGGGCCAGCGGGCCTCAGTGGCTCCGCGGCGGCGCTACGTCCGGCTCGCCGACCGAACACGACTCCCTCGAGCAGACTGTTCGACGCGAGACGATTCGCGCCGTGGAGCCCGCTCGAGGTGACCTCGCCGGCCGCCAACAGCCCCGGCACCCCGGTCCGACCCTCCAGGTCGCAGCGAACGCCGCCGATCGTGTAGTGAGCCGCCGGACGCACCGGCAGCGGACGAGCTCGAACATCGATCCCAATGGACCGGCCCGTCGCCACGACGCCCGGAAGCCGGTCGTTCAGTCTCTCGGCTGAGATACCTGTGAGATCGAGCAGTACGTGAGTCTCCCCCCGCGCAATCATGTGCGTCACGATCGCGCGGGAGACGACGTCCCGCGGGGCGAGCTCTCCCCGTGAATCGTACGCATCCAGGAACCTCTCCCCACCGATGTCGCGGATCACCGCGCCCTCGCCACGCGCGGCTTCCGACAGCAAGACACGACCTGCCCCGGGCACGTAGAGCACCGTCGGATGGAACTGCATGAACTCCATGTCAGCCAGCGCCGCCCCGGCGCGAAACGCCATCGCAAGACCATCGCCCGTGGTCACAGCCGGATTCGTCGTCTCGCGAAAGAGCCGCCCGGCGCCGCCGGTCGCGAGCACCACCGCGGTCGCCCACACGACGTGGAGCTCACCCGACGCCGTCCGAACGAGTGCCCCCACACAGCGTCCATCCACGGTGAGCAGGTCGACAACGAAGGTCCCCGGCACCTTGCGAACACCCGACTGAGCCGCGATCGCCTCGCCCAGCGCCCGCTGGATCTCGCGCCCGGTAGCGTCGCCGTGAGCGTGGGCAACGCGTCGGGCGGAGTGACCGCCCTCGCGTCCGAGACGCAACAAGGAGCCGTCCGACACGCGATCGAACGCCACCCCCAACGAAGCCAGCGCCCGCACTGCATCCGCGGCCTCGCCAACCACGGTCTCCACAACCGATGGATCGCAGAGCCCGTCACCCGCCTCCATCGTGTCGCGGACGTGCGCGCTGACCGAGTCGTCGTCGCCCATGGGCGCGGCGATGCCTGCCTGCGCGTAGACGGTGTTGCTCTCGAGCGGACCATCCTTCGTCAGAACGAGAACGCGTCGGCCGGACTGCGCGGCCTCTAGCGCCGCACAGTGCCCGGCGATCCCCGCCCCGATGACGAGCACGTCGCAGAACATCTGCGGCAGCAGCGCAGTATCGAAGCGTCTCAGATAGCGTGGTGTATCGATCACGCGCGGATTCTACGTCCGAGGCAGCCGCACGCGGCCGTCCGACCGAGCACGGACTGGAGCTAGCCCCCATCGTTCACGGGGACGCCGCGTCGGACGTCCCCGGGCGGGCGATCTCCCGGCCGCTGGGAACCTCAAGGTAACGGCGGCGATCGACGACTCCGCCGAAGGTGGACTGCGCCGACGGAACAGGACCTCTCGCCCTCGAACCCGTCAGGACAACGTGCGATGCGCGGTCCCGACACGCACCGGCGTGCACCCCGTGCCGATCGTCGATCTCCCCGCGATCACGCAGCGCCCTCGTGAACGATCGGGGCTACCAGCGACGTGCGAGACCCTTCTCGCACGAGTGCCTCCGCGCCGCTGCAGGGACAGGAGCAGAGCCTGCCTGCGGGAACACAGACAATCCCCGAGAAGCAGCACACGAGGGCGCGCGTCCCGGTCGACCGGGAGTGGACGAAACCCGGGCCAGTGATCGCAGCGTGCTGCCCGCCCACGCCGCTCCGCCGCGTGCGGCCGGAGGTTCCAGGCGGACACGCCCGCAGACCGATCCGCCGCGCACGCCGCAGCCAACAGCAGAGCCCGGAGAGAGAGCGCCGCATGACGAGTGCAGGCAGCGGGACGCTTGGACCGCCCCCTCGCGCAGGGGCTGCCGCTGGCGTGCCCGAGCCGTCTGGGCCGGGCGCAGCGGCGATCCCGGGGAACACCCAGCGCCGCCACAACACTCACGGCCGCCCGACGATCGATACTCGGGACGGCGGTAGCGGACGCCACGCGGCCACGTCGCGTCGATGGACGCGACTGCTCCAGGCGTCGTGCTCAAGGAGAGCTGCTCAAGGAGAGGTGGTGGAGACGGCCGGACTTGAACCGGCGGCCTACGACTTGCAAAGCCGTCGCTCTACCAGCTGAGCTACGCCCCCAAGGCCTCGAACGTTGATGTGGTGGGCGGCAGTGGACTCGAACCACCGACCTCGCGCTTATCAGGCGCGCGCTCTAACCGGACTGAGCTAGCCGCCCACCGTCGCGCCGGAAGGTTAGGAAGGTCGCAGCCGGTGCCCGCAGGAATTCCGGCTCGCACACCCTCGCACCGTCAAGACGGCACCTTGGACGCGGAATCGAAGAGAGGGCCGGCCAAGGGCCGGCCCTCTCGGGTATTGATCCTGGCGGCGACCTACTCTCCCGCGAGAAAACTCGCAGTACCATCGGCGCGGTCGGCTTAACGGCCGTGTTCGGAATGGGAACGGGTGTTTCCCGAACGCTATAACCACCAGGAATTTCGTATTTTTGAATAGTGGTAACTCTAGATTTCTCAGCGTACCGAGAGCCTCAACACTCTTTTGTCGCACACAACCCGTTCGGTCAACGAAGGGAAGGTGACCAAGCCAATCGGCTGGTTAGTACCGGTTAGCTGAACACATTGCTGCGCTTACACACCCGGCCTATCAACGTCGTAGTCTTCGACGTGCCTCAGGGAAGCCCAGTCTTGGAGCAGGCTTCGCGCTTAGATGCTTTCAGCGCTTATCCGTTCCGGTCATAGCTACCCGGCGATGCCCCTGGCGGGACAACCGGAACACCAGCGGACCGTCCCCCCAAATCCTCTCGTACTAAAGGGAGAACTCCTCAAGCTTCCTCAACCCACAGTAGATAGGGACCGACCTGTCTCACGACGGTCTGAACCCAGCTCACGTACCGCTTTAATGGGCGAACAGCCCAACCCTTGGGACCGCCTTCAGCCCCAGGATGCGATGAGCCGACATCGAGGTGCCAAACCTCCCCGTCGATACGGACTCTTGGGGGAGATCAGCCTGTTATCCCCGGAGTACCTTTTATCAGATAAGCGACGCCCCTTCCATACGGAAGCGCCGGATCACTAAGCCCTGCTTTCGCATCTGCTCGACTCTTCGGTCTCGCAGTCAAGCTCCCTTATACCTTTGCGCTCTACGTGCGATTGCCAACCGCACTGAGGGAACCTTTGGACTCCTCCGTTACTCTTTAGGAGGATACCGCCCCAGCAAAACTGCCCACCTAGCACGGTCCCACGACCGGATAACGGCCGTGGTTAGAAACGTATCAAGACAAGGGTGGTATTTCACTAATGGCTCCACAGAGGCCAGAACCTCTGCTTCAACGCCTCCCACCTATACTACGCATGCCAGGACAAGTCCCAATACTAGGCAACAGTCAAGGTTCACGGGGTCTTTCCGTCTAGCTGCGGGTACGCGGCATCTGCACCGCGATTGCAATTTCGCCGAGTCCGTGGTGGAGACAGTGGAGCGATTGTTACGCGATTCGTGCGGGTCGGAACTTACCCGACAAGGAATTTCGCTACCTTAGGACCGTCATAGTTACGGCCGCCGTTAACCGGGGCTTCAGTTCGTAGCTTCTCCCGAAGGATAACCACTTGCCTTAACCTTCCGGCACCGAGCACGCGTCAGTCTACATACTTCCTCATTGGGAGTTTGCGTAGACCTGTGTTTTTGATAAACAGTCACCGCTCCCGATTCTCTGCGGCCACCAGTCCCTTCCAAGTAAATGTGCAAGACCGATGGCACCCCTTATCCCGAAGTTACGGGGTCATTTTGCCGAGTTCCTTCACCACAGTTCTCTCGAGCGCCTTAGGATACTCTCCTCGCCAACCTGTGTTGGTTTTGGTACGGGCACCACACTTCACTCCCCACGAGGATTTTCTCGGACGCATCTCAGACGACTTGCAACCCCATAAAGGGAGATGCAAGTGCCTCCTCTACCCACATTGTCGCGGATTTTCCTACGACTAGGGCTCGGGAGTCACACGACTATTCCAACAGTCGTTACGCCAAGGTTTTTGATGCGCCGTCCCCCCTTGGATCAACGTTCCGCAGGTGGTGTACGAATTTTCACGCACTGTCCATCGCCTACAGCTTTCGCTCTCGGCTTAGGTCCCGACTAACCCTGGGCGGAATTGCCTTCCCCAGGAAACCTTAGGCTTTCGGCGGATGAGCTTCTCACTCTTCTTATCGCTACTCATGCCCGGATTCTCACTACCACACGGTCCAGGCGTCCTTACGGTCGCCCTTCGTCCCTGAGTGGTACGCTCCCCTACCGCTCCTAGTTCAGCCGTTAAGCATTCCTAAGAACCCGCGGCTTCGGCGGCATGCTTGAGTCCCGTCCATTTTCGGCGCAGAGATGCTCGACCAGTAAGCTATTACGCACTTTTTAAATGATGGCTGCTTCTAAGCCAACATCCTGGCTGTCTCTGCATCTCCACTTCCTTCAGCACTTAGCATACGCTTTGGGGCCTTAGCCGGCGGTCTGGGCTGTTTCCCTCTTGACCGTGAAGCTTATCCCCCACGGTCTTACTCCCGCGATAAGCAACACCGGTATTCGGAGTTTGTCTAGGTAGGGTAGGCGGGTAGCCCCCCTATCCCGAACAGTGCTCTACCCCCGGTGCGCATTGGCGCGAGGCTAGTCCAAAAACTATTTCGGGGAGAACCAGATATCTGCAGGTTCGATTAGCTTTTTACTCCTAGCCACAAGTCATCCCAGCAGTTTTCAACCTACACGGGTTCGGTCCTCCAGGGGCTTTTACGCCCCCTTCAACCTGCTCATGGCTAGATCACCTGCTTTCGGGTCTGCTGCGGGAAACTCAACGCACATTTCGCACTCGCTTTCGCTTCGGCTCCAGACCAGAGGCCCTTAACCTCGCTCCGCGCAACAACTCCCGGGCTCATTATGCAAAAGGCAGGCGGTCAGGCGTTCCCTTGCGGGCATAGCCCTCCCACTGCTTGTAGGTACATGGTTTCAGGGTCTATTTCACTCCCCTAACAGGGGTGCTTTTCACTTTTCGCTCACGCTACTAGTTCACTATCGGTCGCCAGGTAGTACTTAGCCTTACGAGATGGTCCTCGCAAATTCAAACGGGCTACCACGTGACCCGCCCTACTCGGGAGTCAATCAGAAGAGGCACCAGAGCTTTCGTGTACGGGGCTATCACCCTCTACGGCCGGACTTTCCAGACCAGTTCTACTAACTCGGCACTTTGTAACTCTTCCGCGTCACTGCAACGACACACGATTAATCCCACGACACCGGATGGACAACACTTGCAGGCTATTACACCCACCCGGTTTAGGCTGTTTCCCGTTCGCTCGCCGCTACTAGGGAAGTCGCAATTGCTTTCTATTCCTCGGGGTACTAAGATGGTTCATTCCCCCCGGTTGACCTCACCGGACTATATATTCACCCGGTGATACTGGACCATTACGCCCAGTGGGTTTCCCCATTCGGATATCCACGGATCAAAGCTTGCTTGGCAGCTCCCCGTGGCTTTTCGCAGCCAGCCACGCCCTTCATCGTCTCCTGGCGCCAGAGCATCCACCATGCACCCTTTGTAGCTTGGCCACCATTCCTTCTCGTTGATTCGATTCGGTTTGGTTGCCGGACAAATGAGTGTCTTCGGCGCTCTCGGCATGACCGGACGCGGGGTCCGGTCAAATTGCTGAGAAATCTAGTTTTACCACTATTCGATTGTCAGAGAGCAGCCTGCGGACTACCACTCGCCGGCTCTGCCGGCTCGAGGTTTTGGTTACCCGCGCAGGGACGGAGGCCGCACCTTGCGGTACGGCCTCTATCGTTCTGTTCTATAAGGAGCCTGCGAGGTCGCTTTGCGTCGCATGAGGTCCGATTGATCGTCACGGCCGAACCGAAGTCCGAACCGCGCCGTTCTGGATGATCCCCAGAAAGGAGGTGATCCAGCCGCAGGTTCTCCTACGGCTACCTTGTTACGACTTAGTCCCAGTCACCAGCTTTACCGTGGTCGCCTCCCTCCTTGCGGTTGGGTTAACGACTTCGGGTACCTCCGGCTTCCGTGGCTTGACGGGCGGTGTGTACAAGGCTCAGGAACATATTCACCGCGGCGTAGCTGATCCGCGATTACTAGCGATTCCACCTTCATGTAGGCGAATTGCAGCCTACAATCCGAACTGAGGCCGGCTTTCTGGGATTAGCTCCCCCTCACGGGTTGGCAACCCTTTGTACCGGCCATTGTAGGACGTTTGCAGCCCAGGACGTAAGGGCCATGATGACTTGACGTCATCCCCACCTTCCTCCCGCTTGACACGGGCAGTCCGACTAGAGTCCCCGGCATTATCCGCTGGCAACTAATCGCAGGGGTTTCGCTCGTTACGGGACTTAACCCAACACCTCACGGCACGAGCTGACGACAGCCATGCAACACCTGTGCTAGCTCCTACGTAAATAGGTCCTCCCTGTTTCCAGGTCGTACTACTAGCATGTCAAGTCCTGGTAAGGTTCTTCGCGTTGCTTCGAATTAAGCAACATCCTCCACCGCTTGTGTGAGCCCCCGTCAATTCCTTTGAGTTTTAGTCTTGCGACCGTAGTCCCCAGGCGGTGCACTTAAAACTTTTGCTCCGGCAGCGACCCATCGGAACGGGCCACTACCTAGTGCACATCGTTTAGGGCTAGGACTACCGGGGTATCTAATCCCGTTCGCTCCCCTAGCTTTCGCGCCTCAGCGTCACAAGCACCCCAGAAGGTCGCTTTCGCCACCGGCGTTCCTCCCGATATCTACGCATTTCACCGCTCCACCGGGAGTTCCACCTTCCCCTGATGCTGTCTAGTACAGCCGTTGCCCGGGCAGTTCCTCGGTTGAGCCGAGGGATTTCACCCGAACCGTACCGCACAGCCTACGCGCCCTTTAAGCCCAGTGATACCGAACAACGCTTGCCACCTCTGTGTTACCGCGGCTGCTGGCACAGAGTTAGCCGTGGCTTCCTTTGATGCCTTTGTCAACGTGACCGGGTATTAGCCAACACGAATTCATAACACCTGACAGCGGTTTACAAGCCAAAGCCCTTCATCCCGCACGCGGCGTCGCTCCGTCAGACTTGCGTCCATTGCGGAAGATTCTCGACTGCAGCCTCCCGTAGGAGTCTGGGCAGTGTCTCAGTCCCAGTGTGGGCGGTCAGCCTCTCAGCCCGCCTACCCGTCGAAGCCTTGGTGGGCCGTTACCCCACCAACAAGCTGATAGGACGTGAACCCCTCCTCGAGCGGCAGGTCCCGAAGGATCCCCACCTTTACCTACATCGTGATGCCACGTTGCAGGGCCATCCGGCATTAGCGGCAGTTTCCCGCCGTTATTCCAGTCTCGAGGGTAAGTTGTCCACGCATTACTCACCCTTGTGCCGCTCTACTCATGACCGAAGTCATTTTCGCGCTCGACTTGCATGCCTAATCCACGCCGCCAGCGTTCGTTCTGAGCCAGGATCAAACCCTTCACTTGGTTTTACCTGTGGTCGCTAGCCGGTCCGCACGAGGCGGGCCGACTGCACCTGTATCTTCTCAAATTCATTACCCGCTTTGCCTTGCGGCGCAGCGGGCTCTCTGCGAGCTCACGAACTCTCACAGGCTCCCATTGTCAAGGATCGCGGCGACGAGGGTGACCCCTGTCGCCGACTGCGCGCGGGGAGGACTTTTCGTCCTCTCTGCATCGCAGTTCCGCAAGTTAGTGTGGTGGCTTCCAGGTCCCAACTTTTCGTTGACCCGGCTCGCACCAGCACCAGAGAGTGGTCTCGGATCGCGTCCGAGCCGCTCTCTTGCGGGCGGGCCACTGTACGCACGCCCATAGCCTGGAGAACATCTTTGCGAGCGATCTCTAGAGAAACTTCGCGGGCTGTTGATGAGCTCGCTTGCGGGGTCTTCGGCATCCCATCTCTGAGCCTGATGGAGAACGCTGGCGCAGGCTCGGCCAGGCTCGCGCTGGGGCTGCTCGCCGGGCGGCCGTCCTGCGTGGTTGTGCTCGCTGGTCCGGGCAACAATGGCGGCGATGCGTTCGTTGTGGCCCGCCATCTCGCCCTCGAGGGGGTTGATGTCCGCATCTACGTTCTGCCGGGTCGCAGCGGCGGGCTGCCGGGTGGAGATGCCGGAATCCAACTCGGGATCGTCCGCGCGATGGGTCTTCCGGTGCTTGTGCTCTCCGTGCAGCAGGCCGTGGAGGGACTCACGGCGGAGCTCTCCGATGCCTCATTGGTCGTCGATGGGTTGTTTGGGACGGGGCTCTCGTCCGCGCTGGAGGGCGTGGCGTTGGCGGCTGTCGAGGCCGTCAACGCGTGCAGCGCCCCGGTTCTGGCGCTTGATTTGCCCTCGGGCATGGACTGCGACACGGGGCACGCGCTCGGGACGTGTGTTCACGCCACGGTCACGGCGACGTTCGCGGCTCCGAAGCTAGGGTTCTCCGCTCCAGAGGCGGCGCCCTGGGTCGGCGACCTGGTGGTCGTGGGGATCGGGGCCCCCGTCACATGGCCGCTGCCAGACTCGGTCGTCTAGCCCGCATCGTTCACGAGGACTGCCCGCATCGTTCACGAGGACACCATGCCTGGCGGTCCCGAGCACGCGATCTCCCTGCCCCCGCGACGCTTCACACCCCATTTGGGGGGTGTATGTGCGTCTCTCAGACGAGATCTCACGCACCCGGACGCGCCCGGACACCGTGCGACAGCCGCACCGGTCCCGCATCGCCTTAGATCCTCCAGCGTTCCTCGATCTCGCCGCGATCCCGCGACGCCCTCGTGAACGATGCGGGTCAGAGGGTGCATGCGTGCGCGTCTCCGGAACGAGATCTATCGCAGTCGGCGTCGCCAAGAGACCGTGCGACGGGGGAGTGCGAGACGTCTCGCCGGGCACGTCCGCCCGCGCCGCTCGTCGATCTCGCATTGAGTGAGTGCCCGACGCGCTCGTGAGCGATCCGGTTTGGACCGCATCGTTCACGAGGGTCGCGCCTGCCGTGGGCTCAAGCGACGTCGGGCAGGACGCGGCGTCCGGTGTCGTTCCCACGAGGCGTGCTCGAGCAATCAGAGAGTGCCGTGCTCTCCGTGCGACGACAGCCGGCCGCCGACGCGATGTGGGACGTGTCGCAGATCGGGTCACCGTAGGAGTCGGCACTCTCGCTTCCGCTGCGGCAACCCAGTTCGGGCGCGCGGTGCCCGCGGGCGGCGCGGGCTGTCACCGAGGTCGCGGGCAAGGCTGCGTCGCGCCCTACCCTACCCATCGCGCGACACCGTCAGCACCCGACCGGTGCGCGCGTGGCTTGGACGGGATGTGGGGACTCGCGGACCCCTGGCCGAGGCTCGCTTGGAAGTCGGACACGGCGCCACGGTTGTGGGTCAGCCTCGACCGTTCTCGTCGTACCCCGGATCGGCAGGTCCCAGAGACCACGTGAGGCCCGGGGAACAGTGCCAGCGTCGAGATGGACCCGACGCGAGGTCAGGCGTGAGACGCTGCGAGCGCCGTGGTGCGAGCGCTGTGGTGGAAGCGGCACGGTCGATCGCCGACAGCGCCGGCCGGCAGGCCTCCGGCGTTCCACAGCCGGTGGCGGACTACATCGATCCCCCGTCGCGGACTCCGCCGACCCGCCGCGGCCGGGCGCTCTGCTCAGTCCCTGATCTCGATCTCGGCGCCGTGCGAAACCCAGTCAAAGAGCTGCTCGACATCGGCGCGGCGCATGCGCACGCAGCCCATGGAGACAGCCTTGCCGACCGTTGCCTCGTCGCTCGTCCCATGGATCCCGATGCCCTCGGCGTCCGCGGTGTCCTCGAAGCCGATCCAGCGGGTGCCGATCACGTTCTCTGGATCGCCGAACGGGATACGTCGCCCCTCGAACCACCACGGCGGCTCCTTGATCTTCGTCTCCACGCGGAACGTCCCCGTAGGGGTGCTCGAGTTCGCGCCGATCCCGACTGGGAAGCGCGCAACGGGACTCCCGCCGAGAAGGACGCTGAGCTCGAAGCGCGACTTGCGCACCAGGAGACTCAGCCGCTCCTTGGGGACTCGCAGCGTCTTTCCGACGCGGAGGCGCCGCGCGCTCGAGATGTGATTCACGTGCAGGACGAACCCCGGGGCGACCGTGACACCGGACTCCTTCCACGGCCCCTTCGCCAGCGTCCACAGTCGATCGCCGGGCTGAATGCGATGCCGCAGGACAAGCGCGTCGGGCGCGTTCGACGCCATCAGCAGCCGATCATGAAGCGCGGCACACTCGGCGAACGCCCGATCGTGCTCGTCCCGCGAGGCGGCCTCGCAGTCGTACACCGCCGAGAGGAGCCGGCGAGCGACGAGACGTTGCTCGAGCGACCGAGCTCCGCGTTCGTCCGCTGCCTCGCGAACCAGAGCGTTGGCGACGCGAAGAACTCGGACGCGTACATCCGCGGACTCGAGAGCCCGGACCTCCGTCTCGAGAAGGAGACGGGCCGCGGCATCGACGCGATCGTCGTCCAGCGCTGCGTCGACTCGGGAGACCAGGGCCTCGACATCAGCGGCCGGAGGAGGCGTCGGCGTTGCAGCGGCATCAGGATCAGCATCCGATAGATCGCCGCCATTGCCGTCATGCGCGAGACGCGCAATCGGAGGGTCGGCGTCAGCGTCGCTCCCGTCGGTCCCCGGGCCGTCCTCCCAGAGCCCGAGCCCGAATGCCACCGCAACCCCGGCCCCGAGCACCAACACGAACGCTCCGCGCATCAGACACCTCGCCTCGAACACGACCCATGGTGGAGTCCGGGCCCAATCGTACGAGATGTAGGGGTGAACCGTGCGGCGGAATCTGAACTGGATGCCGATCGACGAGTGCACGGCGGCACAGTCGAGGATCGTGCGTCGCGAAGTGGGCGCGGCGGCGCGCGCGAGCCGCTCGGGAAGGCGAACGCTCGGGCCTCGACCGACGTCGATACGCCCGGTCCCTGAAGGAGCCCGGTCCCTGAAGGATCAAGGGCACGTCGCGCGCTGCGCACACGACGTGCCCGTCGCACTCCGCCGCAATGCCGGTCGGCCGGTTCTCTGAACCTTTCGGATCAGGTGGGCGTATCCGCCGGGGCTCCGCCGCCCTACGCAGGGACGGCTGGCAGGCTCCGACAGGGGAACGCCCGGATAGTTTCTTATCGGCTCAGGAGATGCTGGGCCGGATCGAGCATGACAGAGGCGCGCGAAGTGTATCACTGGCCCGCGCGACGGCTAGCCCGGCCCATTCATGAGGCTCGCGCACTACGTGACGACTGTCGTCCCGGAGTACAGCAGCAGCCTGGATGTGGGTCTGATCCCGCGACGCCCTCGTAGACGATCCGGGCTAGGGGTGCCGATGGGCACGGCGCGTCAGGCGCGGAGCACTCCGCCGAGGTCGGACTCGAGGGCCGTCACGACCCGAGCAACGCATGCTTCGGCTTCATCGCCGCGCAGCGTGCGATCCGACGCGCGGAGCTGCATGCGGAGTGCGAGGCTCTTTCGGCCGGCCCCGATCTGAGGACCGCGGAACACGTTCAACGGCTCGATCGCCGTCAGGAGCTCCCCCGTCGCAGATCGAACTGTCGACGCGACACGTGCCCAGGTGACGGACTCGTCGAGCACCACGGCTAGGTCACGATCCACCGCGGGGTAGCGTGAGACGGGAACATAGGGCCGCTCGAGCCGAGCCGACGAAGCGAACTCGTTGAGGAACAGTTCGAACACGGCGGTGTCGGCCTCGATCCCGAGCGCCTCTCGCGTTCGCGGCGCGAGTTCTCCGATGGTCCCGACCCGACGCTCGCCAATCCATAGCGTGGCACTTCGATCGGCGCGCAGCGGTGCGGGCCCCCCACGCTCGATCCGAACGAGGTCGGTGACACCGAGGTCGTCAAGAACGCGTTCGACCGGCCCCTTCGCGTCGGGATAGCTACCCGTCACCACGCCCGAAGCCAGCGGCACTTGATCCGTCGCCCCGTCCGACGCATCGTCCCTCGCGCCGCGGAGATAGACCGATGCGCACTCGAAGAAGCGCACCGTCGCGACGCCGCGATCCTGATTGCCGCGCACGACACGCAGCAGTGGGCCGATCAGCGAACGACGCAGGAGGTTCTCGTCCGCGCGCATGGGGTTCTCGACCTGGAGCGCGGGAGCATCCGAGAACAGGGCGATGTCGAGGTGTCCGGCCCCGACGAAGGGTGCGGTGCAGCACTCGCGTAGTCCGGACGCGGCGAGACGGTCGCGGACGCGCAGCGCGACGCGGCGAGACGGATCCGCCTGGAGCGGTCGGACCGGAATACGCACGTCGACGGGAATCCGACCGAATCCGATGCGGCGCGCGACCTCTTCGATCAGATCGACTTCGGTCTTCAGATCGGGACGCCACGACGGCGCCCTCCAGACTCCGACATCCGGAGTCGAGTCCTGGTCCGTCGTGAGTCCGAGCCCCGAGAGGACCTCGCAGATCTCAGCCGCTGGCACGGGGATGCCGAGAACGCGCTCGACTCGCGCAGTGCGGAGTTCGATTCGCGCTCCGTGGACCGCAACGCCCGGACCGGCCGCGCAGATCGGCCCAACTGATGTCGCGCCGCCCAGTTCCACAAGCAGCGCCGCTGCACGATCGGCTGCCCAAGCTGCGCGCGCGGGATCGACGAAGCGTTCGAAACGAAACGAAGACTCGCTCCGCAGTTGGTGCCGCCGCGAGGTCGCCCGGATCGCGAGCGGATCGAACAACGCGCACTCGAGCACGATGTCCGTCGTATCGCTGCCGACCTCGGAGTCGAGCCCCCCCATCACACCGCCGAGCGCTACCGGACCCTCAGCGTCCGCGATGACCACCTCGTCGTTCGCGATCTCGAGCTTGGAGCCGTCGATTGCGGTCAGGTGCTCTCCGGCGCCGCGACGCGCCGTGATACGAGTCCCCCGGAGCTTCCCGAGATCGAACGCGTGGAGCGGATGACCGCACTCGAGCAGCACGAAGTTCGTGATGTCGACGACGTTGTTCACGGAGCGTTGGCCCGCCCCTTCGAGCACGCGGATGAGCCAGTCCGGCGAGGGGCCCACCGTCAGTCCCCGAACGACGCGCGCGGTGTAGAGCGGACAGAGATCGTCCGCCTCCACCACAACATCGAGAGCGTCGTCGACAAGTTCGGGCAGTGAGACGCCGGGCTCGACGAACGTCGTCCCGAGGAGTCCGGCGACCTCGCGCGCGATTCCGAGGTGGCTCTGACAGTCAGGTCGGTTCCAGGTCACTTCGACGTCGAGAGTCCAATCGCCGTTCGGCAGCTGCTCTCGATCGTCGACCGGGAATCCTGCCATCGTGACGCGATCGCAGAGGTCGTCGACCGTGACCGGATCGCTCAGGTAGCGCTGGAGCCATTCGAGGGAGATGCGCATGGGGGGCCTCCGGAGGCGGAGCAGACTGGATCGTGCGGAAGGGACCGTGGGGCCGGCCGTGGATCAGCCGAACTGGGAGAGGAACCGGACGTCGTTCTCTTCGAGGAGCCGAATGTCACCGAGCTGCCAGCGACGCATCGCGAGTCGCTCGAGTCCGACGCCGAACGCGAACCCCGTGTATCGCTCCGCGTCGTAGCCCACACCGGTGAGCACGTCGGGATGCACCATCCCGCAGCCGAGCACCTCCATCCACTCGCCGTCCGCACGACGGACATCGAGCTCGGCGCTGACCTCGGTGAACGGGAAGTAGGACGGGCGGAATCGGATCTCGACGTCGGGACCGAACAGGCTCTGAACGAACGTCAGCAGACACCCCTTCAGATCCACGAAGGTGACGTCCTCGCCGACCATCAACCCCTCGACTTGGTGGAACGCGTAGAGATGCGTCGCATCCACGGTCTCCGGCCGATAGACGCGCCCCGGAGCGAAGACGCGGAGCGGCGGCTCGTTCGTCTCCATGACACGGATCTGAACCGTGCTCGTCTGGCTCCGGATCAGCCGATCGCCTTCGACGTAGAACTGATCGGAGCGCTCGCGTGCTGGGTGACCGGCGGGGATGTTCAGGGCGTCGAAGTTGTGCCAGGCATCCTCGATCTCCGGTCCGCTGACCTCGTCAAAGCCCAGGCGCGTGAAGATCGCCCGAATCTCATCGAGGATCAGCGTGACGGGATGCAGCGACCCGCGCGGGCTGACCGCGCCTGGCCACGTCGGGTCGAACGTCGGATCGAGTGGACCGTCACCAGCCGCGGCCTCGAGTGCCTCGCGACGCGCGTCGATCAGGGCTTGCACTTGACGCGCCACGACATTCACGCTCTGCCCGGCAGCACGACGGGCTTCCTTCGGCAGCGCGGAGATGGCGCGCTGAAGATCCTTCACGGCGCCGCGCTTGCCGACCAACCGCGCCCGCACGGCAGCAAGGGCGTCGCGATCCGTCGCACCGGCGACGGCGGACTCGGCGTCGTTCAGCAGGGCAGCCGCGCGCGCGGCCAACTCGGGGGCCTGCTCGTCACTCATGTCGTCCTCCGTGCGTCCCGACCGCGGCCGGGAGAACCCGACGCCTGGAAGTTAGCAGGTGGCCGCGACCTCAAGGGTCGGACGACGGACCGTCGGCGTGACCGATCCGGGTCAGGCTGAGGCGCGCGCTCTATGCGCCGGCACGCGCCGCCTCGACCACCTTGGTAAAGGCAGCGGGGGCACTGACGGCGATGGCGGCGAGCGACTTGCGGTCGAGACCGACGCCCGACTTGGAGAGCATCCCGATCAACTGGGAGTACGTGACCCCGTTGTCGCGGGCGGCGGCGTTGATGCGCTGGATCCAGAGCGCGCGGAAGTCGCGCTTCTTACGCTTCCGGCCGGTGTACGCGTAGTTGCGCGCACGCATGACGCCGTCTTTGGCGACACGCAGCAGGTTCTTCCGTGCACCACGGAACCCACGCGCAGCCTTGAGGATGCGCTTGCGGCGACGATGGCGGGCGACGTTCGTTGAGGTACGCATAGCGGTGTTTCCGTGCTCTCTCTAGCCGCCGAGTCCGAGCAGGCGGCGCATGCGACGCTCATCGCACTTCGCCACGAGCTTGCTCTTGCGAAGGCGACGACGACGCTTGGCGTTCTTCGTCTTCATCATGTGCCGAGTCCCCGGGCTGCCGCGCTTGATGCGGCCGCTCTTGGTCAGCTTGAGGCGCTTCGCAGCGCCCTTGTTGGTCTTCAGCTTCGGCATCGAATGGGGGCTCCTGCCGCGTTCTGCGGCATTGGCATGACGAAGCCGCCGATCGTAGGTCGGCGCGGCGGGACGTCAACAAATGGGCACCTACCAGTGGGTCCGGAATCGCACGCGATCCCGGACCCGGCAGGCCCCGCGCTACTTGTGGCTCAGCAGCATGGTCATCCGGCGCCCCTCTTGCTTGGGCGCGCGCTCGACCTTCGCGAGGCCGTGGAGGTCCGTGACCATCCGCTCGAGCAGCTTCCGCCCGAGATCCTTATGGGCCATCTGGCGGCCTCGGAACATCAGCACGAGCTGGACCTTGTCCCCCTTGGCGAGGAACCGCTTCGCACGCTCGAGCTTCACGTTGTAGTCGTGATCATCGGTGTGCGGGCGCAGCCGGACTTCCTTCAGCTGCGTCTTGTGCGCCTTGGCAGTCTTCTTCTTCTGCTCGTACTTGTACTTGCCATAGTCCATGATCTTGCAGACGGGCGGCCGCGCCTCGGCAGCCACCTCCACGAGATCGAGGCCGGCCTCGCGCGCTCGATCGAACGCGTCACGCGTGTCGACAACGCCGACCTGCGTACCGTCCGCTTCGATCAGACGCACCTCCCGCACTCGGATCCGCTCATTCATGCGCGGTTCGTCCGAACGCGGCGGGCGTCGGTCATATCTCCTCCGGATCATGCACCTCCTGGGTGAGTGAAGACGGTCGGCGGCGACGTGCCGGGCGACCGGAATCGAAGATCCGGCACGGTATCCGCGGGCTTACTTTGCCGCAGCGACCTGCCGGACCGCGCCCTCATCGGGCGAGAATCATTGGAATGCGCGCGGCCGCGCCGCCTCCGTGGGAGGCGGCGCGG
>JAJFFG010000124.1 GCA_021776825.1 Planctomycetota bacterium
TAGTGCCGGATGCGGACGAAGCCGCGCGGCAACACATGGAGCAAGAAGCGCCGTAGAAACGACGTCGCAGAGAGAGTCATCTCACGGCGACGATCGCCGTCGCGGCGGTCCTTGTACGCGAAGGTCACGTCGCCGCCCGAGTGGAGACCTCGTCAACTCGCCCGTGCCGGGCACGCGTCGCACCGGCTCGGAAGTGCACGCAGTTCCGACTGTTCCCGATCCCATGGCATCGTCAGTCCAGGAGTCTCCAGATGATCAGCGTGCCGTCGGCCTCGCCGGTGACAAGCGCCGAGCCGTCCGGCGCGAGACCGAACGAGTCGCGATCGGTCGCGGTACGCGCGGCAACCAGGCTGAGGACGTGGTGATCGTCTTTGACACGGCGCACCACGATCAGGCCGTGGCGGGACAGCATCGCGGTCGTGCTCGCGTCTGCGGAGATCTGACAGTCGCCACCCGGGGCGAGCGAACTGGCACGCAAGCCGACGTAGCGCGCCTTCTCGGAGTCCGGTTTCCAGACAGCCACGCGGCCGCTCCTGTCCATCGCGACGATCTGATCTGAGGAGGCGGCGGCACGCGCGGTGGACCAGTACTCGGCGGCCTCCCACGTCGCCGGATGCGCCAGGGTCCGCGTCACGCTCCATTTCGTCGTATCGACGACGAGCACGGTGGTGCGGGCGACCACGAGCAGCGACTTTCCGTCCGGTGTCAGCACGGCGGATCCAGGGCGCGGGGGATCTTCGCCCAGATTCACGCGGCGCGCCTTGCGCTTCGGTGTGACGACGAGGAGACCGGACTTCCACGCGGCGAGCGCAACGAACCTCCCCGCGTCGTCAGCAGCGATGTCGGATACGAAGCGGGCGTCGAGTTCCCGTGAGATGAGCTCCTTGCCGCTCTTCGTCTGCCAGGCGCGCACGCGGATCCCGGTGGGCAGCCCCGTCGGATCGCCGACCGACATCACGGCCGCGAGTACCGCACCGTTCGGCGAGTACGCCATCTTCACCACCGGCTCGTCGCCGCAGTCCAGCCGACGTAGTAGGCGTCCCGTGGCCCCCGACCAGACCATGATCCCGTCATGCATGCCGCCCGACGCGAAGGACTCGCCATCCGGCGCGTACCGGATCGCAGTGATCGGGCCCGCATGTCCAGAGGGTCGTTCGCCGGGCTCGGCAGACTCGACGTCCCAGCGGCAGACGGTTCGATCGACCCCGCCCGTGAACGCGACGGCACCATCGGCAGAGAATGTGATCGCCGCGACCGCCCCGGCGTGCACGTCGGAGAGGGTCTCCGGCTTCGCCCCGACACGACCTCGGGCCAGCACGCCCTCGGCGTCGGTCCACCACGCAGTGCGACCGCCAGGGCGCAACGCGAGAGCGTCGCGTCGCGACCCGGGAAGGAAGAGCTCGCTCGGCTGACGCCCGCGGCCGAAGTTCTCGCCGAGCGGGGTCGTTGGGGCGCCGGGCTCCGTCTCGGCGACGAACACCACACGGTCGCGGCATCCGTACGCGACGTGGTCGCCATCCCGTGTCACGGCGATGACGTCGAGCGTATGTCGCTTGTCGACTACTCGGACCGTCTTACCGGACTCCAGGTCCAGTCGGAGTGCGCGCCCGTCGTGGCAGTACGACCAGACTGCCTTGTCGTCGGGGGTGAAACACACGCCTACCGGCCACACCGGGGTCTCGACTCCCAGCCCCAGATCGGCCTTCCATCCTGGCATGAACGCCCGGCCCTCGCCGCGTCCGAGGTCCCAGATCGCGGTGCCGGCCGCGCCGCCCATCGCCACGAGTAGTCCGTCGCTGGAGAGCGCGATGCAATGGGCGTGCTGGAACATCCCACCGAGTTCCTTGCCGTGGGGGATCTCGTCCTGGAGGGCGCCGTCTTCGGCGTTGAGCACGGCGACGCGCCCATTGCTCCGTGCGCACACGATGGTCTTGCCGTCCGGCGTGTGGAGCATCTGTGTCACGCTGCCGCGCGCGAGTCGCGTAGACCACTTCGGCGCCCCCGTGGCGGCATCGCGTGCGATGACATCGGTCGAGCCGAGCCCAGCTACCAGCGTCTTCCCGTCCGGCGACACGGACAGCGCCGTGATCTCGTCGTTGTAGCGCCACGGGGAGGCGCCGATGCGGCGGAGAGCCCCCTCCGGTAGTGTCGGCGGCGTCGCTGTCGCGCGCGGCAGCAGCGGCAGTTCTCGCGAGTTGAGTTCCCAGACGGTGATCCCGTCGGCACCGGTCGCCGCGAGGTACTTCCCGCTGGGAGAGACATCGATCCTGGAGATGGCCTCGCCCGCGATTCGCAGCTCTCGGATGATCTTCCCGGTCGTGACGTCCCACAGGCGGACGACCGGCCGCCCGGTATCCCCCACCACCAGGACGCGCTTGCGCGGGATGAACACCAGCGTTCCGCCGAGCATCATGTTCGGGGCGACTCCGTCAGTCCCCAACCAGTCGTCGAGAACCATCACGCGCTGTCCGGACTGAGTGTCGTAGACGAAAGTGGGAGCCCTCTGCGCGATCTGCGCCGCATAGCGACCGTCGGTCGACACCGCCACCGCGCGCACGTCGACCATGTTGTGCATCGCGCGCTGGACCGTTCGCGTCGGCTCGTCACCACTGCGCGGCGCGACCACGAGTTCGTTGTCGAACGTCGCATGCACGATCCACCGAGCTGCTCCTGACGAGAACGCCCACACCAGCGGCCCGTTCGTTGGACGGAGCACGTTGACCCGCCCCCCGGACTGGACACGCAGGAGCCGCGACTGCTCCGCCGGTGGCTCTCGGGTCTCGTTCCACTCGCCGCGCTGCTTCACGACCACGAGATCGCCCTTGGCCGAGGGCCGCATCGCGACCACGGGAATCACGTCGCCCTCGTCCGCCGGAACGACTTGACGCGGCTTGGCGTCGGGAACCAACAAGAGGAGTTCCAGGGCGCTCGTGGCCGTGGCGCCAAGTGCAGTTCGACCTTCGTTGACGAGTGTCACCGGACCGCCCCACGTCGTGGGCAATGCGACCTTCGACTGCTCCTTGCCGTCGCTCAGCCGCCACGTGCGGACGATGCCGTCCGCGCCGATGGCCGTGATCGTGCCGGCGGGCTCGGCGAACTGAACGGCGCGCGCTCGATCGGCACTCCCTTCGAGCGCGACGGATCGTAAGTCGTCCTGTGCGGCGGCGGTTCGATTCGCGACCAATAGTCCACTCAGTAGAAGGACCGCCATTGATGTCGCGGTCGCGCTGCGTCTCATCCGGCACCTCCACAGGTTCGGCGAATAGGGTCCGCGATTCCGACGATGCACACAAGGGGCGCGCCGTATGGCGAGAGTTGCCGCACGCGCACGTCAGGCGCCGCTCGCGCGCTCGTCACACCGACGACAGATACCGTGTCAGGAACCGTTCGTCGGAGTACCCCGAACAGACTCGACCGATCACCGCCCCCGGCGTCGGGCGGCAGCCCCCGACGGGGCGTGGCCGCGCCGAGCGCCCCGGAACGTCGAGAGCGGAGCGCCAGAACGGGTCCAGACGGAGTAGCGATGCCCAACCACCGGCGCAGCGTGCCGCGCCGAACTGCCTCTCGCGCTGTGCGTCGCCGCCGCGGGCTGCAAGACGACGCTGCTGGGGAAACCGGAACCCGGCCAGATCCTTCGGCCTCGCCTCGCGAGCCAGGGGAGACCCTGCGCGAACGGCGAGGGGCGGAAGGTTACGAACGGTGAGGGAATCCACCGTTCGGTATTCCGGATGATTCCCGGCCGGCTTCGAGAGCCTGAAGGCCGCGGCACTGGCGGAGAGCCCCGTTGCGCTCCGTGCGCGGAACGTGTTCGTGCTCGGCAACTTCCTCGCAAGAGCCTGACGTGCCGCATGTCGACCGGGTCCGCGGGTGATCGTCAGGGCAGCGGGACGTCGGCGGCGATCTCGGATAGATACGTCTCGACGGGAAGGACGCGCACGCCGTCTCGCACGAACGCGTGCTCGCCACGGTAGAGCAGCGTGCGGCGCGCCTCGGGGTAGTCCTCGCCGAACGCTCGCAGGCCGCGGAGATCGGCGCCGCGCACGGTTGCCGTGTTCCTTACCTCGATGGCCTCGAAGACCCCTGGCCCGTAGACCACGAAGTCCACCTCCGATCCGCCCTGCGTGCGCCAGTGATGGAGCCGTGCCGGGCTCTCCGCGTAGTCGAGCCACGCGCGAAGATGCTGCGCGACGAGCCCCTCCAGCGCGGCGCCGTCGATCTCGGATGGCGCGTCGAGCGGACCCGCTGGACGCAGCGATCGATAGACGCCGGCGTCGAAGAGGAAGAACTTCGGTCGCGCCGCGGTCGCGCGTCGCGCCCGTCGCGTGAACACCGGCACCTGGAATGCGAGGAGGAGGTCCTCGAGGATCGTGACGTAGCCCTCCACGGTCTTCCGCGGGACCGCGCACTCGCGGGCGGCGGCGGAGACGTTCAGCGACGCAGCGTGCGAGAGGCTGACCACCTCGAGAAAGCGAGCGAAGTCTCCCACGCTGCGCACGAGTCGCTCCTGTTGGACCTCCTCGCGCACGTACAGCGCGACGTACGTGCGCAGGACCCGTTCGGGCTCGGGCGAGTCCACGACGATCGGGACCAGGCCGAGCCGCAGCGCTGCCGCGAGGTCGAACGCCTCACCGAGCTCGCTCGCGAGGAACGGGTGGAGTGCGGCGATGACCGCTCGGCCGGCGAGGAGGTCGACTCCGCCGGCGCGCAGCTTCCGAGCGCTCGAGCCCGTCAGGATGAAGCGCGGCGCGCCGGGGCGCTCGACCAGCGCGTGGACGACGTCCAACAGCGCCGGGACCTTCTGCACTTCGTCGATGACGACCGATCGGGCTTCCGGGTGTCCCGCGACGCGCTCGGCCAGGTGCTCCGGCCGGGCGAGGAAGCGTCGTTGCTCCGCAGGATCGAGCAGATCGATCCACAGCGCATCGGCGTGCCGATCGCGCAGAAGCGTGGACTTCCCGGTGCCACGTGGACCGAGAAGGAGGAACGAACCCAGGGGCGAGCGGAACGCGCGCGTGTGCATGGAGGGCTCAGCATGGCGGTAATGTCGCCATTTTCCGACCTTAAATGGCGAAGTCGTCGCCACTTTGCGACGTGCCGGGCGGTCGTCGCCTCTCGCCTCGGCCGTGCCAATTGTCAATCGGGCTGCCAAGTGGTGCAGTTTCGGCGCGACTGGGGCCCGATCGAGGCTTGGGGTGCGTGCTGGCGTGCGCGAGCGGCTACGCCGAGCTCGCGTCCGCGGCGGCCGCCGCGGCGCGGCTGGCCAGTTCCTGGTCGATCAGCAGGATGCCGCGGCCGTCGTCGCCGACGAGCTTCAGGCGGGCGACGACGTCGGCGAAGGTCGCTTCCTCCTCGACCTGCTCGTTCACGAACCAGTTGAGGAAGACGTTCGCGGCGTGGTCGCGCTCTGAGAGGACGGTGTCGACGAGGGCGTTGATGCGCTGCGAGACCTCGATCTCGTGACTGTGCGCCGCCTCGAAGAGGTGTAGCGGGGTCTCCCACGCGCTCGGGGGAGCCGCGATGGACCGCAGCTCGACGTCGCCGCCTCGGTCCAGGACGAAGTCGAAGAAGCGCATGACGTGCTGCGACTCCTCCTGGGACTGCGCCCGCATCCAGTGCGAGAACCCGCGGAGGCCCTTCGACTCGCACCACGCGGCCATCGCGAGGTAGAGGTAGCTCGAGTACAGCTCGTGGTTGATGTGGACGTTGAACTCGCCCTGAATGCGTTCCGAGAGCATCACGTTCTCCTGGACCCTCGATCGTAAGGGTGCGGTTGCTGAGGGTGCGGATCGTAAGGGGTCGGCTCGTAGGGGAGCGGAGGTTACGGGGGCGGCCGCCGGTGTGGCGACGTCACATCCCGACGTCACTTCACGGCGTCACTCCGACGCGTCACTCCCCAGCGTCACTTTGCAGTGTCGAGCCAGCGGGTGACCTCGGCGATCGCGGCGTCCGCGTCGTGGTCGAGCAGCAGTATGTGGTCGCTGCCCGTGAACGTCTTCACGACGAACTGGCCCTCCGGCAGCCGATCACCGAGCGGGCCGTAGACCTCGCGTCCGTGCGCCGAGGGCGCGGCGTTGTCTTCCTCGCTCAGGAGCAGGAGGGTGGGGGCCGTGATGGCGTCGAGGGGCGACGCGTCCGCGAAGTCCGAACCGAGCGCCTGGAGCTCGTCGCCCGCACCGAGCGGCACCGTGCGGTAGGCCACCAATCGCTCGGCTCCGGCCTCGTCGCGGATCTGCACGAACTGACGCGTGCGGATGACGTAGCGCGAGACGGGCGAGAAGAAGCGCAGCACGCCGTCGGTGTCGAACGGGCTCCAGCGCGGCGTGGCGGCGACTCCCGAGTACGGGTTGACGAGCACGAGCCGGTCGACCGGGCGCTCTGCCGCGGTGAACGCTGCCAGCATGCCGCCCATCGAGAAGCCGACGACGGCGACGCGCTCGTGGTCGGCCGCGAGGGCGTCGAACGCGTCGAGAGCGGCCTGGCGCCACTGCGCGTGGTCGGTCTGGTCGAGTTCGACCGGCGTCGTGCCGTGGCCGGGGAGCCGGATGGCGTGGACGTCGAGGCCGGCGGCGTGAAGCGCCTGCGGCAGATCACCGAGGTCGGCGGGGGAACCGAGGAAACCGTGCAGCAGCAGGACGGCTCGGCCTCCGTCATCGGGCGCGTCGAGCCGGATCTCCTCGGCGCCGCGGACCACGCCGGTCGCGGCACTCCGGTCGGTGCGGCTGATCTCGAGCGCGAGGTGCCGCCGCGATGTCACCGTGTGCAGGATCGCGGCTCCGCTGATGATGAGTCCGACCGCGATCAGCGGGTGCACGAGGCGCGCCTCGGCGGTCGAGCGGCCCTGGCTCTCGTCGCGATAGCCCCGAGCCCACGCGCGCACGCCGCGTCCCATCAGGCGGGCGGCCATCCCGCCCGCGAACATCGACACCGCGGTGCGGGCCGAGAACGGTGCGGCGACGTCGCTGAATGGCATCGCCTCGAGCAGCATCCCCGCCGAGAGCCCGAAGCCGACGAACGACCACAGCACCCAGTCGCCGGTCAGACGCTGCGCGCCCTTGCGCGTCACGACCGCGACGAGCACGAGGAGTTGAAGCGTCAGAGAGACCCACTCGATCACGGCGGCATGATGGCGTCGGCCCGGGGGGGCGCCGCAGTATTGGCCGCCCCCCCGGGGGGGGGGGGAAAGGGGCCCCCCCCCCCCCCA
>JAJFFG010000125.1 GCA_021776825.1 Planctomycetota bacterium
CCCCCCCCCCCCGCCGACAACGGGACGCTCGCGCGACGCGGGTGTCTGGCGCGGTCGGACGACGTTCGTGATGAGAACGTCGACCGGCGAGGTGGATGCGCCCAAACACGATTCCCGGGGAATCTCACTACACTTGTAGCGTGGACGCTACACTCGTCGCTCGGCACACACTGGAGACGTCGATGGCGCCATCGGACGAGCGGGTGATCAACGAGACCGAGTGGGACCTCCTCGAGGCCCTCTGGACGCGCGAACGCGCCACGGCGCGCGAGATCACCGAGGACCTCACGGACACGCGCGCCTGGGCGTACTCCACCGTCAAGACGCTGCTCGACCGCATGGTCGCCAAGGACCTCGTCGCGGCGCGTCGCGTCGGCAACGTCTGGGAGTACACCCCCGCCGTCGAACGCGTCGATGCGCGCCGCACCGCGTGGCGCCGCTTCCTCTCCGGCGCGTTCGGCAGTTCCCTTGAACCGGCGCTGCACTTCATCGCCAACGACGCGAAGCTCACGAAGAAGCAACGCGAACGTCTGCGCAAGCTGCTGGAGGATGACTCGTGAGCGCCGTGCTCCTCGACTGGTTCCTCTGGATGGGCCTCTGGACGCTGGTGCTCTTCGTCGGCGTCCGCGCCCTCGACACGCTGCTCCGCCGACGCATCGGTCCGGGCTGGCGCGCGTTGCTCTACGCCGTCGTGCTCGTGCGCGTCCTGCTCCCTGTGCGCTGGACAGCGCCGCTCGGGCTCGCCAGCGCCGTGAGTCTCGGCGCGGGACCGGTCTCGCCGACGGCGGGCCTACCGCCGCTCCTGGTCGAAAACACCGCGTCCGCGTCAAACGCCTGGCCGTCGTTCCTGGCACTCGCGTACGGCGTCGGCGCTCTCGTCCTCGCCGTGCTCTGGCTGCGCGCGCACCTCCGACTCGGCCGCGCCGCCCGCGTTGCCTCGACCGACGGCATCGTCGTCGCCGAGAGCAACGTCGGTCCCTCGGTCGTCGGGCTGCTGCGCCCGTGCATCCTGCTCCCGCGCGACTTGGTTGCCGACGCGTCGACCACGGCCCTCGACTGGATCGTGCGCCACGAACGCGCTCACGTCCGTCGCCGGGACCACCTCGTTCTCGCCGCGGTGCAGATCACGACCATCGTGCTCTGGCCGCTCCCCGCCGTCTGGCTCGCCGCGGCCCGCGTCCGCGCGCTGCTCGAGCTCGCCTGCGATCACACGACTCTCGAAGGCGCGGCTCCCGCCGAGCGGCGCACGTACCAGGAGACCCTGCTCATGCTCGCCACCCGCAACTCCCGTCGCGTCGTTCCGCGTCTCATCCCCGCCTTCGGAGGCGGCTCCGTCAGCGAACGGATCGAAGCCGTCTCGACGTCGTCGCCGCTGCCGCGTCTCGTGCAAGCCGCGATCGTGGTGGCTGCGGCCGTCGTCATGACGGCGTGCGCCGGAGTCGCCGCAGACGACGGGCGCAGAGGGCTTGTCGGCGACGGCGACGTGCTGCTCGCGCTGGAGACCAACACGGTTGAGTCCGAGTCGGATGAGCCCGCTCAGTTCCTGCTCGAGTCGGCGCTCATCTCGGGGCCGGAGGGGTTCATCGGAGATGCGTTGGAGTTCGCTGCGGACGACGGCGAGCTGATGGCGCGGCTGCAGGGCACGGCGGGTGTGCGCATCCTCAACATGCCCGCGCTGATCGCGCTCGAGGGGCAGGAGGCGACGATCTTCCTCGGTGAGTCGAAGCCAGGTACTGCCGCGGCGCAGCGCCGCGCCCGGGCCGAGGCCATCGATCTGGGCGAGTTACGCGTGCGGTACCCGACCGAGACCGAGACCGGGCACTTCATCGAGCGTGGCCTGCGCATCCAGGTCATCCCGCAGTCGAACACGGACACGGGTCGCCAGGTGCACGTCCGTCTGATCCACGTGGAAGCCGGTGAGATCATCCATGAGCTCGATCAGGAGATGGTGATCCAAGACGGCAAGAAGGTCACCGTGCGGATCGGACGGTCCATCGAGGTGAAGAAGTAGGGGCCGTCGGCATGCGTCACGCTTCCGAGGCTTCGACTCGCGACGCCCTCGAACGGTCGCCGAACGCATCATCGACGTCGATCGCGGTGCGCCATCGGACCCCCATCGATCGCGCCACGTCCGTCGGCGCGGGCGGGCCGGGGGGGGCCGCCCCTACGGGCCGTTGAGCCGGCGACGACCGCGTCCGGATGCCGAACCCCCACCCCTCCCACGGGTTCCACTCGGGAACCAACACAGCCGCCATCACGTAGTGGAAGGGAGTCCGCCATGGACCCACGACCGTTCTTCACGGTCCAGCAGGAGAGCGCCGCCATCGTGCAGCGCCTGGGCAAGTTCAAGCGCATCGCCAGTGCGGGCTTCCACTGGAAGCTCCCGATCTTCGATCGCATCAAGGGCCGCATCAATCTGCGCGTCCGTCAGCTCGACACACAGGTCGAGACGAAGACGAGCGACAACGTGTTCGTGCACGTCGTCGTCTCGGTGCAGTTCTTCGTGATCCGCGAGAAGATCTACGAGGCCTTCTATCGGCTGAACAACGCCGAGGCGCAGATCCAGAGCTACGTCTTCGACGTGGTCCGGGCGCAGGTCCCGCGCCTCAAGCTCGATGACGTCTTCGAGAAGAAGGAAGAGATCGCGGAGGCCGTGAAGGCCGAGCTCACCGACGTCATGGACGACTTCGGATACGGCATCCAGAACGTGCTCGTCACGGACATCGATCCCGATGCCAAGGTGAAGGCGGCGATGAACGAGATCAACGCAGCCGAGCGGGAGTGCGTTGCGGCCGAGCAGAAGGGCGAGGCCGAGAAGATCCTGAAGGTGAAGAGCGCCGAGGCGGACGCGGAGTCGATGGCGCTCGCCGGTAAGGGCATCGCCGATCAGCGGCTCGCGATCATCGAGGGCCTGCGCGAGTCGGTGACGGAGTTCCAGGAGGCGATCGCGGGCGCATCTGCCCAGGACGTCATGAACCTGATCCTGATGACGCAGTACTTCGACACGCTGAAGGAGGTCGGGGCGGCGTCCAAGACGAACACGATCCTGATCCCCCATTCACCGGGTCATCTGACGGATCTGTCCAACCAGATCCGCACCGCGATGATCACGGCCGAGCAGGTCGGAGGAGCGGCGAACCGCGCCGCCTGAGGCTGGATCGAGGTTGGGGGCGGAGACGCTTGGCGGCCCCGTCCCCTCTGACTAGCCTGCGGCCACTTCTGACCAAGAGGCCCGCATGCTGCTCAAGTCGTTTCCGCCCATGGGGATCTACGAGACCCTGTTCAAGTTCGCTGACGCCACGCACAAGTACATGGGTGATCCGGGCACGCACCCCTGGGCGCAGGGCTTCCCGCTGACCACCCAGCTCCCTGGCGGTCCGCCGCTGCCGACGAGCGTGGACATCACGTCAGAGGACCTGATGTACCCCAAGGCCGACGGGCAGCCGCCGCTCCGGCAGGCCATCGCGGACTACTACAACCACTTCTACGACGCCGGCATCACAGCCGACAACGTGGCGGTCTTCGCGGGTGGGCGGCCGGCGCTGTTTGCGATCCTCGCGTTCCTGCTGCCGGACACGACGGTCGCGCTCGAGGCGACGGAGTACACGCCGTACTGGGATGTCCTGCGTCTGCTCGAGAAGCCGTACGCGCTGATTCCGAGCCACGCCGACAACCGCTTCCGGCCGACCGAGGCGGACTACGACGTCTCCCCCCTCGACGGCACCTCGCGCGTCATGCTGCTGAAGAGCAACCCGTGCAACCCGACCGGCATCGAGACCAAGGGCGACGCGCTGAAGCGCCTCGTCGACCAGTACTGCGAGCCGGGCCGGGGTGCCCTCATCGACGAGGCGTACGAGTTCTTCGGCGACCCCGAGCCGGAGAGCGCGCTGCGCTACATCGACGACATCGACGCGACGGACATCTTCGTCGTGGGCGCCGCGACGAAGGGTCTGCAGGTGCCAGGGATGCGAGTTGGCTGGTGCGTGGCGGCGAAGCCGTACATCGAGCTGTTCCGCAACTACTCGTCGCTGGGCATGGGTGGGGTGAGCCGTGCGTCGCAGCTTTACGTGACGAAGCTGCTCGAGATCGAGCGTGTCACGCAGGCACGCAAGGCGGTCTGTTCGTTCTTCTCGTCGCAGCGCGAGCGCTATCGCGAGGGCCTCTCGTCCCTCGGCCTCGAGCTGTTCACGGGCCACGGCGGGTTCTACCACTGGGCGCGGCTGCCGGACGGCGACACGGGCAACGCCTTGAACGAGCGCCTGTTCGAGCACGATGCCGGCATCCTGCCCGGTCGCCTCTGCGACATGTCGCGGGGCCCTGACGGCGGCCCGAGCGTGCTCGACCGCATGATCCGGTTCTCATTCGGACCGCTGACCGCGGAGAGCTACGAGTCTGACATCGAGATCCTGCGCCAGGTTCTCTGAGGGCTACTCGAACGGGCCGCCCACTCGGTCGATCGCGCGCTATGCTGAGCCGTGCGCCGTGGAGCCGTCTCACGAGCGCGTGTCCGTCGTCCGGGAGAGCACCATGCGGATCGCCGTTCTCGTCATCGCCGTCGCCGCGCTCGCCGCTGGCATCGCGACCAGCGTCAGCGCTAGTCCTGAACCGAGCGGCCTCTACCTGAACGTCGCGAACGGCGCACGGGTGATGAAGACCCCCGGGAAGAACTCCGTCTACATGGTGGATCGCGGCGTTCTCCGCCACGTCCACTACGACGCGTACGTGCGGCTCTGGGAGGGCTGGGGTGGCATCACGCTCGTCAACGCGATCCCGGAGACCGCGGTCGGCGAGCCCGTCCGAGGTTCGACCCGCCTGGTGCAGGTGAAGGGCGAGCGCGAGATCTGGTTCATCGACAACGACCGCGTGCGTCGCCACCTGCGCTCGTTCCGGCTGACGAGGTTCAGCAAGAAGAAGGTCCAGGCGATCACGGCCGAGGAACTCGAGAAGTACCACGAGGGTCGCCCGCTGAGCTGATCGGTCGTCGCGACGCCCGGCCTTCCGCCCGACGGCGACACCGATCTCCCGGCGACACCGATCTCCCGGTGGCACCGACCGCCGGGCGATCACGTTCTCCCTGGCACCCGGCCGACAGCGTCCCGCGTGGTCGGTCCGCGCCGCGTGCTCCCCGCGCCGCGTGCGCACGCAGTCGCGCGCGCTCCGTGCGTCGCCGTTCTGCGGCTCGCTCTCCCAGCACCGCGCTCGCCCTGCGCGGCGCCGTCTCCGTCCGCCGCGTCTCCGTCCGCCGCGTCTCCGTGCGCACTCGGCGCGTTCGCATCCTCCACCCCCGAACCCGCTCTTGACGCTCTCGACGCTCTCGCCCCCGGCACCCGCACCCGGAGTCCGCATGCGCTCGAGGCTCCTCGCTGGCCCCCGCGTGGCGAAGCCGCGCCGGACGGATCCACCTCGACCACCACCCACCCCCGCCCCAAGGAGGGGACGGACGGGAGGGGGCGAAGGTGACATGCGACACTTCGGAAATCTGCGATTCCCGCCAACACTCCCGTCGGCAGCGGCAAGTCCCTCTCGATGAGCATCGATGACCGAGCCGACCCCACCCGCCCCATGAGCCCCGCGCGTCCCGAGGACCTCCTCGCGCACGCCGCGTGGGTGCGCGGCGTGGCGTTCGCCCTCGTGCGGGATGCCGCCACCGCCGACGACCTCGTCCAAGAGACGTGGCTCGCGGCGCTGCGGCGCCCCCCCGAGGGCGGACGTCCGCTGCGTCCATGGCTGGCCGGGGTCGTGCGCAACCTCGTCCGCCATCGGCGGCGCGGGGAAGCGCGGCGGGGCCAGCGCGAGGAGGTCGTCGCCGAGCGACGATCCGCCGATGCGCTGCCGACGCCCGACGAGCTCGCCGAGCGTCTCGAGACGCAGCAACGACTCACCGCGCACGTGAATGCTCTCGACGAGCCGTTTCGGGCGACGGTGCTGCTGCGGTACTTCGAGGGCCTCTCGGCGGCGGAGATGGCGCGGCGTGACGGAGTCCCTGCGGGCACCGTGCGCTGGCGTCTCAAGCGGGCGCTCGACCTCCTGCGCGAACGGCTCGATGCCGAGTACGACGGCGACCGTCGTGCCTGGGTGCTGGCCCTCGTTCCCATCGCCACGCCGGACGCGTCGTCCGGAACGGCTGCGGGATCGGGGTCGGTCGCTGCCGCCGTGCAGGGAGTCGTCGCGATGGGTCTCGGAGCGAAACTGTTGCTAGGCGGAACCGCCGCCGTGGTCGCCATCGCATTGGCTGCCGTCACGATGGACGGAGTCTTCGGCGGACCGGACGAGGTGGCGCCCGAGACACCCGTCGAGGTCGCGTACCGCCCCGAGGCCGTCGCTCCGCGCGTGCGCGTCCAGGTGCCGACGATCACCGACGCCGCCGACGTGGCGACAGAGTCCCCCGCCGCGGACAGCACGAACGGCCCGCCGCACACGCGGCCACCGGCCAGCATCGAAGGCCGAGCTCTCGACCGGCACGGCAACCCCCTCTCTGGCGTGCTGGTCCGGGCCGCGGACTTCGGTCGCGTCGAGGTCACGACCGACGAGGACGGCACCTTCCGGCTCGAGTTCACGCTTCCAGACGGCGCGCGCTCGGAGTCTGTCCGCCTCACCGCGCCGGGCTACGCAACGCGCAGCACCGAGGTTCCGGTGGCGCGCGACGAGACGAGCTACGCGGGCGACATCGAACTCGCCCCGGGAGGCAGCGTCATCGGTCGCGTGGTGGGCACCGATGGCCGCCCGATGGCCGACGCGTGGGTCGGGATCTCCGATGACCGCGACCTCGGCACGCCCTACGGCATGCGCCGCCGCATGCGGTCCCCGTCGCTCTATCGCGGAAGCAAGACACGCACGGCCACGGATGGGAGCTTCCGACTCGCGGGCGTGCCCGCGGGCACGCGCCGCATCTGGACCGGCTACGACAACCACCTCTCGACGCTGAGCGGTCCGATCGACGTGCGCGCCGGGCTGGAGGGGTTCGGTGTCGAACTCGTGCTCGAGCGGCTCGCAGACGAGGACGTGATCGAGGGGCGCGTCATCGCCCCGGACGGCACGCCGTTGCCCGACGCCGATCTCGAGTACTCGTACTCTGCTTCGTTCGGCCAGAGCGGCGGCGGATCGATGAGCCTCGAGCAGGACGGCTCGTTCCGGATCGTCCTCTTCGCACCGGCGACCTACCGCCTCACCGCATCCGACCCGAGCAACCGCTGGGGCGGAGTGAGCCTCGGCGACGTCGAGGGCGGCATGCGCGACATCGTGCTGCGGCTCCCCGAGAACCGCTACGTCGAGCTGCACGTGGCCGATCGGGGTGGCGCCCCCGCCGGCGCGTTCAACGTCATGACGAACGATCCCGAGCATGGCACGCTGTTCGACCGGTCGTCCGTCTCGCCCGAACAGGGCGGCGTGGCCCGCGTGCGCGTTCCGGCCCAGCCGTTCCACATCGAGGTCGAGGCCGACGGGTTCGACACCGGTCGCCTCGGCCCGCTCGACCCCAACGCAGTCCCGGACGTCCTTCGCATCGAGCTCGACGCGCTCCCCGGTCTATCCGGCCGCGTGACCGCGGACGACACCCCCGTGGATGGCGCGCGCGTCTCACTCCATCCGGTACTCCGCGACGGCGATCGCTGGACGCACAACGGCTTCGACACGCGCTGGAACCCGACTCCCGTCGCACGCACGACGACCGATCCGGACGGGGCGTATCACATGACCGTGCGCGACGCCGATCAGTACGTCCTGCGCGTCGAGCACGACGGGCGCGCGCCTTGGGAAAGTGCGCCGTTCGCTCACGAGCCCGGGATCGGTCGGAGCGACCTCGACGCCCAGCTCCGCGTGGGCGGGAGCATCGAGGGACGCGTGTTCGCCGAGTCGAGCCGCAGCCCCGCCGGGACGATCGTCGGCATCAGTCGCGGCGACGGCCACCCCATCTCGCGCCGCGTCGGACCGGACGGGCAGTTCCGTTTCGGGCACCTGACACCCGGTGAGTGGGAGGTACGCCGACTCGACGACGACATCGTCGCGGGAACGAGCTCGACCACGATGATCCGCGGCTCGTTCCGCGCGGACTGGTCGTGCACCGTGCACGACGGCGCGGTCACGCACCACGACCTCGGGTCCGTCACGGACGTCGGCGCCCGCCTCGTCGGGCAGGTCACGCGCGACGGTGATCCGGCTGCGGGCTGGACGCTGGCACTGCTCGAACTGACCGGCGGGATGACGTCCTCGGACACGGTCCAGCAGGTCGACCGCAACGGCGCCGTCGCGATCCGTGCCGAGAAGCCGGGGGAGTATCGCGGACTCGTCCGCTCGAACACGAGTCGCCTGAGCCTGCTGCGCGAGATGTCGCTGCCCACTGGTGAAACAGCGTTCGATCTGGACGTCCCGCTCGGCGCCGTGAACGTGACCGGTGCTCCCTGGAACGGCGGCGACACGAGCCGTCCCGACCTGGCGCTGGTCTGGATCGGACCCGACGCCTGGATGGGCCTCGTCCCGATCGTCGCGGACGAGGACGGTGTCGCGAACCTGCCCGAAGTGCCGGCCGGCACCGTGCGACTCGCTCGCTTCGATCCGGACCGCCCCGACCCCGACCCGATGACGTGGCGTGTGCTCCGCGAGGTCGTCGTCCCGCGCGGCGGCACCCTCGAGTTGGCACTCGACGTCGAGTAGGTAGCCCGGGTTGTTCACGAGGGTGCCACGCGATCGCGGCGAGATCGAGGCTCAGCGTGGGGTTCACGCCGTTGCGTATCGGGAACGCACGAGGCACGGTGTCCTGGCGGATCCGAGTGTGTGAGATCTCGTGCCGGCGACGCGCATGCACCCTCTAGATGCGGTTGTGAAGCGGCGCCGGGGCGGGAGATCGCGTGCTCGGGAACGCCAGGCGTGGCGTCCTCGTGAACGATGCGAGCTAGCGCCGAACGCCGAGCTTCTTCATGCGAGAGCGCAGCGTCGACGGGCTCAGACCGAGACGCTCTGCGGCTCCGTGGGGGCCCTCGACCTTCCATCCGGTCGCGACGAGCACCTCGGTGATGTGCTGACGCTGCATCTCGTCCAGCGTCCGCTGCTCTTCCGAGCGAGTCATCTCCGGTGAGTCCTGGGCGCGGCGGGCCGCGGGCAGCGCGTCGACGTGGTCGAGCACGGGTCCGTCCGAGAGGATGACGGCTCGCTCGACGAAGTTGCGTAGCTCGCGCACGTTGCCCGGCCAGTCGTAGGTCTTCATCCACGCGAGCGCTGCTGGCCCGATGCCGTCGAAGCGCTTTCCGATCCGACGCTCCATGCCACGGAGGAAGTGCGTTGCGAGCTCGGGGACGTCCTCGCCTCGCTCTCGCAGTGGCGCGACAGTGATGGGGAAGACGTTGAGTCGGTAGTACAGATCGTTGCGGAAGCGACCCTCGGCGACGGCCGTCTCGAGGTCGCGATTCGTCGCGGCGATCACGCGAACGTCGACGCTGATCGACTCACTGCTGCCGACGCGCTCAAACTCCTGTTCCTGCAGCACGCGCAGCAGTTTGGACTGCGACTCGAGCGGCAGTTCGCCGACTTCGTCCAGGAAGATGGTCCCGCCGTCGGCGACCTCGAAGCGCCCCTTACGCTGCGCGTCCGCGCCGGTGAACGCACCGCGCTCGTGGCCGAACAGTTCGCTCTCGATCAGCCCCGCCGCCACGACCGCGCAGTTGACCTTCACCATCGTCCGTCCCGCGCGCCCACTGAGTTCGTGTAGAGCCGCCGCGACGAGCTCCTTTCCGGTGCCAGTCTCGCCAACGATGATGACGGTCGTGTCCGTCGGCGCCACGCGGCGGATCGTCGCCAGCATCTCCTGCACGACCGGGCTGGAGCCGACGATGCCCCCGTCGCCGCCGCGCTCGATGCGCAGTTCCTCCTGCAGGACAACGTTCTCCGCCTGCAGGCGATCTCGGAGACGCTCGACCTCGGCCAGCGCCGCCCGCAGCTGCTCCTCGGCCTGCTTGCGAATCGTGATGTCGCGCGCCACGGTGAGGAAGCACGGCTCGCCGCCGACCTCGATCAGCTCGATCGAGAGATCTGCGACGCCGAGGCGCCCCGTGCGATGCCGGATGTCGACCTCCATTCGGTTCACTCGGCCGTTCATGTCGAGGGTCGCCAGCATCTCCCCGCGCTCCTCCGGCCGCTGCCACATCCCGAGATCGACGGTGCTCCGCCCGACGGCCTCGTCTCTCGTGTGCCCGAACATCTCCTCGAAGCCCGCGTTCACCTCGATCATGCGATGGTCGCGGCGCGAGCTGATCGCAATCGCGTCCGGCGAGGCGAAGAATGCCGCCGAGAACTTCGCCTCCGAGAGCTTCAGCGCGTCGAGCAGCAGCCGCCGCTCGCTCGCGTTGCGCACAATCCCGGTGAACAGACGCCGTCCGTCGGCATCCGCATACGCGCCGAAGGCGACCTCCACGGGAAACGTGCTTCCGTCGGCATGCAGCGCGACGAGCTCCATCCCGGGCCAGTCCATGCTGCGCTCGCCGGTCGTGCAGAACCGATCCGGACCCGTGTGATGCCGATCGCGAGCGTCCTCCGGGATGAGGCGCGTGATCGGAGTCCCGACGAGGTCCTCGATGGCGTAGCCGAACATCGCCGCCGCCGGGTTGGCGAAGTGGATGATGCTGTCTGAGTCGATCGTGAGGATCGCGTCGCTCGCCGTCTCGGCGATCACGCGGTAGCGCAGTTCGCTCGTCGCCAGGCCGCGGCGCGCCTCCTGCAGCGGCGATACGTCAAGCATCATGTGCACCACCACCCGCTCGCCGTCGTCACTCACGAGCGGGAACGTCGAAACCAGGGCCTGGCCGGTGGAGCCGTCCTTGCGCAGGAACGTCCGCTCCGCCGACTCCCTCGGCGTGCCAGTTCGGTCGACCTCCTCGAGGATCTCGGCATAGAGAGCGTGATTGCGCGGAGGAACCACGAGCTCGGTCATGGGACGCCCGCGCGCCTCGTCCGCGGACCAGCCCGTCACGACCTCGGCGGCCCGGTTCCACTGCTGGACCGTGCCGCGGACGTCGACGACGACGACGGGCACGTTGGGCGTGTTCTCGACGATCGCCGCTTGGCGCGCCGCGCTGCGCCGTGCGGCGCGCTCCGTAGCGTGCCGCGCCTCGGCGCGCGCCTGGGCGAGCTCGGAGCGAGCGCGCGCATCCGCGAGCCGCATCGACGCGAGGAGTTCGAACTGTGTGCGGTCTGCCTCCCGTCCACGGCTGAGACGCTCGTACGCCGCATCCATCTCCCCGAGCGCCGCGTGGCTCCGAGCGGCGAGGAGGTGCCGCTCCGCCAAATCCGCGCCGAAGTCGCGGACCGCCCCGTGGCGTTCGGCTCGCTCTACGTCCTCCAGCGCACGGCGCGGGTCGCCGAGTTCCAGGTGCACCGACGCCAGCTGGAGGGACGCCTGCACCCGGGCGCTCTCGACGCCGAACGTCGCTCCTAGCTCCTGCGCGGCAGTGGCGTGTTCGAGCGCAGCCGTCAGGCCTCCCTCACGCCGGGCGATGGTGCTCAGGACGAGCCGTGCATTGAACTCCCGCACGGCATCCCCGACATCCGTCGCGAGGGCCAGACACCGCGTTGCGCTCTCGCGCGCGGCCGCCAGATCCCCCATCTGCTCCTGGATACTCGCCACCACCGACAGGAGGACGCACTCGCGCGTCCGAACGCCGAGTTCGCGCCAGACCGCCAGGCTCTCGCGGGCATACGGGAGCGCCTCCGACGCCGCACCGGCGGAGCAGAGCAGCGACGCGACGAGGTACGCGCCGTGGGCCTCGTTGGCCGGACTCTCGAGCGTGCGCCATTCGGCGAGCCCCGCGAGAGCCACCTCGAGCGCATTAGCAGGGCGGTCTGCGGACATCAGCGCCATCGAACGAACGCCCAGTGCCCGCGCCCGCATCGCCCGGTCGACGTGCGCCTCAGCCAGCGCGAGAGCGTCGTCCGCAGCGCAGAGCGCCTGCGCGTGCTCCGTCGTCGCCAGCAGACCCGCTACGAGACCTTCGAGCGCGTCGAATTCGATCTCCGGCTCGTCGAGTTCGCGCGCGATCGCGCGCGCCTCGGAGAAGCGCTCGTTCCCGCCCAACACATCGCCTGACTGATGCGACGTCTGGGCAGCACCGACGAGCAGGTGCGCCAGTCCGACCGTGCCGTCGTGGTCACGCCGCTGTTTGGCGAGCGCCTCCTGAAGCAGCGCGTGAGCCTCCGGCACACGACCGAACTCCGCGAGCGCCCGGGCGTAGCAGCGGGCGGCGCGTGCCGCCAGATCGGGCAGCCCGAGGCGGCCCGCCACATCGACGACGGCGTGGGAATCGCGCAGCGTGGCCGCAGTGTCGCCGGCCTGGAACCGCAGCCGCGCGCGGGCGAGGGTTGCCCGCGCCCAGGTCACGGTCACCGCTGGATCGCTCGCCGCGGCGCCGCCGAGGCCCTCCGCGATCTCCAGCGCCTCGTCCGCCCGCGCGGCACTCGGGCCCGGCCGTGAGTACAACTCGCGCAGCGCGAGCTCGACGAGGATCGCTGCCCGCTCCAGGCCCTCTACGTGTTCGAGGCGGTGCTCGAGGCTCGACGGCCGCACGACGTCGGTCACGCCCCTCCTTCCCACGCTCCACCGCGCACTAGACGGCGACGACACAGCAGATCTCGCGCACCGAGCACATCCCGGTGCATGTCAGGGTCCGAGGACCATCGCCGCAGTGAGTCTAACGGAAGCCCGGTGCGAGTCGACGTGCCCCGCTGCGACTCGGAGTGGCGCCGTGCCGTGAACAGTTCCAGTCGGCGGTGACAGCCGGCTCGACGGTGCCGACCTCCCGACCATCGGCGGCCCCCACTCGAAGGAGCGGACGGTTGGGAGGGTCGAACGTGACATCGCCAACGCAACAGTCGCTACGCTGAGCGCGATGTACGACGAGATCCTCGATCAGTGCGGAGCGGCCATCCCCTCGTGGGCGGCGCTCACCCTCGACGACGTCACGATCGACGCGCCCAAGGGGTTCTCGTCGTACACGCTGACGATCCGCGTCCGCGACGGCGTCGAAGCCGAGCCACGGGCGATCTTCTACCGGCGTCTCGAGGGCAAGGAGAACGCGATCCTCGAGCCGTCGCTCGAGCGGAGCGTGTTCGTGATGCTCGGCGAAGAGGGCATCGCCGCACGCTGTCTCGGGTACGAGGACGACTACCGGCTCGAGGCCTGCTACGACGGCCGCACTCTGACGCGCCACGACCTCGCCGACCCGGAGACTCTGCGCGGCATCGCGAAACAACTACGCCGCTTCCACGCGTTGACTCCGGCTGATCTCCCCGACGACGACTTCTTCACGCTGCTGCACCGCAAGTGGGGCGCCCTCGCCGACCGTGTACTTCACGAGCAGCTCGATGTGTTCCCGCCAGCGGAGCGCGACCTCGGCATCGCGCTGCGCGAGATCACGTCTGAGGCGACGCATGCCAAGGTCCGTCGCATGCTTCCTGAGGGGCCGCTGAGCTTCTGCCACAACGACACCTATCACGGCAACGCGATGCGCCTCGACTCGGGCGAGATCAAGCTGCTCGACTTCGAGTTCTCGTGCCGCAACCACCGGGCGTTCGACTTCTCGAACCTGTTCGCCGAGACGGTGATGCGCCACGGTCTCGACGCCTATCCCCACTTCACGATCGTCGAACCCGAGTACGGCGACCGCGAGCTGCGCACGCTGGTCGGGGCGTACTTGGAAGACGACGAGTTCGCGTCCGACGCCGTCCGCGAGGCGGAACTCGTCCGACTCGTGCGGGAGACGCGCGAGCTGATCCCGCTCTCGCACTACATGTACGCGATGGCCGCGATCCCGCTCTCCGTCGAGCCCATCCAGAAGATCCGCTTCCTGCCGTACGCACACCGTCGCTTCACGGCGTTCCTCGACGCGTACGAGCGGCGATTCGGCGCGACGCCGCCCGCGTAGTCAGCGTCTGCACACGGGTGCGTGTCGTCGCGAGAACGCGCTCGGACTTCACAACGTGCGGACGACCCTGCAAGATCAGCCTTTCTGCCGCGTCCGACAGGGAGAGGGGATGCACCAATGAGCTGGAACGAGACCGCCCGCCTGACGGCGCGTATCGCGTTGTTCGTCGTCATGCTGGCGCTCGTCCCGGGCAGTTCGCTCGCGGGCGACGAAGCGACCACCGTTCGTGAGGGCGAGCACTTCCGCATCACGTGCCACTTCGAGAACGCCACGATGGCCGACCTGGCGCTCGAGGCGGCCGAGGGCGCCTGGGATCGCACGACGCCTCGCGTTCGGGGGCGGAAGGCGAAGCCGCTGAAGGAGCTGATCGACCTCCACGTCTACCGCAACCGCGAGGACTACATGTTCGGCCTGAAGAAGCTCGCAGACCGCCACCAGCTACCCAGCGCCGAGGCGATCTTCACCACGGATCTCGGCAAGCTACGCGAGTCCGATCGCTATGCGACCTGGTGGTTGTTCTATCGCTTCCTCTCGACTCAAACGCACGCCGCGCGTCTTCGGAAGCTGCTCGCGAAGGTCCGTTCGCAGGGCGGCGGATCGACGTACGGCAAGCGACTCTTCGAGCACGCCGAGAAGACGTGGGGCAAGAAAGGGATGACCTCGCTCGACACGGGATTCCGCAAGTACGTCGCGTCGCGCAAGCCGGTGTGGGACCAGGCCATTCGCACGATGGGCATCCAAGGAACAACATGGACGCAGATGGCGTACGACACCAGCAACGCGATCTGCTGGCAGACTCGATCCGTCGGATCGTCGACCTACACGCTCAGCGGCTCGGTCGAGGTGCTGCCGGCGAAGGCCACGCAGATGGAATGTCCTGCTCGGGCGCAATGACGACGGCTTCGTCAGCGTCGCGCTCTCCGCTGGCAAGGGGATCTACATCTTCGACTTCCGTGCGAAGTCGAACGAGTGGAAGAACGTCGGCTGGATGGAGGCGCCGCAGCTCGTGGTCGGCGAGGAGGTGCCGTTCAGCATCCGGATCGAGAAGCAGCACATCTTCCTGAAGATCGGTGACGGCGACGAGCTGAGCTGGAGCCTCGGCAAACGCCGTATGGGCGGTGCGTGGGGCGTCGGAGCGCAGAAGAACTCGGCCGGGATCTGGCGCGACGTCACGCTGACGAAGAAGTAGCGGAACGCGACCGACGACCTCGGGCACGGGCCGCTACAAGGACAGCATGCGTATCGAGCTGCACGGCCCCGATCGACTCCGCGCGGCGCCTCTGTTCGCCGGGCTGCCGGGGGCGCATGCGATCGTCTCAGCCGGACTGTCCGGAGAGTTCGGACAGCTTTGGGTCGACGACGTCGACCGGCCGTCGGTCGCGCATCTGCATCTCGACTTCCACTTCCTTGGCGGCGCTGCCGAGAGCGCGGCCGCGCCGGAGTTCGCAAGCGCGATCCTGCGTCCGAGCGGGCTGATGATGCCCACCGACTGGACGCCGATCCTGCGCGAGATTCACGGCGACGCGTTCGGTGACTACGAACGTGTCTCGTTTGGCGAGGCATCGTTCGATCGCGCGCAGCTCCGCCGCTTCACGGAAGCGCTGCCCGTGGGCTACACGCTGCAACGCGTGCCGCTCGACCTGTTCGAACGCTTCACGGCCTTCGAGTACGACCTGACGCGCAACTTCCGGGATGCGGCTCACTTCATCGACGCCGGCTTCGGATTCGCCGTGCTCTACCACGACGAGATCGTTGCCGGCTGTTCGAGCTTCACGTTGTGGGACGGCCTGGCCGAGGTCGAGATCGACACCGCCGCAGAGCACCGCCGTCGCGGCCTGGCGCTCGCGACCGGCGCGGCGTTGGTGCTCCACTGCCTCGATCATGGACTGACGCCCTGCTGGGACGCCGCCAACCCCGAGTCCGCTGCACTGGCCACACGGCTCGGGTTCACGCAGCCGTTGCGCTATCGCGCGTGGTTCCTGCGCAAGCCGGCGTAGCGGCCGCCCAGTTTCCCGCACGGGTGCTTCCCGCACGGGGTTTCTCGCACGGGGTTTCTCGCGCTGGGTTTCTCGCGCTGGGCCTGTAACCGGCCGGCGTCTGCGGCATCGAAGAGGGCGGAGCGGTCGATCGACCGCCGACGATGCGACGCGAGGGGGTCCCGATGAGCAACGCCACAGCGCTTCCACTGACCGTGCTTCCGACGATGTCCGTCGTTCCCGACACGTTCGACGAGTGCTCCGAGGAACAGGTGCGCAGCGGCGTCGCGACACAGTACGCGGGACTGCTGCGGGTGGCGCGGCGCCTGGCGGGGAACGTGGCCGACGCCGAGGACCTTGTCCAGGAGACGTGCCTTCGCGCGCTGCGCTTCGCCGATCGGCTGCGGCCCGGATCGAATGTCGCTGCTTGGCTCCACACGATCTTGCGCAACACGGCCATCAACCACTTCCGCGCAAAGCGGTGGCGGACGATGACGGTGCGAGCCGACGACTCCAGTGCGTACTTCTGCGCGGTCCCTGCGCGCGGTTCCGACGCGATGCCCGTGACGGCATCCGACTTCTCGGACCGACGCGAGGAGTTCGACGGCGTGCTCCACGACGCCATCACGTCGCTGCCCGATGTGTTCCGTGACGTGCTGCTGCTGTCGGTTCTCGAGGGCCGTCGTCACGACGACATCGCACGCATCCTCGAGATCCCCCGTGGCACGGCGATGTCGCGTCTGTTCCGCGCTCGCAAGGCGCTCCGCGCGGCGCTCACGGCCAGCGAGTTGTCTCGCGGACCGCAGCGCGACGCCGCGGCGTAGTCCAACTCTGCTCCGCGCGTCGCTACGCGCGGTTGTCGTCGCGCTGGGAATCGAGGATCGCCGCGCGGAGCCGCTCGGGGATCGACGGGAGACCCCCGGCAGCGGAGTCGCGCGCTGCGGCAACCGTCTGGCGATAGCTCTCGAGGTACGCCACGCACTCCGGACAGACGCTCATGTGCCGATCGAACACCGCGCGCTGGTCTGCCGGCAGCGTCCCGTCGACGTAGTCGTCGAGGAAGTCCGCGAGCTCACGGCAGGACGACTCGTGGGCGATCTTCCACAGCCGGCCGCACTCGTCGCACCACGCGGCGTGCGCCTCGACGGCGCGGACCGTTGCCGGCGTCGCCTCTTCGTTCAGGACGGAGAGGAGTCGCGCATGCAGGCCGGCGCAATCGAGCGCGAGATCGTCGTCGTTCCCCGGGCTGTCGATCACGTGATCCTCCATCACAGGTCACCGGCGCGCATGCTCGGATCGAGCAACGTCCGGAGGGCCTGTCGAGCTCGGTGCACGCGCACCTTCGCCGTGCCCGCCGAGACGTCCAGCGCCCCCGCGAGCTCGTCGTTCGACAGACCCTCGATGTCTCTCAACAGAAGAGCCACGCGATGCCTTTCCGGGAGCGAGTCGATGGCGTCGCGAACGAGCCGACGCCGCTCCTCTCTCTCCATCGTCTCGGAGGGGCCGCCACCCCACGCGCGAGGCCCCATCCGATGATGGCCGCTGTGGTCGTACGTCGGGAGCAACGCGTCAATCGACGTCTCCGGCCGGCTCTTGCGCGAGCGAAGTCGCATCAGGCACGCGTTGACGACGATGCGGTGCAGCCACGTGCCGACGTCGGCGCGCCCCTCGAAACGGTCGACGGAGCGGAACGCCGCCAGGAACCCCTCCTGCACGGCGTCCTGCGCATCGGCGTCCTGACGGAGCAGGCGCAGCGACGTCGCGAGCAGCCGCGGACCGAACTCGGAGAGCACCTCGTCGAAGGCCGACGGATCGCGAGCGCGAAGGCGCGCGACGAGTTCGCCGCCCGACGCCCCCGCGCTCGATCGCCCTGTCTCCGGTCCCCCCAAACTCATGTCCGCACATCGTAGCGGGGCGTGAGCGCGACGCCGCGGTGTCGCACCACTCGGCCCGCCCCGCACGTCCGGCGTTCCCGAGGGCACCTCGGGCTTCCCCCGCGTCACGCCGGTTGGTGACCGGGCCCGGTCAGGTCGCTCCGGGCCGCTTCGATTCGCCCCAATCCGCCCCCACCCCGGGGGAGGGGACGCACGGGACGCGCGAAGGTGACATCGGGAAATCGAGCGGGCGGCAACCGAGCCTGACCGGCGCGGTCGCAGGTAGGCTATCGCCGTGCGCCGTGCGCCGTGCGCCGACGACGGTGCTGGCGGTGGCGGATGTGACGGCGGTCGGTAACCGAAGCGGCGCGCTGCCGCCGGCGGGCGCGCACCGTGATCGCGTGGCGTATGTGGCCGAGCGGTGTCGGGGAGCGCTACTCGTCGAGCGTCGTCACAGTCGTGGTCGATTCCGAGAGGGGGAGAGCGACCCCACCACGCCGGGCGACGCGCCACATGAAGACGCTGAACGGGAGGATGATCAGCAAGGGGATCACCAGTTCGCTCGACGTGTAGTACGCGCCAAGCGCCCACCCGATGCAGGACAGGAAACCGGCGACGGCGAGGACGCCCGCCAGGATGCGGAACGGTCGGCGCACGGTCGGAGTCCAGAGCGTGGACGTCTGGGTCGTGGTCTCGTGGCCGGTCATGGTCGTCAGTTCTCCGTTCGCGCGATCTCGGCAAGCTGCCGACGGTGTTTCATCGGTACAACCGCCGTATCGAGTCTCGGGTTTCGCCGAAACGTCTCACCAGGCGTCGCGAAGCCCGCGACCTCGCCGATTCGCGCACCCGCGAGCTCACCCGTTCTTCCGACCCGTCGACAGCTTGCGACGCGTTTCCCGCAGCACGAGGGCCGGCAGGACCGCCTCGTGCTCGGCCAGGAACGACTCGACGGCGCTCCGATCGACGCGCACGAGCGTGCGCAACGCCCAGCTGAGGGCCTTCCGGACCGTGATGTGCTCGTCCTCGATCACGAGCTCGCACACTCGCAGCGTGCGCACGACATCGCCGGTGCCACCGCGGCTCGGGAGGTTCAGCGCGACCGTGCTCGCCAGAGCCGCGCGGCGCCACCAAGGATCGCGGGATTGCGCCCAGCGCAGAACGGCAGCGTCCGTCACGCCACCGCGGCCCCACACGGGACCGCTGATCCCGCAGGCGAACGCGTCCACGCTGTTCCAGTTGTCGATGCCACGGCCGAGACTCGTCACGGATCGCGTCCTGAGCGCGGCCATCGCGGGGCGGTTCTTCGCCAGCAGCTCGTACGCGCACTGCCGCCCATCGAAGGTGCCGTGCTGGATGATGGCGAGCGCGAGTCCGAGCGCCTCCGACGGGGACAGCGCTCGTGCATCGGGAGCAAACTCCCGCACCACGGTCCGGATGTCACCCACCGTCAGGCCGAGACACTCCTGCGCCGTCGGAGTCTCAGCGGCCACCCCGCGCGCACGTGCGGGGCGCGTGAGAGAACGCAGTCGTGAGACGACGACGTCGGCCAGCGCGTCGGGATCGGTCAGGTGCGACACCGACGGGAGTCTAGCCGTCGGGCGCCGCGTCTCCGGTCGGTACGCCGACCGCGCTACTGGCCGCGCACGTCGACCGAAGGCGAGGAGTTCCAGTGATACCGGATCGCGGGGGGGTCACTGGGCGCGTCGTCGTGCATGGTGATCTGGTCCTCGATCGACCGCCAGGGCGGCTCGGCGACGGCGATCGCATCCGCGGCTGCGACCAGAGCATCCCACGCGCGATCCAGTTCATCGGTCGCGCCGAGGCGCGCTGTCGAGTGCAGGTTCGTGTCGTCCGGATGCTGGAGGTCGGCGTCGTACTTCCAGCCGTTCGCTCCGTGCTGGCGGACGACCGCGAGGCGGCCACGGGGAGACGTGAACCGCAGACGCTGCGCACGCTGATAGACCACGACATCCCGCTCTAGGAACTCCATGTCGAGTACCTGAACCTGCGGCGATACGAACTGGTCGGGCGAGGCACCCCAGGGAACGAGGTCGGGCGCAGCGGCCAGTGCCTGCTGCACCGCCTCGCGCTCCGCGACGAGGAGCGTCGCGGGGATCGTGTAGTGCCCGCGTCCCGCATCGACGCGCGTCAGACCGACCGGCCCTTCGCGGATGGCGCCCTGGACGTCGGCGGTGATCTCGGGGCTCATCTGCCCGCGCCAGTTGTCCGAGGCGCAGCCGGCAAGCCCAATCAGCAGCAACGCGAAGAGTGGTGTACGCATCGCAGCATTCTAGCCCAAATCGTCCACGCGGAGTCACGCGCCTGAGCGGTCCAGAGCACCGATCTCCGCGTCGCGCCTGCTCCGAGACGCTCCTACGTCGCGTTCGCAGCCGCTCCTTGATCTCGGCACTCTGTCCTCGCCCAGGACACTCCTCGTGGGGAGAACGCTGGTGCCCGCACCCTCTCCAACGCCGCATACTCCGTGTTCGTCGTCACGGCGCGCGCGATCCGCGTGAACGATGCGGGCCGGGGCGACCGAGGATCGGTCACCCCCCGACGTGCCGCGGCTGCCGTCCGTCAGTTCCCGGGACGCGGAACGTGCTGATCGAAGAGGACCGCGTTGCCGTCGGGATCGACGATCACGAAGCTCGCGGGCCCGCTGCTCTCGGGGTCGGCAGCCGGGTTCATCTCGAGCCCCTGCTCCTGCAGCGCGGCCTGGATGTCGCGCACGTCCCGGAAGCTCTCGACCGCCTCGGCGTCCGACGTCCAGCCCGGGTTGAACGTCATGATGTTGTTCGGGAACATCCCCTGGAACAGGCCGATGTTCGTCGTGCCGTTCTTCATGATGAGCCAGTTCTGCGACGCCTCACCGCCGAACTGCGTGAAGCCGAGCTTCTCGTAGAACGCGCGCGAGGCGCTCAGGTCCTTGACCGCGAGACTGACTGAGAAGTTGCCGAGCTGCATGGGGTTGATCCTTTCGGGAGCGGTGCTGGAAGCGGTCGTGGGAGTCGACGACGTGGCCGCGGTGTGCACTGCGGCGCAACCGGTCTGAGCAACCAACGACAGCGCGACGATACAGGCTGCGATGAGCGGCTTCATGAGTGAGTTCCTTGTGACTTCACGGCTCATCGGCCGTGTGGGTGGAAGCCTCCCAGGTGCCTCTCTAGACTGCTTTCCAGATCTTGCTCTTCGACCACACGGATCTTGCTGACTTCGCCCACGCCCTGCTCACCGACAACACCGCACTCATCACTACACCGCGCTCACCGACAACACCGTGCTCATCGACAACGCCGCAACCGACCCCCCGAAGGTGGATTACGCCGCACGCGTGAACCGCGCGATCGATCACATCGTCGGCCACCTCGACGAGCCGCTGCGACTCGAGGACGTGGCGCGCGTGGCCAACTTCTCGCCATTCCACTTCCACCGGGTCTTCCGGTCGCTGGTCGGTGAGCCCCTCAGCCAGTTCGTGAAGCGGCTGCGACTCGAGCGCGCGCTCTACCGCATGTCGCACGAGCCCAAGCGTTCGCTCACCGAGATCGCACTCGCGTGCGGGTTCTCATCGTCGTCCGACTTCACGCGCAGCTTCAAGCAGCGGTACGGCGTGCCGCCGAGCGTGTTCGATCTCGACACCTGGCGCGCGAGCAAGCGCGGCGACCTCGAGAGCCACGTGAGTTCGTCGGAGACGTACCGCCTGTCTCCGCGACTCGAGCCGGGCGAGAACTCCGACGGCTTCGAGGTGACGCTGCGCGACCTGCCTGCGCGGCGCGTGGCCTACATCCGCGTGCTCGATCCGTATCGCGGGAACGGCGTCGTCGAGGCGTGCGAACGCCTGGTCGCCTGGGCCGATCGGCGCGGACTCGCCGACGGTCAGTGGCTCGGCTACATGTGGGAGGACCCCGAGATCGTCGCGCTCGAGGACTGTCGCTACGACGTGGCGGTCGAGGTCGACGACGTCAAGCCCGACGGCGAGGTTGGCCGCCTGGAGTTCCCGCCGATGCGGGTGGCCGAGGTCATCGTGCGGGGCGGGCTCGACCTCGAGATGCGCGCAATTGACTATCTGTTCCGGACGTGGCTCCCGCAGAGCGGATACGTGCCCGACGAGCAGCCCTGCTTCGAGGCCTGGATCGGACGCCCCTTCGCGCATGGGATGGAGTACTTCGAGCTCGCCGCGCATCTGCCGGTCACGCGCGGCTGACGCTACTCGGCGACGACCCGTTCCATGGCGTCGCAGGCGGCTGCGGCGCCCGCTTCGGATCTCACCGTCTCGGCGGTCCGAGCACATCGATCGAGCACGGCGGAGTCGTCGAGCAGCCGCGACAGCGCCGCCGCGAGTTGCGCTCCGTTGGCCCGTCCGTGCGAGAGCGTCGCTCCGATCGCCCGGTCCGTCACGCGGAACGCGTTGTCGAACTGGTCGTGCGCGAACGGCACGATCAGCTGCGGACGACCGGCGCGCATCGCCTGTCCGGTCGTGCCGATGCCGCCGGCGTGTACGACGGCCGAGCTCGCTTCGAACAGCGGCCCCACCCTGGCCGACGGGACTGCGATGACTCCGTCCGGAAGCTCTGTCGGGACACCGGCTCGACCGGTGACGAGCACCGCTCGGCGGCCCAGTCGCGCCGCGGCGTCGGCAGCGGCGACGTAGAACCCATCGGCGACGGCAACCGCCGATGAGCCGAGCGAGAACACAACCGGCGGATCTCCCGCGCCGAGGAACTCGTCCAGAACCGATATCCGCGGCTCGGCGACGTCGCGGAAGTCCTGCCCGAAGTCCTCGTCGAAGAACGGGAAGCCGCACACCGTCGTCCGGTCGGGCCAGTCGGGCTGCGGCTCCGCAATCGCACGGGAGAACAGAGCGAGCACGCCGTGCGGCGAGTGCTGCCCCTCCCAGAACGGGTCCGCGTCGGCCGGCAGACCGAGCTCCGTGCGCAGCTCGCGGATCGGCGCACTCCAACTCCACGAGACCTTCCGCATCAGCTTCCACAGTGGCCCGACCACACGCGGGCTCAGCACGCGCAGGTGCGCGAACCACGGGATCGGGGAGAGCGCCGCTGGCTCGTGCGCGGAGCAGAACACCATGGGAGAGAGCACGGTCGAGAGCCACGGCATCCCCGTCTTCGCCCCGAGGATCGGCGCGGCGTGCGTCAACACGTGCGAGAGCAGTAGGTCCGCACCCTCGCAGGCCGCTTCCAGATCGGCATAACTGTCGCGGAGATGCGGGATCACCACCTCGCGAACGACGTACTCCGGCCCCTTCTTGGCGTCCATCACACGGCGGAACAGATCGAGATCGTCGTAGTCGATGTCGGGACGAAGGGGCGCGAACTCCGCGCCGCTCCGCAGTGTCAGTTCGCGGTAGGTCTCCGCAGCGGCGAGCACCGGAACGTGGCCGCGCCGACGCAGTTCCGCGCTGATCGCAAGGTACGGGAAGACATCGCCGTAGGACCCGAACGTGCTGAGTACCACCCTCACGCGATCACCTCACTCTGCGCGACGGCCCCCGCCGCGCGCCCACCTGTTGCAACTCGCGAGACGCGCCGAGACTTCCCGCCACTCCGCGATCAGTCGGCGTCAACTCAACCCGTAGGCCGGCTCCTCTCTCTCCGGTAGGCCCGCTCCCCGCTCTCCGGTAGACCAGTGCTGCCGCCCTGAAGGAGACCCTCTCATGCGACTCGAGAACGACCAGCCACTGCCCGATCTCGTGGCCCTCGACGCGACGTCGGCGACGACGTCGTTGCAAGAGCACATTGCCGGTCGCTGGGCCGTCGTCCTCTTCTACCGCGGACACTGGTGACCGCCCTGCCGCGGCCAGTTGGCCGGCTACCAGGAGCGGATCAACGAGTTCGCCGCAGCGGACATCGCCGTCGTGGCGGCGTCGTGTGACTCGGCCTCCGACACGCATGCGCTCGCGGAGAAACTCGGTCTGACATTCCCCGTCCTATGCGGAGTGGACGCCGACGACGTCGCGGAGCGGTTCGGCGCCTACACGAGCGACCGCGGCTTCGTCCACGCGACCGGGTTCGTGGTGCGCCCCGACGGCACGCTGGAGCTCGCGGTCTACTCGAGCGGCTCGCGCGGCCGGATCACCGCGGACGATGCGCTCGACTTCGTTGGAGCTAGGCAGCGCCCGAGCGAGTGACGCCGCGCCGCGCCGTCTACCAGATGCGGACGCGCGTCTCGGGCGGCAGGTACATCTCGTCGCCGGGCTGCACGTCGAACGCCGTGTACCAGGCGTCGATGTTCTGCAGCGGCACGCTCCCGCGCGCCGCGGGCGGTGAGTGCGGATCGGTCAGCAGCCGGGCGCGCAGCGCGTCGTCGCGGTACTTGCCGCGCCAGACCTGGGCCCACGACATGAAGAAGCGCTGATCGCCGGTGAACCCGTCGATCACCGCGGAGTCGTCGCGGCCGAGTGACAGCCGATACGCGGTGTGCGCCATCTCGAGCCCGCCCAGGTCGCCGATGTTCTCCCCCATCGTCAGGCGCCCGTTGATGCACGCGCCGGGGAGCGGGCAGCGGGCCTCGAACTGCGCGGCCATGCGATCCGTCGCCTGCACGAAACGCGCATTCGTGTCCTCGGACCACCAGTTGCGCAGCCGGCCCGCCTCGTCGTACTGACGGCCCTGATCGTCGAACCCGTGTCCGATCTCGTGTCCGATCACGGCGCCGATCCCGCCGTAGTTCACCGCCGGGTCGGCGAGCGGATCGAAGAACGGCGGCTGCAGGATCGCGGCGGGGAACGTGATCTGGTTCATCGACGAGCTGTAGTAGGCGTTGACGGTCTGCGGGTTCATGCCCCACTCGTCGCGCTCGACCGGCTGGTCCAGCCGCGCGCGCCGACGCTCCCAGTCGAAGCGACGGGCGGCCATCACCGACTCGCACAGTCGCCCCGGCTCGATCGTGAGCGCCGAGTAGTCGCGCCACGTCGACGGGTACCCGACGCGTGGCTCGAACGACGCCAGCTTGCGTCGCGCCGCCTCGCGTGTCGCGTCGTCCATCCACTCGAGCGTCGTGAGCCGCTCGGCCAGCGCGCGCCGCAGGTTGACGACGAGTTCGTCCATCATCGCCTTGTGCGACGGCGGGAAGTGGCGCTCCACGTAGATCGGTCCGACGCCCTCGCCGATCGACCGGTCGATCAGTTCGACCCCGCGCTTCCACCGTGCCCGCTGCTCCTTCACGCCGCGCAGCGCCTGTTGGTGGAACGCGAAATGCGCGTCGTCGAACGCCGCCGGGAGACTCTCCGCGTGGCGGTTCACGACGTGGAACGTGAGGTACTTCTTCCACGTGGTCATCGGTCGCCGTGCGATCAGCGTCGCGGCGTCGCGGATCGCTGTCGTCTCGCGTACGACGACGCGCTGCACGTGTCCGAGACCCTTCGCGTCGAGCACGGCATCCCAGTCGATCTCTGGCGCCAGGCGCTTGAGCTCACCGCGGTCCATGGGATTGACGGACTCGCTGACGATGCGCTGACGCTGCGGCGCCCACTGCACCTTCGCCAGCAGTCGCTCCAGACCGATCACGCGCTCCGCGGATGCGGTTGGATCGCCGTCACCGATCAGCTCGAAGACCCGCTCGACGTACGTGCGGTACGCCGCGCGATACGCGTCGCTCCGCTCGCCGGGCCGCAGGTAGTACTCGCGGTTCGGCATGCCCAGACCGGACTGCGAGATGCGCACCGCGTAGCGCGTGGCGTCGTCGGGGTCGACGCCGAAGCCGATGCTGAAGGGGGCCGTCAGCTCTTGGCGCGCGAAGAGCGGCCAGAGGTCGGGCTTCTTCCGCGCGGCGGCGATCGCGTCGAGCTGCGGCCGCAACGGCTCGAGTCCGCGCGCCTCGATGGCGTCGGCGTCCATCCACGTCGCGAACAGGTCGGCGATCTTGCGCTCGGTCGTTCCCGGCGCCGGATCGCTCTGGACGAGTTCGAGCAGGATCGCGTGCACGTCGGCCTCGGCCTTCTCGCGCAACGCATCGAAGATCCCGTACCGCGAGCGATCGGCGGGGATCTCGTACGTGTCCAGCCACGCACCGTTGACGTAGCGATAGAAGTCGTCGCCTGGCCGCGTGGCGGCGTCCATTGCCGAGAGGTCCACGCCGAACGTGCCGAGAGCTGCACCGCGCTCCGCTACCGACTGGGCGCGGCCATTCGCGCACCCGCCTAGCAGGGCGAGAGCGGCACCGAGAACGACGGCAGCGGGAGCAGCAAGAGCGGGACGACGCATGGCATGCCTCAGGACGATGAAGGCGGCGACGGTAGCAGTCGGGGAACCCAACGCCGAGAGAGCGCACGCCCGTCTCGGGCCGGGTCGCCGACCGACGAGATCTCGTGAACTCGACGCGCGTTCGCGAGCTTCCGTGAGACTTCAGGCGGTGGCCTAGCCGGCGAAAGTCGGCCTAACACCCTTATGCATAATCACTTACCGGAGTGACGGTCACGTTCGGCACGGTTGCTGCGATCCGGTGGACGTTCTCAACGAACGAACTCACACGGAAGGAACAGCCCGATGCCCCTCACCCTCACCATCAGCGAAGACGCCCTCGCGCGCATGGTGCCGCAGTTCGCGATGCGCCAAGCCACCGAGCCCTTCATGTCAGCGGGAACGGTGCCACCGGAGAGGTTCGGAGCCGTGCCGAAGTCGTACGTCCGCGCGTCGCTCGACCAGGTCATGTCGCCCGCGCCGCAGGACCGAATGCTGTCCGGCTGGGACGTGGATCAGGTGTTCACGCTCGAGTCGAGCCACTTCCCGCTCATGTCCATCCCGGAGCGACCGGTCGACGTGCTCAGCGAAGCAGGCGGCATCCCGGCCCGCGTCAGCTAGCCCGCATCGTCCACGAGGACGCCACGCCTGACGCCTTCGAGCACGCGATCTCCCGCCCCGGCGCCGCTTCACTGCTTCATCCGGGCGGGCGCATCGAGAGGGTGCATGCGCGTCTCCGGAACGAGATCTCACGCACTCGAAGCCGTCAGGACACCGTGCGACGTGCGTTCCCGATACGCACCGGCGTGAACCCCGCGCCGATCCCCGACCTCGCCACGTTCTCGCGACGCCCTCGTGAACGATCCGAGCTAGGCGACCTCGCGCGCCGAGCTCGAGACCGGTGACGTTCGTCACCGGTCTCGGCACTCGAACTCGGTCAACGGCGATCAACGGTGCTCTTCGCCCCGCTCGCCGCCTTCGCGATGCTCTCCGCCACCTTCACGGCGCCCGCCGTGTTCGCCACGGCCCTCGCCGCGCTCACCGTGCTCCCCACGGCCCTCGCCGCCCTCTTCGTGTCCGGGGCCATGCCCCTCCTCGTTGCCGCTCTCCGGGTGGGTCGTCCACCACTCGAACTCCTGGCCGGACGCCGACAGTTCAACCGCCATCGACTCGCCCGGGGCGAGGTCCTTGCGGGGCGTCGGCCCCAGTTCGACGCCATCCGAGAGGTGCACCTCGACGCGCACCTGCGGGAGCGCCTCCGCCGTGGTGTTCTTCACCGACCCGGTGAACGCCCGTGATGCGCCGTCGAACGCCAGCGTCAGATGCGCGCCGCGTCGCGCCTCGTCCCACGTCTCACTCTTCGTGAGCCGACGCCCGGACTCCTCGCCCTCCTCCGACTCCGCGTGGCCGCGGCTCTCACCCGCTTCGCCGCCGCGGTGCGACTCGCCGTTCATACAGCCAGGAGCGAGCAGCATCGCGAGCGCAAGCGCCATGGTGGGCGCGATCAGGTTCGTCTTCGTCATGGAGTTCCTCACTTGTTGTGTCGTTCGTCATGGGACTTGCGTCGGGAGCCGTGCTCCGAGCGCGTGTCGTGTTCAGCGCGGTCGTGTTCTCCGTGCCGCTCCGTGGCCGGCGCGACGCTCGGCGCAATCCACGGTGCCAACACGAGGAGCGCCAGGAGTGTCAGCAGCGCGCGACGCGGCCTCGCCGTCCCGGAGGTCGGTCGGCCGTCGAGCAGGCGGGCGACGCGGATTCCGAGGTGCGACCGGCGTCGAGCCATGCACGGCACCGGCATGCGCTGATCGCGCGGGAGGATCCAGGCCGCGACCTCCGTCAGGCAGCTCGCCATCGCCAGCGGGTCGTCGAGCTGGTCAGCCGCCCAGTCGTCGCACTGCTCCTCGGCGGACGCGCGAATGCCTCGCACCGCGAGTCGCATGAGCGGCTGAAAGAAGAACGCTGCCTGCAACACATTGAGAACGCCGAGCCGCAGAGAGTCGCGACGGCGATGATGCGCGGTCTCGTGTCCCAGCAGCGCCCGCAGTTCGGCCGGGCGAAGCTCGAGCAAGGCCCGCGACGGGACACAGATCTCGGCGCCGCGACCCACACCCAACGAGATCGGCGACCGTAGCGTCTCGGCCACGGTGAGCCGCGGCGCGCGGCGCAGCCCCGCGCGGCGGCTGAGACGACCGAGCTGCTCGCGGACCGCGTGGTCCTCGACCACGGCGCGCGGGCCGAGTTGTCGGCGCAGCCACACGAGCCGCCCGACATACGAGAGCAGCAAGCAGCCACCGATCGCAATCCAGCTCGAGAGGGCGAGGCCCGACCAGTCCCACGCGCTTGCCGAAGCGTGCTCGCCGCGTCCGAGCACACGCCAGGACTCCGGGAGCATCAGACGCCAACCGGCCACTGTGCTCCAGGCATCCAGAGCCTGCACGGTTGGCGTCACCAGACTCGCCGCGATGGCCGTGTACCAGATGCCCTCGCGCAGACGGGCGTCGGAGACCGGTCGCAGACGGATCCAGAGCCACGCAAGCCCCAGCCAGAGCGAGCTGTGCACCGCGAACGCGAGCAGCCAAACCGTCACCGCTGGCTCCTGCGTTCGGCGAGGCGTGCCCGCAGTTCGTCGAGCTCGTCGACGTCGATCTCTCCGGCGTCGACGAGATGATTGACGAGTGCCGCCGTGTCTCCGCCGAACACGCGTTGGACGAGCGTGCCGACCAGTCCTTCGCGCACGTCAGACTCCGTGACGCAAGCGCGATAGATGAACCGCCGTCCGTCGGCGCGATGCACGACGAGTCGCCGATCCTCCATCTTGCGCAGCATGGTCTTGATGGTCGTGATCGCGAGGCCGCGCTCCTCGAGGAGCGCGCCGTGGACCTCGCTGGCCGAGGCCGAGCGACGGGCCCACAGCACGCGCATGATCGCGAGCTGCAGATCTCCGAGTGAATGAGGACCGCTCATGAGTGACTCCCGGCTCCACGTCGACCACCCCAGCAGTCGACTACCCCAGTAGTCGACTAACCCGATAGTCGTAACGTGGCTACGGGCAGAGGTCAAGTCCTGGTCAGCGGGATTCGGACGCGCCCAGCGGGTGCCCCGCCCGCCCCCGCGTCATCGATCTCGCGGCGGCATCGCCTCACGCAGCCGCTCCTCGGTGAAGCGCACCTGGCGGCAGTGAGCACCGCCGTCGTCGATCGTTCCGACGGCGTAGTACAGCATCACGATCGTCCCGTCGTCGCGCTGCACCGCACTGGGGTATCCGGAGTCCCAGGTGAGGGAGCTCCAGGCCACGGCGGCGCGGCGGCTCGGGTTCCATGTCCGGCCGGCGTCGTCACTGAGCAGCGCTTGGATCCCCATTGGAACGCGTCGGCTTCCGTAGAGCATCACCAGGGCGCCGCTGTCCAGTCGCAGGAGTTCCGCCGGGTGCTGCTCGGGCTTCGTCACCCGCTCGACGGGGCTCCACGTACGCCCCTTGTCAGAGGATGCGCACACGGCCGTTCCGCCGCCGTTCTCCAAGCGCAGCGCGGCGACCAAGCGACCATCCGGCATGGCGACGATCGACGTCTCGTTGCAGCCCGTCGCCACGTCGGACCAGTCGCCCCAGGTCTGTCCATTGTCCGTCGACCGCAGCAGCCCACTGACGTTCGGCGCCTTCGTCGGCCGCTCGCCGGGTGCCGCCGGCTTCCCCTCGAACGTGTACACGTTCATCAGACTCGTGCCGTCGTCCAGCACCAGGATGCGTCCGTACGGAGAGCCGCTGTAGAGCAAGTCCGGACAGAGCTTCTTCTTCTTCGACCACGTCCGCCCTCGGTCCTTCGATGTCACGAAGTACAGCGCGTACTTACCACGCTTCGGGTCCCATCCGCCGCTCGGCGTGTACGAGTTGAGCTCGCAGTACGCGACGACGATCGTGCCGTTCTTCATGACACCGACCGCCTGGTTGCGATCGTCCCACTCGCTGTCGACGATCGGCTTGGGCTTCGACCAGGTCTTGCCGCCGTTCGTGGAGCGGATCCAGTCGAGTCGTCCGCCGACGCCCAGGTGCGCCGCGCCGTTGCGGATCACCGCGCCGAGCGACCCGTCCTTCAGTTCGACGAGCACGGGGAAGTAGCCACCGCCACGCAAGATCGGGCGGTCCTCCGCCACCTCGGCGCGCGGCACGCTGCTCTCGTCATGTGGCTCGTCGAAGGTCTCGAAGTTCGGCTGTACCGCCGAGACGACCGCGTCGACGCTCAGATCGTCGAACCGGACGTGCGCCTGCCCGGATCGCAGGCCGATCCGACCCGACGGAAACGTGCCGTCCGTCGCTTCGGCGATGAGCTTGTCGTTGAAGTAGACCTTCAGGTTCGGCCCGTCGCACACGACGCGGCCGGTGTGCCATGCATCTCGCTCGATCGGCACGCCGCGCACGCGTGCCAGCACCTGCCACGGCTTCTCCCGCGTCCGCCGGATCAGCAGGACCTGCGAGTTCTTGGCGTCGAAGGTCGCGTAGTAGCAGCCGAGTCCGTCGACCGCGCGAAAGGCCATCCCAGGGGCGCAGACTCCGTTGCCCTTCGCGGCGACGTTGAACCGAACGGAGAACTCCAGGTCTCTGAGCGCAGGCTGCGCGAGGAACAGGTACGCGCTGACAGTGGCGATGTCCGTCTGCTCGCAGCGACCGTCGCGCATCACCCAGTGGCCCAGATGCGGTACCCACGTCGGCGCGCCGTCGGAGTCGTCGGCGTACGACGAGAAGTCGTCTCGGATCTCCGTCCGCGCGGGCGACTCGCCGTGCGCTGTCAGAGCGAGCGCGGTCACGGCGAGCGCGCCTCCGCCGGTCACGCAGGCGAAGAGGGCTGACCACAGAACGATCCGATGTGTGCGCATGAACGCTCGCAGCATACGTGCCGCGGATACGTCGGCCTCACCGTAGTGCGACGCCATCGTGGAGCCCGAGACGAGTGACGGCAGTCATGCATCGCCCAGGGACGGCGCGAGCGTGGCATCGAGCGGCACCGGCCCCGTAGAGTCGTGCCCGGGGAAGAGAGGAGCGCGATGCTCCGTGCACTCCTGATCGCAGTTCTCGCACTCGTGGCCTTGACGCCGCCGGCCGCGCTCGCGGCAGACGACGTGACCGCCGACGTGGATCGCATCCTCGCGACGCTGCAGGGCGACGTCGACGCATCCCTGCGCGGCGACTCGCCGACGCGCACGTTCCAGCGGCTGCTCGGGAAGAAGAAGAGCGCGTTCGTGAAGGAGCTGAAGGCGCGCTGGAAGAACGGCGACGAAGACGATCCGGATCGAGCAGGCCTGCTGGCGGTGATCCGCTTCGTGCACGCGCTCGAACACGAACAGCCGGCCGTCCGACTGGAGGACGGCGTGGTCGTGCTCGCCGAGCTCCAGCGGCGCAACTACGACTTCGGGTCATTCGGTCAGCGCAAGCCAAAGGCGCTGCCGCCGAGCTTCGCAACACTCACCAAGGGCGGCAAGGTGCGCAAGGCGCCGAAGCCCAACGTCGCCGCACTTCTGAAGCGTACCGAGGGCGGCCTGCCCGACGAGTGGTCGACGCGCGAGCGGCACAGTTTCCTGATGGCTCTCGGCGAGGGCTGCGGCAAGACGGGCAGCGCGTCGGAGCGACTCGCGACGCTCGCGGAGCGCAACCCGACCGACGGCGGCTTCACGCTGGCGCTCGCGTGGTCGGGATCGCCCCAAGCCGCCGACTTGCTCGAGAAGCGCGTACGCAGTCTCTCGAAGCGCGTGGCCGACGGACGGGACAACGCGCGGCCGCTACTGCGCGCTGCGTGCGACGGACTTCTGCACATCGACGCCGCGCGCCTCGAGACCGTGCTCGCTGAGCTCGAGGACGCCCCCATCACGGCTGCCCTCGGTGAGTGCGGGGCCGACCTGTCGTTCCCGTTCGTTCTCGCGCGGCGGAGCGCCGCCGAGGGCGAGGCCCGCTCGGCGTGGAGCCGCCGGCTACACACGTTGATCGGCGGTGCGATGATGCCTCGCTCGCCGAACGCCGCCGAGGCGAAGGGCGTGATCCTGGCCTTGCGCGAGGATCTCGACGACGCGCGGCTCGCGCGCAATGCGCTGCGTGCGGCCGAGACGCTGCTCTTCTTCGCCAGTCGCTATCCGGTCACGAACAGCGCCTCGATGAACGGAGTGTCGGAGAAAACCACGGGCGAGAGCGTCGGACCATACCCGGGCATCGAGTCGATCCTCCGCGCGCTGGCCGACGACCTCGCGGAGGGCCGCGCGGTCGCCGGCAATCGACACGAGGACTTCTACACGACGAGTCTCTCGTGGGACGAGCAGCAGCGTCCGCAGAACGACACGCCCTGTCCGCTCCCGAACATGGGCTACACCGGGAAGCGGATGACGGTGGCGCTCGACGGCGTGCTGAGTGGAGCCGCGCTCACGCTGACGATCACGAACAACGGCAAGGCGCCGATCGTGCTGAACCCCGTCGCGCTACGCAACGGACGCGCGCAATGGACGCGCCATCAGTTCGATGGGAAGAAGACCGGCGACTTCCAGAACCTCCACCTCGAGCTGGGCTTCCTCCGCGTCGCGTTCGGCACGGCGCCGGACGCGCTCGTCACACTCGCTCCCGCGGACACGTACTCGTGGAACGTCCCGCTCTGGGACGAGCACCGCGATGCCGATCACATCTCGGTCGAGCTGATCGGCTATCTCGGGGTCACCGAGAAGCCGGCCGCGCGACTCATCGACTCCTTCCCCCGGACGTGGGTGAAGTAGGGAGGGTCCTCATGCGCATCCCGCTGACGCTGACGTTGCTGCTCGGTCTGCTCGTTCCCGTCTACGCACAAGACGATGCGCCGCCAGCCCCGCGCAAGGTGGAGCTCGAGACAGAGAGTGGCGACAAGCTCGCCGCCGAGATCTACGAGCCGACGGGCGGAAGCGAGACGAAGCCTGCGGTCATCGTTCTGCACGGACAGGGCGGGAGTCGCGCCGATTGGGCGTCGCTCGGGCCGGTGCTCGCGAAGCAGGGCGTCACGATGCTCGCCGTCGACCTGCGCGGTCACGGTGAGAGCGTGGAGGCCGGCGGCGTCGACGTGGAGGCGAGGATCGCTGCCGGCGATCCGGTGCTATTCGGAGCGATGCGCGGGGACGCGCTCGCAGCGCTGGCGTTTGCGCGCGAAGAGCTCCTCGCCGATGGTCGGAAGCTCGGCATCGCGGGCATCGGCGTCGGTGCGTCGATCGCGCTCGAGGCCGCGAAGAAGGACGACGGGTTGGCGGCCGTGCTCTGCATCGATCCCGACCCGGCGGCGTGTGGCGTTCCCGTTGCAGCCGGACTGAACAAGTGGGACGGTCGTCCGGTCGGTCTGCTCGCCTGCGGCAAGAAGTCGCCGTCCGGCATGGGCAAGCTCGAGCGTCTCCTCAAGAAGCAGCCGCGTACGGAGTCGCTGCTGTTCCCGGGCAAGACGGCGGGCGCCGACCTGCTCGCCGCTGATGCGCCGCAGCGCGACGATGCCGCGCAGTGGCTGATCGGTTGGCTGTTGCGACCCGACCTGGACGGCAAGCCCGGACACATGCAGGTGAAGGAGTCGTCGGGACCCGGCCACATCGTCGCGCAGCAGTCGAGCTGCGGTCTCGGCATGGGCGGCGCGGGTGGTCTCTCGCTCTCGGGCTATCGCGCGCCGCAAGAGATCGACAGCGTCGTGTTGATGGCGCACAGCGACCCGGAGTCGACGTCGCTCGACTCGACGTCTCGCCGCCTGACGTTCACGCGAGCGAAGGGGAAGGAGGTCGCTGTCAATGTGAAGATCGAGGTGTGGGGCGGCAAGAAGTGGAAGAAGCACTCGACGACGACGATGCGCGGCATCGGTGGCTTCTCGAAGGTCGCCAACGTCAACTGCTTCGAGATCTGGCTCCCGCCGCACCTGATCGGCGTGCGCCCGTTCACGACCGTCGCCACCACGGCGTGCTTCGGCGCGAAGGGCAAGCCGACGTGGAAGGACGAAGACCCGTTCAAGGGCAAGGACCTCGGCACGTTCGGCGGCCCCAAGCGGGAACGGAAGTTGTTCAAGGTCGAGAACCCGTCGACGTGGAGTCACTACGGGCTGCGTTGAGCGACGCTGTGTGCGCACCTAGGTTGAACTAACTGACTTGCGTTCGGCCGCCACTCGCAGGTCCCGTCGCCGCATCCACGGCAAGTCAGTTAGTTCAACCTAGTTGCTCGCCGCCGCGATCTCGCGGTTCAGGCGGAGGTTCTCGACCATCGACGTACGCGTCTCGTCGTCAACCAGCGAGAGGGCCGCGTCCAGCAGGCGCTTGGACGTCTCGAGGTGAGCGCGGTCGCCGGTCAGTTTCCAGAGCAGGAAGTGCGCCGCGCGGGCCTCCACGGGCTCGAGCCGTTCCTCGCTCTCCACAACCGCCGCGATCGTCTCCGCTCCGTCGCCGCCAGGGAGCCCCGCGAGGTGACACCGTGCGAGGGTTTCCGCGCCGGCGATGCCGACCCGCGAAGCCACCTCGCGCGCCGCCACGAACGACTCGCGAGCACGCGCGGCGTCTCCCTCGCTGACGCGAATCCGCCCGAGTTCAATGTGGATCGACGGCGCCAACCGGTGGTATCCGATCGACTCGCACAGCGCGAGCGCGGCAACGAGCCCCTGCTCGGCCCGTGTCGTGTCACCCAGTTCCTGACTCACGACCGCGATGCTGAAGCGGGCGGTCGCCTCGCCGGATCGATGCCCGATCTGCGGGCACAGCGCGAGTTCGCTCTCGAAGTACTTCTGCGCCTGCGGCAAGCGCCCCTCGCCGAAACACACAGCGCCCAGTCCGCCGAGCGCGATGCTCTCGCCGCGCCGCAAACCGGCCTCGCGGTACAGTTCGATCGCGCGCTCCTGGAAGGCGCGGGACTCCACGAGTCGTCCGCGCTCGTAGAACACCGTACCGAGGTTGCCCGTGGCGCCTGCCTCGGCGTACGGGTCCCCCGTGCTCCGCGCGATCTGCAGCGCCTCGCACACCGCGGCCTCCGCCTCGTCCGGTCGGTTCGTGATCCAGTACACGCCGCCCAACGCTCGCGTCGCGCGGATGCGCAGGGTGTCGTCGCCCTCGGCATCGGCCAGGCGCTTGGCTTCGAGAACGGCCTTCTCCTGCTCAGCACGACGTCCCAGGCGGTCGTACGCCGCCACGACCCGCATGAGCACGACGGCCCTCGCGACCCCGGCGAGGAGATCCGGAACGGCGAGCGCCCGACCGAGGAGCGACGCCACCTGATCGTTCAGGTACCCGGCCCGCAGATGCGCGTGAGCGCCGTCGAGGTAGCGCAACGCCCGCGGACCGCGCGCGCCGCTCAGGAAGTGCTCGCACAGATCGACGCAGAGCGCGCCGTCGAGGGACTCGGGATCAGCGGCGGCGGCGTTCGTGCGCGACTCGAGCGCCTCGGCGAGCGCGGCGTGGTACTCCTCGCGCAGCACTTCGTTGAGGCCACCGTAGAGAGCCTCCTGCACCTGGTGGTGATCGAAGCAGTAGCGGCGGCCGTGCGAGCGGACGAGGCGATGCTGCCGCTCGACGTTGCCGAGCGCGCGCAGCGTCGGGATATGGGCCAGTCCGAGCGCGTCCCCCACCACGACGGGATCGAACTCGAACCCGCAACACGCCGCCATGTCGAGCAGGTTGCGCTCGTCCTCCGTCAGATCCGCGACGCGCGCGTTGACGAGATCGAGAACCGACGACGGAATCTGGATCCGCTCCACGGCCTTGGTGCCAACCCACGTGCCGTCCGCCTGCTGCGTGATGAACTGCCCTTCGCGCAGACCGCGCAGGATCTCGAACACGAAGAACGGGTTGCCGTCAGAGTGCAGCGCGATCTGGTTTCCGAGGTCACGCGCGAGATGCTCGGACTGGAGTGTGTCCTGAAGCAGGCGCACGAGATCCTTCGGGCCGAGCCGCAGCAGTGGGAGCTGCTCGGTCTGATCGAGTCGTGTGAGACTCGCGAGCCAATCTTCGGGCACGCCGGGACGCGCCATCCCCACCAGCATCACGCGATGCCCCGGCACGGCCATGGCGAGCGACGTGAACAGCGCGCGGCCCTCCTCGGGCGCGAAGTGCAGGTCGTCGATCAAGACGATGGTCATCCGCTCCGCGGCCAGTGTCTGCGTCGCACGGACGAAGCACGTCTGGAGCGAGCCCTTGTTCAGCGCTTGCGCGTCGGGCGGTGCCCCCTCGCCGCGCAGCAACGCGTCGAACGCCGGGACGAGGCTCTGGTTCTCCGGCAGGTACCTCGCGCTGCCCGGCTCGCCGAACTGTTCGCGGTACGCCGACGAGAACCCGCCCTCTGCCGTGGCCGCACCGCCCGGCGGGTAGCTGCCGAAGAGGAAGTTCAGGTCCTCACCGTCGGCGTGGAGGCGGGCGAGGAGTTCGTCGATGAGGCGGCTCTTCCCGATGCCGGCCTCGCCTTCGAGCAGCACGACCTGGCCGTCGCCGGACTTCGCCTGGTCGTAGAGTCCGCGCAGCGTGGCGATCTCCGCCTCGCGGCCGTACACCGCCGTCTCGCGCGGGATGCGAACGCGACGGATGGGACGCTTCGTCGTCGCCTGGAGTTCTCGCGCCCGCTCGTGCCACCAGGTCGAGTCCTCGCCGTCCTCCAATACCTCCAAGAGCTGAGCCGCGGATGCGAAGCGACCCCGCGGGTCCTTCACGAGCAGCGTGTGCACCACCTCTTCGAAGAACGCCGAGAGCTGGAGGTTCACGTCGCCCAATCTGCGCGGCTCCGTGTCGCACACGCGGCTGAGCACCTCGTGGAACGACCCGCCACGGTAGGGATGCGCGCCGCTCGCGAGTTCGTAAAGCACGAGACCCAGCGCGTGCAGATCCGTGCGCCCGTCGACGTCGCCGCCCTTGAACTGCTCCGGCGCGGCGTACTCCACCGACCCGACGAACATCCCGGACTGCGAGAGCCGCAGCGCGTCGTCCATCGAGCGCGCGACGCCGAGGTCCATGATCTTGACGACGTGATCCGGCGCGATGAGGACGTTGTCCGGCTTCACATCTCTGTGGATGGCGCCAGCAGCATGAATGGCGGCGAGGCCCTTGCAGACCTCACGACCGATGTGCCGGCAGAGTTCCTCAGGCACGTGTTCCAGCTCGTCGAGCAACCCGTCGAGCGTCTGCCCCTCCACGTACTCCATCGCCATGAAGTGACGCCCGTCCGCCTCGCCACCGGCCAGTGTCCGCACGACGTTCGGGTGATCGACAGCGCGGCCGATCTCGACCTCTCGCCGAAACCGCTCGACCGCATCCGCACCGTCGAGCAGTTGCGGGTGCACGACCTTCAGCGCAACGGCGCCCTCCGGTCCCTTCGCCCGGTAGACCGTCCCCATCCCGCCAGAGCCGAGCTCACGGTCGATGCAGTACGGGCCGAGGACGGTGCCGGGTTCCACGGCGCGCCACGGTACAGACTCCGCGCCGGGGAAGCCTCGGGCTCTGTGGTTCAGCGGTCCGCGTCGCCGGGCGCGCCGCGCGCGCCGACGACGTCGTAGCGCAATTCCGCGAACTCCCCGGCTCGCCGGACAGCGGTCAAACGCAGTCGCGGCGGATCGATCCGCCGCGGGAGCAACGGGAAGCCGGACCCGAGTGTCGCGGGCGCGATGTTGACGATCACCTCGTCGAGAAGTCCGGCGTCGTGGAACTGACCGGCCAGGTCACCGCCGCCGACGATCCAGAGGTTCCGGCCCTCCGCGGCCGCCACCATCTCGCGGTGCACGGGTCGGACATCGCCGCGGACGAAGCGCACGTCCGCGCCCTCGATCGGTGGCAAGTCGTCGCGGGAGCTGAACACCCAGCACGGCTGGTCGTACGGCCATGCCGCCTCGTTGCCGGCAGCGCGGTCCCGCTCGAGATGGGCTGCAACCCACAGGTACGTCGCCGAGCCCATCGTCAGCGCGCCGACTGCACCGAAGAATGCCGCGTGGCCTTCGGCGTCGCCCTCTCCCGACGCGTTCAGCCAATCGAGCCCGTGGTTGTCGTCGGCGACGAAGCCGTCGAGGGAGCTGGCCGCGTAGTACTGCGTCTTCATCGCTCTCCGTTCTCGTGAAGTCAGCGCGCATTCAGCGCATCGAGGATGCGGTCCAGCTCCACGCGAACCTCGGACTGCTGCTCACCCGGCCGTTCGTCGCGCAGGAACCCGAGCACACTGGTATCAGTTGATGCTCGTGACTCGAGCCCCGCGAGGGCGGCGACTCGAATCCACGCATCCTGGTTCGTGCGCTCGAACGCCCGCATCAGCGCGAGCGTGGCGCGTGGGTCGGTCGAGCAGGCGTGCCATGAAGGCGTCGCGCACGGGCGCCGCGGCTGGCGCGTGGATCAAGGCCTGCGTCATGACCGCCCGGATCGGCCCGAGGATGTCGGGGTCCGTCGCGTCCGCATCGAACGCGACAATCTCGGCGAACTGCTCGGGCGTGACCTTCGCGAGCCGCGCCGCGAGGTGGTCGCCGAGCTGCAGGCCATCGGTCTGCTGGTCCTCCAGCGCGACCAGCTCGGACATCACGCCGGAGAGCGCCGCCTGGATCCGCTCCCACCGCATCTGTCGACGCCGCTCCGCGGTCATCTCCGAGTCCGGGGGATCCCCGTTATCCGGGTCGCTGTTCGCATCGCGCCGTTTCGTGTCTCCCAGGTCGGTGTCTCCCAGGTCCGTGTCGCCCAGGTCGCCACGCAGCTGAGCGATCAGCGCGTCCCTCTGCGCCAATTCCTCGCGCAGACGCTCAATCTCGCCGCGCTGGGCGCGCGGTCGCGACACGCCGCGAGACGACTCGCTCGCGGCCACGGTGTCGCCGCGCGTCGCGGCCTTGCCCCCGTCGGCAGCATCTCGTCCGTCCGACCGGTCATCGCCGGGCGCCGTAGGACCGCGCACTCGATCCGAGAACAAGACGCCGCACAGGAACGACACCACGACGAGTATCGCGCCGATCACCAGCCCTCTCGGCTTCATGGGCGCTCCTTCGACATCACTGCGAGATCCCCACAGAGACGGTACAGCCTCGGGCCGCCCTGTGCCGAGACCCGCGAACACACGCGCCCGAGCAGCCGCCCCGCACGCGCGTCGTTCATGCGGTGCGAATACCTCCCGATCTCGGTAGTCATGGGGACATGCAGAAGCCCGAGCTCATCGACGAGGCACGCACGCCAGCGGGCGAGCGCATCCGGCTGACGCGGGAGTCGGGCTACCTCGTGGTGCACGTGGACAACGTGATGCTGATGTCCAGCAGCGAGCACCACTCCGAGGAGCTGATGGCGACCATCGGCTGCGAGGGCGTGCGCGAGAAGACAGACGCGCGCGTACTCGTCGGCGGCCTCGGACTCGGGTACACGTTGCGCGCGGCGCTGGACGCCGTCGGTCCGAGCGCGACGGTCGTCGTCTGCGAACTGCTCGAGGCCGTCGTCGCGTGGAACCGCACGCACGTCGGCCACCTCGCCGAGCATCCGCTGGACGACCCGCGCACGCGCGTCGAAGTCCGCGACCTCGTCGAGTACGTCCGCTCGCGACCGGAACCCTTCGACGCCATGCTGTTGGACGTCGACTGCGGGCCGGACTCGTTCACGTCGAAGGGCAACGGGCGCCTCTACGACCGCAGCGGCCTCGCGTTGCTCCGAGAGCTGATCCGTCCCGGAGGTGCACTGGTCGTCTGGTCCGCGTACGACTGCCCGCCGTTCGTGAAGGACCTGCGGAAGGCCGGCTTCGAACCCAAGGTCGTCACTGCCCGCGGGCGAGGCAACCGCGGCGCGCGACACACGCTCTACGTCGGGCGCCGTTGACAGCAACGCCCGTGGCTACGCGACGTGCAAGCTCGCCACATACCCCGTGTACTTGCGCACGTTGATGACGCCCGTCTCGAAGATCAGGTACTGGCCCTTGATGCCGTCAAGACGACCACCGGCAACCGGGTTCTTGTCGAGGCTGAAGGACTTCACCTTCTCCGGCCAGACGTTCACCGGGTAGGTGAACGAGTGGCGCGCGCGCTCTTCCGCGGAGAGCACCCCCGCGGTTCCCCACTCGTCCATCCGGTCGAGCAGGACTTGCGCGCCGCCGGCGAGGTCGCCGTCGGGGTGCTCGGTCTTCAGCATGCGCATCCAGTGCGTCTTGTCGGCGAAGGCCGCAGCGAGCCGGTGCTCGAGTAGACCGACCTCACGGCGACTCGGCACCACGGCGAGCGGGATGGCGGCGACCGCGCCCTGGTCGATCCAGCGCGACGGAACGTTCGGGCGGCGCGTGATGCCGACCTTTACGCCGCTGGTGAGCGACGCGTAGAGCACGTGCGGCTGGAAGCACTGGCTCTGCGCGAACTCCTCGTCGCGGCACGGATCGTCAGGGTCGCCGTGATGACAGAGCTCCGGCTTCACGATGCACTGGTCCGCCTCGGCCCGGGCGCGGAAGCAAGGGAAGCAGAACCCCTGGCCGAACGACTTCTTCGACTTGCGCCCGCAGTAGACGCACTCGATGCGGCCCTCGAAGCGCAGCTCGACCGTCCGGCCCAGCAGGTCGTTCATCGACGTCTCGGGCGCGCGCCGTCCGGCATCCCAGAATCCGTCGCGGAGGAAGTAGCTCACGGGCGTCGAGTGCTCGACGCGCATCTTCGTCAACGTGCCTTGCCAGATCTGGTCCATGCAGATGGTGTAGCGCGCGACGGCGGAGTCGACGACGGGGCAACGAGCGCACGCGGAACCGGCGCTTCCCTACGTCTTCGCGAAGTACGTCTCATAGTGGTCGTCTGACTCGCGGACGCTCCACGTGCGCAGCCCCTTCTCGCGGGCCGCATCGATCCCGGGAGCGGGCAGGAAGGTGGTCGTCAGCTGGACGACCTGTCGCTCTCCCAGTGGAACGAGCGCCGTCAGCACACGCGTGAGCGCCATCTGGTCAGCCGTCAGCGCGCGATCGTCGATGACCACCGCGACTGACGGCGGATCGAACCACTCCGGGGCGGTGCCGAGATACGTCTCGTTCGAGATGTTCACCGCCACGCCGATCGGCGGCTGACCGACGGCCGCACGGAGTTCGTTCACCATCGCGGTGAGATCGAGCCGTCCCACGGTCGCCGCCTGCTGCAGCGATGCGATCTTCCCGATGCTCCTCCGCAGGAGCGGGTTGCGCAGCTTCTTGAACGGCGGCGCCATCGCGACGAGCACGTCCTCCAGCTCGGGATACGACTCCAGGAGTTCCGCCACCTTGGTGGACGGCAGGATCTCGAGCGGCGCGTCTTGCATGGGGGTCTCCGTTGTCCATCGTCGGAGCGCAACTGGGTTGAAGTGCTTGCTGCGCGGTCGGCTCAGCCTGCGTTTCCGTCGCCGCCGTGTTCATCCCACCTCGCCATGATCTCGCGGTTGACGCGCAGGTTCGCGAGCATCGATCCGCGGGTCTCGTTATCGACGTGCGCGACCGACTCATCGAGCAGGCGCTTGGCCTCGGCGAGATGCGCGGAATCGCCGGTCGCCTTCCAGAGGAGGTGGCGCGCCCTCAGGCGCTCTCCGGCCTCCAGTCGCTCCTCGTTGCGCGTGAACGCCGCGAGTGCGTCCTGAGCGTCCGGAGCGTCCAGAGCGTCCCCGGCCGACTGTGCCAACGCGCAGCGCGCCAGTGTCTCGACGCCCGGCGCGCCGACCTCCGCCGCTAGGTCACGCGCAGCGATCAACGACGCCCGGCCCCCGTCGTCTCCGTCGTCGCCGCTCCCCGCCGCGCGCAGGAGCCCGAGGGCCAGGTGGGACTGCGCCGACAGGTGTCGCAGCCCGATCTCCTCGCTCAGGGCAAGGCTCGCCAAGAGCGGCTCCTCACCCCCGTGGCCACTTCCCTCCTCACGCATCAGCTCCCCCAGGAGACGTAGGGCCATCGCCTCGCTGCGCCGGTACCCGATCTCCCGACTGAGGGCGAGCGACCGCTCGTAGTGCGCGCGCGCGGCGGCCAGGCGGCCCTGAGAGAGAAGGACATCGCCGCGGCCGCCCGTCGCGTTGATCTGACTCCGCCGATCCCCGATCTCGCGGCTGAAGGCGAGGTATCGCTCGAAGTGCTCGCGCGCCTCCGCCAGACGGCCTTGCGAGCAGAAGAAGCCGCCGAGGTGCCCGTTTGCCACCGCCTCGCTCCGCCGGGCCCCGATCTCGCGACTGAGGGCGAGGGACCGTTCGAAGTGCGTGTGCGAATCCGCAAGGCGGCCCTGCGAGAAGAGGACGAGGCCCAGATTCGCGGTCTCGGGGGCCTCGGCCTCCTTGTCCCCGACGTCGCGACTGAATGCGACGTACTGCTCGAAGTGCTGCCGTGCCTCCGCCAGCCGACCGCGGGAGAAGGCGCCGGCGCCCAGCCCCCTCGTGGCGGCGGCCGCGGCCTTCCGGTCGCCGCGGGCCTGAGCGATCTCGCGCGCGCGCAGGCAGGCCGCTTCGGCCTCGTCGAGTCGTGTGAACCGCAAGACGGCGCCGAGCGCGAGCGCCGCGGACCCACGCAGTTCCGTGTCGCCGGCCGCGTCCGCGAGGCGCTCGGCCTCGCGCGCGACCTCTTCTTCCCGCACGCGGCGGCCCACCATGTCGAGGAGTTCCGCAAGTTCCAGCAGCATCTTCGCGCGCTCTGTGCCGCGGAGCAGTCCCGGGACCGCGAGCGCGCGCTCGGTCAAGGCGACCGCGTGCGCGTACATCTGCGGCTCTTCGTCTCCTTTCTCATCGAGCGTCACGGCCGGCCAACCGTCATCGGATACCTCGACGCGCTGTCGCTCTGGGGCGCCTCTGAAGACGCGTTCGCTCGGGTCTTTGGGAAGACGCTTGAGGAGGAGCACGCGGCCTGGGTCGCGGACATGAAGGCCACGGTGCGACTGCCTTCCACAACGACCATCGAGTATCCGTCGACGCCCGCCCGCCCGGGTCTCGTCGTCGCGATGGTCTCGGGCGTCCTCGCCTTGCTCTGGCTGCTGCGCCAAGTCAGTCGAGCCGTTCGACTAGCAGCGAGGCTCGCAGGCTCAAGGCTCGGAAGGGCGCGCTGAGACGAACGTCGAAGCCAGGGGGATGCGGGACGCCATCACCTAGTCAAGTATCGCGTCTTCACAGGCAACGCTCTCAGCGACGACGGACCACCCGACGCCTGCCGGTGCTGGCTCTCGCTGCGCCGATCTCGACGCGGTAGAGGGCGGCGATCGCGACGAGCGCGGTCGGATGGTCACCGTCCTTGACCAGATCGGTCATCGCTCGCCAGTCGGAGCCGCTGCCGGGCTTCGTGAGCGCTGCGACGGCCATCGCCTTGCAAGCGCGATGCGACGGACTCGACTCGGCGAACGACACCTGCTCATCGACGCGTCGCTTCCGATGCGATGGACAGGTCACCCTAGTCTGTGGGATCAGACCGGGAGGCTGACACATGGGTTCACTGCGACGCTCGGGAGCCGGGCTGATGGTCTGCATCGCCGCCCTGATGGTGACGCCGCCGCCGGCCGCGGCGGTGTCGGACGACGCGTTTCAGGCGGTTCCCGGAGAGTTGGCGAACGTCTCGGTCCGCGTGAAGCACATTCATCCGCGGAGGAAGGGGTTCGTCGCGACGCTCGTGGATCTGGAGGTCTCCAACCGCGGCGCAGTAGCGGTGGAGCCGCTGGCGTTCGAAGTCGAGGGGGCGGGCAGGAAGGGCGCGTCGGTGCTCGCCACGCAGGTGATCCGTCGGGCGTCCGCGTCAGCCGTCTTCGGCCGAGGCGGGCGCGCAGCGCCGGGTGGCGGCAAGGCCGTGTTCACCGTCCAGGTTGCCGCGGAGTTGCCTCGCCGAGCGAAGCTCGCGGCTCGAGTGACGAAGGCGTCGTTCTTCGTCGGCGATCCGATCGAAACGGCACCCGTGCGAATCGATGGCATGGAGGTCGTCCAGGTCGCCAACGCCCTGGGCGCCGGCAAGGTGGACGCCACGCGCATCCGTCTCGTCAACCTGCGTGACCAGCCGGTCGACGTGACCTTCATCGCGACCTACGCCGCGCCCCTCAAGGGCAAGGGCGTCGTGGGGTTCACTCTGGCGCCGAACGAAGAGTTGGCGAGGGAGGTCTCTGGCCTTTCGCCGCACGGCCCCTGGGGCCCGGGCTCGGGCGGCGGGCGCGTCGGTGCAAAGATCACGAACCTGGACATCGTGGACTGGAGCGTCGTGCGATCCCCTGGCCGCGAGGAAGCGACGGACCTGCTGCGCTCCGCGTGGCTGCGCTGGTTCCGGTGGGGTCGTCCGTCGCCGGGGGTCGGTGGAGCGCTGACGTATCGCTTCGGCCCGTCCGACAGCAACCAGTCCGGCACCGCAGAGTTCTCCGTTCCGCCGCAGGGACAAGTGCGGGTGGTTCCCGCCAAGGCGCTGGAGGAGCGACTGCGTACACGTCTCGTGAACGCAGTCGCCGAGGCGTTCGCCGATCTGCGACACCCCACGTTCGACGAGTTCGCCGCCGGGCACGACCTACGCCTGGTCGAGCTGGGCGAGCGCAGCCGCATCGCCGCTACGGGGCCGGGAGTGACGCTCGCCGGCGGAGAGCAGACGGTCTTCGACATTCAGGACGACCGGATCGTGGCGTCTCACACCGGTCTGGAGCCGTGGCACTGGCACACAAGCTGGACCCACGAGGACGCGCCCGGCGGCTACCGCCCAACGTCGCGCGCCCTGCGGATGGGGAGCAACACCGGCGTGGCCGTGACCACCTACGCTGTGGAGTACGGAGAGACCGACGGCCTCGCGACTCCCAAGGCCGTACGCATCGAGACCGACAACTCGCTGATCCCGGACGAGTCTCTGTCGGTCCGGTTCACAAAGATCGAGCCCGGCGCCGAGCGCCCCGAGCGTCAGGTGCTTCCGACAGGCCGCGTCGCCGATGCGCTGCGCGCAGCGTGGCAGGCGTTCTACCGGTACCCGGACGCGCCGTCGGACCGAGTCGTCGGGTTCGAGATCTCCAACGATGGCAGCTCGGACATGTGGACCGGCGCGCGGAGGGTCACCGGCACCGTCGTCCTCCGCGGGTTCACGGGTCGTTCGTGGACGTCCGCCGAGTTCGACTTCGACGGCGAGATGACGGAGACCCTCCGCGAACGGCTCACGTCGGTCACCGAAGGTCGGATGCGGATGTGGCCCGCGCGGGACATCTGCGACAGCCCCCCGTTCGACGTAGCGTTCCTGGGCGCGACGCTCCGCCCGGACTCCGCGGACAAGTCCCTCATTCACATCGAGAACGGCCCCTTTCGCTCCGTCCGACTCGCCAACGGCCGGCTGATGGCAGTCGCCGACGAAGCCGGCGAGCGGACTCTCAAGCACCGGCGCACGCACGACGCATTGGTGCCTGTCTCGTCCGTCGCGGGGGAGGCCGAGGTCTTGGTCGAATGGGCGCGCGTAGACAGCCGTTGGGTTCTTCCGAAGCGGATCGAGCTACGCAACGTGCTCGGCCCCGACTTCGGGACGGAGGTCCTGACGTATCGCTGGAACTGAGGCGCGGCGAGCGCAGGCAACGGCGCCGCTGTGCGGACTCCGCGGCGAGGATCTCATCGAATTCCTGAGGGTTCGCGCCCTCCCGTCGTGTCCTGGCCACCGGGTGCGCCTACGCAGTCGCATCCGCGTCGGTCCGCGCGTCACACCGTCTCCCTGGTGTGAGGTCGTCGCCGACGCGCTTGGCCCGTTCTGGTGTGCCGTCGCGGAGACAGGCAGATGAAACTCACGACCATCCTGGCAGTTGGCATCGCCGCGTTCCTCACCGTCGCGGTCGCGTTTCAATCGGCTCGCGCACAGGAGACCCAGAAGGCTGTCGACGCGGAGCAGTGGGCGCATCTGACGGGCGATCTGCCCATGGTGATCGGGTGCGAGAAGGGCATGGCACAGGTCGAATTGACCGGCAGGCCACCGGTGTACTTCTTCGTGACGGCGGAGTGCGATCGGTGCAGGGAGTTAGCGGCCTCGACGTTCAAGAACAGCGACGTCGTCAAGGCGCTCGAGCACTTCACGCCGATCCTAGTGGACGGGGACACGGAGAAGGAGATCGTCCGCAAGTTCGGCGTTTCTGCGTATCCGACCACCATGTTCGCAAAGACCAACGGCAAGCCGGTCTCCATGTTCGCCGGTCCGGCGAAGGCGAAGGACTTCCTCGCTGTCGTGACCTCGGCAGCGAAGAAGGCGAAGAAGGGCAGGGGCTCGAAGCAGTACCGGGCCTTGCTGAAGGCCGACCAGGAGCTGACGAAGGCACTGGAGGCGAAACAGGTCAGGCGCGCGTTCGCGGCGATCAAGAAGGCGGAGGCGACCGAGCTGGATCACGCCCTCGTCGAACGCGCCCGCGCTGCGAAGCACGAACTCATGGAGCGCGGCCAGCGCGCGCTCACGTCAGCGAAGGACGCGATGGACGGTGGCGACGCCGCCTCTGCCGCGAGCAGCTTGCGCGAGCTCAGTCTCGACTACAAAGGCACACCGGTGGGAGATCGGGCCAGCGAGCTCCTGGCTCAGCTGAGGGATACGGAGTCCGAGGAGTAGGAGCCGACTCGTGCGACGTCCTAGGCGCCCTGCGACCTGGCGAACGCCGCGCGCTAGCGCGCGGCGTCCGACGGAGGACCGATCGATGCCCCGCCCCACCCTGGTGCGTGTCGGCATGGTGTGCGTTGTGATGGCCTGCATTCTTCTCGCGCTCGATCGCGCAGACGCGCGCGCGCCGGAGCGTCAATTCGGCCCTGTTGAGAACGGTCTCGCTCTCTCGATCGACGGGCCGTCCTCAGCACGCCGCGGCGACACACCAATCGTCACGTTGCGCATCCGCGCCGACCCTTCGCTCGGCGAGGACGTCCCGACTCTTGATGCGCACCCGTCTGCCCGGGCCAGGTTGCGACTCACGCCGGAAGCGGGGGGCGCGACCGTGGTGCTGAATGCAGATCGGGACGTCGCCGCGAGGCCGTCCTCCGACGGTGTCGCCGCAGTGAGACCGCGCCCCGATGCCGAGTACGGAAGCGTTGAATTTCCGTTGGCGCATGACTGGGATCGCATCGCGCCCGGCAACTGGACCGCCGTTGTCGAACTCGTGCACGAAGGTCCGGGGACAGTCCCCCTCGCCGGCACGTACCGCGGCACGCTCGTGTCGCAGCCGCTCCGGTTCACGGTCACGGAGCCGCCCGAGCGCTGGCTCGATGTGATCGCCTCGCCGTCGTTCTTGCGCGGCAAGGTCGACGGCGTCATTCGACTGCCGGTGCGCAACGGATTCAAGGTCGGGATCCAGTGGAACCGCGGCCGCAAGATCGCCGAGCCCGACGGCCGACCGTTCGACGCGACCATCCTCGGTATCTTCCGCGCGCGTGGCCACCCGGCGTTCCGCATCTTCGAGACTGTCGACCCGCTCGCGGCAACCGAGTCCCGCCGCTGGGACGACGCGATGTACCGCATGCTCTGGGACCTCAGGTGATGCCACGAGTAGCGGGTGCCGGCTGGCAACGCTGACCTGGTGCACCGATGTGCGAGTGGGCTCCCTCTCCCCCACGCGCAGGCCTCCTTGATCGTCGGGTCCACCGGTGTGCCTCGGGGACGTTACGCTTCGTGAACGCGGACCACCGAGAACGGAGGTGTCACGTGGAAGCGCGGCGGTGGCGGACGCCGTCACAGGCGACTGATCCCGTCGAAGGGTGCGCGGGGACGCGACCGTAACGCGTCGATGTGATCGGACGGTGACGACCGGACTCGGATCCGCCTCACGGGGAGCCGGTACGCGACTTGCGTGCTGCGCCGCATGAGAACCAAACCCACGATGGCGGGGATCGCACTGCTCGCTCTTGGGAGTCTCACGACGAGCGCCGCAGCTCAAGCGATCGAAGGCAGCCTGCACGTTCGGCAGGGCAAGGCCCGCTTCGCTCACCAGGCGAAGACCGGCGAGGCCCGACACCGTCTCAGCCTCCAGCTGGTGGTCGGGCCGACCTGGCTCCCAGATCTTCACAATCCCGCCCAGCACACGCTGCGCGCCGTGCTCGACGAGACCGTCCTCTTCGACGTCGCGCCGGGCGCGCAGGGCTACCGCTCGGGCAAGAACGGTCGCTGGCGGTACCGTGGCAACGTCGGCTCCGGGCGCGTGAAGGTCAGCGCCAATCCGCTGAGCGGCAGGTTCAAGATCAAGCTCTCGCGAGCGACTCTTCCCAACCTGCGCGACAGCAACGCCAAGGACCTGCGATTGACGCTCGAGATGGGGGGCATGGAGGTCGACACCACCGCCAGCTTCACCATCAACGACGGTGGCACACGGAGCTGGAAGCGTCTCGCGCGCGAGTTCGTGCCGGGCGGAGGAGGCGGTGCAGGCGGAGGCGACCCCGCACCGACCCCTGACCCGGGCGGCGCTCCGCAGCAGGTGAGCTTCAGCATCCTGCGACGGGGCAACGACACGTCGGTCACCCCGAGAGTGCCGCAAGTCGCCCGCAGTCAGAGCGAGTGGGCGGGCCTCTGGGCGAAGCACGACTTCTCCGGCAGCACCCCCCCGACGGTGAACTTCAGCCAGAGCATGGTCGTCGGCATCTTCCTCGGCATTCCGACCAAGGTCAGCGCTCCCGGATACGCAACCACGGTCCGCGTCGTCTCGATCAACGACTCGGCCTCGCGACGCGAGGTCGTCTGGGAGCAGGTGCCGAACGGCGGCTCGTGGACCTGCCCTCCGCCGGGCGTCGGCGCGCCGTGCATCCTGCCAGCCCCCTACGAGTTCGTGCTCGCTTCGAAGTCGTCGGTGCCCGTCACGTTCCGCGAGCAGTAGGCGCCGTAGCGCGACAGCAGTACCGCGACCGGTGAACTTCTTGGCTCCTCGCTATCTGGAGTGGGCAGCGGGGCCAAGTCGAACTCCAGTCGTCCGGCGATGAGGTAGATCATCGTCTTGAAGGTCTCGGGGTTGCGGCAGCGGTCGCGGTAGGGACACCGGTCACCCGGTGCCCCCCGCGCAGATCCGTGCGTGCGGCACTACCGCACACGGCTCCTACCTCGGGTGTTTGGCGTCGAAGCGCACGTTCGGGTACGGGTGCCGCACCTTGGGCCGCGGG
>JAJFFG010000126.1 GCA_021776825.1 Planctomycetota bacterium
GCGAGCGGACGCCGACGACGCGGGTCCTCTTCGGCAGCGACGCCGTAGGGGCGGGCCCCCTGGCCCGCCCGCGCCCGCTGGGGTTCGCGCGATCGATGGGGATCTCTGGCGCACTGCGGGCGGTCACCGTGATGCGCGCGGAACTCGGTCGAGGGCGTTGGCGCCGGGGCGGGCGCGGAACCGGTCGTGTCATCGAGTTGCGGTCCGCATCGCCGGTTGCCGCCCGATCCGCGGGCGTCGTTCGCTGAGCGCAGTCTGACCCTCCTCGACCGCGCGACGTGCGTCGGCGCGGGCGGGCCAGGGGGCCCGCCCCTACGGCGTCGCTGCCGAAGAGGACCCGCGTCGTCGGCGTCCGCTCGCTCTATGGCGTCGTACGGGCGGATCTCCTGATCCGCCCCGCCGACCCGTGTCGCGCGGTCGATGAGCGTTCGATGGCGCACTGCGGACGCCTACGGTGACGCGGTCGGCAGTCGGTGGACCGCGCTGCCGCCGGTCAGCGAAGAGCGTCGAGTCCCCGGACGATGGAGAGGGCGAGGTTCTCGGCCGACTGATCACTCCAGTGGCCCGGGTGATAGAGCGACCAGCCGTTCCACCCGGGAAAGAGAGTGAGCAGGAGGGCGCTCGGCCGGTAGACGGTGGCGCCGAGCGTGCGGGCTTCGTGCCACGTCGATCGGGCTCCGTCATCGGTGACTCGGAGCCGCAGCCGCTCTGACCCGACCGGAATCGGGATCGGAAGCAGGCCTGCCCAGCCGCCCGTCGCCTTGAGCGGACCTCCGCGGAGACCGGCAACCTCGACGACGAGCGAGCCATCTCCCCACGCGTCGCCACCACCACTCGCGGTGAACCCGAGTTCGTCGAGCTTCCTCGCCACGCGACCGGCGATGCTCGGACTCGTGCCGGGTGCATCCACGACATGGATGGAGCGGTCGCCAAGGTCCGAACGAAGCCGTTCGATCTTCGCCCGATCCCGAGCACTCGACGGTGAGAGCGCACGCTGCACGCCACACGAGGTGAGCAGGAGGAGTAACAGCAGGCCGGCGAGACGCATCGAGGGCGAGTGTACGAGCGGCGCGATCGCTCAGTCAGGCAGGATCGATCTTCGACGCTGACCCGGTCGCGTCGTCAACTCGAAACGCGACACCGTCGTGGTAGCTCACGCCAATCCGGGCGTCATCGAGGTCGACGACCACCTCGTCTCGCAGCCCCATCGACCGACGCACGCGTTCGTTGATCTCGTCGTGCCGCTCGCGGAGGGCCAAGTGGCACCCCGTCTCGCCGCAGCAGAACGGTCCCCCGCCTGCGAGGAAGTGCAGCGTTGCCCAGACGATGAGACGCTCCGGTGGCCGGCCGCGCACCTCGACAGCGTCGACGTGGAACGCAAGTCGAGCGCGGTCTAGATCGCAGGCATCTGAGACGGCCTCCTCGACCAGGCGCTTCAGCTCATGTTCTGAACGACGACCCGGCGGACGAGCTCGAGTCATCAAGCGCCCTCGCCCCGCCTACCGATACCAGCGTGCCCCGTCGGGGGTGTCCTCGACGGTGATGCCGCGTCCGGTGAGCTCGTCGCGGATCTCGTCGGCGCGCGCCCAGTTCTTCGATGCGCGGGCGTCGATGCGCTCCTGCACGAGAGCGTCGATCTCCGCCGCGTCATCGCCGTCCGCCCCTGAGTCCTGCGTGAGCAGATCCAACCCCAGCAGCTCGTCGACGTAGGCGAACGCGGCACGCACGCGGTCGGCGTCGGCCGTCGCGAACGGTCCGTGCTTGTTCACGAAGCCGCGCAGATCGTGCACGTGGGCGAGGGCCGCCGAGACGTTCAGGTCGTCTTGCAGCGCCGCCAAGAACCCGGCCTCGACCGCGGCGCAACGCTCGGCCACGGCAGGGTCGGCGGCGAGCGCGGCATCGGACGTCAGCGTGCGGATCGTCGCATCGAGACCGTCCACAACGCTCTCGGCGCCGGCGAGCGCATCCCACGTGAAGTTGAGCGGCATGCGGTAGTGCGCGGAGAGCAGCAGGTAGCGCAGCGCGCGCATCGAGTGCCCACGCGCCTCGACCTGCTCATACGTGATGAACGTGCCGTCGGACTTCGCCATCTTGCCGCCGTCGACCTGCAGGTGCCGCGTGTGCATCCAGTGACGCACGAACGTCTTGCCGGTGAACGACTCGCTCTGCGCGATCTCGCACTCGTGGTGCGGGAAGACATTGTCCTCGCCGCCCGTGTGGATGTCGAGCTCGTCGCCGAGGTACTTGCGCGACATCGCCGAGCACTCGATATGCCAGCCGGGGAACCCCTCGCCCCACGGCGAGTCCCACTGCATCTGGTGCTCCGCGTCGCGCTTCCAGAGCGCGAAGTCGGCGGGGTGCTGCTTCTCGTCGAGCACGTCCACGCGCGAACCGGCTTCCAAGGCCTCGACGGTGTTGCCGCTGAGCTTGCCGTACTCGGGGAACGAGGCGACCGAGAAGTACACGTTGCCGGCATCGGTCACGTACGCGTGACCGCTCGCGACGAGGGCCTCCGTGATCTCGATCATCTCGGCAACGTGATCGGTCGCGCGCGGGTAGGCCAGCGGACGACGCCAGTTCATCTTCTCGACAACGAGCATGTACTCGTCGATGTACGCCTGGGCGATCTCCCACGCCGTGCGCCCCTCGCGCCGGGCCGCGAGTTCCATCTTGTCCTCGCCGCTCTCGATGTCGTCGAGGGTCAGATGGCCGACGTCGGTCAGGTTCATCACCTGATGGACCTCGTACCCGGCGAGATCGAGCGAGCGCCGCAGCACGTCGGCGAACGTCGCCGCGCGGTAGTTCCCGATGTGCTGGCTGTCGTAGACCGTGGGGCCGCAGTTGTACATGCGCACCACGCCCTCCTCGCGGGGCGTGAACGGACGAACCTCGTTGACCAGCGTGTCGTAGAAGCGGAAGCCCATGGGATCTCTCGGCTAGGCGGAAACGAGGAGCACGACGGCGCGCGCTTCGAGCGCACGTCCCTCCCCCACCGGGCCCAGGCCTTCGGCCGTCTTGGCCTTGACCCCGATCCGATCAGGAGCGAGGCCGAGCATACCGGCGAGCGACGTGCGAATGGCTTCCTTCCACGGGCCCAGGCGCGGGCGCTCCGCGATAACGATCGTGTCGACTGACGCGACGCGGAATCCGAGGGCCGCGACGCGTCGCAGCGCCTCGGTGAGGAATTCGGCCGAGTCCGCGCCCTTCCAGGCGTCATCGTCCGGTGGGAACAGATCGCCGATGTCCCCCGCGCCGCACGCGCCGAGCACGGCGTCAGTCAGTGCGTGCAACAGCGCGTCGCCATCGCTGTGTCCGACCGGCCCGACGTCCGACGGGATGGTCACTCCACCGAGGACGCACGGCCGCCCCGCCTCCAGTCGATGCAGGTCGTGCCCGAGTCCGACGCGGGGGTCCGTGCTCACGCCGTCTCCTCCACAGCCCGTCGCGCGAGCAGAAGCGCCTCGGCGACGTGCAGATCCGCCGCCTCAGTGACCTTCTGATTCCAGGGATGCCCCTGGGAGACGTGAACCGGGTGGCCCAGTTCCTCCACCAGGGCCGCGTCGTCGGTGACGTTCAGCCCGCGCCGGCCGGCCTCCTCGTGTGCCCGACGGAGCAGTTCCAGCCGGAACGCCTGCGGGGTCTGGGCGATCCACAGTCGACGACGGTCCAGCGTGCCAACGACGCGCCCGTCCGCCTCGACCTGCTTGATGGTGTCCCGGGCGGGCACGGCCGCGAGGGCGGCGCCATGCTCGGCGGCCCCGCGGATCACCCGCAGCGCGACGTCGCGGTCCACGAGCGGTCGCGCCGCGTCGTGCACGGCCACGATCTCGACCCCCTCCGGCACCGCGGCCAGACCGAGACGAACCGAGTCCTGACGTCGCGCGCCTCCCGCCACGACGACCGTCGCGCGGAGATCCGCTGCCGCGGCCCGCACCTCAGAGACGCGCTCTGCGGCCGTCACGAGCACGGTCGTCACGCAGCCCGGCAGGCTCGACAGGACGCTCGCGGCGTGCCGCCAGAGCGGTCGTCCGGCCAAGGGCACGAACACCTTCGGCACATCACCGCCGAATCGCGTCCCGGACCCGGCCATGACCAGGACGACGGCGAAGGGCGGGAGCGGGGCCGCGGGACTCACGCGCGCAGGATACGCCGCGCGGCTCCGATCGGGAGACCGGTCCGACGCGGTTGCTACCGTCTGGCGATGAGCGACCCCCGTGTTCTCGGCGTCGACCCCGGCACGCGTGTGGCCGGCTGGGGCGTCGTGCAGGTCAAGGGGAACGCGAACCGCCTCGTCGCAGCCGGCGCAATCCGGACCCGCGGGAAGACGATGGCGCTCCGGCTCGCCGAGGTCCGAGCGGGCCTCGCCGAGGTGATCGCGACGCACGAGCCGACGGTCGTCGCGGTCGAGACCCCGTTCATCGGGAAGAGTCCCAAGTCCGCTCTGGCGGTCGGGATGGCCCGCGCCGCCGCCATGATCGCGGCCGGCGACGCCGGGCTCGAGGTGCACGAGTACCCGCCAGCGACCGTCAAGAAGGCGGTGGTCGGCCGTGGAGGAGCGTCGAAGGAGCAGGTCGCCGCGATGGTGCGCGTTCTGCTCGGTTTGGCGACGACGCCCGAGCCTGAGGACGCCACGGATGCGCTCGCCGTGGCCCTGGCATTCGTACATCGTCGAACGTGACCCCCGGCGAAGCGGTCTCTTCGAGCGCCGCCGTTCGTAGAATCCCCCGCATGGAGCGTGGGCGCAGCCTGGCCGTCATTCTCGGCGCGATCGTCATGGTGGCGTTGCTCGTCGGCGGCGCTCTGTGGCTGGTCCGCGGCCCGAAGGACCCCGGCCCGCTCGAACGCGAACCCGACGCGCCCTCGATCGAGGAGCCCAAGGTCGTCACGCTCTCGATCGACGAGGCGCGGCGGATGCACCACGAGAAGCCGTGGCCGTTCGGTGAGTTCAAGGACGACATCACGTCGATTCTGAAGCCCGGCCGCCGCGAGGTCTTCTACGAGCGCTACTGGATCGAGGTGAAGCACGCGGAGAACATGGAGGCGCATCTCGTGACGCTGTCCATGAGAGACACGACCGTCCAGGGCGTGGTCGCCGAACTCCGCAAGTACTTCCAGCCGTACGAGTTGGAGGTCTTCACCGGCCCGCCGCACCTGCCCGATCACGTGCGCTTCGACGTCGACGTCCAGGACATGGACGTCAACTCCGTCATCGCCATCATGCATGACGCCACGAAGCAGCGCATGGACTACGAAGTCACCCCCCGGGGGCTCGCTATCGGCTCCAAGCGCTTCGTGCAGCTGGCGCGGCTCGACGCCAAGGAGTGGGAGGCGCGCCGACGCCAGGTCCACGCGCAGGTCGACGACAGCATCCTCGACGTGGAGTACCGGCCAGACTTCCGTGAGGCGCACATCGGTTCCGTCGCGCGTGACATCACCGAGAAGACGGGGATCGATACGATCATCGGTCGGCGCCTCTGGGGCAAGGCCGTGTCCATCACGTGGCGCGCGGACCCGATGCCACTCGAGGACGCCATGGAGTCGCTTGGCGAGCAGATCGACGCGAACTACCACGTCTTCAAGGGCCGCCTCTTCCTGCTGGCCCGTTAGACGAGCGAGGACGAGCTGGCCGCCGCGACGTGGCGACCGCCCCCTCGGGTAGAACCTCAGCGTGCCGCCCGTCTTCGACCAAGCCCTCGTCCTCCGCACGTTCGACTACAGCGAGAACAGTCAGATCGCCCAGTTGATGACGCTCGGCGAGGGGCGCGTCCACGGCATCGCGAAGGGCGCCCGTCGCATGAAGGGCGCGTTCCACGGCGGCATGGACGTCCTCGTCCTCGGCCGCGTCGGCCTCTACGCCCGGCGTCCGACGGCGGGACTGCGCACGCTGTCGTCGTTCGACGGTCGGACGCACTTCCCGGGACTCCGCGAGCGGATCGCACGCTTCGACGCCGCGGAGCACGTCCGCGCGCTCCTGCTGGGCTTCCTCCGCGAGGAGCAGCCGGCGCCGGAGGTCTTCGAGCTCGCGCTCGCTGCGCTCCGCATGATCGAGGTCGCCAACGACTCGCAGTCCGGCGCGATCGCGACGGGCTTCGAGGCGATGCTGCTCTCGGCGTCGGGCTTCCTCCCGGAACTCACGCAGTGCGTGCGGTGCGAGCGCCCTGCCCGGAACGTGAAGCTGGCGCGGCTCTCCGTGCTGCGCGGCGGCCTGCTCTGCCGCGCGTGCCGCGGCGAGGACCCGGGCGCTCCCGAGGTCTCCGGACGGACGGTCGCGACCCTGCACGGGCTCGCGGCCGGGCCCCTCGCGCGCGCCGTCAGGCTCCCGGCCGAGCCTGAGCTGCGCGGCGAGGTGCAGGAGGTTCTCGAGCGTTGGACGAGCTCCGTGCTCGACCGCCGCCTCGCCACGCGTAGCGGCCTCCGCTAACTCGCATCGTTCACGAGGACTCACGCGCCGGAGCGGTTCTGGCCAACCCGCAAAGGCTGCGCCCGAACTCTCGGTACCGGTAGGATCACCGCCCCTTCGAAGGGGGATCATGCGCACCGTCACCACGTCCGACCTCAGCCGCGCCGTCCTGATCAGGACCGTCCTCATATGCGCCGCCCGCACCGCACTCGCTGTCTCCATCCTCGTCGTGGCCACCGGCTGCGCCGCGGCCCAGAAGCTGGGGATCGGCCCGGCGCCGGACCCCGGCGCCATCGTGTCCAGCGACACCGCCGAGCAGGCGTACGAGAAGGCGCGTGCCTACTTCCGGGCTCAGCGCTGGGACGACGCCGAGGATGCGTTCGAGGCGGTGTACGAGTCGTACCCAGACTCGCCGTACGCCGCCGACGCGCGCTTCCACGAAGCCGAGTCGCGCTACGGCGGCGAGAACTTCCGCGGCGCGTTCGAGCTCTACAAGCGCTACCTCGACAAGCACCCGCTCTCGGCGCACGCCTCGACGATCCAGCGCCGCGTCTACGACATCGGCGTCTACACGATCCAGACTGGGAAACGCGGTCGACTGGGGATCTTCAAGTTCGCGGACGACGGCGTCGAGATGCTCGACTTCCTCGTCGGCGCATTCCCGCACGGCGACCTCTCCGACGACGCGCTGATGTACGCCGCCGAGTACGAGATCGAAGCCGAGAAGCATCTGCGGGCCATCGGTCACCTCCACGATCTGGTCGAGTTCTACCCCGGTAGCGAGTGGGCGCTCGCGGCGCGGCTCCAGCTCGCACGGTCGTACCGAGGGGTGAACCGAGGAGACGCGTACGACGCCGAGGCGCTGCGGCGCGCGGCTGCCCAGTACAAGGCCTACGTCGAGATCGTCACGGCCGACACCGCCCGAGCGCGCGAGTACGCGTCGCTACTCGACACCGCCCGCAGCGAGCTGCGCGGCGTCAACGAGGTCCTGGCGCGCAAGATGCTCCAGGCGTCGGAGTACTACCTCCGCACCGGGAAGCCGGACGCCGCTGCGGCCGAGTTGCGCAATCTGGTCACACGCTACCCCGCGAGCGACGCGGCCGCCGAGGCCCGGCGCCGACTCGCCGGTCCCGAGCAGGGAGCAGGGGGCGGACGATGATCCGCACGCGTGTCATCGTCCCGGTCCTGCTGGTCGTGCTGGTCGTCCTGGCGGGGTTCCTCGCCGGGTGCGGCTACTCGGCTCGCAGCCTCGTGGCCACCGAGCACCAGACGATTGCAGTGCCCGTCTTCGACAACACGACCCGTCGACACGATCTCGAGTGGGAGGTCACGCGAGCCGTCGTCGAGGAGCTCCAGTCCCGGACAAGCCTGCGTGTGGTCGACCCGAGCGATGCGCCGGATCTGGTCCTCACCGGACGCCTGGTGGACGTCGAGGAGAGCGCGCTCTCACGCCGGAAGTTCCAGCGCACGCGCGAGACCGCCGTGTTCGTGACGGCCGAGATCGAGGTGCGCGACACGCACACCGGCGAGCCCGTCGTGGCCGAGACGCGCGTCACCGAGCGTGAGTCGTACGCACCGAGCATCGGCGAGAACGTCCGAACGGCGCGCGAAGAGGCCGTCCGCACGCTGGCCGAGCGGATCGTGCGTCAGCTGGAAGCCGGCTGGTGAGCGGTCCCGGACCGCTACCTCACCGCAGCCTCCACGACCTGCCGCTCCCCGGCGGACGCACTCTCGAACTCGGTCGCCGCACGCTCCTGATGGGCATCGTCAACGTCACGCCAGACTCGTTCTCCGACGGCGGACGGCACGTCGATCCGGCAGCGGCCGTGGGCTTCGCCTCGCGCCTCGTCGACGAGGGCGCCGACGTGATCGACGTCGGCGGCGAGAGCACCCGACCCGGCGCCGACGAGATCCCCGACGACGAGCAGATCTCGCGCACCGCTCCCGTCATCCGTGAACTCGCGCAGCGCTTCCCCGACGTCCCGGTCTCGATCGACACGCGCAGCGCCGCCGTCGCCCGAGCCGCTGTCGCCGCCGGCGCCACGATCGTCAACGACGTCTCGGGCCTAGCGCACGATCCGGCGATGTGCGCCGCCGTGGCGGAGACGTCTGCCGCCGCGATCGTGATGCACATGCGCGGGACGCCGGCGGACATGCGGGAGCGCACCGAGTACATCGACGTCGTCGGCGAGGTGCTCGACGAGCTGAGCGAGCTCATCGACTCGGCGCGTCGAGCCGGCGTGCAGGGCATCGTCGCCGATCCAGGGATCGGCTTCGCGAAGACGGCCGAACAGAGCGCGGCGCTCCTGGCGGCCACCGACCGGTTCGCGGCGCTGGGTGTGCCCGTTCTGATCGGCCCGTCGCGGAAGAGTTTCCTCGCGCTCGCCACCGGACCTCGGGACGGCCCGCCGGCGACGACACGCCTCTCCGCGAGCGTGGCGGCAGCAGCCGCAGCCGCTCTGCTCGGCGCTCACATCGTGCGTGTCCACGACGTCGCGGCCTGCCGGGATGCCGTGCGTCTCGCCGACATCCTGCGTGACGCGGGCGGCGCCCGATCGACGAGCGTGTAGACTCCGGCGCGCTGACGAGAACCCGCTTGGACTGGACGCTCTACCTGCCGACCCAACCCGCCGAGATCGCCGAGCTCGGCGTGATCGCACTGGTCATCTACGCGCTGCTGCGCCTGGTCCGCGGGACCATCGCCGCAGCGATCCTGCGCGGTGCCATCGTCATGATCGCCATCGCCGTCGTCCTGGCGGCGTTCGTGCTGAACGTGTTCGAGCTGCTGGTCCTGAAGTCGATCCTGTCGCAGATCCTGGGACTCGTCGTCTTTGCGCTGCTGATCGTGTTCCAGCCCGAGCTGCGACGCGGACTGCTCTCGCTCGGCGAGCACAAGCTGTTCGATCGCTTCCGCGACGAGCCACGGAGCTGCTTGGACGACCTGCAGCGGGCCATCGTGAGCCTGAGCCGCGAGCGGCATGGCGCCCTCTTCGCCATCGAGCGCCGCGCGCAGCTCAATCACATCGTCGCCACCGGCGTCGAGGTCGACGCCGAGGCGCGGGCCGATCTGCTCTCGAACATCTTCTGGCCCGGCGCGCCGCTCCACGACGGTGGCGTCGTGATCCGAGGCGACCGCGTGGTCGCGGCGGCCTGCATCTTCCCGCTCGCCGAGCGGCGCGACCTGACCTCGCGGATGGGCACGCGTCACCGCGCAGGGATCGGGCTGTCGGAGGAGAGCGACGCTGTCGTCGTGATCGTGAGCGAGGAGACGGGCCGCGTCAGCGTCGCGGTCGCTGGCGAGATCCGCACGATCGAGCCTCCCTCCGAAATCGCCGCCGTGCTGGCGGAGCTCACTGGTCCCGACGCCACCCCGGAGCCGGAACCGGAGGCAGCGGACGAGGACGCGGAGGCCTCCGCAGCGGACGACGCCGGTGACGACGACGAGGAGGCGACCTCGTGAAACTCATTCGGCTGATCTTCGGCGACATGGGCCTGAAGGTGCTGGCGGTCGCGATGGCGTGGTCGGTGTGGTTCATGGTCGGCGAGGGCCTGACGGCGACAGAGACGTTCCTCATGGACGTGGACGTTCGCACCACCGGTACCGCGGACATTCGCACCCGCGTTCTGGACGCCTCGCAGCGCGTGACCCTGAAGATCTCCGGTCCACAGAGCGTCGTTGCTCAGTTGCGCGCGGTGCCGGAGAAGCGTGCGCGGGTCACGGTGGCCGGTGAGCTCGTCCCACCCGACGATCCCGAGAAGCAGATTGAGTTCAGGCTGGCCGACGTCGAGATCCCCTCGCTGGCTGACTTCCCGGAGCTGCGCGCGACGGCCATGACCCCCGCCACGGTGCGTGTGCTCGTGGAGAACATGCGCGAGGAGGAGAAGCGCGTCGCAGCGCCGAAGCCACCGGCGGAGATCAACGACGTCCAGGTGCGGGTGATCGACACGGACCCGACGGTTCGCGTGCGCGGGCCACTCTCGGTGATCAAGGACCTGACGACCATCGAGACCGCCATCGACAAGGACCAACTGCGGAGTCTGGCCGAGGGTATGGGCGACATGGTGCGAGATCGCCAGACCATCCCGCTCCGCATCGTGCCTGATCCTGCCGGGTCGTACTCACTCGTCGGCACCGAGCACATCGAGGCGCGAATCGAGCTGATCAAGCTCATGCAGCGCGACATCCCGAGCGTCCCGATCCAGATCCTGCGCAGCCCAGGCGACCAGCGCGACTTGAAGTTCTCACTGATCAACACGATCAGCCATCCCAGCTTCGAGCTCGGATCCCCGGCGACGATGACGCTTCGCGTCGAGGGCGTCCCCCGCCTCGTCAAGGCTCTCGATGCCTCCACCATCCTCGCGTTCGTCCTCGCCGAGGGCGTGCCGTCGATCCCGGAGACGTCGGACGACCCCGACAACCCCGACGAAGAGACGCCGGAAGCGGACTGGAACGCGGTCCTGCACGTGGAGCTGCCGGACGGGGTCCGTCTCGTCCCGCCCGCGAATCGCGAGAACGTGCTGCTGAAGCTCGCCGAGTAGCGCCTTCCGAGAAGGCGCTCCGCAATCGCGAGGCGCGCGTCCCGTCCTCGCGTAGATTCACGCTCCCCTCGTCGGCCCGCGACGCACAGTTCTATGAAGCTATTCGGCACCGACGGAATCCGCGGTCCGGCCGGCGTGGGCAAGTTGTCCCCGCCCGCCCTGGCCCGACTCGGCCTCGCAGTGGCAGACGCTCTCACGTCCCACTCGGGCGACCGCACCCCACGAGCCGTCTTGGCTCGCGATACGCGCATCTCGGGACCTTCAGTCGCCGGGGCGATCACCTCGGGACTGCTGGCCGGAGGCGTGGAGGTCCACGACGCCGGCGTGCTCCCGACCCCGGCTGTGGCGCTTCTGACGCGACGCCGTCGCTTCGACCTCGGCGTCGTCGTCTCGGCCTCGCACAACGGGTGGCGCGACAACGGCGTCAAGCTGCTCGGGAGCGCGGGCAGCAAGCTCGAGGACTCCGAAGAGGCGGCCGTCGAGACGGCGTACGCCGACAAGAGCCTCGAGTCGCGCACGGACCCCGAGGCCGCCGCGGCAGCGCGGAGCATTCGCGACCCACAGAAGGTCTACGCGGATGCGCTGCTCCGGGAGCTGGCTGGCGTGCGGCTGCGCGGACTGCGCGTCGTGGTCGATCCCGGCAACGGCGCTCAGAGCGGCATCGCGGCACGCGTCCTCCGCAAGCTCGGCGCGCGCGTCACGGCGATCAACGACCGCCCTGACGGCCGCAACATCAACGAGGACTCGGGAGCGCTGCACCCGCGCGGTCTGCAGCGAACAGTGAAGCGCGGGGGCGCCGCCGTCGGTGTGGCGTTCGATGGCGACGCCGATCGGCTGCAGCTCGTCGACGAGAAGGGACGGCTGCTCGACGGTGACGTCGTGCTCGCCGCGCTCGGCCCCCGGATGCTCGAGGCCGGGCGCCTGCGGCACCGCACGGTGGTCGGCACCGTGATGACGAACGCAGGTCTCGAGGCGTACCTCCGCACGCTGGACATCCGTCTCGCACGCACCGCCGTCGGCGACCGCAACATCGTCTCCGAGATGGTGGCGCGCGGGTACGGCCTGGGCGGTGAGCCGTCCGGACACCTGATCGTTCCGCGCCGCGGTCTGCTCACCGGCGACGCGCTCTACGCCGCGGCGCTGTGCCTCGGCATCCTGGCCGATGAGCGCATCGCCGCGTCCGAGCTCGCGGGCGGGTTCAAAGCCTGGCCGCTCGAGATCGTGTCAGTCCGCGTGAGTCGCAAGCCGGAGCTCCGGCGCCTGAAGCTGAGCTGGGCCGCGATCTCGGCCGGTCACGACGCGCTCGACGGCAACGGTCGTGTCGTCGTGCGCTACAGCGGCACGGAGCCCAAGGTGCGCGTGATGGTCGAGGCGCGGAAGCGCCGCGACGTGAAGCGCGTGCTCGACCCGATCGTGGACGCGCTGCGCGACGAGGTCGGAGAGTGATCGCACTGGCACTCGACACGAGCGGCTCGGCGGGCAGCGTCGCCGTGCTGCGAGATGACGAGGTCCTGGCGCGGATCTCCATCGAGGCGGGGATGCGCCACGGCGTCGAGCTGTTCCCGTCGATCGAGCGCGGCCTGCGCGACGCGGGAGTCGCCGCCCGCGACGTCGATCTCGTCGCGGTCGGCGTGGGCCCCGGCAGCTACACCGGCCTGCGCGTCGGCGTCACCGCCGCACGGGCGCTCGCCTTCGCGACCGGGGCGGACCTGCTCGGTGTCACGAGCTGCGACGCCCTGGCGGCGGCGGTTCCCGCCGGTGACGCGCCGGTCGGCGTCGTCGTCGACGCGCGCGTCCGCGCCGTGTACGTGGCGACGTACGCCTGGGACGACGAGCGTGGGTGGCAGTGCCAGGACGGGCCCGAGATCCTGCCCCCCGGCTCCGCGGCCGAGCGTCTCCCCGACGACGCCGTGCTCGTCGGCGACGGCGCCGCGGCGCACCACGAGGCCTTCGCCCGCTTCGGCTCGGCCGAAGCCGCGCCATCCGTCGACGCTGTGCACGTCGCCCGCCTAGCGCTGCGTCGGCATGCTCTCGGCGAGCGCGAGGAGCTCGATCGCGTCGTACCGCTCTATCTGCGCAAGAGCACGGCCGAGATGAAGGCGGAGGCCGCGGGCCGATGACGATCACCCACGGCGACGATGTGAGCGTGGGCGGCGGCAGTGGCCGTCTGCCGCACCTGGACGTGCGAGGACGGGTCTGGCGCGAGATCGACCTGGGCGTCCTCGAGCGCAACTTCCGCTATCTGCGACAGAGGCTTCCCGACGGTGTGTGCTTCCTCGCCGTGATCAAGGCCGATGCGTACGGACACGACGCGGTGCTCGTCGCGCGGCGTCTCATCGAGGTGGGCGCCGACGTCCTCGGCGTGGGCGACTCCCAGGAGGCGCTCGAGCTGCGCGAGGCCGGGATCGAAGCACCGCTGCTCGTCCTCGGCGCCATCGTGCCCGGCGAGATGGAGCGCGTCGTCCAGCACGACATTGCGACGTGCATCCACTCGCGGGTCCGTGCGGAACTGCTCTCGGAGGTGGCCGAAGCCCTCGGTAGGCCGGCGCGCGTGCACCTGAAGGTCGACACTGGCCTCGGCCGGCTCGGCGTGCGCCCGGAGGTGGCCACGTCGCTGGCGCGCGCCATCCACCGCGACCCCAACCTGGTGCTCGAGGGCATCTGCACGCACTACGGCAGCGCGGCGTCCCCCGTCCCGTTCCACACGTCGGAGCAGATCTCTCTCTTCGTCCGGATCATCCAGGACCTGCGCGCCGAGGACATCCATCCGGAGCACGTCCACGCGAGCAACTCGGCCGCCGTGTTCTCGACGCTATCGGAGCACTTCACCACGGTCCGCATCGGGCTCGGGCTGTTCGGGCTGAACCCCGGGAACCTCCCGCTCGGCACACCGCCGATCGATCCCGTGCTCTCGCTGCGCACGCAGGTGGTGTTCCTCAAGGACCTGCCGACGGGATCGCCCGTTGGCTACAACCGCACCTTCATCACCCGCCGGGCCTCGCGCATCGCCGTGCTGCCACTCGGCTACAGCGACGGACTCCCGTATGCGCTGTCGAACCGCGCGTTCATGCTGGTTCGGGGTGAGCGCGCTCCCATCGTGGGGTCGATCTCGATGGACTACACGACGATCGACGTCACGGACATCCCGGACGTCGCGGTCGGCGACGAGGTCACGGTGGTCGGCGCCAGCGGCAAGCGGCGGATCACGGTCGAGGACCTGGCACGAACGATCGGGACCATCCCCTACGAGATCACGTCGCGGCTCGGGCGCCGCCACGGTGGGGTCGCCGGCGGGCGGCGCGCCCCCCGCACCGAACGCCCACAGTGACGCCACCAACCGCCGTAGCCCCCCCCCC
>JAJFFG010000127.1 GCA_021776825.1 Planctomycetota bacterium
ATGAGGCTCGCGCAGTTCGTGACGACTGTCGCCTGGAAGCGCAGGAACCGCCTGGATGCGGGGACCACGCCACGCGCCGAGTGGCCCGTCCTGAGCGAGGACAGAACGTCGAGATCAAGGCGCGCCGACAACTGCGACGCCATCCCGTCTCGGAGGAGGCGCAACGCCGAGATCGGCGGTCTGGATCGCTCAGGTGTGTGAGTCGTCATGAATAGTCCGGGCTAGAGCTAGCAGGCTGTCGCGCCAACCTGCGTGGCACGGCGAGGCCGTAACTCCGACAGCCTGCTAGCGTTCGAAGCCGGCCTCGTCGAGAACCGCACGGGCCGCCGGACCGGCCAGGAAGTCCGCGAGCGTGGCCGCACTCGGCGGTGCCCCCTTCGCGACGACGAGCTCATAGCGGATCGGTGGATCGTCCGCGGGCAGTGGCAGATCGAACGCGGCGAGCACGCCGGGCGAGCGAGCGTCCGTCGCGTAGACGACGCCGGCATCCACTTCGGCGCGGGCGACCAACGCCCGAACCGCGCGCACGTCGGCGCAGACCACGAGCCGTGAGACAACCTTCTCCCACAGGCCCAGTCGTTCCAGCGCGCGACGCGTGTACCGCCCCGCCGGCACGTGCTCGGGGTCCCCGACAGCGATTCGACGGAACAGCGGACCAGCGAGCGATTGCGGGCTCGACGGAACGTCGCCGGCGACCGGCGGCACGACGACGACGAGGCGATTCGTGGCGAGGGTCCGTCGCGTCCCGGGCTCCGTGAGTCCGCGCTCTTCGAGATACGCAACCCAGGTCGGATCGGCGGCGATGAACACGCCGGGCCGCGCACCGGCCTCGAGCTGGCGGGCGAGAGTGGACGTCGCACCGACGACGGCGACCGCACGCGCGCCACCCGCGGCGGCGTGGTCGTCGAGCAGGGTCTGGACGACGTCGGTGAGGCTCGCGGCGGCGTAGACGCGCACCGGATCGTCCGACGCGGGATCGCCGCAGGCGCCGAGCATCAGCGCGGTGGCCAGCGCGAAACAACGCAGCGCGAGACGTCTCAGCGCGTGTTGCGATAGTCGGAGTGGCAGGAGCTGCACGCCGACTTGATACGCCCGTAGGCGGTCTCGGCGCCATCCTTGTCGCCGGCGCGGAGCGACGCTTCGAGCGCGATCGCGGCCGTTTCGGTCTCCGTCAGCAGCGACAGGAAGCGCTCGCCGTACTCGCGGGACTCGTCGAGCCTGGCCGTCTCCCGCGCGTGCTCCCAGAGCATCCGGGCCTCGTGCGGCGGGTCCACGTCGGGGTTCCCCGGGGGGGTCGCCCACTCGGCGTCGCGCGACTCCTTCAGGTTCTCGAAGGAGAACGAGATCGCGACCATCGCGCCGGCCATCTCCGGCGGCGGGACGAAGCTCGGCAGGTCAGCAGAGACGGCGGCGAGGGCGTCCGCGCTCGGCGCACGGAACGCACCGACGTCGCGGTAGAGCCCGGAGTACTTCGGGCTGCAGCCACTCTCGGCGAGGTCGCTCAGAGCCTGATCGGTGCCCAGTCCCTCGACGCCGATCCGCGCGATGATGGCCCCAGTCGGGCCGCGGTGCTTGCCATGGTGGCAGTGAACGTAGACAGGGCCCTCGGCGGACTCGACGGCCTTGACGATCCTCAGCGCCTCGTCGGACGCGACGCCGTGGTACCCGATCGGGATGTGGACGTAACGCAGACCCGCGGCGGTCGCGTTCTCGAGGTCGGGACGCGCGCCATCCACGCTCAGGACGACGCGATAGCCGAGCCCGGCGATGTTCTGGAACGCTTCGGCGCCCTTGGGCTGCGCGCCCTGACCGATCCGCTCCGACCAGCGCCGGTAACGGTGCAGCCCCACGGGTTCGCCGTGCTCGTCGTAGGTGACGGTCGCCACCGACTCGTCGGCAGGCGTCTCTGCGCCACCGTGACCGATGGCCGGCGACCCGCAGGCCACGACCAGGGCGGAGAGGGTCAGGATCGAGAGGAGGCGCGCGCCGTTCGTCATCGTGTCGTCCTTTCCCGAATACGGTCGCCCGCATCGGCACCGGAGTAGGTGCAACGGTCGTACCAGAGTGACTCCATGGCACGCGAGCCTGGAGATCCGGCCGAACGGGGCCAAATCGTGCCGCCCGCGATACGCCGTCGCGGTCTCGTAACGCCGGTGACACTTCCAGTGATCGCTCCGTTACGATCCGAGCATGTGGAGGCTGACCGTGATCCGCGGCAACGCCGAGCCGGCGTCGTTCCCCGTCTCGAACGGGCTGACCCTTGGGCGCGGTCCCGGGAACGACGTCCGGCTGCGCTCCGAGTTGGCCTCGCGACAGCACGCAGCGCTGTATCTGGTCGACGGCGAGGTCGCGATCGAGGACCTCGGGTCGGCGAATGGCATCGAGCTCAACGGCCGCGAAGTGCGCCAGGCGCTCATCAGCAGCGGCGACCGCATTCGTGTCGGCGACGTCGAGCTCGAGCTGACGTGGGCCGAGGAGACCGTCGGCGAGGATCGGCCGATCTCGTCTCCCGTCGGCGCCGACGCGTCCGTCCGCGTGGAGAGCGCGCTGCGCGGCACGATCAGCGACGCCTCGCCGAACGTCGCGAGCTGGCTCGAGACGTTGGAGTTCGGCGACACGCCCCTCGAGCGCTTCGCGGCCGGGCTCGCTGCGGCACTCGACGCGAAGGCGGCGGTCGTGTTGGTCCGCCTCGTCGCGGGTGGTCCGTATGGCGTCGCGGCGGAGCACCCGCGTAGTCAGACGGCGCGCCCCCCCATCTCGCGTGCCCTGCTCGCGCGGACCGAGATCGCTCGCGAGGCCCTGCTGCTCTCTGCCGAGGCCTCCGACCTGAGCGATCGAGAGTCGGTCGTCGCGCGTCAAGCGGGCTCCGCTCTCTGCGCGCCGGTCGCGCGGGACGGCGACGTGCTCGGGGCGCTCTACGCGGAGCGCGGCGCGGGCCAGCCGGCGTTCTCGTCCCGCGAGCTGGACACCATGGCCGGCATCGCACATGCAGCGGGGACAGCAATCTCGGAAGCCCTCGACGGGGAGCGTCGCCAGGCGCTCGAACGACGGATGCTGCACGGCGACGACGAGTCGGCTGCACCGGTGCTCGTCGGCGGGTCGGCTCCGTTCCTCTCGGTCCTCGACGTCGTCGAACGCGTGGCCGGCGTGTCGACGACCGTGCTGCTCCAGGGCGAGCGCGGCTCCGGGAAGCGCACGCTGGCCAGGGCGATCCACGACGGCGCGTCGGCCCGCAACGGTCCGTTCCTCCTCGTTCCGTGCCCCGAGCTGGCGGCCGGTCGCGAGGCAGCTCTGCTGACCGGCGTCCGCATCGACGGCTCCCGACGACCCGGCCTGCTGGCCGACGCGGCCGGCGGGACGCTCGTGCTCTCGGAGCTCGATCGCCTCTCTCGCGCCGGACAGGAGGTGCTCGCGATCGCGCTCTCCGAGGGCGTGTTCGTGCCCGTGGACGACGACCGCGAAGTCGCTCTGCGGTGCCGCATCGTGGCGACGACCTGCGAGCCCCTACAGCCGCTCGTCGACGACGGACGCTTCTTGGATCGGCTGCATTCGCTGCTCTCGTTGGTGGTCGTCCGCGTGCCCCCCCTTCGGGCGCGCAGCGAGGACATCCCGCTGCTCGCGCGCCACTTCGCCGCCGTCCACGGCATGCGCCTGCGGAGCGCCCGCGCACGGCCCGACGACGACGCCCTCGAGCTGCTCTCGGCCTACGAGTTCCCCGGGAACCTCGCGGAGCTCTCGAACGTGATCGATCGGATGGTGTTGCTGTCCACCTCCGACGTGCTCGGCGCCGACCTGGTGCCCGGCGACCTGCGGGCGGCCGCGTATCGCGAGTCACCGCACGGGTACTCGTTGGAGGAGGCGGAGAAGGCCGCGTTCATCCGTGCGCTGCGCGCGAGCGGCGGCCGCAAGGGTGCCGCGGCCGAGCTGCTCGGCGTCTCGTGGCCGACGCTGACGAAGAAGGTCAGGAAGTACGGACTAGGCGACGTCAACTGACGTCGCTGCGCGCGTGAGGCGCTGCTAGCGGGAGCCGCTTCGGCGGCTGCGCATCACCTTCTCGAGTCCGGCCTTCGCATTCGACACCGCTTCGGCGAGCTTCTCGGGGGTGTCCTCATCGGGCGAGATCGTGACCCCAAGTAGCAGCGACGCCGCGCGCAGGAGACGCCGCTGATAGGCTGCGTCGGTGGAGCTCTGGTCCAGAGCGTCGTAGACGTGGCGCATCGCCCTCTGACCGAGTCCCTTCAGCGAGGTCTCCGCCTCCGCCTCTTCAGGCGTCCCGGTGCCGAGCACCTCGACGAGCGCGATGACGCGGGCGTGCTCCTCTTCGCTGGCCCGACGCGCATCGGCTTTGCTGCTGGTCAGAGCGCTCCGATGCTCGACGGGCAGGTGCTCCCTGTCGACCTCATCGAGCGCACCCAGCGCCGCGGTCGGGTCGCCGCGCTCGAGCTGCACCAGCCCGAGTTCGAAGTACACCCGGGCGCGCAGATCGGCGGGAAGTTCGGCCGCGGCCAGCGACGCGAGCATCGTCTGACATCGCGTCTGGCTGTCGTCGGTCCGACACCGCCGGAGCGCTCGCGCCGTGAGGAGTTCCCAGCGCGCTCGCGGGTCCTCGGTCTGGCCCTCCGCATCGAGCAGTTCCTGCGCGACGGCGGCCGCTTCGGGCGGCTTGCCACTCTCGATCAGCCACTCCGCGAGCTGTTCGCGGAACAGTCCGCGACCCTCGCCGGTCTCCCAGAGGCCGTCGCGCGAGCCGATGACCTCGCGCAGCAGTGCGACCGCCCGCGCCTGGCCCGGTCCGCTCCCGGTGTCCCACATCTGACGCGCCTGCCCGATGACCTGAGCGGAGAGCGTCGGATCGCGCGCGAGCTCGACCTTCACCAGATCGGCGTAGACCGCCCAGATGGCCTCGACGTCGAGGACGTCGACCAGGTGCTCGAACGAGGCCAGTCCCGCAAACGACCGCAACGCCTCGGCGGCAGCCGTGCGCACTGACATCTGCTCGCGCTTGTCGTGCGCCACGCGCTTGAGCGCCGGCAACACGACCGCCTCGCCCTCCGGGATGCGGTTCCCGAGCAGCCGAACCGTCGCGCGCCGCACACTCGTGCTGGCATCTGTGAGCCCGTGCTCGACAAGGGCTCGCAACGCGTCCTCGCTCTTCAGCCGGACCCAGATGTTGCCGAGCGAGGTCGCGACGAACTCACGCACCTCGTCGTCGTCGCTGTGCTGCAGGAGGCGCGTGAACGCCGAGATCGCCTCGGGTCGCGGCGTGCGTCCGAGGATCGCGACGATCTTCTTGACGATGCGTTCATCGCCCTCGGAGTTGACCTGCACGATGAGCCAGCTCGTGAGGTCGCTCCCGGTTTCCTCGAGCGTCCCGAGGATCTCCTGCCGCATCTCGGGGTCCGTGTCGGCGAGTTCGTCGTAGGCCTTCTGCAGCGGCGCGATCGCACGCTTCTCCTTCAACGCGCCGAGCAACGCGAGCGTCTGCGATCGGATGTCGCGCGAGACGTCGGGTCCGATGGCTCGCTGCAGCAGCGCGCGCAGGGACTTCGCATTGACGTTGTCCCGCAGGACGGACGCAAGGGGAGCCAACGCCGCCAGGACAGCGCGTTCGGCCTCAGCGTCATCCTCGTGCCGCAGCGCCGTGAACAACGCCTTGCCCGCCGCCTGGCGCGCGGCCGCCCCATCCGTCTCGCGATCGAACGGGTAGCCCGCCAGTCGCTTCGCCGCGGCGATCCGGAGCGACGTCACCGGCGACTCCAGGAGCTCGGCCGCCAGGATCTCGGTCAACGGCAGGTGCGGGAGGGCCCTCTCGGCCGTCTCGCGATAGCGGCGCGCGAGGTCCTGCTGGTCGCTGTCGGAGTGCGTCGCAAGCTCACGAGTCTGCTCGCGGATGCGCCGCCGCAGCATCTCGTTCAGCGGGATGGGATACGGCCCGTCGTTCATCTCGGACCACATCGCCCGGGCCTCGGCCAACGTGCCGACCACCGGGGCGATCCCGACGAACGCGCGACGGGCAGGCTCGCGCAGCAACTCGTCCGGGCCGCCCCAGAGATCGAGAAGCAGCGGGAGCGCGTCCTCGCGACCGGTGCGCCCCAGCACGTCGATGGCCGCGCTGCGGAACTCGGGAGCGCGCCCGCGTGCCCGCGCAAACTCGGCGAGCCGCGCGAGGACCGGGGCATCGACGTTGCGCAGCGGCCCGGCGAGCGTCGCAGAGAGACCGGAGCCACGCTCGACGCGGAGCCGCTCGACGAGCGCGTCGAGTAGGTCCCCGGCATCCGGATCGGCCAGGATCGCGCGCGCGATCTCGAGCACGATCACCGGCTTCTCGCTGGTGCGGAGGACGCGAGCGCGGAGATCGGCGTAGGCTCGCGGGTGACGGGATGCGAGCAGGTCGCGCACGCGCGCCGCCACGAGCTCTGGCTTCTTCGTGAGCGCCGGGATGTTGAGCCCACGGACGAGGCGGTCGATGCGCTCGTCGTTCTCGGCCGCGACCGGCGGATCGTCCCCCTTCTTCGTGTCCTGGGCCTGGGCCGTCGGCCCGACGAACGCCGCAAGTGCGACGGACAGGGCGATCACGGGGCGGAGGGTTACCGAGCGCTTCATCGTGGACGGAGGTCGAGAGGCGGGGCGCCCTCCACTGTACGAGCAACGCATGAGCCTGGGGACCGCATTTCAGGCTGCGGGATGGTCTCTCAGCCAGCGGAGGATGTCCTCGACCGCGGCGTCGACTCCCCCGGGCGCCGACGTGTCGGTCTCGTGAACCGCGCAGTCGAGGTACGTCGGCATCCGCTCGGCGCGCTGATGCGCCAGCTCTTCCGCGGGTGTGCCGCCGCCGAGTGCCGCGCGCGGCGCGCTGGCGAGCCGCGCGAGCAGAACGTCGTCCGGCGCGTCCAGAAGCACGCAGAACGAGGTCGTTGCGAGCGCGTCCAGCGTGTGCCCGGCGAGCGCGGCGCCACCTCCCGTAGCCACGACGCAACCCGTGCGCTTGGCGGAGGCCAGGATCGCGCGACGCTCGTGCTCGCGGAACGCCGGCTCCTCGCCGACGCGGATCATCTCGTCCGGGGTCCGACCGGCAGCGCGCGTGACCTCGTCATCCAGATCAACGAAGCGTCGCCCGAGACGCTCCGCCAGACGCCGTCCGATCGTGGACTTTCCCGCGCCACGAAGTCCGAGCAGCACGACGTTCCGTGTCCACGGGCCGAGAGCGACGCGCCCGGCGGCGTAGAGCGGTCCCTTCGGAGGCCGCTCGCCGGTGACGAGTTCGACCTGGCGCCGCGCCTGGTGCACGAGCATCCGCAGCCCGAACATCGGTTCGTGACCGGCGGCGAGCCCCTCGACCTCGATCGCCGTCGGCGATGGCGCAACCAGGAGATCGGCGATCGTGGCCCCCGGTGCGATCGCCGACGGATCGACGACCGCGTTCCCGCCCGGCGGACCGACGGGCGTCGCGTCGATCAACAGCCTCGGATCGGTCGCGGCGGCACCCGCGTAGGTCGACGGCACCGCGCCAAGATCACGCAACGCCTCCGCGGCCTCGGGGCGGCGCGCGACAACGAGTGGCGTCGCTCCCAGCGCCAGCACGACACGGATGGCGGCGCGCGCGGCGCCCCCGGCACCGACAACCACGGCGGTCCGACCCGCGACGCTCTGCCGTTCTAGCCCCGACTCCTCCAGCGCGTCGAGCAGCCCGCCAACGTCGGTGTTGTGTCCCGCGAGCACCCCGTCCCGAACGATCACGGTGTTCACCGCCCCCGTCGCGGTGGCCTCCTCGCCGAACGACGCGCCGCGCTCCGCGAGCAGGCGGCGCACCGTCTCCTTGTGCGGGATCGTGACCGCCGCCCCCGCCCAGCCGAAGCGAGTGAGCGCGTCGAGCGCTGGCTCGGGATCCGCGCACGACCAGCGCAGTGCAACGACGTCGGCGCCCTGCTCGGCGAACGCGGCATTGAGCATCTGGGGGCTGGCGCTCGCCCGGACATCGCCACCGAGCAGCACCCACGCGCGCGTTGCCGTCGTCGCCCGAGCCAGAGCGGCGCGATCGAGAAGTTCCGCGACGGTGGGCAGCGCCACGCCGAGGCCGTCGTCCGACGCAAGCGCCGCATAGACGAACGGCGCGCCGAGCAGCGCCGACGCGTACCGCGAGAACGGTTGCTCGATGACGTGCCCGGCCAGGCGACCGACGCGTGCGCGAACCTGCTCGAGAAGGCACAGCACCTCGCGCTCGCTTCCGTGCCGCGCAACTACCTTCGCCGCATCGCCGCCCTCCAGCAGCCGCTCCACAAGCGCTGAGACGTCCTCCGGCAGACGATCGACATGCGTCGACCGCAGCACCTGCGCGCCACGCGGGACGTCGGCGACCGGCACGTCGCCCTCGACGTCGATCCAGGCCGCACCGAGCTCGGCGGCCCGGCCGAGCAGCTCGAGTCGCGGAGCCTCATCACCTGTCCAGCGCCCGCCCTCGCGGGTCGGTCGGCACGTTGCGATCACGGGGCGAGGCGCCGCGGCGATCAGTTCTTCCAGGTGCGCATCGGCACCGTGCGAGCCAACACCGGGCAGGAGGTCGAGGCGTAGCTCGAGGAGACCGCAACGGGCTGCCGCCGGAGACTCGAATCGTGCCACAAGATCCGCGACGCTGCGCGGCCCCCACGTTCCAACGATCCGATCGGCGACTCGGCTCACGCGTTCCACCGTGGCAGGTTCGCCGCTCGGGGTCGCAGACGGAAATGACTCCGGTGGAACCCATGTCGCGCAGGTCGCATCCAATCCGCACATGCCCCGCACCACCAGTCTGCCGACAGCCGCCCCGCTGAGAACCGCCTCGCTCCTGGCCGCGCTGCTCATCGTGGGCTCCGCCGTCGCGACCGCCCAGGACCCGGAGCCCGGTGAGAACTTCGACGCCGAGAACTTCGACGGCTGGGGCAAGGCCCAGCACGGACTGCGCGTCGCCCTCTCGGCACCGCCCCAGCCCATCGGCGGCAGCCCACTTCTGCGCATGCTCGACGCCCGGCTCCGCAACGAGGCCAAGAGTGCCGTCGCGATCGAGCGCCTCGGTCGCTACCCCGCTCTCCGGGCCGAACCCGACGGTCCGCTCCCGGAAGGTCTGGCGGTGCTTCCGACCATCCACGGCATCCACGGTCTGGCGGCCCCCCTGGGAGCGAAGACCGAGATCCGGTGGCACCCGCGCATCCTTCGGACGTCCGCCAAGGCACCGACCTCGGTGCGTCTTCGTCTCAGCGTTGCCGCCTACGGCGCGCGCAACCAGCCGGTCACGCTGCGCTCGGAGGTGGCCGAGGTCGACCTCTCCCGCTTCCCCGCCGCCCGAACGCTGACGGACGCCGACCTCGCGGCTGGCTGGACGGGCGGCAGCGTGCTCGTGCACCGCGATTTCGGCGGGCTCTGGGGCATCACGCACACGGAGATCTGGCCCGACGGCAGCGTGCGGGTCCACCGCAGCGCGGGCGGCGCACTCGACGAGAGGAGGCCGCCAGCCGGTCTCCACGTCGGGCGACTCTCGACCGACGACCACGAGGCGCTCGCGAAGGTCCTCCGCGCGGCGAAGCCGTGGCGGTTGACTGCGATCCCGAAGCGCATGCTGATCCCCGACGAGTCCACCTTCGAGCTCTTCGTGATCTCCGGTGACGCCGCGCTCATCGCGCGCGTGCCGCTCGCCGACGCCTTCGAGCTCGACGGGTTCCCGGAGTTGCGCGCGTACCTGGACGCCCTCGCGTTGCGCATCTCGAAGAGCGAGTAGCGGGCCGCGTCGACCGGCGGCGCTACCTCCGATAGAGCGCGTGCTCCAACGTCAGGATGGAGAACGCGGTGAACACGGCCGTCCCGCCGCGCGACCCGATCCACTGCGAGGCGTGCTCGGTGCCCTTCGACTTCTTGCCCTCGCCGACGGTGATGCGGGGCGACGTGTCGAACATCCCGGCCGCGTGTCCCTCGTGAACCTGCCAGTCGGCCGCAAGCGCGGTGACGGCGTCGCGACGCGCGTCCGAGAGCACACCGTCGAGCAGCAGTTCCATGCGGACGTCGTAGTACAGGCTGTACAGGTTCAGCCTGCGGCCGGTCTTCTTCGGGGGAACGGCGAGGACCTCGCGCCAGCTGTCGCGTAACTCCTCGTCACGGACCGATCCGAGGATCTGCTGCGACAGCATGCCGACGGAACGTAACGATGCTCGCGGGACCTTCGACGTGTAGCCGAACCCGCTGTCGCCATCCCAGTGCTGACCCACGAAGTCCGTCAGCCCTTGCTTCGTGCGGACCGGGATCTCGGCGCCCGCCGCGACCGCCGCCTCGAACGCCTGGACGTACCAGCCGGTGACACTCACGTCGCCGACCTGGCGAGCGCTGTAGCGGAAGCCGCCGAGTGGCCCCGCCACGCGCCCGTGGTACGCCCAGCCCTTCTCGACGGCGGCGATCAGGTCCGGCCGGCCCGACGACGATGCGGCCTGGCCGAGCGCCATCAGTGCGATGGGCGCCTCGTAGCGCAGCACGCCGAGCGAGCCGTCGGGCTTCTGTTGCGACAGCACCCACTGGACGGCATCCGCGAGGGACGGCTCGAAGAGAGCGCGCGCGTCCTGATCGCGGAAGTCGAGGAAGGCGAGCACCATCAACGACGTCGCCGCCAGCCGATACCTCCCGCCGCGCTGGCCGGTGATGTCCGTGCAGATCGGGTCGTGCTTCAACTTCTTGCAGCGCGCGGTCACCGCCTTGTCGTCGATCGATCCGTCGGCGCTCTGGTGGATCGCCAGCCACGCGAGTCCCGCGTGAATGTGATCGAGCAGGTGCACGGCTTCGCGTTGCCTCAGTTTCTCGAGCTGGGCGAGGCGCCGTTCCTCGGCCTCGTCCACATCGGCGACGGGCAGAGGCACGACCTTGGTCTTCCGGCGCGTGATGCGCTGCGGCACGCGCGCGAGCGTCGCGTCGACCCAGTCCGGCGTGGCGATGGCGCGATCGACTCCGGGCTTCTCCGGACCGAAGCGCTTGAGGTGGCGCGCGAGCGCGTCGCGTTCGACGTCGTCGCGCCCTCCGGCGACGACCAGCGCCTCCTCCGCGGTGAGCCCGCCCGTGAACTTCGACAGGATGCGGCGCAGGCGGTCCTGGCTCGCCGTGAGCATCAGTGCCCCGCGGACGCGAGCGGCCAGGGCCAGCGCCTCGTCTCGCTCGGCGGCGGCGGCAACTAGGTCGAGCACGGCCGTTTCGATCTCGGCGATCACGGGTGCGTCGGTCGGGACCGACTCAGGGTGTCCCTCGCGAAGGCTCTGCAACGCATCGAAGGCGTCGAACGGTCGGCCCTCGCGCTGGGCGCGTCGCAACGCCGCCCAAAGGGCCTTGGACGCGGAGCTCGCCCGCAGCGCCCTCGAGGTGACGCGCTTGCGTCCCAGTCGCGTCGGCGTGACCTCGTCGCCGATCGACCCCGCCGACGGCGAGCCGGTGCTCCCTTCGGTCTCGCCGGCCGGGTCGGACACCGGAGCCAACACCATCACGGCGGCCGCACCGCCGCCGACGAGCACGAGCGCAGCACCGACCAGGAGCGGAAATCGCGACATCCTCACTCCCTTGAACGACCGAGACGGCCCAAACCTCTCACTCGGGATCGGAGACGGGAACGACCACTCGTCGCGCGCGTTCACCCCAGACCCAGAACCAGAGCGCCACGGCACCGATCGCCCCGGCCCCGTACGCGCCCTGGTGTGCCGTGCGATCGATGATGAATGCGACGCGACGGTGTTCGGGCAGTCGCTGCTTGATGGGGCCCCATACGGAGATCCACCCGAGGTCCCCGGCGAGCCAGCCGAGGAACCCGAAGAGGAGCGCCGTCACGGCGATCCAAAACAGCACGGTCGCGACGGGCGCCACGAGATCCCGCACGGTGAACACCGGCAGACTCCCGAGACGACTGACGAGCGCGAGCGGAATGCCGAGCGCCAGGCCGAACCACCAAGTCGCCAGAACCCCCCAGAGCAGCGCCATCGCGATCGGCGACTCGCCCTCGATGATCTTGGGGTGGCCGATGGTGAAGTACTCGACGCAGATGTGCGCCGTCACCATGTCGTGGCAGATGCCGTAGGCAATCGCCGCAACGACGCAGAACGCGACGATCCGGAGTCCCTGGAGCGTGCCGGCGAGCGTCATGCGGAGCGGACCACCTGGGCCGTGGTCCCGAGCGGGAAGCCGCCAAGAGGCGCCTCGTGACCGTGCGCCACGGGCAGGAACAGCGTGCTGCCGCTGCCGGTCATCCGCACATGGGAACCGAGCCGCGCTCGACAGCCGTCCATCACCAGACCCAGCCGGGGGTCCACCGACAGCGCGGGCGCCTCGAGGGCGTTGAATGTCGCTCCGGCGACCGCGGCGGCATTGCCCGACTCGAGGGCGATCCGCAGCCGCCCCATGGACTGACGCGCCGGAAGATGCGATGGAAGCGCGCGGTACACGGCGCCCGTCTCCAGCCCGAACCGCGGGAACAGGAGCACGAACGAGAGCCCCGCGGACGGGACGGGCTCCAACCGTTCGCCCCGGCCGCGACCGATCGCGCTGCCCCCGCGCACGAGGAACGGCACGTCACTCCCCAGGTCTGCGGCGACGGTCTCCAGGTCCTCGGTGGACGCCCCCAGCCCCAGCAGTCGGTTGACGGCCCGCAGCGTGCCCGCGGCGTCCGCCGAGCCGCCGCCGAGCCCTCCGCCGGCCGGGATGCGCTTCCGAAGACGGAGGCCGACCGATGCGTCGGAGCCCGCTCGTTCGAGGAGCAGTTGGGCCGCACGGACGGCGAGGTTCTCGGGACCGGTCGGGATCGTCGCGTCACCGCCCTCGATCTGCAGCGTGACGCTCCGCGCTGCCCGATTCTCACCTGCCCGATCCGCATCGAGCGCTCTCGCGACCAGCTCGTCGGCAAGACCGATCTCGTGAAAGACCGTGACGATCTCGTGGAACCCATCGGCCCGGCGTCCGACGACCTCGAGGAACAGGTTCAGCTTGGCGCGACACAGCTCGCGGACCTCCGCGGGAGGCACGTCAGTCTCCCCACGCCGGTGTGCCGGGCGACGCCACGACGCGGTTGTCGAGCAGCCGGACGGATCCGACGCGGAGGAGGCCCAGGAGCACGCCGTGTCCGTCGAGCCGATGGATCGGAGCCAACGTCTCCGGGTGAACGAGATCGCCGTACTCCATCTCGACGTCGTCCCGCTCGGACGACATCGCGTCGGCGAGCAGCGCGCGCACGGCTGCGGGTGACGCGTCGTCCTCGAGCAACGCGCGCTCGGCCGCCACGAGCGCCCGTGGGAGTCGCAGCGCCTCGGCGCGATCCGCGTCGGACAGGAACGCGTTGCGGCTCGAGAGCGCCAGGCCATCCGCGTCGCGCACGATCGGACAGACCACGACGTCGACGGGCATCTGGAGATCGCGCGCCATGCGTCGCACGACGACGGCCTGCTGGAAGTCCTTCTGCCCGAAGTACGCGCGATGCGGCCGCACGAGGTTGAACAGCGTGGCGACGATCGTGGCCACTCCGTCGAAGTGACCCGGACGATGCACTCCTTCGAAGTCGTCGGTGATCCCGCTCAGCGTCACCAATGTCGCCCGCCCCGGCGGCTGCATGTCGCGTACGCTGGGCGCGAAGACCACGTCCGTGCGCGCCGCGGAGCACAGCGCCACGTCGTCCTCGAGCACTCGTTGATAGCGCTCGAGGTCCAGCGCCACACCGAACTGCAACGGATTGACGTAGACGGACACGATCGTGCGGTCGTTCTCTCGCACCGAACGTCGGACGAGCGAGAGATGCCCCTCGTGCAGCGCGCCCATCGTCGCCACGAAGCCCAGCGAGAACCGGTTGCGGTGAGCCATCTCGATGTACTCACGCAGGGCGCGTGGATCGCGCACGACGTCGGTCATGCCCAGTTCTCCGTCATGCCCAGGCACGCGCTCACGAGAGGGCCTCCAAGAGTTCCCGCACAGTGCGTCCGAGCGTCGGGTGTCGCATGTCCGGCGCGACCTCGGCGGCCGGTCCGAGAACGAAGCGACGCTCGGCCATCCGCGGATGCGGAACCGTCAAATCCGGGTCGTCCAAGACCGCGTCGCCGAACAGGAGGAGATCAACGTCCACCACGCGTGGCCCCCACCGCGGCCCGTCCCGACGCCGACCGACGTCCCGCTCCGTCGCAAGGAGCGCCGTCAGGAGCGCGTGGGCGTCGAGCGTCGTCTCGACGAGCGCAGCGCCATTGCGAAAGTCGTCCTGCGGCGGGCCGCCGACCGGCTCCGTCGTCACGATCTCGCTCAGAGTGACGAGATCGACGTCCTCGCGCGCCGTCAGCAGCGCCACCGCGCGGCGGATGTTCGCATCCCGATCGCCGAGGTTGCTACCGAGCCCGAGGAGGGCGCGCACGGAACCCGCGCTCAATCGAAGAGCTCCGTCACCTCGGCTCGCTTTCCGCGCAGCAAGCGGGGGATGACGCCGATCGCGCCCGACGCTGCGTAGAGGAAGAAGACCAGCGCGACGACCACCGCGAGGTCCCAGATCATGAGGAGCATCACGACGAGCAGGATCAGCGCCAGGCGCCCGATGGGCCGTCGACCGGAGAGCAGCTTGTTCATCACGTGCATGTAGGGCACGCGGCTGACCATCAGCAGGCCGAGGCCGATCAGGACGACGAACGCGACGGTGTACGTCGCGAACAACGTCTCTTGCAGCGAGGGCTGCCACCACTCCAGGGCCATCCCGTGCGTCAACGCCACGCCGGCGATCACGCCGGCGGCGCCCGGCGTCGGCAGTCCGGAGAATGTCGTGACCGCCGACTCGGGCGCCTCGTGCTCGACGTTGAAACGCGCGAGGCGCAGGCACGCGCAGACGGCGTAGAACGCCGCGGTCAGGAACGTGATGCGCGGGTGGTCGAACCCGAGCGAGCCTTCCATGATCACCTTGGCGGCCACGGCAGGCGTGACGCCGAAGGTCACCACGTCAGCCAGGCTGTCGAGCGCACCGCCGAACTGGGACGTGCTACGGGTGACGCGTGCGACGCGGCCGTCGAGCCCATCGCACGCCATGCCGGCGAGGATCAACCAACCGGCGAGAGCGATGCGGGCCGTGGCCTCCGACGTGGAGCCGACGGCGAAGAACGCCTGTGCGTCACCGAGGTAGGAGATCGCGAGGACGCCGCACACGAGATTGCCGAGCGTGACGGCGGTCGGCAGCGTCGAGAGCCGCAGGATGCGACGGCGCCGCGGAGGCGTCGTGTCCGCGTCGGCGATGTGAGCCGGAAGCTCGTCGGGAACGACGTCGGGGGAACTCATAGGCGTTGCGTTGACGCGGCTACGCGTCGTCGTCGCTCGGCAGGAGTTCGCCGAGGACGGTCAGACCTCCCTTGACGGTATCGCCGATCGCGACCTGCCAACGGACCGGCTGGTCCGCTGCGAGCCAGACCTCGGTCCGCGACCCGAGCTTGATCATACCGTAGCGATCTCCGGCCTGCAGCCGGGTGCCGGGAGTCACGGGGCAGACGATGCGGCGGGCCACGGCCCCCGTCACCTGCCGCACGATCATCCGGACTCGCCCGCCGAGCACCGCCAGGCGGATCGACGCGGCCTCGTTCTCGGTGCGTGCGCGCGGGTCGTACGCCTTGTGCATCGCCCCACGCCGGTACTCCACCTGAACGACCTCGCAGTCCATCGGGGCGCGATTGACGTGGACGTTGAGCGGCGAGAGGAAGATGCCGAGGCGAATCGCTCGGCCTCCGAGGAACTCCGGCTCGTCCACCTCCTCGAGGTCCGTCACGGTCCCATCCGCCGGCGAGACAATGAGTCGCTCGCCCTGGGGCGGCGTCCGCTCCGGATCGCGGAAGAAGTTCACGAGCAGGAGCCAGAGGACGAACGGCACGGCCGCCACCAGCCACAGCCACGGACGCCCGTCCGCGAACACCGCGCAGGCGGCCACGGCCGCACCGCAGAGCACGGTGGAGAGGAGGAGGTCGCGACGGCCGTAGGTGGCGATGGGGAGGCGCACGGCCGGGAAGGTACCCCTGTCGTCGCGCGTGCGCGGCCCTCTTTGCGCGCGCGAGCGTGATCGCGAAGTGCTCGGCCGGGAAAAAGCGCCCTTCGTGCGGAGCCCGAAGGTTCGATGGCTGTCGGCCGAAGAAGACAGGGAGCCCGTATGTCCGACTCAGCTCATGCCATCCGATCGGTCCATGCTCGTGAGGTCATGGACTCTCGCGGGAATCCAACCGTAGAGGTGGAGGTCCGCCTCGCCGGAGGTGCGCTCGGTCGTGCCATCTGTCCGTCCGGCGCCAGCACCGGCACGCACGAGGCCGTCGAGCTGCGCGACGGAGACGAGCGCTACTTCGGCAAGGGTGTCCGCCGAGCGGTGGCGAACGTCCAGCGCGAGATCGCTCCCGCGGTCCACGGGCTGGACGCGCGAGACCAGACGGCGCTCGACGGCGCCCTCATCGAGCTCGACGGAACCGAGAACAAGGGACGTCTCGGCGCAAACGCGATCCTCGGCGTCTCCCTCGCAGCGGCGCACGCCGCCGCCGCGCAACTCGGTCGGCCGCTCTTCCAGCATCTGGCGCAGCTCGCCGGGCAGTCGCCGGCAACCACCCTGCCTGTCCCCATGATGAACGTCATCAACGGCGGCGCACACGCCGACAACTCGCTCGACGTGCAGGAGTTCATGCTGGTCCCCGTCGGTCTTCCGACGTTCGCCGACGGCCTGCGCGCCGGCGCCGAGGTGTTCCACACACTGAAGAAGCTGCTCATCGCGCGCGGTCTGTCGACGGGCGTCGGTGACGAGGGCGGCTTCGCGCCGGACGCCACGCACGAGAGTGCGCTCACGATGCTGATGGAGGCCATCGAGACCGCGGGATACACGCCCGGGACCGATGTAGCGCTCGCGCTCGACGTCGCCGCGACCGAGCTGTGGCGCGATGGGCACTACGACCTCGACGGAGAGGGCCGCAGCGGCGTCTCGTCCGAGGACCTGATCGAGCTCTACTCCGGCTGGTGCGACCGCTTCCCGATCGTCTCGATCGAAGACGGGCTCTCCGAGGACGACTGGGACGGCTGGTGCAAGCTCACGTCGGCGCTCGGCGGCCGCGTCCAGCTCGTCGGCGACGATCTCTTCGTGACGAACCGCACGCGCTTCGAGCGGGGCATCACGGAGCGGGCCGCGAACTCGATCCTGATCAAGCTGAACCAGATCGGGACGCTCACCGAGACGCTCGACGTCTGCGGGCTGGCGCGGGGCGCCGGGTTCACGGCCGTGATGTCGCACCGCTCGGGCGAGACCGAGGACACGACGATCGCCGACCTGGCCGTCGCCGTCGGCTGCGGCCAGATCAAGACCGGCAGTTCGTGTCGCAGCGAGCGGACGGCGAAGTACAACCAGTTGCTGCGGATCGAAGAGGCGCTCGGTGAGACCGCGTCCTACGGCCCGTTCCCGTTCCGTCACGGCGGTGCCCATGCCTGAGCCCTCCATCGAACCGAGACCCAGCCGCGAATTGAGACCCAGCCATGACTCGAGCCGGATCCCCGACTCGAGACGGGGTCGCGGACCGAGCTCCTGGCTGCGACCCGCGGCGACCGTGACGCTCTTCGCGCTCGCGATCTCGCTGATCGTGACCGGCGTCGGCCCGGCGTACGGCGACCTCGTCGAGACCCGCCGTGCGCTGCTCGACCAGGAGAACCGCAACCTCGAGCTCGAACAGGAGTGCGAGCGCCTCGACCGCGAGGCCGACGCCCTCGAGAACGACCCCGTCGCCGTAGAGCGGGCCGCGCGCCGCCACCTTCGCATGAGCCGCGTCGGCGAGTTCCGCCTCCGCTGACCCCCGCCTCCGCTGACCCCCGCGCCAGTGCAGACACCGGTCACCAGCGCTGCTGTTAGGCTGGGCGCGTGATCAAAGTCAGTCGCCTCCTGCCCGTGCTCGGCCTGGCCGCGCTTCTGAGCGTGCCCACCCGGGCCGAGGACCGCACCGACGACGAGATCTCGTCGGTCGCCAGCGCATCGGGGGTCGTCGTCCACGGCGTGACGACGGGCCCGCTGGCCTCGGCGTTCCAGGCCATCGACGACAAGCTCGCGGCTGGCCGTCCAGAGGCTGCAGCCGCCGCGCTGGACGAACTGCTCGCGGGAGAATTGGGCGCACTCCACGAGCAGGCCCAGGGTGTCTACCTCCGCGCCTCCGAGGCTGCGGTCCTCCGCATCGCCGCGCTGCCGCCCGTGGGGCTCACCGCCTGGCGTCGTCTGGCTGACCCCCGCGCCAACTCGCTGGTGGCGCGGGCCGCCGCAGGCGAGGGCGAGCTCCTCGAGCGCGGCGCTGAGCGGCTCGCGCTGGCCACCCCGGGTCCGCGTTTGATGGTGATGCTGGCCGATCGCCGCTTGGCGCGCGGAGACGTCCGCGGCGCGGCCCAAGCGTGCGAGGCCCTCCTCGGGCTGTGGCCCGCCGGCAGTTCCCGCGACGAGCTGCCCGGAGTCGAGCGGGCGGCGGTCGTGTCCCGGCTCGCGGCGGCGCTCGAGGCACTCGGCGACGAGGCTTCGCTCCGCGAGCTCCTCCATCGGAGCGCCCCGACGCTGCTGGACGCGCCCTCGGCGGCATTGCCGGAGCACACGGTCCACGACGAGCTCGAGCGAGCCGCGACGCGAGCAGCAGCCCGTAGCCGCGGCACTCCCGCCCCGACTGGTGCGCTGCGCATGACCGGGGAGTTGCTGCTTCGCGCCCGAGATCTCACGTCGCCGCTCCCGGAGACCGGGCGGGAGATCTACGGCCACCCGGCACCGTTCACGTCCGCCGGCCGCTCGGGTCTGCTCGTGCGCGTCACCGACGCGACCGGGACGCTCTCGCGACTGTACGCACTGGGTCTGCCCGACGCCGGGGGTCCGACGACGGCGCCGCAGAGGCTGCGCGATCTCTGGGCCTGGCCCTCGCAGGACGAGCTGCGACGCTGGCCACGCGCCGCCGCCGAGCGCGCTCCGTTCCGACCGGTCGTCGTCGGCGACTTCGTGCTCGCCTGCTGGCCGTCGACGCGCAACGTCCCGTCGGAGGGCGTTCGCCACGTCGACGTCTCGGACGAGGAGGTCCAGGACCTCGTCGTGCTCTCGCTGCGCGCCGAGGGGCGACTCGTGGACGAGCGCGGCGCACACGAGTGGGAGCGCGACGACCCCGACGTCGAGCTCGAGCGACTCTCGTTCACGGGCTCACCGCTCGTGGTGGGCCGGGCCGTCTACGCGACCGCGGTCGGACGCTCGCCCGGGAGCGGCGCGACCGAGTTGCACGTCGCGCGCTTCGACCTCATGCCGTACGGCAGCGAGGTCCGCCTGCGGCTGCGTTGGCGACGCCACGTGATGGATGGCACCCCCATCGCGCCCTCTCGCTACACGGCGAACGCGCGACTCGAGCTCGAGCGCGAGCTGGCCGCACCGACCGGGCTCGCCGAGCGCAACGGCCGGGTGTACGTCGGCAGCAACACGGGAGCAGTTGCCTCTCTCGACACCGAGTCGGGAGAGGTCGTGTGGCTCGAGACGTACGAACGCCTCGGACCGTCCCCGCGGCGCACCGTCGTCGAGGGCGAACCCGTGGGCTGGAAGTACGGCCCCGTGCATCTCGACGGCAGTCGGGTGGTCGTAGCCCCTCGCGACGCCGAGAGCCTGCTCCTGTACGCAGCGCATCCGCTCCCGTCTCGCTCGACGCGACTCGCCGAGTTGCCCATGCGTGGCGGCGGGACCGCCCTGCGCGCCGGCTCTCCGCTCGGCGATCTTGTTCCGGACGAGCTCGTCGGCGTGCGCGACGGCATCGCGCTCCTCTCCGGCTACCTACCGGCGCGCGGGTCACGCGCACTTCGTTGGCCACCGAGCCCGCTGGTCGCGTATCGCGTACGACGGGCTCGTGAAGGAGAGCCGGCGCGTCGGATGCGCGTGCCCGAGATCCCCGAGATGGCGTGCGCGGGCTCGCCGGCGCTGCTCGACGACGCCGTCCTGTTCCCCACGTACAAGGCGCTCTACCGCGTCTCCCTCGACGACGTCGAGCTGCCGCCGCGCGAGCTCTGGCGCGCGACGTTCCGCCCTGGGTCGTTGCGACTGCCAGACCGCCTGGGAAACGTGGTGATCGACGGCACGCGAGTCTGGTCACTCTCGCTGAGCCGCATCGTCCTGTTCGAGCCTGCCGAGTAGCGCACGCACGTCGCGCGCAGGTACGATCGACGGCTCACCAGGGGAGTACGCCATGGACCGTCGCTCGAAGAAGCGCATCGCGGGCTTGAAGACGAAGCTCGAGACGCTCCGGAAGAAGCTGGCCGGTGCGCGTGCTCAGGAGGACGAGCCCGGTGAGGTCAAGGCGCTCGAGGTCCAAATCGAGGCCGCGCAGGCCGAGATCTCGCGCCTGAAGAACGGGTGAGACCCGACGCGTGGACGAGTTTGGAGAGTTCCCGAACGACTTCCAGGACACGTCGAGCCGCTCGACGAACAAGGTGGTCCTCGGCTGCCTGATCGCTGCGGGAGTGGTCGTCCTCTTGTTCGTCTGCTGTGCGTTCGCCGGCTGGACGCCGTTCGTGCGATTCGGCATCGGTACCGACGTCAACGACTTCATCGACTCGGTGAAGGCCTCTGACCTGGAGCCAGAGCCCCGCGACGCCCTCGCGAAACGCCTTCGGCATGTGCGAGACGCGATCGCTGACGATCGCTTCGACATGACCCTGTTCGATTGGCTCGACCACGACACGGCGATCCGAAATCTCATCGACGATCGCCGCATCCCGCCGGACGAACTCGTGGACCTCGACGTCGCCATCACGACCCTCGAGGGCTTCATCGAGCCTGAGTGATCGCGCCTGGTGCACCCGCTCCGACGAGCCGTGACCCAGATCCGCAACGGTTGCTACGCTTTGTGAGCGCGGTGGACATCCGGGGCCCGGTCGGGGGGCTGTCCCGCAGAGCCGCGTGACACGAGAGGGAGAGTGATCATGCGACGGCATCGCACGTGCTGGACGCTGGCGTTCGTGTTCCTGGCCGCGGTGGCCACGAGCGCGTCCGCGCAGGACTACACCCGGACCAACGTCTCGAACCAGTTCGCGACGCCGCCCACAACGGCAACGGATCAGCTCCTGACCGACGATCAGGCGAAGCTGGTCGCGCTGCCGTTCGACTTCCCGTACTACGGGACCGTCACGTCGGACGTCTACGTCCACGACAACGGCTACATCCAGGTCGCGGCCACGCCGCCGGGCAACTCGACGTTCTTCAACTCGAACTTCCCTCCGGCGTACACGGTGCAGACCGACGGGATGATCGCCCCGGCCTGGGACGACTTGAACCCGACGACCGGCACCGGCAAGGTCCTGACGCACACGACCGGAAGCACACCGAATCGCGTGTTCCACGTGACGTGGGAGAACATCAACCACTTCTTCGGCGGCGGCGCGGCCACGTTCCAGGTGCAGCTCTTCGAGACGTCGGGGCGGATCGTCTTCGCGTACTCGGTCGGCACGTGGACGAACTACACGTTCTCCGCTGGGATCGAGGAGCCAGGGCAGAACAACACCCGCTTCGTGTCGCCGAACACGAACGGACTCCAGGCCGCGAAGCCGACCTTCGACTCGCAGTTCGATCCGACGATCACGAACTTCGAAGGCCGGATCCTGATGGACGAGCTCGTCACGACGGCGGACGGCATCGGGGCCGCGCAGAACGACGACGTGGCCCTCGACGGCATGCGCATCGAGCTCTTCGGCGCGGGCGCCGTGCGGGCGTTCACCACACTCGACGCCAACGGTGACTTCGACATCCGGGGCGTCGCCCTTGACGGGTCGTTGACCGGAGAGCTGCGCGTCGTCGCCCAGACCGCGGCAGCGACCGTGAAGGCCGGCGAGAACGATCCCGTCTTTGCCGCGAGCGTGCGCACCGGAGTGGCATTCAACGCCGATCTGGACCTGGGCACGTACACGATCGACGACACGAACGACGCGGACGGCTCGGATCGTGCACCGTTGCAGATCGCACGTTCGCTCGAGGTCCTGCGCAACTACGTGACCGCGCGAACGACCGACACCGTGCCGCCGGTCGACGTGTTCCTCGACTCGAACAGCAGTCTGAAGTCGTCGTACACCGTCGCCACGCAGGACACCGGAGCGACGCTGCGCATCGCCAGCGGTGGCGCGAGCAACCCGGACGGCATCGACGTCGGCGTCCTGGCGCGCGTCTACTCCCGTCACGTGCTCACCAACATCGCCAGCCAAGTCAGCGGGACGTTCGCCAACGACATCGACAGCGCGTCCGACGGCTCGGATGCCGCGTTCGCCGACGGCTTCGGAGCATGGCTTCTCGCGCGGTCGACCGGTGCGACCGCTGTGTTCGACGGGCTGACGGACTCCACGGCGGACGAGCTGGATCTCGAGACGCCGAGCCTTTCGAGCACGGAGAGTGCGGACGTGCCCGGTTGGGTCGCCGCGTCGCTCTTCGACCTGCTCGACGGCACGATTGCGGAGTCGCACGACACGGTCGACGGCACGCTCGTCGGCGCGAACGATCATGTCTTCGAGGTCGTCGACGCGCTGGACGTCGCTCCCGACGTCGTGCCGTTCCTCAGCGAGTGGGACGACCAGGCGCACGACTCCGTCGGACTCGTCCGCAATTTCATCCACCACGGCCTGCTCGGCGACGACGCCAGCGAGCCGAACGACTCCGCTGCCGAGGCGGATGCGCGCGGTCAGACCGGCCAGCGCGTAGCCGGCCAGACGCTCAACCGCTTCAACGAGGACTGGTACGAGTACCTCGTCCCCACCGCGACGGACTCCGTCACCGTGGACCTCTCGTTCAACCGGGGCGCCGTCGACGCCGACATCACGCTGACCGTCCTGTCGACCAGCGGCGCCGTCCTCGCGACGGGTGTCGAGCAGGGGGACACGGGCCCGATCCAGGCCGTCACCGGTGCCATCGGTCCCGCCACGATTCGCGTGCGGATCGAGCACGACGGCGGCGACCGCCTCGACTCGTACGACCTGCAGGTCTACTCCACGCTGCGCGCGAGCGGCGAGAGCATCCCGGAGTGGACGGTCAATCGGGCGCTCACGCAGAACTACGCCATCCAGGGCGGCATCCCGCCGTACCGGATGGTGGTGCGCCCACCGTCGACGTTGCCGCCGGGCTTCACGCTCGACAGCGCCAACCTGCGGCTGCGGGGAGCCCCGCTCGACGTCGGCACCGTGGCGTTCTCGATCACGATCGAGGACAGCGCCGTTCCCGTGAACTCGGCCAGCGCATCGCAGTCGCTCATCGTCAACCGGGCCCTCACGGTCGATCCGCCGGAGTTCACCGGCGTCGCACTCGGCAAGACGACGGACGTCGGAATCGGTCGCAGCGGGGGCACGAACCCCATCACGATCGACAGCGTCGACGGGATCCTGCCCGGCGGACTGCAGTTGCAGACACCCGCGCTCCGGATCACCGGGACGCCCGCGACACCTGGCGGCGAGACGCTGACCGTCGACGCCACCGACCTCGCGGGATCGTCCGACTCGGGCACGACCACGGTCGTCGTCTGCGTCCCCATCCCAGCGAAGAACACCGCGCTCGACCTCGCTGCGGGCGCGGACGCCACCGCGGGCTTCTTCTTCGACGCCGTCGCCGGCAGCGTGGCCTCGCTGAAGGTCAAGACCGGCAAGAAGCAGGCGAAGCGTCTGTTGGGAGCCGTCATCCTCGGGCCCGACGGCGCCCCCATCGAGGCGGGCAAGATCAAGGGCGGCAACGGCAAGGCGACGCTCGCCAAGATCCCGCTGGCGGCTTCGGGTCGCTACTTCGTGGCGCTCTCGGCGGCCGACGGGGAGGCCACCCAGCTCGTCGGCACACTGAAGCTCGCACCGCCCAAGAAGGCGAAGGCCAAGCTCCTCGACCTCGGAGTCGGCGACGAGGTGATCCTCGACGTCGGCGCGCTGGCCGGAGCTCGGTTCACGGCCAAGCTGAAGTCGAGCAAGGACTTCAGCGTGCGTCTGCAGTTCCTCTTCGCGCCGGACGGCTCGCTCGTGCCGGCGGGTGACATCGTGATCACCGAAAAGGGCTCCTCGCTGACCATCTCGACAACGTTCACGCAGTCGGGGACCTACCAGCTCCGCCTGCTCCCGAACCCGGGTTCGCGCGGCGACCTCTCGTACTCGCTGAAGATCAAGCAGCCGAAGGGCGTCGTCTTCGTCGTCGACTAGGCGAGTAGGCCTCGCCTCGGTCGGGCGCGTTCCTACGAGGCGAGAGCGCCGGCGATCTCCGCGATGATCGCGCGCGCCGCAGCATCGGGCTGTGGCACGCGCGTCACCGGTCGACCGACGACGAGGTGCGAGGCACCGGCCCGGATCGCCGCGGCGGGAGTCGCATGGCGGGTCTGATCGTCCGTGGAGGTTCCGGCCGGGCGCACGCCCGGCGTGACGATCAACGCCTTCGCCCCGAGCACCGAGCGCAGAGGCGCGGCTTCGCGCGGAGAGGTCACGACGCCATGGCAGCCGGCCGAGCGAGCCAGGCGCGCGAGCCGCAGCGAGTGCTCACGGGGAGAGGCGGCGATCCCAAGTTGCTGGAGGTCGGCCGCGGTCAGGCTCGTGACGACGGTCAGGGCGAGGATGCGCAGGTGCGGAGCGTCCGCAGCGGCGTCGACGGCGGCCGCGAGCATTCGTTCGCCGCCCGAGGCGTGGACCGTCAGCAGACGGACGCCGAGCTCCGCAGCCACCCTCGTCGCGGCGGCGACGGAGTGCGGGATCTCGTGCAGCTTCAAGTCGAGGAACACCGATCGGTCGCGCTGGACGAGCTCGCGCACGACGTCGGGTCCGGCAGCAGTGAACAGCTGCAGACCGACCTTGTAGGCGGTGACGGCCTCGCCCAGGAGATCCACGATGCCGAGGGCCTCCGCCGCCGACGGGACGTCCAGGGCAACGATGAGGCGCTCGCGCGCCGAGCCTGAGAGGGCGTTGCGGTCCTCGTTCATCCTGGACAGCCTGGCGCCGCCGAACCTCCCCGGCAAGGCTCAGCCAACACGACCGGGGCATTCTCCGGTCGGTTCCTCGGTTTCCCTGCGCATCGCCTCGCGCGCTCGCGCGTCGAAGGCAGTGGCGGGCCCGGCTTTGGGAGCCCACCGGTCGTGCCCCGGTAGACTGGCCGCTCACACGAAGATGGAGACCTCATGACGGAAGCGAACGACACCGGGCCCGACGCGGCGGAGAGTGATCTCGAGGCTGCGGAGAAGCTGACGGAGGCTCATAACCGGCTTCGAACCGAGCTCGGCAAGGTGATCGTCGGCCAGGACAAAGTGGTCGAGCAGCTCCTGACTGCCGTCTTCTCACGCGGCCACTGCCTGCTCGTCGGCGTGCCCGGTCTCGCCAAGACCCTGCTCATCTCCACGCTCGCCCGCACGATGAACCTGGGCTTCCGGCGCATTCAGTTCACGCCGGACCTCATGCCCGCCGACATCACGGGCACCGAGGTCATCCAGGAGGACCGCGCGACCGGCGAGCGCAGCTTCAAGTTCGTGAAGGGCCCGATCTTCGCGAACGTGATCCTGGCCGACGAGATCAACCGCGCTCCCCCGAAGACCCAGGCGGCGCTCCTCGAGGCCATGCAGGAGCAACAGGTCACGGCGGGTGGCACGCGCTACCCCCTCGACCAGCCGTTCTTCGTGCTCGCCACACAGAACCCGATCGAGCAGGAGGGGACGTACCCGCTGCCCGAGGCGCAGCTCGACCGCTTCATGTTCAACGTGAAGGTCGACTACCCGAGCGCCGCCGAGGAGCTCGAGATTGTCCAGCGCACCACCGGTGGGCACGAGTCCGAGGTCAACCAGGTCCTCACCGCCGAGGAGATCCTCGCGGTGCAGGCCGCCGTACGCCGGGTGCCGGTCGCCGATCCGGTCGTCAACTACGCGGTGCGGCTCGTCCGCGCCACGCGCGTCGCCACGGATGCCGCTCCCGACTTCGTCAAGGAGTGGGTGCGTTGGGGCGCCGGGCCGCGCGCCGCGCAGTACCTCATCCTCGGCGCGAAGTCCCACGCGCTGGTCTGCGGACGTTCGTACGTGTCGAGTGACGACGTCAAGGCCGTTGCGCACCCCGTGCTGCGGCACCGGGTCCTGACGAACTTCCGCGCCGAGGCCGAGGGCGTCACCCCGGACACCGTGGTCGACCGCCTCCTCGAGACTGTCAAGGCACACGACAGCGGCGCCGTTCCCGCCAGCCGCGCCGGCGCCTGAGCCTCCGCACGACGATGGCCGAAACGGCGAGGAGCCCCATTGACCCCGAGATCATCAGTCGGGTCGCGCAGATCCATCTGCGCGCCCGGATGGTGGTCGAGGGGTACGTGTCGGGTCTCCATCGCAGCCCCTACAAGGGCTTCAGCGTCGAGTTCGCCGAGCACCGCGAGTACGTGGCCGGCGATGACCTGCGCTATCTGGACTGGAAGGTCTTCGGCAAGTCCGACCGCTACTACGTCAAGCAGTACGAGGAGGAGACCAACCTCGTCTGTCAGCTGGTCGTCGACGTCTCCGAGTCGATGGACTTCGGTACCGAGGGCGTTCGCAAGCACGACTACGCGCTGACCGTCGCCGCATCGCTGGCGTACCTCGTCACGTCGCAGCACGACTCGGCGGGGCTGGTGCTGTTCGACGAGGGCATCCGCACGGTGCTCCAGCCGGGCAGCTCGCAGGGCCACCTCCGACGCATCTTCGCGAGCCTCGAGGGCGCCGAACCGGGCGGACGAACGTCGCTCGGAGTGGTCCTCGCGCGGGTCGCCGAACGGGTTCGACGGCGCGGACTGGTCGTCGTGGTCTCGGACCTCCTCGGCGACGTGAACGAGGTGATCGAGGGACTGCGTCGACTGCGTAGCCGTGGCCACGACGTCATCGTGTTCCACGTGCTCGACCCGGCCGAGATCGAGTTTCCGTTCGAGCGGATGACGCTCTTCGAGGGTCTGGAGCAGTTCCCCGAGCTTCTCGCGGACCCGAAGGCACTTCGCCAGGCGTACCTCGACGGGGTCTCGGCCTTCCAGGACGCGCTGCGCGCGGCGTGCCTCGGAGAGCGGATCGACCTCGTCGAGATGGACACGCGCACGCCCCTCGACGTGGCCCTCAGCTCGTATCTCGCCAAGCGCGCGGCCTCGGGCCGCCGCGGAGGGCGAGCGTGATCCAGTTCCTCAACCCGGCGCTGCTGTGGGGCCTGGCGGCGGCCAGCGTGCCCATCATCATTCACCTGCTGAACCGGCGGCGCTTCCGCCGTCAGCGGTGGGCGGCGATGGAGTGGCTGCTCACCGCGGCGAAGAAGCACCAGCGCCGGCTGCAGCTCGAGAGTCTGCTGCTGCTCCTCCTGCGCACGCTCGCGGTCCTGCTCCTCGCCTTGGCCCTGGCTCGTCCGTATCTCTCCGAGGCCCCGATTGCGCTGGCGACGACGCGCAAGACGCACCTGTTCCTGGTCGTTGACAACAGCGCGAGCACCGCGGCCCGCTCGGGCCTGAGGACCGCGTTCGAGAACGCGACCTCGACCGCCGCGGCGCTGGTCGGCGAGATCGGCAGCGACGACCCGGTCACACTCGTCGTCACCAACGACAACCTGGACCCCCAGCGTCCGACGGGACAGCCGCGCGTCGTGGTGCGCGAGAGCCGCGATCACGAGAAGGTGCGCCGACTGCTCGGTGAGCTCCGCCCGGCACCGGCGCGCGCCGATCTCTCCACCACGCTGAAGGCTCTGGACGCGACGCTCACGTCGGCCGAGGACGTCGAGAAGAAGGTCGCGATCCTGACCGACCTCCAGCGCACGACGTTCGAGCGCGCCACGGACGTGACGGGCGATCCGGGCACGGAAGACCTCGGAGGCGAGGCGCTGCGCGTCGCCCTCGACGCGCTCGTGAAGAAGGGCGCCGAGGTTCTCGTGATGCCGTCCGGCCGGAGCGTCGCGAACGTCGGCGTGATCGGGCTGCGACCAGAAGAGGACCGCGATATCGTCCAGGGCGCTAGCGCCGCGTTCATCGCGGAGATCGCGAACTTCTCGGACCGTCCTCAGCGCGTCGAGGTCCGCTTCCTCGTCGATGGCGAGGAGCGGGGCTCATCGGAGTCGTTCTGGGTCGACCTGCCTCCGCGCCCCGCCGGATCCGCTTCTCCCAGCGCGCGTTCGCAGCGGTTCTCCGTCCGGTTCGGCGACGACGAGACCGGACCGCACACCGTCGAAGCCCGCATTCCCTCCGACGCATTCACGTTCGACGATGCACGGACGTTCGCGTTCGGCGTCCGACCGCCGATCAAGGTGCTCGCCGTCGACGGCGATCCGCGACCACCCGCGGACGGCGCCGTTCGTGAGACGTACTGGCTCGCCCCCGCCCTCGCCCTCCGCGACGACGGGCCGATCACCGTGACGACGATCGAGGAGTCGGAGCTGCTGGCGATGAAGGCGCTCGACGGCTGGGACCTCGTCGTACTCGCCAACGTCGGGCGACCGGCACCGAACCCGGCGGCGCGAGAGACGCTCGAGGCCTACGTGCGGCGCGGCGGCGCACTCGTCCTGACCGTCGGCGACCAGGTCATTCCGGAGGTCTGGAACGACGAGCTGTATCGCGACGGCGAAGGGCTCCTCCCGGCGCGCCTCCTGGAGTCCCGACTCCGCGAAGAGGCCTGGCTGAAACTCGATCTCGGTGAGAACCGGCATCCGATCCTGCGCGATCTGACCAATCCCGCCAACGCGGTCTTCTTCCAGTCGCCGTTCCTGCGCGGCTACATGTCGGTCGACGAGGTCGATCTCGCGTCCGGTGCGAACACGGTCCTGGCGTACACGGATCTGCACAAGTCGCCGGCCATGGTCGAGCGACGCTTCGGCAAGGGCCGCGTCCTTCTGCTGACCACGACCGTGGACGACGCGTGGGGCAATCTGCCCGGCTCGTACCTCTTCCCCGCGCTCCTCCACGAGACCGTCTACGTGATGACGGCGCGTGGCAACGCCGATCGCAACCTGCTCGCGTTCCAGCCATTCGCCAACACGTTCCCGTCGAACTTCGACCGCTTCGAGATGACGTACCCGGACGGCTCGCCCGCGCAGCCGAACGTCGAGACGCCACCGGATGCGCCCAGCTTCGTGACCTTCCGCGCCACGACTCGCCTCGGGGCGTACGACACCACGGTGCACTTCAAGCCAGCGGACATCCTGGCACCGGCGCCGTCGCCGAAGAGCGACGTCTTTGCGGTGAATCTCACGCCGCTCGAGAGCGACCTCGCTCAACTCACCGCGCCCGAGATCGAGGCGCGGTGGTCCGGGCTCGTGACGGTCGCGGAGGACCTCGGCGTCGCCGCCGAGACCGTGCGAGCGCACGAGGGCGAGGTCCATCGCTCGTTGCTGATCCTCGGGCTCCTCTGCCTCATCGGCGAGGTGCTCCTAGCCCGCCACATTGGAACTCGGAGGTCGCGCTCGTGACTCTCCCGCTCCTCTTGGCCGAGGCCACACGCTCCGAGCTGCGCTGGGACGCGCTCCCCGCGGCGTGGGTGCTGGTCCTGGTGCTCGTGCCGGTCGTGTCGCTGCTCGCGTGGTGGGGCTACGCGAAGGAGCGCGACGTGCCGGTCCGGGCGCGACTCTTCCTCGCCTCGCTGCGAGCGCTCGCGCTCTTCTTCTTCCTGCTCCTCGTGTTCGGTCCCTACATGGAGCTCTCCGAGCTTCGCACCGTGCGATCGCATCTGATCGTCCTCGTGGACACCTCCGACTCGATGTCCACCGAGGACGGCTACGAGGACGCCGACGCCGACGCTCTCGCCAAGGCGTCCGGCCTGCCGGCATCGCAGGTGCCGACGCGCTCGCGTCTCGATCTTGCGCGAGCGGTGCTCGAGAACCGCGAGTCCGAGCTGCTCGAGGGTTGGACCGAGAAGTTCCGCGTCCACCTGATGTCGTTCGGCTCCCAGCTCACGCCCATCGAGGCCACGGGTGAAGCCCCGGAGGAAGAGGAGAACAAGGACGCGCGAACGCCGGCCGATCGGCTGCGCGAGGGACTCGGTCGCCTGCGCGCCCGGGAGCCGTCGACGCGCATCGGTCAGTCGGTCTCGACCGTGCTCGACACGTTCCGCCTGCGCGACGAGCCCGTCGCCGGCATCGTGGTCATCTCCGACGGCCAGGACAACGCCGGCTCGCCGGGTCCGCTCCAGGCCGGACGCCGTGCACTCGCGCAGGACGTCCCGGTGTTCTCGGTGGGCGTCGGTGATCCGCGCTCTCCGCGCAACGTGCACGTCGCGAACCTCCGCGCGAAGGAGGTCGTGCTAGCCCGCGACAACGCGCAGTTCGAGTTCACCGTGCGCGCCAAGGGCTTCGAGGGACGCCCAGCCCGCGTGGAGATGCAGCGACTGAACGATCAGGGTCAGCCCGAGGGATCGACGCTCGCGATCGACCCGGGTCAGATCGTGCTGGAGGGCGGGGACGCCGAGCAGCGGGTCAAGGTGGCGCACACGTTCCGCGTCGCCGGCACGTACGCGCTGCGCCTCGGTGTGCCGCCTCAGCCCGAGGAGAAGATCCACAGCGACAACTGGGTCACCCACACCATTCGCGTGATCGACCGCAAGATCAAGGTGCTCTACGTCGAGGGCCCACCGCGCTACGAGTACATCTTCCTGTCGAACGCGCTGACGCGGGACCGCGACACGATGCTGGTCCACACGCTGCTGATGGACGCCGATCCCGACACGCCGCAGAAGTCGTCCCGGTCTCGCGGCTGGCGGCCGCTCGACATGTCGCGCGGACTGCCGAAGCGCGAGGACCTGTTCGAGTACGACGTCGTCATCATCGGAGACCTCGACTGGCGCGATCTGGCCGACTCGCCGGGGCGCGCGAAGCAGGCGCTCGAGAACCTCCACGAGTTCGTGGAGAAGGGTGGCGGCCTTGTGATGCTCGCCGGCCCGCGGCACAACCCGAGCCGCTACCGCGACACGGATCTCGAACCGCTGCTCCCGGTGGTCATCGACCGCACGACGGAGAGCCTCGATCCGCAGGTGGACCAGAGCCGCGGCTGGCGGCTCAAGCTCACCCCGGAAGGCCGCGAGAGCCCGCTCATGGACGTCGCCGGCGATGCGCGCGTGTCGCGCGGGCTCTGGGAAGGGACCGAGCGCTGGCGTCAGTACTGGGCCTACCCGGCGCTGCGCGCGAAGACGCTCGCCAAGGTGCTCGCCGTTGCCGACGAGCCGCGCTACGAGAACAAGTTTGGACCGCGTCCGGCGATCGCCACGATGATCTACGGCCGTGGACGCGTGCTGTTCGTCGGTGTCGAGGAGCTGTGGCGCATGCGCTACCTCGTCGGCGACGAGTACTTCTACCGCTTCTACGGCGAGGCGGTCCGGCTGCTGGCCACGTACAAGCTGCTCGGCGGCAACGAGCGCTTCAAGATCATGACCGACCTCGAGTCGTACGCGCTCGACGACCCGGTTCAGATCACGTTGCACGTCCTCGACCGCGACTACGACCCGGCCACGGACGACGTCCAGGAGATCGAGCTCGACATGCCTGGCCCCGAGCCCGGCACGCGCGAGACGACGACGCTCCCGATCCCCAAGGACGAGAGCGAGCCCGGCACGTACCGCCGCACTTTGGTGCCGACGCGCCCCGGACAGTACCGGCTCTCGCGCGCCCCGGACGTGGTCGGCGACGAGCCCGCGAAGAAGATCTTCTCTGTCGTCCAGAGTTCGCTCGAGGGACGGGACCTGCTACTCGACGAGGTCACGCTGCGGGCCGTCGCGGACTCGTCGTCGGGCGGGCGCACCATGCCGCTCTGGGATCTGCCCGAGCTCGATCCGCCGGCGCGGAACAAGCCGGTGCCCACCGATGTCCGGCCCGAAGAACTGTGGGACAATGGGTGGGCGCTACTCCTCGCGCTGTCCCTGCTCGGGGCGGAGTGGCTGCTCCGCAAGCGCTGGCAGTTGGTGTGAGCACAAGAGTGACGACGACTCGACCGAGATGGGCCACGATCGCCGCCTCCGCGGCGGCGCTCGCGGCGGTCTCGCTCCTGTCCGGTCCGTCGCGAGCCGCCGCACAGGACATCGACGTCGGTCGCCGGTACCAGGTCCGCGACGACGCCAGCGCCGTGCGCGCCGTTTCCGACTACCAGCGCCACCGCAGTGCGGGAGAGTGGGAGGACGCCGTACACGCGCTCCAACGCCTGCTCGATCGGCCGTGGGAGCGCGGCGACCTCGTGCGCGTGCGCGACGAGGGCCCGGCCCGTTTCGAGGGTGTCAATGCCCGAGGACGTCGTCTGTTCGAGGAGCTTCCGCCCGAGGGCGTCGAAGTGTGGGAGCGGCTCTACCGGCCCAAGGCCGAGGAGCTCCTCTCGCGCGGGCTGCGCCTGCGGCGCGATGTCGACCTGCGCGATGTCGCGCGAGGCTACCCCGCTCGGGACGTGCGTCGTCGTGCGCACGAGGCGCTGGCCAGCCTGGCCCTCTCTCGCGGCGCCTTTGCCGAAGCCGCGTTCGAGCTCCGTTCGTTGCTGGCCGTGTCACCGGGCGCCGAGGAGCGTGCGGGAGTGCTCGCCCGCCTGGCGTTCGCGCGAGCGCAGTCGGGCGATCGTGAGGGAACGGAACGAGTGCGTGCCCTCAGCGCCGACGTTCTCGACCAGGTCGTCCCCGGTCCCGAAGGCGCCGAGTCGCTCGAACTCTTCATCGATCGCATGGAGCTCGCCGCGGGTCCGCGACGAGAGAGTCGAACGGGCTGGCCGGAGTTCGGCGGCAATCGTCACGGAACGGCGCTCGCGCCGCCGCCTCCGCCTCCGGGTGCGAAGTCCCGCTGGCGTCTGCCGACGCTCTACGTCGAGGGCAGCGCAACCGACGATGACAAGCCGAGCCGGTGGAGCATCAGTCAGGTGCAGGGCCACCGTCCCGTCGCGCCGGTCGTCGCGCAGGGCATGGTGTTCGTGAACAACGGACTCTCGATGCGCGCCGTCGACCTCTCCACCGGACGCATGGTCTGGCGCAAGGAGTCCCGGCAGCGCGTCGCCAATTGGCGCGACAACAAACTCGCGGTCCACACGGCATCCGTGGCGGACGACGTCGTCTACGCAGCACTCGCGACGCGCTCCGACGCGCCGAAGATGGAGCGGAAGTTCTACGGACGGACGATCGTCTACGCCCTGCCCCACCGCTCGCTGTACGCCCTCGACGCGCGGACCGGAGCCGTCCTCTGGTCCCACGAGGACACGGAGATCGTCGACCATCCGGATCGCGACGCCATCACCGAGGAGTCGGTGGCTTCGCCGCCGCTGGTCGTCGGCGACGACATCCTCGTCGCGACGTACACGTACGACTCCATCTTCGACGTGCGGCTCGTCTGCTTCGATCGACACACGGGGCGGACGCGCTGGCGCCGCTCGATCGTGCAGGGGCAGCAGGAACTCAACCTGTTCGGGCGACCGGTCAAGGAACTCGCCACAACGGCGCTCGCAGAGCACGACGGCGTCGTCTACTTCGGCACAAGTCTGGGCGTCGCCACCGGCGTCGACCTGGCGCGCGGCGAGGTCCAGTGGGTCACGGCGTACCCGCAGACGCGCATCCCGCCGTCGAACTACTGGTACGAGACGCGCGAGCGACAGGTCACGTGGTGGCCGTCCCCCGTCTCGGCGACGCACTCGCGCATCGTGATGGCACCAACTGAGTCGGCCTACCTGATGGCGTTCGATCCGATCGACGGTCGCGTCCACTGGAAGACGCCGAACATGATTAGGCCCTTCGATCACGACTACTTCCTCGGCGTTGCGGACGGTCGCGCGTTCATCCTCGGTGAGCGGCTGACCGCCATCGATCTCGAGACCGGAGCGCGCGCCTGGAACTCGCCCGATGCGGGCCGCCTCCTCACGCCGGACATGCGCGACACGAGCGCGACTGGCGCCGGCGTGATCGGCGACGGCCGCGTGTACGTTCCCACGGACGAGAGCATCGTGTCGGTCGACACTCGCACCGGTGATCTCAAGGGGATGTGGCCGCTTCCGGATGCCGATCTCGGCGAGCCGGTCGGCAACCTGGTCAGCGCCGACGGGGCCGCGTTGCTCGTCGAGCGCGACGAGATCGTGGCGCACTACCGGTTCGAACAGAGGCGTGACCGGCTGCTCGCGCAGATCGTGGCCGCGCCCGACGATGCCCAGCTCCGCCTCGAGGCCGGCCAGATCTTCCGCAGCGCCGGGCAACTCGACGACGCCATCTCATCGCTCGAAATCGGACTCCAGCGCATCGATGCTCTGGCTCCGCGCGCCCGTGAGCGCCTGGAAGGACCGTTGCGGCGTGCGCTGCACGAGTCCCTCGTCGAGCGCGCCGCTGTCAAGCGCGAGCTCGGCGACGCAGAGGGCGCGCTGGGCGACCTCGAGTGGTCGATCGGAATCGCCCAGGACCGCGGGCAAGCGGTCCGCGCCCTGCTCTCGATCGCCGAGATCGCGACCGACCAACGTGCGCGTCGGGCGCTCGAGCGAGTGCGCGCCGAGTACGCCGAGGTTCACGTCGCCCTGCCGGGGATCGGTCGTGTGCACGCCGGGGCGAAGGCGCTGTTCGAGTTGGGCGAGAACGCGCGCGCGGCGGGCGACGGCGCCGCCGCCGCGGACCTCTGGCTCGACCTGCTGGAGCAGCACGCCGACGCCGATCTCGGACGTGCGGATGCTCGCAGCGCGGTGCACGATCGGCTGCGCCGGCTGACGGGTGAGATCGCGGTGGCCGCGGCAGAGCGTGTCCGGTTGCGCGCGCGAGCTGCCTTCGAGCTGGCGCGGGAAGCGGCCGACGCGGTCGACCTGGATCGCGTGGCGCGGATCTATCCCGATGCACAGATCGCCGCCAAGGCGGCCCTGCTCGGCGCGAAACTGCATCTCACGGCCGAGCGACCGCGGGAGGCCGTCGGGCTCCTGCGCAGCCTGCTGAACGCCGAGCCCGGCGCCGCCGAGACCGCGGCGGCCCTCTGGCGCCTCTCCGACGCGTACGCACAGCTCGAAGAGGTCGCCGCCGAGCGGATGACCCTCCAACGGCTGCTTCGCGAGCACCCGGAGGTCGCCCTCGACGACGGCGACGCCGGGGCTCTGGCGCGAGCACGACTGAAGTCCGCGCGACTCTCGACGCCACCCGCCGACCTGCCCGCCTTGCACCTGCCGCTATCGCAACTCTGGAGCTCCGACGCGACATCCGTGGCGCCGCAGATCGTCGTCCTGCCCGGTCGGCGCCCGACCGCGCTCGAGGGCCGACTGCTCGCCACGCGCGGCGGCGTGCTCGAACTGCTCGACGCGTCGACGGGTCGGCCGGTCTGGCGTCAGCCGCTCGATCTCGAGCGCCGCACCGCGGTGGGCACGCGGGACACCTTCGTGCTCGCGGGTGATCCGCGCGGACGCGGTCAGCGGGGACTGCTCGTTCAGTCGTTCTCCGCCGCCGACGGCACCGAGGTCTGGCGCAAACAACTCCCTGGCGGATACCGCGCCGACGCGGCCGGGCTTGGTGTGCTCTACCTGCTGCACACGGAGCGTGACGCTCAGGGCGGTGTCACGTACACGCTGACGGCCCTCGACGTCTCCGCGGGGTCGGTCCTCGCATCCCGCACGTTCGACGGGCCGCTCTACCCTGAGATCACCGTCGCGGAGGACGCCGTCGTCGTCTACCGCTCGGCCCGCACCCGCAACGAAGCCGCGCGCACGATCCTGACGCTCGACAGCGCGACGCTGACGCTGCGCGGCAGCACGGACCTCGAGACGAGCTCGTTCAACCACGTGGCCGTCCATCCGCCGCAGAGCGGGATCGTCGTCACGCTCGCGGGCTCGACCGAGTTGGTGGCGGTCGACGTGAGCGATGGCTCCGAGGCGTGGAGAGTCAAGGTGCCCAAGGGCGATGCCAAGAAGCTGCTCGCCGTGACCGGCGCCGTGATCGTGGCGGACACCGAGGGTGGCATCCATCGCATCGCGGCCTCCAACGGACACATCCTCTGGAGCGCCGACGTGTCGTCGATCGGCACGCTCGGCTGGAACGGCGAGGCCGCCGTCGACGGCACGGTCGTCGTGACCGTCGTGCCGGACGGCCGCCGCGGCCAGGTCGTCGCCGTCGCGCTCGACGGCGCCAGTGGCGACGAACTGTGGCGACACCGGATCGAGCACGAGGGACGAGCCCACCCGCACCCGGTCATCTGCACCGATCACGTCGCGTACGAGGTCAACGAGAGCTTCGGCGGTCGGACCCGGCGCTACGCGTGCAAGGTCATCCTGCTCGAGCGTGGTGACGGCTCCGAGGCGGCGATCGTCGAGCACCCGGAGATCGGCGCGAAGTACCAGCGCGTGCTCTACGACCGCACGATCCTGGCCCTGACCGTCCCGGGCGCGCTCGCCGTGTACGGCTCCCGCTGAACCTGACGATGAACAGGTGGACGGAACCCTCGGCCCGGTCTCGCCCGTATAGTGGAACGTCGTTCGTCACTCCCCAGGAGACACCGTGAGCAGCCTGTTGCGACGCCTCGTCCAGTCTCTCGTCCCCGGGCTCGTCCTGTGTGCGGCCGCCGTCGCCGGTGCCTGGCCGCTCATCGCCTCGACCGAGGAGGTCGACACGACGGGTGAGTCGCTCGCCACGCCCGCGTCGCGCCGCGCCGTCGACCGCGCACTCCACTGGCTCGTGGAGCATCAGCGCAAGGACGGCGCATGGGACTGCGACGTCGGCTTCAAGCTGAACGAGACGTACCACGTGGAGGAGCGCAACATGCCCCACGTGGGCGTGACGGCGCTGGGTGGCACCGCGTTCCTCGCGGCCGGCAGCGTCCCGGGCCGCGGGCCCTACGCGAAGAACGTCGAGAAGGCGCTCGAGTACGTGATGTCGGCGCAGGACGGCAACACCGGCTTCATCGGGGCGAACGGCACCCGGATGTACAGCCACGCCTTCGCGACGCTGTTCCTCGCCGAGGTCTACGGAATGACGCGCGACGAGCGCGTGCGGAAGGCGCTCGAGAAGGCTGTCGTCTTCACCTATCGCTCGCAGAACGAACAGGGCGGATGGCGCTACGTGCCCAACGCCGAAGACTCGGACATGTCGATCACCGTCTGCCAGGTCGTCGCTCTGCGCGCGGCGAAGAACAAGGGCATTCGCGTCCCCAAGGAGAGCATCGAGGCGGCCATCGAGTACGTGCTCAACTCGGCGGTGACGCGGGACGGAGTGGGGCGCTTCGAGCGCGGCTCGTTCCTGTACCAGTACCAGTCGAACAACCGCGCCGCGCAGCAGAACACGCGCACCTCATTCGCGCTGACGTCCGCCGGTCTCACCACGCTCTACGGAGCCGGGATCTACACCGACGACGACATCCGGCGCTTCATCGAGGCCCGCGACATCAAGATGTACACCGAGCGGGGTCGGCCGCAGCCGTCGTTCTCGACGATGCTCGGCTACGTGCTGCGCCACTACGACGACGTCGCCCACAACGGGTACGACGAGCACTACTTCTACTTCTACGGCAACTACTACGCCGCCCAGGCGATGTTCATCGCAGGCGGACGCCCATGGAACACGTACTACACCCGCCTGCGCGACGACCTGATCCGTAGTCAGTCTCCGGACGGCACGTGGGAGTGCAACGTGTCGGGCCGCGACGAACGCGGGCACATGTACCCCATGTCGACGGCGGTCGCGGCGATGCTGCTGCAGATCCCGAATAACTACCTCCCGATCTTCCAGCGCTGACGCGCTGGAAGCTCGGGAGGTAGTTGGCCGTCACGGCGATTGCAGCGCGCCTCGTAGGTGGACGCTGGTCGACGCAGTGACAATCGCCGCGCCCGCGGGTCACGCCGCGTGCGATGCGCACACGGCGCGCCTCCGGCACCTCTGGTCGGCTCCGCGGGTGCGAGGGCTCTCACTCGAGAGCCACCGTGTCGGCCGCACCCTTGCGTGGCCTCACTCCCGCGTCACGCTGCCTGCGCGCACGCGCGCATCCAGCGCGCCCCGGGTTGGGATCCGGACGGCTGGGGTGTCCTCCCATCCACCGGGTCGGCTACGTCAACGGCGCCGTACGGGCGGATCTCCTGATCCGCCCCGCCCGCTGGCGTTGCTGGCGCGATGCGGGTTTGCTGGCGCTCGGCGGACGACCCTCGTCACGCGGACGGCCATCGGTCGATGACCGCGCTCCGGCTCGGTGCCGCATCTCGCGGCGGGTGCGGATCCAATCCCCTCGGACGCGCCTCCTCAATGGCGCCGTAGGGGCAGCGCCTCTGGTCCGCCCCGCCCGCGGGGGTCGCTCGCGCGATGCGGGTCCACTGGCGGTCCGCGGACGACCCGCGTGGTGCGGGCGGCCACCGGTCGATGATGTGGCTGTCCGTCCGCTCGCCCGCCCGTTCCGACGCCATCTCCCCCCATCGCTCGGCCCCGGCGACCCATTCCGGGCTCTCGCAGCCTCGGAGCACTAGATTCTAAAAAGTGCGGAAATCGCTGAACCGGCCCCCGAAGGTCGGGTTCCACGGTTCCGTGCCCTCCCTATGCCCCCACACGAACAGCAGCATTCCTTCAACTGCATGGAGCGACTCGCGCAAGGCGACGAGTCCGCCCTCGAGGAGCTCTACGCCCGATGGTCCGGACCGCTTCTGAGCTTCCTCTACGGCATGTGCCGCGATCGGGCCCTCTGCGAGGACCTGATGCAGGGGGTGTTCCTCAAGGTCTGGCGGGCCGCGCCGCGCTATCGGCCGCTGGCGAAGTTTTCCACGTGGCTGTTCCAGATCGCCCGCAACCACTGGTTGAACGAGCGCGAGAAGAAGATGCGGCGCATTCGGCCGGTCTCGCTGGACGCCGGAGGCGACTCGGACGCTCCGCGACTCGTGAAGGCGGTCGAGTCCGACGCCCCCACGCCCGACAAGGTGGCGCTCTCCGGCGAGCTCGGCGACCACATCCAGGCCGCCGTAGGTCGCTTGCCCGAGAAGCTGCGGCTCGTCTGGATGCTCGGGGCGTCGCAGGGCCTCCCCTACAAGGAGGTCGCCGAGATTCTCGAGATCCCGGTCGGCACGGTGAAATCGCGCATGTTCCAGGCCGTACGCGCCCTGCGGACGGAGCTCGAGCCCTACGTCGGGATCGGCTGAGCGAATTCGGCTGCGAAACGACTGAACCACAGTCCCGCTCTGCCGGTGCCAAGCGCATGCCTAGGACGATCCAGCCGTGAGCGCCCCGTCGTCTCCCACTCCCCCGGGCCCCACTCCCCCGCCCGATGATGTCGGCGCCGAGCTCCTCGCTCACCTGATGGGTGGCCTCGAGCCCGCTGAAGCGCAGGCGCTCGAGAAACGGCTCGCAGCCGACGAGACGCTTCGAGCACAGCACGACGCTCTCCGCGCCGAGGTCGCCGACCTCTCGCGCTCGGCGGCCCCGCAGCCGTCCAAGTCCGGCCTCGCACGACTTCTCGATACCGTCGAGGACGAGGCCGCCGAACGGCGTGCCGACGTCGCGCTCTCTCGCTCGCCGATCGACGCGGAGCTGGGCGCCAACCTGACGGCTCTCGCCCTCGGCCAACTCTCCGGCGCCGCCGCAGAGCGCGTGGAGCGTGCGATCGCAGGGGACGCGGCCGCCGCCGCCGAGCTCGCGTCGGTCCACGAACTCGTCGGGGCCACGCGAACGGCTCTCCACGTCCAGCCGCGCGCGGACGGGGCCGCCGCCGTGCTCGAGTTGATTGCGCGCGAGGGCCCGCCGGCCGTGCACTTCGAGGACCTGGACGACGTGCCAGCGCCCGGCACTGCGCGCCGCGGCCGACTCCGGTTCCTCCGTTGGTTGGCTCCGATCGCCATCGCCGCCGTGCTGGTCGTCGCCGTGTCGCTCGGACTCGGGGGGCGCGGGTCCGACGCCGCACTCGTCTCGACCGGGCAGATCCTGCACACGGACGGCGACGAGTCGGGCGCGCAGGCTGCGCGCTGGATCGGGTCGGAGTCCGGATCGGTCGAGTTCCGCGCCGGGGACGTCCTGGAAGCCGGGCACGACCGCGTCGCCGTGCGCGTGCGGTGCGACAAGCGTCACGGCGCGCCGCGCGCGGACCAGCCGCTCTCCGAAGGGACGGCCGAGCTCACTCTGGAGCCCGGCGCTCGACTGCGGCGCCTGAGCGCCTCCCACTTCGAGCTGATCGCCGGGCGCGTCGACGTCGTCGCCATGGATCTGGCGGATCGGCTGGAGATCACGTCGAACACCCTCTACGCCGCCGTGCGGGGCACGCGCTTCCGGGTGCGCGCAGTCGGAGAGCGGCTCGTGGTCGGCGTCGAGGAGGGCGAGGTCGAGTTCGGTCGCCGTGGGACCGATGCGGCGTCGGAACGTCTCCGCGCTGGCCAGCAGGGTCTCGTGGATGAGGACGTGCTGCTCGTGCGCGATGCCGACGGCCGTGACGGCGGCGACGCCTTCTTGACGCCTCGGGCGACGCTCGAGGCAGGCGCTGAGACCATCGGCGTGGGTGACGATCTCGCGCTGACGGCCGAGCTCGCTCCCGGCGTGGGAGGCGCGGTCGAGATCGCCGGATTCGACGCTTCCGTGCCGGACTTCCTCGTGCGTCTCAAGGGACCGAGCGGGCGCGAGACGGAGGTCACGGTGCAGGAGTCGATGATCGTCCGCGCGTCGCACGCTCTCGACGGCGGCGGCGATACGATCTTCATCCGATCCGATGCGCCATATCGGCTCGAATTGAGCCTCGCCATCCCCGATCAGGAAACCGGTCGCTGGGAAGCGCGTCTTCGCTACATGTCCTACCGCACGCAATCGCGCGGCGTCGAATGGCTCGGCGTCGTCGAGAGCGAACCCGTGACGTTCGAGGTGACCCGCTGATGCAGCGTGAGATGCAGCCGGTCCGCGACGTCCTTCGGCGCCTGCGCAGCAAGTTGCGCCGGAGCGCGGCCGTGCGCGCCCTCGCCCTCGTCGTCGCCACGATGGCTCTGGTCGCGCTGGTATCGTTCGCGCTCGACTGGTTCCTCGACCTCCCGCTCGCGGTGCGCGCCATTCATCTCGCCGCGTTCGTGATCGGGGTGTTGGTGCTGGCGCGCTGGGCAACGGCTCCGCTGCGAGCGCCCATGGACGACGCGCGACTCGCGCAGACGCTCGAGGACGCCGTCCCGGACCTCGGCGACCGCCTGGCTTCGGCGCTCGACTTCGAGACTCGACTGGACGACCCCGACGAGCCCGAGTCGCGCGAGATGATGCGCATCGTGGTGATGCAGGCCGGCGCCTACGCGCAGAAGATCCGCCCAGAGACGTTGGTCGACACCCGCGCGTCGCGACGTGCACTCCTGGTGGCCGGAGGGGCCGTCTCGGCGCTGGCGCTCGCCGCGCTGCTCGCGCCGTCCGCGTTCGGCCTGTGGGTGAAGCGCGGCATCTTCCTCCAGGACGTCGCCTGGCCGCGTCGGACGAACGTGCGTGTCGTCGACTTCACCGTCGACGATCCTCGCATCGTCACGCGAGGCGACGATCTCCGCATCGTCGCGGAGGTCGACGGACAGCGGCCGCGGGAGCTCCAGCTCCACTTCGAAGCGCTCGAGTTCGACGCGGACGGAGGCGATCCTCGGATCACCGAGACCGATTCGCGCCGCATGTTCCCGCTGGTCACGGAGGAAGGTGACACGGGCCAGTACGCATTCGACTTCCGCTCCGTGGCGACGTCGTTCCGCTTCTGGGTCACCGGCGGCGACGACGACGACCGCGATCCTGTCTACGAGGTCCGCGCGATGGTTCCGCCGCGGATCGCCTCGACGGTGGCGCAGGTCACCTCCCCCGACTACTCCGGTCGACCGGTCGCCGTCGTGCGCGAGTCGTCGTTCGACGTCCTCGAGGGCTCGCGCGTCGAGCTGACGCTGCGGGCCAACATGCCGCTCGCGTCGGCGCAACTCGTCCCGCGCGAGGCCGCTGCGCAGGAGCTCGTCGTCGAGGGCGACGGACGCGACAGCCTGCGCGTCGAGCTGGTCGTTCGCGAGGACCAGATCTTCCACATCGAGCTCATTGCAGACAGCGGGCAACGCAATCGCGCCGAGGAGGATCGCTTCCGCATCCGCGCGGTCGAGGACGAGCCGCCTGAGGTCCGCGTCCTGTTCCCACTGGCGCGTCTCTATCGCACGCCGCAGGGGCTGGTGCCGGTCAAGGCCATCGTCCGCGACGACTTCTCGATCGCGACCGCGAACCTGGACGTCCTCGAGGACGGCCAGCCTCTGCGATCGACGCTGCTCTGGCCGGAGGGCGAGTCCCCGGCACCTCGCAAGCGCTTGGACGTCTACGCCCCCGTCGAGATCGGCAGCCTCTCCGGCGGCGACCAGCAGCCGATCGTCGCTGGCGACGTGATCGAACTCTCCGTCCGTGCGCTCGATAACGACCAGAATGAGACGGTCGCGCCCGCCGTGACCATCGAGGTGCTCTCTCGCGAGGACCTCGAGCGACGTCTGACTCAGCGTCAGGTGGGGCTGCGCGATCTGCTCATGCAGCTCCGCGCCCACCAGCGCCGCACGACCGAGGGCATCCGCAAGCTCCGCCAGGCGGTGGCTAGCGCTCCTCCGAGCCTCGACGACATCGACGCGGGACGAGACCTGCAGGTCGAGCAGGGGCGTGTCACGAACGAACTCGACCAGTTCCTGCGCGGCGTTCACGGCGTCTTCGATGCCTACGTACTCAACCGCCTCGGGAGCATCCCGACCGTGGACCGGTTGCTGCCGCTCTATCACGAGACGCTCGCCGCTCCCTCCGAGGACGTCGACGGCGTGTTCCCGCGGAAGCTGTATCGCACCATCGTCGAGCAGAAGCGCGCCAAGCGGCTCTACGACCCGGAGATCCTGGGCGCGTTGCTCGACATCATGGATCTCGGCGACGAGGCCGTGGTCGAGTTGTCGCCTGCCGTGTACGACGCGCTGCGCGCGTGGAGCGGAGCCGACGGACCGCGCGCCGAGTTGCTCGAAGAGGCGGAGCGGCGCGCTGACGAGCTCGAACAGAAGCTCGCCGAGCTGGAACGCCGCATGGACCGCTGGGAGACGCTCTCCGAGATCGTCGAGCTGGCGCGTCAGATCAGGAACCGACAGATCGGCATCGGAAAGCCCCTGCCGAAGAAGCCGGACGACGAGAACGACCGGGATCGCTGAGCGCCACGAGCGCGGGAGACCGAGATGACCGGATGGACGATCAGGCTGACGACCGTCGGAGCCGCAGCAGTCCTGCTCCTCGTGAGTGCCCCGCCGCGAGCCGCCGCGCAGGACAACCCGGAAGACGCCGCGATCACGCGCGCGAACGACCAGGAGTCCAACCTCAACCAGTTCCAGGATCTCATCGCCCGCATGCGCACGTTCGGCGAACGGCTGCGTGAAGCTGGGTTCGATGAGAAGGCCGATCTCGTCGACACCGCGCTGCGCCACGCCGACGAGCGGCAGATCTCCACGACGATGGAGAACGTCCGCAAGCTGTTCGACGACCGCAAGTTCCAGCGCGGCATCGATCTCGCCGGGACGGTGCACGACGACCTCGAGGACCTGCTCTCCATCCTCGAGAAGCGGAACACGCTCGAGGACATCGAGCGCAGGCAGGAGGAGATCGCGAGCGCGCGCGCCGAGCTGTCGGAGATCCAGTCGAAGCAGCAAGAGATCCGGCGCGAGACCGAGGACGCACGTGACCGGTCCGCTGTGGACCGCGATCTGTCCGACCTCGATCGCCAGATCGAGGACCTCCAGCGCGACCAGGCAGCCCTCGAGGCGCAGATCGGCCGCGAGGCCGCCGACGAGCGCCGGCAGGCGCAGCAGAACGCTCGCGATCTCGCCGCGCTGGCCCAGGAGCAGAGCGAACTCGGCGACCGCGCAGACCGCACCGGCGAGAACGTCGACAAGGATCTGGCCGACGCGGCGCGCCGCGCTGACGAGCTCCGGTCGCAGCAGGCCGAGAACCGCTCGCAGATGTCGCCCCTGCGCGCCGCCGAGGAGGCCGTCCGGCGCCTCTCCGACCTGGCCCAGCGGGCCGCAAAGGCCGCGCGCGATGCGGAGAAGCTCGCCGCAGACGATCTCCGCAACACGCGCACGACCGAGGAGCTCGCCCGCGCGACGGCCGCGGCGATGCGTGAATCGAACCCGGGCCGCGACGGCGCGTCCGAGGAACTGACCAAGCAGGCGGACCGCCTCACCAAGGCCTCGCAGGACCTCGCCGATCAGTTGAGCGATGCGCAGGCCGCCGGTGACGAGGAGCGCACCGCGGAGCTCGAGGCTGCTCTCGCCCGCGCCAAGTCGGCCGCTGCCGCGGCGCGCGAGGCGGCCGATGCCGCCAAGGCCGCTCAGGACGCCCGCTCCGAGGGCGACCGAGACGGCGCCCGTCAGGCCGAGGCGACCGCGCAGGACGCACGGGACCGCGCAGCCGCTGCCGCTGACGAGCTCGCACAGCACGCTCGTGCGGCATCCGCGGCAGACGCTGCGCGCGACGTCGGCGACGCGGAACGGAAGATCGCCGAAGAAGCGGCCGCCGTGGCGAGCGCGCTTCGCGCGGCGAGCCCCGAGATGAACGACGCCAAGGCCGGCGAGCAGGCGACGAAGGCCGCCGACGCCGCGGCCGAAGCCGTCGGCGCGCTGGATCGTGCCAGCAAGGCGCTCGACGTCGGGGACGCCCCGGAGGCGCGTCGTCAGGCCGGCGACGCCCAGACCGCGCTCGAGCGTGCCCTCGACGCGGCCCAGAAGAGTCTCTCGGCCGCACGGGCGAGTTCCGGCGCCGCAGCGGCAGCGCAGCAGGAGGCCGTCGCCAAGGGGGCCGAGGACCTGGCCGCGCAGGCGAAGAGCCCCGCCGACGGAGCCCAGGGCCTCTCGAAGGAGAAGTCGCACGCCGCACAGAAGGGCGCCGACAGCGCGCAAGCGGCAGCAAGGGCCGCCCGTGAGGCCGCCGACGCCATGCAGCAGGCACAGTCAGCCGCTTCCGCCGGGAGCGAGGGCGAGCAGCAGTCGGCGGAGCGTGGCGACCAGGCCAAGGCCGCCGCCGCGGCCGCGCGTGCCGAGTCCGCGCTGGCAAAGGCCCGCAAGCAACTCGCGCAGGCCTCCGGCCAGAGCGACGTCGCCCGCGAGCTCGAGGAACCACAGACGTCATTGGCCGACCGCGCCGAGCGCGTGGCGGCCGATCTCCCCGAGTCCAGCCCGGCGCGGGAGGATCTCGAGAAGGCGATCGATGCGATGCGCGACGCGGCGGCGAAGGCCGCCTCCGGATCGCCGCAGGAGGCATCCGACGCGTCGGGGCGCGCGGAGCAGGCGCTGCGCGACGCCGCCGAGGCTGAGCAGACCCGACGCGACGAGGCAGCGGCGCGCGAGAACACTGCCGCCAAGGCGCTCGCCGAGAAGCAGGCGGAGCTCGAGAAGCGCGCCCGCGAGCTGGAAGAGAAGCTCCGCGAGCGCGCGGGCCAGTTGAACGCGGCAGGGAACTCCACCGCCGGGGATCGCGCGCAGGAGGCAGCGGACCGGACTGAGGAAGCCGCCGGCGAGATGTCCGGGGCGCAGAAGAGCAGCGAGGCTGGTCAGTCCGAGCAGGCCGCCGGTCAGCGCCAGCAGGCTCGCCGCGACCTCGACGCCGCCCGCGAGGCGCTGCGAGATCCGGAGCGTGAAGCCGAGACGAGGGAGACGCTCCGCAAGATCAAGGAGCAGCAGGACGAGCTCGCCGAGCGCACCAAGCGCGCCGCCGAGCAGATGCAGAAGAGCGCGGCATCCGCCGGTGCGTCGAGCGCATCGCGCGCCCAGGAGGAGATGGAGAGCGCCTCCGACGAGATGGACGAAGGGGAAGCCGAGCAGGCGACGCGAGAGCAGGAGGACGCGGAGCGCTACCTCGAGATGGCCGACGCAGCCCTCGAAGAGGAGCAGGAGCGCTACGACTCGCTGCAGGCCGAGGAGGCCCTCTACCGCATCGAGCAGGAGCTGGCCCGCGTCGAGGAGGCCCAGTCGGCCATCCTCGAGTCAACCGAGCTGGTCTGGAGCGAGCGCGGTGAAGAGGACAGTTTCGCGCGGCACCAGCGTGTGAGCATGCGCAAGCTCGCGGGGGAGCAGGAGGGCCTGTCCGACCACCTGAACCCGGTCGTCGAGGCCATCGAGAAGGAGGGCTCGGCCGTGTTCGGCCCCATCCTCCACGGCATCAAGGACGACATGACGACAGCCGCCGGACACCTCCGCAAGCTACGCCCGGACGATCTCTGTCAGGGCATCCAGCGCGAGGTGATCGCCGAGGTCGCCGAGCTGCGCGAGACGCTGCGCGAAGAGCGTGAGCGGCGTGCCCAGGAAGAGCAGCCGGAGGAGCAGCAGGGTGAGCAGCAGCAGCAACAGCCGGGTGCCGCGCGCATCGTCGCGCCGGTCGCCGAGCTGCGCGCTCTGAAGCGCATGCAGGAACGCGTGGCTCGCAATCTGGAGCAGCTCCAGAAGGAGGGGCTCCCGGACGATCCGGCGAAGCTGACGCGCATCCAGCGCGCCCGCCTGGAGCGGCTCGCGCACCAGCAGGGTACGATCAGGACCATGTGGCGAGACTTCGCGACCAGCGTCGGCCTCGATGAGTCCATCTTCGATGAGCCTGAGGACGAGAGTGCTCTCCCGCCGATGGGAGAGGGGGAGGACCGCTGATGACCGCCCGATCGATCCAGACCGCTCTCATCACCGCCGGCTTGGCGTTCGGACTCTGTGCGCCCGCGTTCGCCCAGGACCACGGCGGCGAGCAGGCCGACGTCGAGAAGAAGATCAAGGAGATCGAGAAGCTCATGAAGCAGGCCGAGGAGGCGCTCGCGCGCTCCACGGACGCCCGACAGAGTTCGGCGAAGACCGCCGAGGAGATCGAGAAGCTCCTCGACGACAAGGCACAGGAGCAGACCGGCAAGTCCGCCGAGCAGCTCCGCAAGGAGGCCAAGGACGGTTCCGCCGAGGCCGCGAAGACCATCGAGAAGCTCATGAAGGAGGCCCAGAGCGAGTCCAAGTCGGCCGCCGAGGGCGTTCGGAAGCTGATCGAGGCGACGAAGTCGAGCAGCCAGCAGACCGCCGAGGGCATCCAGTGGCTTCTCGACAACGCGGTGAAGAACAACCAGTCGAAGAAGCAGCAGAAGCCAGGCGGCCAGCAGCCGAAGGACAAGAAGCCCGAGGGCAAGGAGCCCGAGGACGGCCAGGGCGAGCAGAAGACGGACTCGACGGAGAAGCCCGGTGATCAGACGGAGCCGCCGCGGGAGCCCGACTTCGAGGTCTGGCTCGCCGAGCTCCCCTCGCAGGTGCGCAAGGACTACAAGTCCAAGAACTGGGACGCGATCCCGCCGAAGTGGCGCGACATCCTGCGCCACTGGACGAAGAAGATGAACGACGAGCTGGAGAGCGGACGCGAGTAGTCCCATGGGCACCTCGACGCCACTCGGACGGATCGCACGCGCCGCGCTCGTCGCGGCGCTGCTGCTTCCGCTCTCCGACGCTGCCGCTCTCGAGAGCGAGGACGGCCCGTCGCCGATCAAGGACCCCCTCGTCACCAAGGACCAGCAGCGCGCGGTCGTACGTGGCCTCGAGTGGCTCGCCAAGTCGCAGTCGTCCGGAGGATCGTGGGGCGACCCCGACGAGACGCTCGTTGCCGACACGTCGCTCGCGGTGATGTCCCTGATGGCCGGTGGCAACACGGTCGCCGCCGGTGGCTGGACCGACGAAGAGGCGCGCACCGAGGCCCCTCCGCGACTGCGCGGTCGGTACGCACGCAACGTCCGTGACGGCATCGAGTACCTCGCCCGTCTCGCCATCCGTGATGAGCGAGGTCGCGCGCGGGGCTACATCCAAGCCGACAAGGTCTCCAAGATGCACGGCCACGGCTTCGCGACCCTCGCGTTGGCCCTGGCATGCGGCAACCTCGGCGGCGGCGACATCGTCGAGATCAAGGAGAAGCTCGGCAACGGCGTCGACGCCAACCGGCTGACCTACGGCGAGAAGGTGCGGTACGCGCTCGAACGGGCCGTGCGTCTCATCGAGCGCGCGCAGGACCCGGACTCGGGCGGCTGGCTGTACGACCCGCTCCCGAACGGGCACGAGGGGTCGATGACGGTCACCCAGATCCACGCTCTGCGGGCGGCGCAGGACGCGGGAGTCAGCGTGAGCGGCGTCGTCCTGCGCCGCGCGTATCAGTACGTGCGCGACTCTCAGAACCTCGCGGATCAGAACCTCTTCGGGGGCTTCGCGTACCACAAGACGCTGAAGGGCCGCGTGTCCTACGCGCTGACGGGCGCCGCGCTGACCACGTTCTACGGACTCGGCCGCTACGGCGACATCGCCGAGGACACAGATCTCATCCGTCACGGCATGAGCTACTTGGACCGCACCTTCGAGGACGCTCTCGGCGCGCGGCAGTGGTACTACTACGGCCTCTACTACGGCGCCCAGGCGATCTACCAGCAGCACGATCGTCGCCGCCTGCGTGACCTCTGGCCGCGCATCCGCCGCTCGATCCTGAACCACCAGAGCGCGGACGGCTCGTTCGAGCGAGTGGGCGACGACGGGCGCAGCCTCGAGTACTGCACGTCGATGGCGACGCTGACCCTGCAGATCCCGGACGAGACGTTGCCGATCTTCCAGCGGCGGTGAAGAGCGTGTCACAGCGCGTGCGCTGACGCGCAACCGCGGCGCCACGCTCTTCACGTATGTTGCTGGTCGGCTCCGCGGGTGCGAGGGCTCTCACTCGAGAGCCATCCCCTCGGCCGCACCCTTGCGTGGCCTCATGTCCCCGCGTCACGCTGCTTGCGCTTGAGCGCAACCAGCGCGCCCCGGGTGAGGATCCGGACGCGCTTGGTCCCCTCCGATCCAACGGGTCCGCATCCTCAACGGCGCCGTAGGGGCGGGCCCCCTGGCCCGCCCCGCCCGCTGGGGTTGATCGCGCGGCGTGGGTCCACTGGCGCACCGCGCGCGAACCTCGTGACTCGCACGGCCATCGGTCGACGGCGTCACGGCTCGGCAACCCGCATCCCCGACGTTCGCACGTGTCACCGTCATCCCCGACGTGCGCCAGCCACCACCGTCGCCCGCGCGATCCGCTGTCGGCACGGGTGGGTCAGGAGACCCACCCCTACGACGTCGTCGGCCAGGCGGATCCCAACGTACGGGCGGATCTCCTGATCCGCCCCGCCCGCTGGGGTCATCCGCGCGACGCGGGTCCGATGGCGCTCGGCGGACGATCGTGGTGATCCGGACGGCCATCGGTCGACGACGTGGCGCCCTTCGCCGTTGCGGGATGCACGGCATTGAACGCGATCCACCGGTCGCCGTGCGCGCAGCCCGCGACGTTCGCATCCGCCATCCACCTACCCCGACCGAGTCCCGCGGCTCGGGCGGGCGGACCAGGGGGTCCGCCCCTACGGCGCCGTTGACACAGCGATCGCGTGGGGTTGGCGATGCCGAGGTCGCTCCGGATCCTCACCCGGGGCGCGGCGGTTGCGCGCGAGCGCAAGCGCCGTGACGCGGTGAGTGGAGGCCACGCAAGGCTGCGACCGAGGGGGTGGCTCTCGCGTGCAGGGTGACGCAGCCGCGGAGCCGACCAGAGACACGGGAGGGGCGGCGATTGCCTCATTCCCCGACCGACGTCACCGACCAACCGTCAGCAATCGACGTGACCCCGGGGCGCGGCGGTTGCGCTCGAGCGCAACCGCCGTGACGCGGGGAGTGGAGGCCACGCAAGGCTGCGACCGGCGACGTACCGCTCTCGCCGGCGAGGTGACGCAGCCGCGGAGCCGACCAGCAACAATGTAAGGCGCGGCGATTGCGACTGTGTCGACGCGCGCCCTCCAACGACGCGCCCAGCAATCGCCGTGACTTACACGACCCTCGCCAACACGTGCTTCAGGTACCGCCCCTCGGGCACTGCCGTCAGCCACGGGTGATCCGGTGCCTGGCCGCTCACGTGCAGGACCTGGAGGCGCCGGCGAGCGCGCAGCGCGGCGTCACGCAGCATCCGCAGGAACGCGTCTTCGGTCAGAGCGCCCGTGCACGACGACGTCGCCAGGAAGCCGCCCGGCGTGACGAGCGAGATCGCGTGCGCGTTCAGGTCTCGGTACCCGCGGAGCGCGCCCTTCAACTCGCCGCGCGAGGACGCCATGCGCGGCGGGTCGACGGAGACGGCATCGAAACGCCCCTTCTCCTCGGTCAGCGCTCGAACTGCGGAGAACGCGTCCTCCTCGCGCAGTGCGACCCGCTCGGTGGCGTCATTGCGCGCCGCATTGCTCGTCAGCCGCGCCAACGCACGGGCGGAGACGTCCACGGCGAGCACGGACGTCGCCCCGGCGACCGCTGCCGCGAGACCGAAGCCACCGGTGCCGGCGAACAGATCGAGAACTCGCCCGGCCGAAGCCACCTCGGCGAAGCGTCGACGGTTGTCGCGCTGATCGAGGAAGTGGCCGGTCTTCTGACCCTTCCGCAGATCGACGCCATAGCGCACGCCGTCCTCGACGATCTCGATTTCCTCCGGGGGTTCGGTCCCGGCAAGACGGCCCCCACCCGCATGGAACCCCTCCGCCGTCGCGAAGCGCGGTGACGGACGCTCCCACACGCCCTCGACGCCGTCTTCATCCATCAGCGCCGCCGCGAGCCACGGCCGCCGCTGTGCAGCCGCGAGGGTCGTCACCTGCAGAACCACGTACGCCCCGAAGCGATCGGCGACCGCTCCGTTCAGTCCATCTCCGTCGCCGTGGACCAATCGCCACGCATCCGTTCGCGCCGGCAGCTTCAGGACGTCGGTCCGCAGCGCCGCAGCGCGCCGTACCCGACGTCCGATGAGTTCCTGATCCAACACGCCGGCGCCGCTTCGGAGCAGCCGGACGCGCACGACAGCCTCGGCGTGCCAGACGCCCACCCCGATCAGCCGACCATCGGAGTCGGCGACCGCGACCGCGTCACCCGTGGAGGGCGTCCCGTCGACGGACGCAATGGCGCCCGCGTACACGAGTGGGTGCCCCGCCCAGAGCGGTCGCGCGCGGCCCTCCACCAGAGTGACTCGCCCGACCGGCTCGCCGGTCGGCATGGATGCTGCATCGGCGTCGCTCATGTCGACAGCTCGGAGGTGTCCTCCGCCTCCGGATCGTTGGACGGGGTCGCGCCGTCGCCAGCCTCGTCGGGTTCGGTGTCACGCGGCGTGCGACGCCGCGAGCTGACCGTCTGGTCCTTCCGCGTGGACCACGCAAACATGCCCAGCACCGCAGCGAGCACCCCGATGGCCGTCTCCGTCCGGCCCTCGATCGGGAAGGACTGGGGGTCCATGCGCATCGCGATGAGCACGCAGAGCCCGACGAGCGCGAGGACGAATGAGCGGCGCTGCCACCTCGACGAGTTCCGCTCGCGACGCTCGAGCGCCTGCGACGTCCACACGAAGCCCGCAACGACGGCGGCGACCGCCGCGCTCACCGGCACCCAGAGTCCCACCCAGCGAATGAGCCGCGGGGTCAGGAAGCCGCTCGGCTTGTCGCCGCCCATCATCCCGGACAGCGCCATGCCAACGTTCGCCAGCAGGATGACGATGATCCCACCCACGACCCACGGGAGCCACTTGCGAGCCTTCTTGGTGCCCGATCGGCGACGGCGACGTCCACTACCGGAACCACTCACGACCCCTCCTCGCCATCGAGCACAACAACACGTGGCTGTGCGCGGTCGGCACCGCCACTAGCGAGTCCGTCCAGATCCAGTTGGACCGAGGCGAAGCCGGCCGCGCGCACCGCGGCGACGATCGCGCCCGCCGCCAGGCGAGCTCGATCGATGTCGGCATGCGCCAGTTCGAGTCGCGCGGATGCACCTTCATGCCGGACGCGAAGATCCCCGAACCCAAGTCCGCGCAGCGCCTCTTCGGCGCGCTCGACCTGGAGCAACCGCTCACGCGTGACGGGCGTTCCGTGCGGGATGCGCGACGCCAGACAGGGCGATGCCGGCTTCTCTGCCGTCGGCAGGTTGCGACGCCGCGACAACTCGCGGATCTCGTCCTTCGTGAGCCCCGCCGCACGCAGTGGCGACCGTACGTCGCGTTCGTCTCCCGCCCGTACTCCGGGGCGATCGTCCACTCGGTCGTCCGCATTCAGCCCGTCCACGACGTGTTCGTAGCCGTTCTCCGTCGCCCACGCGACGAGCCGGTCGTAGAGCTCGCTCTTGCAGAAGTAGCAGCGGTCCGGCGGGTTCTGGACGTAGCGCGCGTCCTCGAGCTCGCGGGTACCGATGCGAACGAGACGCGTCCCCAACCGATGGGCGACAGCCGCCGCGTCGTCGAGCTCACGCGTCGCCACGCTGGCACTCACTCCCGTGAGGCCCACAGCGCGCGGCCCCAGCGTCTCGACAGCGACGGCCAGGAGCAGCGCCGAGTCGACTCCTCCGCTGAACGCGACGGCGACCGAACCGAGACCACGCAGGATCTCGCGCAATCGCGTCTCCTTCGCCTCCAGGTCGCTCCTCCCCATCATCGGGGGAATGTAGCCGGGCGCCGCGCGGACGTCGTGGGAATCGGCGCTATCGTGAGGGGCAACGTGAGAATCGCAGCCCTCATCCGCCCTGTCGCCATCGGCGCCGCGCTCCTCGTCGCTGCACTGCTCGGGGCCACACTGCTCGGGGCCTCGCCCGCGGCGGGCGCCGAGGGCGACGATCCGTACAGCGAGATCATCAAGACGTTCCGACGGAAGATGAAGGGCGCGACGGTCGAACGCGCCGCGTCCGCTATCGCCCTCCTCGACCCCGCCAATCCGAGGTCCCTCCCCGAGCTCGTCGGAGTCCTGGCGAAGGGGCACTGGTTTGTGCGCGGAACGGCGATCGAAGCCGTCGCGGCCATTCCGGACGGGCCGCTCCGGAGCGAGCTACGCCTCCACCTGGTGACCCACGAGGACCCGTGGGTGCGCGAGGGCATCGCCTACGCGATGTCGGTCCGGCCGGTCGTGGGCGACGGCGAGGCATTGATCGGTGCCATGGACGACGCCGACTGGCACGTGCGCCGGACGGCCGCCCGGGCGCTTGGAGAGATCGTGTCCCGCGACGGCGTCGAGCGCCTCATCGGAGCGATCCAAGCCGAGACCGACCTGCGTGTCATGGTCTGGGTCGGAGCCAGCCTGCGCGGGATCGTCGGCCGCGAGCTCGGACGCGATCCCGCGATCTGGGCCGCCTGGTGGGAGCGCAACAAGGACCGCCCGGAGTGGAAGCGACAGGGCGACGAGGTCACGCGCGAGGAGTTCGCGGGCATCCCGCTCGAGACGTTCACCGTCGACTCTCCCGTCGACACCGAAGAGGTCGCGCGACGCCGCAACCGGCCGGACCTCTTCGTGCTCGCGCCGTTCGGTTACACGCACGACTACTTCCGTCCGTACCTGGACGAGGCCGCGCAGTTCGTGCGCATCACCTACGTCACGCTGCCGACGGTCCAGGAGTTGACCGGTCAGTCGGGGTACGGGCGCGGCATCCCCGTCTACCCGGTCGATCGACTGGCGCGGGCGCTGGACGAGCTCCGCGAGGCCAAGGGCAAGGAGCAGATCATCGTCATGGCGGCCGGGCCGGTGATCTGGATCGCCGAGAAGTACGCGCTGCGCTTCCCGAAGCGGACGGCCGGACTCGTGCTCGTGAACGGTTGGCTCGACCGCGAGAGCTACGGCAACGCGTTGCTGCGGCTCGGACGCGACGGCACGCGGAGCGAGAAGTGGGCCGCGAACCTCCTCCTGGGAAACATCGATGCGCAGCACACGCCGGAGGAGGGGCAGAGACTCCGTCGGGTGTTCCTCACGCACGCCCTGACAGACCGGCGCGACAGCGAGGCCTGGAGGCTGTGGCGTCGGACGGCGCGTGACCACGGCTTCGTGACGGTCCCGGACATCCAGTTCACGCGACGCGTGAAGATCGAGACGCCAACGCTGTTCACGTTTCCCGGCGAGTCCCCGTTCAGCGGCGGCGCCGACGAGGATCTGCGGCGTATCCGAGCCTCGTTCAAGAAGCCTACCCCGGTCACCGCGGTACTCCGTGACTCGCGCGGCATGGCACACATGGAGGACCCCCAGGAGTTCCTCCGCATTCTCGAGCGTTTCCTCCGCTACCAGCATCTGATCGACTAAACGGCGAAACCCAAGGCCTGCGCAAGGCGTCCAATGGAGGACGCTCTACGCGTGGCGGCGTGGAGCTCGGTTGGAGGGGCGCGAGATGGGACGGACGGTCGGGACCCTGCTGACGGCGATCGCGGCCGCCCTCGTGGCCGTCCCGATGGCCACCGCTGAGGACGCCCCCACCTACGGCAAGTCCGTGGAGGAGATCTTCAAGGGCAAGGTCGTCAAGTTCACGAAGAAGGGCGAGATCGAGCTCTTCTACGACTTCGAGGACGAGGTCCAGCTCGCGGACTTCGAGATCTCGTGCCCGTTCCGCGCCATCGTCACTGCCGAGCGCTCGATCGATCGCGGGGGCGTGCGTCTGAAGGGCACCGGCAGCCTGCGCCACAAGGCGGTCTTCAGCGACTGGGTGGCCGCCGAGCTGACCATGACCCCCATGAAGGCCCAGGACTTCGGGCTCGCGGTCAGCGAGGAGCACCAGAGCGAGATCTTCACGCTCTACTGCTGCTACGACCGTTACTTCGGGCTCGGCGACAACGTCACCGTGCCGCAGAACATGATCATCAAGTTCATCGCGCGCGACCCGAAGATCAACCGCGATGGCTTCCAGGACTGGCGCTACTGCGGCTCACGCGGGCAGAAGCCGGTCATCAAGCGCAACAAGCCCCACGCCGTCAGCATCCGACGCGAGGGCATCGAGAGCCAGATGCGCATCAACGACTGGAAGAGCGGCGGCAAGGAGTGGGGCCGCGAGCTGACCTCCCAGATGTTCGCGCTCTACACCTACAAGTCCGACGTGCGGGGCGACGATCTCACGATCTCGGGCGTGCTCTCCGACGCGTTCCTCGAGAAGCACGAGATCGACCGCGCGAAGCTCATCGTGCCCCCGAAGCGGGGCAAGGCCGCCCCGACGGACGAGGAACCCGTCGCCGAGCCCGAGATCGCTCCGGACGAGGCCGAGCGCATTCGAGCTCGCATCGCGGGATATCCGCGCGAGACGAAGCCACTGAAGCTCGCCAAGATGCTCCGCGACCCCGAGATTCCCATGGCACTGCGCCAAGAGGCGGTGCAGCGAGCAGTCGGCTTCGGCAGCAAGAAGATCGTGCCGTACCTGGTCGACGGTCTCTATGACCCCGACGTCACCGCCCGCAGGCTCACGTTCGAGGCTGTGCAGGGTCTCCTGGGCAAGACGTTCGGATATCGTCCGGACGCGCCGGAGGCCGCGCGGGGCAAGGCCATCAAGAAGCTGAACGACTACATCAAGAAGCGGCAGAAGGACTTCCAGTAGCGGCAGCGGATACCCCGAAGAGAGATTCAGATTTCCGTAAGGGAGTCGTTGTAAGATCTGGGTGCAACCTGGGACGACCGGCGTGCGTCCTACGAACAAGGCGGGTGAGGGAACCAACCCTCGCGACCCGCGCCCGCGATGCGGGTGGAGAGGCCGGAGGCTGACATGCGCTCACTACTTCGATATTGCCTGACCTTCCTGATCGCCGCAGTGGCGGCGACGACTCTCGGTCCCGAGCAAGCAGCGGCCCGTGGCGGCGGCGGCGGCGGTGGTCGTGGCGGCGGTGGTGGCGGTCGCGGTGGCGGCGGTGGTCGTGGCGGCGGTCGCGGTGGCGGTCGCGGCGGTAGCCGTGGAGGCCAGCGCGGTGCTTCGCGCGGCGGTCGTGGCAAGAACAAGACCAACAAGCAGAAGTTCAACGACAAGAACATCCTCGGCTACCTGGAGCAGCTCCAGCGCGACGAGGCCGACTACGTCCGACCGGACTTCCGGTTCGAGTCCATCGACGAGCATCTCGTCGAGGATCGCGACGGTTCGCGGAGCCGGGACCTGAAGCGGTCCCGCGACGCCGCCGCCGCCGAGCGCCGGGCCGATCAGGAAGCCGGCTCTCACCCGTACTGACCCGCGCCGCGCACGGCCGGATCCGTACGACGCGAAGTCGGAACGGGGAACGACCGCCCGCGTGGCGTGCTGCCAGCACGCTCGCGGGCGGCCGTGTTCGTTTGGGGCTTAGGCCCGATAGCACCGAGGTTTTGCAGCCGATGACCGACACACAGACTCGGCGGCCCCGCAGCCGCCTGATCCACCTCGTCCTCGGTGGCGCCTTGGCGCTCCTGCTCGCCGCGCCTGTCGGGACGGCCCACGCAGCCGACAGCCCCGCGAAGAAGTTGGTCGATAACGCCGCGCGCAAGCTCCGTGAACAGGATCTGTCTGGCGCGATCGCGTTGCTCGAGGAAGCGCTCGACACCGATCCGCGCAACCCCGACGCCCACCTTCTCTACCAAGACGTCGCGAGCGACGTGCTCGGCGTGGCCGACCTGCGGACGGCGTACGCCGAGAAGGCCGCAGCCGCCCCGGAGGACGCCCTCTTCCAATACCTCTCGACGCGGCTGCTCGAGCCGGAGGACGCCGCGAACGCGTTCGACCGACTCATCGCGAAGTTCCGGAAGTCGCCCTGGCCGCTCGTCGGCAAGGCCCGCGTCCTCGAGGAGGAGGGCCAGATCGACGCCGCGTTGAAGCTCCACGACGAGGCGATCGCGCGCGCCACCGGCGAGACGCGCTTCCGTGCCTACCAGGCCTTCGCCCTCGAGCGCTCCGGTCGTTGGAACGCCGCCGTCGAAGCTTGGACCAGAGTCTCGACGGAATGGCCGAAGGACCTTGCCGCCCAGATCGGTCTCGGCGAGGCCCTTCGTGGCGCCGGACGCCCGGACGAGGCCATCTCCGCCTTCTCGGCCGCGCAGAAGCTCAGCCCCGTCGACCCGGACCCGTACTACCGGATGGGACTCGCGCACCTTGATGCAGAGCGCTGGGACGAGTCGCTCGCGAGTCTGAAGCGCGCTCTCGCCATGGACGAGACCATGGTCCCCGCGCTCTGCGCGTCCTCGGAGAGTCTGCTCAAGAAGGCCATCGCGAAGTCGAAGGAGACGGGCGCGCTGATCGACGTGGGCGTGCTGAAGGAGGCGTCGACGTGGGCCATCAAGGCTGTCGCGTCGAACCCCGACAGCGCCGCGGCGCACTTCTCGCTCGGGGCGGTCTACGAGGCATTGGGCGAGGTGGACCCTGACGAGCTCGAGACCTCCCTCACGGAGTACGACGACGCACTCGACCTCCTGCCATTCCCGGGTCCGGAGAAGGTGCGCCTCCTGAATGCACGCGCGTACGTCCTGCTGCGCCTCGCGCGCTACGACGAGGCACTGGCCACCGTGAGCAAGGCGCTGGACATCGAGCCCGACAACGTGACCGCGATGGTCCACGGCAGCCACGCCTTGAACTCGCAGGACAAGTTCAAGGAGGCGATCAGCCAGTACCTCGACCCCGGGCTGAAGATCGCGAAGGACGAGCCGCGACTCGTGTTCGGCAAGGGCATGACGCTCTGGAACATGGAGGCCCACTCGAAGGCCCTGAAGTTCCTCGAGAAGGCCGTCGAACTCGATCCGGAAAACGGCATCTACCGCCTCGCCCTCGGCGAGATCTACTACGAGCTGAAGAAGAACAAGCAGGCTGGCGTCGAGTTGACCAAGGCGATCGAGCTGCGTCCGATGGACTCGATCGCGTGGACCGCCTACGGGCGCGTCTGCACGTCGCTCAAGGACTGGGAGTACGCCGTCGAGGCGTTCGAGAAGGTCATCGAGCTCGACGAGGAGTCGGTCGACGAGTACCTCTACCTTGGGATGATCTACTACGACTATCTCAAGGACGTCGGCAAGGCTCAGGAGTACATCGAGCAGTTCCTGGAGCGTGGCGGCGACGATCCCAACATGGAGTCCTGGTTCGAGCGTGTCCTCGGCGAAGACCCCAACTAGCCCCATGCGATCCGTTGCTCGCCTTCGCGGTGCCGCGTGGCGCATCGCCGCGACCGTTCTCGTCAGCGCCGCGCTCGTTCTCGGCGTCGCGCAGCCGTCCCCGGCCACGGCCGAGGAGGACGGCGAGACGCCCGCCGCCGAGATCAAGGGCGACACCCCTGCGGCGAAGGTCAAGTCCGCCTCGTCCCTCGCGCTCTACGATCCGCAGGGTCTGTGCGTGGCCCTCGCGGCACTCCCGGAGCAGTTGAAGAAGGCGAAGGACGACGAGCTCGCTCCCGTCCTCGACTTCCTCGCGGAGTACGTGGTCGTCGAGAAGAGTCGGCTGCTTCGGATGAGCGCCATCGAAGCCGGCCTGCGCCTCGATCGGAAGGGCCTCGCCGCTCGCCTCGCTCCCAAAGCCGACGGCGAGGACGCGCTTCGCTCGACGTTCGCTACCGAGGCGCTCGGCATCGTCGGCACGGCCGACGACATCCCGAAGTTGCTCGAGATGGCCCGCAGCCCGCGGCTCTACGTGGCGATCGCTGGGTGTCGCGCCGTCGCGCGCGTCGGCAAGTCGAAGCACGCCGCCGCACTCATCCAGATCGCGCTCGAGCACGGCAACATCACCGTGGCCGACGAGGCGGCGTGGGCAGCGCAGGACCTGCTGAAGAAGAAGAAGACCGTCATCGGCAAGCTGGCCAAGCTCGGGAAGAAGAACGGGGACGCCACCCGCCTTGGCGCCATCACGGCCGTGATTGCCGACAACCTGGCCGAGCCCCACGCCTGGCCGCAGAAGAAGGCGCTCAGCGCGCTTCCGGAGCTCATCGCCGAGGCGCCGAAGGTCGTGAAGATTCGGACGAACAACAAGAAGCACCGCGAGTCGGTCGAAGCCGCGCTCGCTTGGATGCGCGAGAAGATGCCTGGCAGCGAGCTCCTCCTCCGCGTCGCCGCTGGCGAGATCGCCGTGCCCCTGTCGCCGAAGGACGCCCACCTCGACGCGGAGACGCACGCGATCGGCGTCCCGCTCATCTACACGGCCCAGAACGACCGCCAGCTGTCGTACCACCTGCTGCGGGCTGCCACCGTGCTCCTGGAGAACCGCCTCGGACACCCGTACACGGGCCGCCGTGGATGGACGAACGGGATCTTCGACTGTTACGACCTCTGCTACGAGGCCCGCCTGTACAGCGCCGGCAAGGGCGGGATCAATCGAGCGGAGTTCATGGAGACGATCTTCGGAAAGCGTCCCTGGGGCGGGCAGTAGGTCACGGCGATTGCGTCGGGCGTCGTAGGTGGACGCGCGTCGGGGCATGTGGCAATCGCCGCGCCCTAGTTGTTGTTGGTCGGCTCCGCGGCTGCGTCAGCTCTCACGCGAGAGCAGCCCCCTCGGTCGCAGCCTTGCGTGGGCCTCACTCCCCCGCGTCACGGCGCCTGCGCTGACGCGCAACCGCCGCGCCCCGGGGTCACGTCGATCGCGGCGGGCGTCGTAGGTGGACGCGCGTCGGGGGCATGCGGCAATCGCCGCGCCTCCGTTGTTGCTGGTGTGTGCTCGGTCTCGTCGCCTCTCCGGCGAGAGCAACCGGCACCGGTCGAGGACCTCCGCGCACACATGCCCCGCGTCACGGCGCTTGCGCTCACGCGCAACCGTCGCGCCCCGGGGTCACGTCGATTGCAGGGCGGTTGGTGGGTGGACGCGGATCGGGGCATGCGGCAATCGCCGCGCCTCCGTTGTTGCTGGTGTGTGCTCGGTCTCGTCGCCTCTCCCGCGAGAGCCACCGGCACCGGTCGAGGACCTCCGCGCACACATGCCCCGCGTCACGGCGCTTGCGCTGACGCGCAACCGTCGCGCCCCGGGTGACGATCCGGACCGACCTCGCCCCTGCCAATCCCGCGCGGTCGCTGTGGCGACGGCGCCGTAGGGGCGGACCGCCTGGTCCACCCCGCCCGCTGGGGTTCATCCGCACCAGGCGGGTCCGATGGCGCGCTGCGCACGACCCGCGTCATGCGGACCGCCATCGGTCGACGACCGGGCGCTCGCTCCTTGCCGTATCTCGCCGCGGGTGCGGATCCGACTCTCACGGGGCCGCCACCTCAATCGGGTCGTACGGGCGGATCTCCTGATCCGCCCCGCCCACCGGGGTCGCTCGCGCCAGGCGGGTCCTCTGGCGCACCGTGAACGACCCTCGTCATGCGGACGGCCATCGGACGAGGGCGTCACGCCCCGTCGCCGATGCGCAACTATCCTGACGCTGGGGGCAACGCGGAGCATTGAACGCGATCCACCCGTCGCCGTGCGCGCAACCCGCGACGCTCGGTTGCGCCCGAGCGCAACCAGCGTGACGCGGGGAATGCGCGCGCGGAGGTCCTCGACCCGAAGAGCTCACCGTCCCGATCGTGTGACGAGACCGAGCACGCGCGAGACAACATCAGACGTGGAGTAGAGGCGCGTTGATTGCGCCCGGGCGCAAGCAGCGTGACGCTACTCCACGTCCAGCGTCAGGCTCTTCCGGAACCCCGTCAGGTTCTCGCAGCCATCCTTCGTCACGAGAACCATGTCCTCCAACCGGACGCCGCCCACGTGTTCGTAATAGAGGCCGGGCTCGACCGTGACGACCGCGCCCTCGGGGAGGCGGCTCGGGCGGGGGCCGAACGACGGGGGCTCGTGGATATCCAGGCCCACGCCGTGGCCGGTCCCATGGAAGAAGCCCTGGTTCCGACCGTTCACCGGACCCGTCGGGAAGCCCGTCTCGTCGAAGAGCGCGCGAATGCCGTGGTGGATCGCCTCGGCGTCGCAGTCGGCGTGGATGCGGTCGAACGCATACTGCTGCCCCGCTTCGACCGCGGCGTAGATCTCGCGCAGTCGCTTCGACGGCTTCCCTCGCACGACCGTGCGCGTCATGTCCGCGAAGTAGCCGCTCTCGGTGTGCCGCGGGAAGATGTCGAAGATGATCGGCTGGCCGCTGCGGACCGGTCCGGAACCGATGTCGTGCGGGTCGACGCACTGGTCCCCCACCGCGACGATCGTGTGCCGACCGATGCAGCCGTCAGCGAGCAGCGACACGTGGATCTCGCGACGCAGGAGCTCGGCGGTCACGCGCTCGCCGCCCCAGCGGAGCCAGCCACCGCGGACCGTGGCCTCTCGCAGGATCGTGAGAGCGCGTTCGAGCGAGCGTTCGGTGGCCGCCTGCGCAGCACGAATGCCCGCAAGCTCGTCGGGACGCTTGTGCATCCGCTCGACGAAGAACGGCGCTCGTCGCCACGTCACGGCGACTCCCGCGGCGCGCAACGCGTCGGCGGTCCGAACGGGGAAGTCCTCCGGCACCTCGACCGCGTCCACGCCCTTGTCCTGCAGGACGGCGGTTCCGATCTCGACGAGATCCGGGCGGCGGCCAGTGAGCGGTTCCGTACGACGTTCGAGTCGACGACGCCACAGCGCCTGGTCGACCACATGCGTCACGCGCGCCTGTCGACGAGCACGACCGATCTCCAACGGCGACGCGAGGAGGTACGTCCGGCTTCCCTTGCGGAACCAGAAGACCGGGTCGGTGAAGGACATGCCCGTGGCGTAGAGCATGTCGGCGCTGCGATCGCTCGCGGCGTGAAGGCACTCGTTGCGTGACATGGGCCGAGTCTCGCCGAGAGAGGCGGTTCTCAGAGGCTGTTTCAGATCAACTCGTCCAGCCGATCGATGACCAGGGAGCTCCACGTCTCGAACGATCCGCGCTCCTCGCGGCAGAGACGCTGGACCTCCGCCAACGCGACGAACCGTCCATCAAGCGTGTCGGTCTCGCGCACGGTGACGTCAGCAGCCGTCTCGACGACGTGGACGAGACCGAAGTGCACGCTGCCGACGTCGGTGCTGTCGTCGTTGAGGATGCCGACAGCGCGGCTCGTCCACGATCCGCCCATGTGGAGTTCCTCGTCGATCTCGCGCCGCATGCCCTCGACGAGCATGTCGGCACCCTGCGCCACGCCATCCACCGGGTTGACGTGCCCACCGATCCCGATCGATCGCTTGCCGTGCAGGCGGCTCTCGCCACCGGCTGCGAGGCGCCGCGTGAGGAACACGTCGGTGCCGCGCACCACCACGCAGTACGGGATGAGCTGCTTCATGGAGGCGTCGAGCTCGGCGTGCCGGCGCTCTACGAAGAACCCCCGCTCGGCCATGCGACCGAGCAACGCCTCCATTGCTGCGGCGTCCGGAACCTGCAGTCCCTGCGGCACGACGTCCACGAACAGATCGAGGCGCTTCACGACGTAGACGAACTCCATGCGCGGACTGTATCGAGCGCTACGGACGCGCAGTCGGGCGGCGGGCTCTCGGCAGCGCGACTGGTTTCTGATTGGATTGCGGCGTGTCGGCACTCCCCCACGCCCTGCCGTACGTGCTCTTCGTCGCCATCGCGATGCTGACGGACGTCGTTCCCCCCGGTTTCGCCCCGTGGATCGATGCCGTCCGCGTCGTCGTCGTCGGTGCGGTTCTGATCGCGCTCGCGCGATCGGGTGCCTACCCCGAGTTGCGTGTTCGGACTCCCCGTAGCGGGACGAGGGCTCGAGCGACCGCGCTGGCGCTCACGGCGGGCGTGCTGGTCGGCCTCGTCTGGATCCCACTCGGCGATCCCGACCTCGTCCCGCTGCTGGGCGAGCGCGGCGGCTTTGACACCGCGGCGCCCTACATGGGTGTGCGCATCGCGTTCCGGCTCGCCGCGCTCTGCCTCGTCGTGCCCTTCGCGGAAGAGCTCCTGGTGCGCTCGCAGCTCCCGCGTTGGGTCGATGCTGGCGACGGCGACTGGCGCGACGCTCCTGTCGGCGTGTTCAGCGTGCGCGCGTTCGTGATCGCCGTGGCGTTCTTCACGGTCACGCACCCGGAGTGGCTCGCCGCCCTGGTCACGGCTGTGATCTGGATGCTCCTACTCGCGCACACGCGACGCCTCCGCGACGTGGTGCTGTCCCACGCGGTCGCCAACGCCGTCTTCGCAGTTCAGGTGCTCGAGCGCGAGGAGTGGCAGTGGTGGTAGGCGCCAGTCCCGGGAACGCCGAGCCTCCACCACCGGTTGACGGTGACGTGAAGCCGCCGCTGCGCGCCACGTTCGACTCGAGCCGAGGAGCGATGCTGCGTCTGGTCCTCGCCGTCGTCGGCGTGATCGGCGCCATCGCGTTCGCCCACTGGATCACGCTGCCAGAGGTCTCGTTCTGCACGTTCCAGATCGCCACCGGCCGACCGTGCCCGGGCTGCGGGATGACGCGCTCCGTCGTCAACCTGGCACAGGGCAGCGTTCTGAGTTCGCTGCGCTTCCATCCTCTGGGCGTGGTGATGGTGGGCGGCCTGCTGGCCGGACTGTACGGCGCCCTGATGGGCGTCCTACGCGGCCACGATCCGGTGTGGGACTTCCTCGAGCGCCGCGGTCACTGGATCGCGACTGGCTTCATCCTCGCCCTGCTCGTCGTCTGGATCGTCCGCGCCTACGTCGTCCCCGACTGGTCCCCCGACCCGATCCGAGAAGGCGCCGGCTGGCACACCTTGCTGTCTCCATTCTTCTAGTTCACGGCGATTGCAGGGCAATGCGCTGGTGACGCCGATCGGGGCGGGTCACGTCGATTGCAGGGCGATCGGCTGGTGGACGCTGACCGGGCCATGCGGCAATCGCCGCGCCTCCGGTGTTTCTGGTCGGCTCCGCGGATGCGTCACCTCGACCGCGAGTGCGTTGCCCTTCGGTCGCATCCTTGCGGGGCCTCATCTCCCGCGTCACGGCGCTAGCGCTGACGCGCAACCGCCGCGCCCCGGGTCACCGCGATTGCAGGGCGATCGGCTGGTGGACGCTGACCGGGCCCTGAGGCAATCGCCGCGCCTCCCGAGTTTCTGGTCGGCTCCGCGGCTGCGTCACCTCGACCGCGAGTCCATTGCCCCTCGGTCGCATCCTTGCGTGGCCTCACTCCCCGCGTCACGGCGCTTGCGCTGACGCGCAACCGCCGCGCCCCGGGTCACGTCGATTGCTGGGGCTCGGTTGGTGACGCGCATCGGGGCAGTCGGCAATCGCCGCGCCTCCGGTGTTTCTGGTCGGCTCCGCGGATGCGTCACCTCGACCGCGAGTGCGTTGCCCTTCGGTCGCATCCTTGCGGGGCCTCCATTGCCCGCGTCACGCTGCTTGCGCTTGAGCGCAACCAGCGCGCCCCGGGTGAGGATCCGGACCGGACTCGTCCCCGCCAACCTCGCGCGATCGCTTCGTCAACGGCACCGTAGGGGCGGACCCCCTGGTCCGCCCCTACGGCGCCGTTGACGATGCCGAACCCCATGGATCGGAGGAGGCGGCGTCGGTCCGAATCCGAACCCGGGGCGCTGCGGTTGCGCGTCAGCGCAGGCGCCGTGACGCGGGGAATGAGCGCGCGCAGGTTCTCGACCGAGAGGCCTCGCCGTCCCGACGGGGTTGTCGAGACCGAGCATGCGACCAGACAGCAACTGAGGGCGCGGCGATTGCCACATGCCCCGGTCGGCGCCCACCAACCAACCGCCCGCAATCGACGTGACCCGCACTCACAGCACCAGGACGAGGATCCGCTGGCAACTCCGACACAGCACCAGCCCGACACCGTTCATCAGATCGGCGATGTCCTGCGGCCGGACCGCCATCTGGCAACCCTGGCAGTACTCGCCGTGGAGCTCGACGACCGCGGTGCCGCTCTTGCGGTTGCCGCCGCGGATGCGTTCGTAGAGCGTGAGGCTCTTGTCGTCGACGCGCTCGGCGACCTCGCCACGTGACGAGCGCATCCCGACGAGCTGCTCCTCGAGTTCCTTGCGCATGGTCTCGAGCTGCCCCTCGGCAGCGCGGAGGCCAGCCTCGGCCTCGCGCTGGACAGCGCGGGCAGCCTCCTCCTCGCGCTCCTTCTCCTCGACCGCGTCCATCTCCATCAGGATGTCCAATTCGATCTTGTCGTTCTCAGCGCGGATCGTGCCGGTCTTCAACAGGATCACTTGGTACTCCTTGTTGTTCGACGCGGTGTTCAGCGCGAGGGTCAGCTTCTTGATCTGTCCCTCGTTCCCGGCGAGGTCGACTTCGCGCGAATGGACGTGTGCTTGCGCCTCCTGCGTCACACGGTGCGCCGCCTCGACGCCCTTCTGGGCGGTCGCCAGCATGGTCTCGGCACCGTGCAGCTCGGTGTGGAGCTCCTCCAGCCGCTTCTCGACGGCGACGATCTCGAGGTCCGTCTTCTGGAGATCCACGAGCAGGTTCAGGTTCTCGTTCACGTCGACTCTCCCGCGGCCGCCCTCAGGCGCCTCGTTCGTTCAGCAGTGTGGTTCAAATCGCAGTGGTCCAAGATGCGGTGGTCCCAAACGCAAACGAGCCCGGCGATTGCCGGGCTCGTCTGAGCGTCATTCCGCTCCGAAAGAGTCGAGGAAGCCCTCGAGCTTCCTCGCTCGAACAGGGTGCTGCAGTTTCCGCACCGCCTTCGCCTCGATCTGGCGAACGCGCTCGCGCGTCACCTTGAAGATCCGCCCGACTTCCTCGAGCGTGTACGTGTAGCCGTCGCCGATGCCGTACCGGAGCTTGATGATCTCGCGCTCGCGGAACGTCAGGGTCTGGAGCACCTTCTCGATCTTGTCCTTGAGCATCTCGTGCGTCGCCGCGTTCACCGGCGACTCGGCGCTCTGATCCTCGATGAAGTCGCCGAAGTAGCTGTCGTCGCTGTCGCCGATCGGGCAGTCCAGCGAGATGGGGTGCTTCGCGATCTTGAAGACGCGCTTCGTCTCGTCGACCGAGATCTCGGACGCAGCCGCGATCTCCTCGATCGTCGGCTCGCGCCCCTTCTTCTGCACCAGGTCCTTCGTGACGTTGCGCAGCTTCGACATCGTCTCGATCATGTGGACCGGGATGCGGATGGTGCGCGCCTGGTCGGCGATCGAGCGCGTGCTGGCCTGGCGGATCCACCAGGTGGCATACGTCGAGAACTTGTAGCCGCGACGGAACTCGTACTTCTCGACCGCCTTCATCAGGCCGGTGTTGCCCTCCTGGATGAGGTCCAGGAACGAGAGTCCGCGGTTGCGGTACTTCTTGGCGATCGAGACCACGAGTCGCAGGTTGCCGCTCGACAGGTTCTGCTTGGCCAGCTCGTAGCCGTTGAACTCGTGTTGGATCTGCTGGCGCAGGCGACGGCGCAGACGCGCCGGCGGCTCGCACGCCCGCATCGTGATCTGCGCGATGCGATCCTTCACCTCTTCGCGCTCCTGCGCGACGCTCGCCCGCGACGACCGGCTCTTCTCGAGCTCCGCGAGTCGACGCTCGAGGTGGTCGAGTTCGCGCACGGTCGCGGCGATCTCGTCCATGACCGGCTTCAGCTTCTTGATCTGGATGTTCAGCTCTTCGAGCAGCCGACGCCCGCGGCGACGACGCTCGGCAAGCCGACGCTGGAGCTGGATGCGCGCGCGCTTCGAACGCGCTGAGTAGAGGGCGATGAGGTCCTCGCGCATCGCCTCGAGCATCTTGTGGAGCGTGTCGATGTGCTCCGGCAGACGGGCGGCCGTGTCCGCCTTGCTGTTCTCGATGTTCGGGTTGACCTTCAGCGTGCGATCGAACGCCAGGTCGCCGCGCTGGACATCCTCGAGCAGCTGCACCGCCATCTCGATGGCCATGCCGGAGGCCAGCAGCTTCTCGCGATAGCGCTTACGCGTGCGCTCGATGGTCTTCGCAAGCCAGATCTCCTGCTCACGCGTGAGCAGCGGGATCTCACCCATCTGGGTGAGGTACATCCGCACGGGATCGTCGATGCGCTCGACCGGCGTGTGCATCGTCAGCGGATCGATCGCCGACTGCGACTTGGGCTCGACGGCGATGTCCTTCCGGCGCAGCTTGCGCGCGTCGACGTCGTCGTCTTCGGTGCCCTCGGCCTTCTCGAACGAGCGAGCCTCTTCGACGAGCTCGATGTTCAGCTCGTCGAGCTGCTGGGCGATCTTGTCCAGTGCCTTCTCGGAGGAGGTGATCTCCTCCGGGAGCATACGTTGGACCTCGTCATGGGTGACGTAGCCCTTGCTCCGGCCCTCCTTGATGAGGGCCTTCAGCTCCGGGTCGATGCGGTCGTTCATGGGCTGTCGGGACCCCTTCGAGAACAGAGGTGGCGCAAAACCTCGCAGGTTAGTTCACGCATTGGGCGGTGGGAAGGTTGCGCGGAGCCCAAAATACTGACGGTCGCGAGGCTCACGCCGCCTCCCCCTCGTCGTTGGCAGCCTCGTCCGAGCCCGAGGCTCGGCGTCGATGGAACTCGACCAGTCGACGGAGAGCGTCTGCCTCGGCGTCGGCCCCGTCGGCCTCGCGGAACGCAGCATGCAGCCCACGACCGCGCCGCTGTTCCACGATGCGAGCGAGGCAGTCCTGCCCCTGGCGCTCGAGATCCATCCCGGCGCCGCTGTCACGCAGCCCCACTGCGAGACTGGCGAGGCCCGGATCCTGGAGGCGTGAGATCAGCGCGTCGCCGTCCGGTGTCTCGCCCGCTGCGTGCATCTCGAGAAGGCGGCTCGCCAACTCGCGGCAGCCGGAGTGGCCGAGCACCGCGGCGCCGTGAGGTGCCAGTCGCTCGACGACTGCGGGAGAGCCGAGAAGTGCCTCCAGCAGCAGGGCCTCGACGTTCGACGGCGGTCCCTCCACCGCTTCGGCTGGCGCGGCGCTCGCCGCCGGCAGCGTCCGGGCGGTCTCGGTCGGAACGGCGGTGCCCTCGAAGCCGTCCGTGTCCAACTCGGCAGCCTGGGCGAGCAGCGCGTTCGGGTCCATGTCCCGCGGAGTGGGGGTCTTGGGACGCGCAGCCGGACGCGCGGTGGGTCGAGGCGCCGCGGGGCGCTGCGCATCTGGTCGCTGGGGCCGGCGAACACGGCGCGCGCGCCGTTCGACCAGTTCGGCGAGGCGTCCGGCGGCGTCGTCCACCGGAACGCCGAGCTCGTCGGCGAGGCGTCGCACGTAGAGCGAACGCTTGATGGAGTTGCCGACGCCCGAGAGGACCTCGAGCGCTTCCTCGATCGCCTTGGTCCGGCCCGGCACGGTCTGCATGTCGTGCGCTTCCATCCGCGCGGCGAGCACGTGGTCGAACGCCTCACGGCCTTCGTCGAGATGCACACGCAGCGCCTCCACCCCGCCCGCGGTGATCACGTCGGCCGGGTCGCTGCCGATCGGCAGAACGGCGACGCGCGTCTCGATCTCCTCCGGGAGGAATGCGGCCGCCGCCTTCTCGGCGGCACGGAGTCCGGCCTCGTCGCCATCGTAGAGGAGCCAGAGCTTCTTCACGTAGCGCGCCAGGCGCTCCGCCTGTTGCGGCGTGAGCGCCGTCCCCAGGCCGGCGACGGCGACCGGCCAGCCCGCCTGGTGGGCCATCAGGACGTCGGTGTAGCCCTCCATGACCGCACCCTCGCCGGTCCGCATCATGGCGTCCTTCGCGAGGTGCAGCGCGTAGAGATGGCGCCCCTTCGTGTAGAGGGGCGTCTCCGGCGAGTTGAGGTACTTGGGCTTGTCGTCGCCGAGCGTTCTCGCGCCGAACGCGATCACGCGGCCCTGCGGATCGGCGATCGGGAACACGACGCGGTCGCGGAAGCGATCGTAGAGCTTCACCCGACCGCCCGGCGACTCGGGCTCACGCCGCACGACGAGCCCGGCCTCCACCAGTTCGTCCTCGGAGTACCCCGCGTCGGTCGCGCCGCGGAGCAGGTGGTCCCAACCGGATCGCGCAAACCCCAGGCGGAAGCTCCGCGCCGTCTCGCCCGTGATGCCACGTGCCTTGAAGTACTCCCGAGCAACCGTGCCCGCGGGCCCCCACAGTCCCGCCTGGAAGAAACGGCAGGCGAACTCGTGAAGGTCGCGCAGTCGCTCCATCCGGCCGCGCTGACGCACCTGCGTCGGCGACTCGGCCTCGATCTTGACCCCAGTCTCCTCCGCCAGCTTCCGCACGGCCTCGGGGAACGTCATCCCCTCCTTCTGCATGAGAAAGTGGAAGGCGTTGCCGCCGATGTCGCACACGAAGCACTTCCACGTGCCGGTCTCGGCCCAGATGTGCAGGGACGGGTCCGAGTCCTCGTGGAAGGGGCAGCGTGCCTTGAAGCCCCGCCCCGCTCGCTTGAGGGGGACGTAGCGGCCCACGAGGTCGACGATGTCGACTCCGTGTCGGATCGCCTCGAGGACGTCGTCGGGTATGCGGCTCAAGACGCGGGGCTCACGGTCCGGGGGGGCCTGTCGATCGGCTGGGCCGGGGGTCGCGAATCGTACCGCCTCCACCGGACACATCGCGCGATTCGCCCGCAGTCCAATCGCTCACTCGATCCCGCCGGATCGGCGCGGCCTCAGGTCCATCGCCCTCAGAGGCCGATAGGTGCTCGGAGTCCACGTGATCGGTGGGACCCGGGAGAGAGACATGATCCGCGTGACGATGCAGTTCGGCGGCAAGCCGGTGAAGAAGTTCACCTTCGACAAGGAGATGGTCACGATCGGCCGCGACCACGGTTGCGACATCGTGATCGAGAACATCGGCGCCTCGCGTCGCCACGCGATGATTCAGCGCACCGAAGAGGGCTACGTCCTCGCCGACCTGAAGAGCCACAACGGGACGTTCGTCGGCGGGGAGAAGGTCTTCCACCACCAGCTCACGGACTCGGATGAGTTCTTCATCGGCAAGTACGCGTTCGTCTTCGAGCAGCTCGATCCGGTGCTCGAGGTCGATGACGGCATCCAGGACGAGCAGCCTCAGATCATGCCGGACATGACGTTCCGCCTCGACCGCAAGGAGATCGACAAGATCATCCAGACGTCGGTGCGCGGTGCGCAGACCCAGCTGGTCCAACTCGCCCCCGAGTCGGCGAAGCGCAGCCTCTCCCTCGAGAAGCAGTACTACGTGGTCGGCGGCGACGAGAACGCCGAGATCAAGTTGACCGGCTGGTTCGCGCCCTCGAAGGCCGCGGTCCTCGTGAAGTCCGAGCACGGCTGGCGCGTCCTGTGCCTCTCGAGCCGCTTCAAGGTGAACGGGAAGCACGTGGCCGACGGCGCGATCGCGGACGGCGACCTCCTGTCCTGCGGCAAGGCTCGCTTCCGCTTCTGCCAGGCGTAGTTGGCATGACGCGCGCGAAGCGCGCGAGATGCCAATTCCGCCTGGTGTTGTTGCTGGTCGGCTCCGCGGCTGCGTCACCTCGCACGCGAGAGCGGGGCGTTACCGGTCGCAGCCTTGCGTGGCCTCATCTCCCCGCGTCACGGCGCTTGCGCTGACGCGCAACCGCCGCGCCCCGGGGTCACGTCGATTGCGGCGGGCGCTGTCGGTGGGCGCGCGTCGGGGGCAGGTGGCAATCGCCGCGCCTCCGTTGTTGCCTGGTGTGTGCTCGGTCTCGTCGCGCGTCACGCGAGAGCCAACGGCGCCGGTCGAGGACCTCCGCGCACACATTCCCCACGTCACGGCGCTTGCGCTGACGCGCAACCGCCGCGCCCCGGGGTGGGGATCCGGTCCGACCTCGTCCCCGCCCACCCAACGCGATCGCGGTGACAGCGGTGCCGTAGGGACCGGTCCACTGGCGCTCGGCGGACGACTCTCGTCATGCGGACGGCCATCGGTCGACGGCGCCTCTCACATTGGCGACCCGCACGGCCGTGGTTCGTGCGCATCGCCGTCATCGAACGCGTGCGCCAGCCACCGACGTCGCCCGCGCGATCCGTTGTCGGCGCGGGTGGGTCAGGGGACCCACCCCTACGGCGCCGTCGGCAACGCGGATCCCGTTGTACGGGCGGATCTCCTGATCCGCCCCGCCCGCCGGCGTGCGCGCGCTCCGGGCCGGTCCACTGGCGCTCCGCGGGCGACCCTCGTCATGCGCACGGCCATCGGTCGATGGGGTGGCGCTGCGACGGCGCGGTCAGCCATCCGCCGACAGCCCGCTACTCCCGCCCCCGCAGATCCGCCACCACGTCCACCAGGATCTCGTCCAACCCGCGGCTCGGCGCAAACCCGATCGTTTCGCGCAGGCGCGTCGTGTCAGCAGCCCGGCGCGTCATGTCCTCGAAGCCCGTCCCGTACGCTTCCTCGTACGAGATGCACTGGATCTCGATCGACGGGTCCACGAGGTCGCGCACCCGCTCGGCGAGCGTGCGGATCGTGACCTCTTCCGGGCCGCCGATGTTGAACACGCGGCCGGAGGACGCGGGGACCTCCATGAGCGCCATCACCGCGCGCACAACGTCCCCGACGTGCCCGAAGGCGCGGCTCTGCTGTCCGTCGCCGTAGACGGTGATCGGACCGCCCTTCAACGCCTGACCGACGAAGCGTGGCACCACCATGCCGTACCAGCCGACCTGTCGCGGCCCGACCGTGTTGAAGAAGCGCCCGATCCGCGCGGGCAGGCCGCTCTCGCGATGCCACGACAGGGCGAGGAACTCGTCCACCATCTTGCTCGCGGCGTAGCTCCACCGCGTCCGCGTCGTGGCGCCGAGGAGCACGTCGTCGTCCTCGCGGAACGGGCAGCGTACGCCCTTGCCGTAGACCTCCGACGACGACGCGATGAACACCGGGGTGCCGCGGCGCCCGCACTCGTGGAGCACGACCTCGGTGCCGTGGATGTTCGTCTCGAGGGTCTTGACAGGCTGATCGACGATCAGCCGCACGCCGACGGCGGCGGCCAGGTGCGCCACGACGTCAGCCCGCGCCACCGCCGACGCGACCTCGGCGCGGTCCAGCACCGTGCCCTCGATGAACTCGAGACGCTCGTGTCCGGCCACTGGCGCCAGGTTCTCGAGGCGGCCCGTGCTCAGATCGTCGAGCACGATGGCGCTGTCGCCGCGCGCGAGCAGCGCTTCGACCAGATGGGAGCCGATGAAGCCCGCGCCGCCCGTCACCAGCCACGTTCGAGGGGTCTCGGAGTTCTCCCCGGCCATCTCGATCGCCGCGCTCGCCGTCACCGCGTTCTCCATCAGAGGGTCCACATGAATGCGAATCCGATCGTGCGCAGGACGAGGGCGACGATCGCCACTGACTTGTGACGCTTCCACGTTGCCTTCGTCGCCCCGCCACGGAGGATCGCGACGCCAAACCAGATGGTCGGCAGGTACGCGAGCACGGCGAGCGACGACGACCCGATGTGGACGAGGGACATCCAGTGGAACGTCTCTCCGATCACCTGCCCGATGACGTCGCGCTGGAACTCCAGGATCACGACCATGGTCAGATCGATCACGATCCCGAGACTGACGAGGGGCACGTGCACCCACCGACGACGACAGAGTCCCGCGCCCACGAAGATGAGCACGAACGCGAGGGTGGCGATGAGTTCGTAGCGGTTCACGGAGGCGAGGGGACGCGATCGGGACGCGAATTCTGCCGCTTATCCCCTCGAAGATGCCGAGAAAGCGCCGATACGAGGCTGAGAGGCTTGAGCGGAGTCGCCCATCTTCCCGATGAGGACCCGTGGCCCCAGAGATCGAGACCAGCAAGCCGCGTAGGGACGTGCTGCAGAGTGCGCGTGAGCGTGCGCGCACGAAGCAGCTCGAGGTATCCCTACGGCGCGCGCGTGATGAGCGTGCGAGCCAGACGAACCTCGTCGAGGAGGAGCTGGGCCGCCTGACCGGCATCTACGGCCGGATGCGCAGCGAACTCGAGGAGACGCGCCAGGAACGCGACCGCGCGCTCGACGACGCCCGCACGGAGCGCGAGCGGCGTGCGCGCGAGACGCTCGAGCTGGCCGAGAAGCTCGAAGAGGCCGTCCGCGTCGAGCGCAATCGCGCCGAGGCCGCCGTAGCCGACTCGCGCGAGCGCTTCGTGCAGGAGCGGCTCGCGAAGATGCCGACGGAGCATCGCAAGCTCGAACCGGGCCAACTGCCCAAGGTCCCAGGCTTCCGGGTGATCGAGCAGCTCGGCAAGGGCGGGATGGCCACGGTCTTCCGTGCCGAGCGACTCGAGGACGCCCAAGAGGTCGCGCTGAAGCTCCTCCACGAGGGCTCGGAGGCCTCCCGCACGCGTGTCGAGCTGTTCCTGCGCGAAGCCGCCGTGATGCTCCAGCTCGACCACCCGAATCTCCTGAAGGCGTTCGATGCGGGCGACTGCGCCTACGGGCGCTTCCTCGTCCTGCAGGTGGTCCGCGGACAGAGTCTGGCCGCGCGCGTCCGCCGGGAGGGTCCGCTCTCCGAGGCGGAGACGGTCCAGATCGCCCTCGATATCGGCCGTGCGCTGCGCTACTGCGCGCGGCTGGGTCTCACGCACCGTGACGTGAAGCCGAGCAACATCCTCCAGGACGAGGCAGGCGAGGTCCGCATCTGCGACTTCGGGCTGACCGCGCTCGTCCAGGGTGACTCGGGACGCCCGTACGGCTCGCCCGGGTATGCCGCGCCCGAGCAGCTGACGACTCCCGATCAGGTCGACGAGCGAGCCGACATCTACGCCCTCGGCTGCGCGATGTGGCATCTGGCCGTCGGTCGCCGCCCGTTCACGGGGCCCCCGAAGAAGGCATTCGAACAGGCCCGCAAGCAGGATCTCTCGGACCCACGCTTCGAGGGCGCCGACATCTCGCCGCGGCTGGCGCAGGTCATTCGCCGGATGGGCCGTGCCGCACGCTCGCGTCGCTACCGCAACTGGGACGAGTGCCTCCTCGACCTGATGCTCGTCGAGAAGGGCAATCCGCCGTTCGCGGCGCACCTGGCCGACGCCCTCGCCGCCGACGATCCCGCCCCGATCGAGTCGCCCTCGGCGGTGGACGCCGGGCACCCGCGGACCGCCGAGGGTCCGAGCGTCGGAACCGCCGCGCCGCCGCCGGCGCACACCTCGGCCGCCCCCGCGCGCACCGGATCGGCCCTCGACGAGTTGCTCGACCTCGGGGCCCTCCGCGGGCTCGGTCAGCGTGCGCGCGTCGCGGTGCTGGTGGTCGCCTGCATGGTCTCGGCTCTCGTGGGCGCCCAGATGGGTAGCGCGTCGACGGAGGGACCGGTCGAGGGTCTCGAACGGCACGCCCTCGCGATGGCCGACGACGGCCGTTTCGACGAAGCCGCCGTGGCGCTCCGCGCTGCGGCCGAGCTTCTTCCGCAGCCCGATGCCGATCGCCTGCGCGCCCTCGCGCTGCGTTTCGAGTCCCGCTAGCGCACCTCGCGGCGCGGAGCGGCCGGTCCGATGGGGTGTGCTGCCGTCGCTCCACAGCCGAGCGTTGCAAAGCGCGCTTGGTCTCAATCGCCGGGATGTAATGGCTGCATTACGGATCGCGGCGCACTTCGAGCCTGAGCGAACGGCACAGGCCTTGCAATTCTCCACCGTTCCCGCTCGGGGACAGGACAGGCAATGTCCCCCTCGTGTCGAAGAAGGTCTTCGCACGAGGTCCGGGGCCGATCACGAGGTACTCCACCTGTGTGGGTGGAGGGGCGGATGCGCCGCTAACTCTGCTTCAGATCGGCCCCGGTTCGGGACGCTCTCCTTCGCGTGCGCCGCTCCGGCACCGCACAATCGTCGCGGTGACCCCCGACGTGCCCAGCGAACCCGACCCAGCCAGCGAACCCAACCCAGCCAGCGAACCTGACCAGGCCCGCGAATCCAACCCAGGCGGCGATTCCAGCCCGGGCGGCGAATCGGACGCGCCCCGCGATCCCGACGCCGACGCGCCGAGTGACGATGTCCGCACTCCCACGACGTTTGCCGAGATCGGCCTCCGACCGCGCGTCCTCCGCGCCATCACGGCTGCGGGGTTCACCGATCCACTCCCGGTGCAGGCGCATGCGATCCCGGACGTCCTGGCAGGTCTCGACGTCGTCGTGTCGGCCGAGACGGGCAGCGGCAAGACGCTGGCCTACCTCGCCCCCCTCGCATCGCTCCTGCTCTCGGGTGCGCGACGGAGAGGCGACGCGCCGCGCGCGGTCATCCTCGTCCCCACGCGGGAACTGGCCCAGCAGGTGGCCGACGTGGCAGATCGCATCGCTCGGGCGGCCGGACTCCGCGTCGTGCTGGTTCACGGCGGCGTTCCGGTCTCGCGCGAGGCACGGGAGCTGAAGCACGGCTCGGACGTGGTCATCGCGACGCCCGGGCGCCTCGCGGATCACGCACGCCGGGGTGGCTACCGCAGCGAGCGCGTCGCGCACCTCGTGCTGGACGAGGCCGATCGCATGCTGGACATGGGCTTCCGCGACGCCGTCCTCGCGCTCGTCACGAAGATGCCTCCGGAGCGGCAGACGCTCTTGCTGTCGGCGACGGTTCCTCCCGAACTCGAGAAGCTGGCGGTCGAACTCCTCCGCGAGCCGACCCGGATCAAGGCCGAGACCGGAGGCGATGGCGCAGCGGTGCCCGAGGGGATCGAGCACCGCGCGACCGTCGTGCGTCAGCCGTTGAAGCGCCTGCTGCTGCCGCTGATCCTGGACGACCCCGCGGTGCGTGCGGCCCTCGTATTCGTGAACACCCGTCATCGCTGCGAGGTCCTCGCGCGGCTCCTCTCCGAGCAGGGCGTGCCGGCCGAGGCGCTCCACGGCGCTCGCAGCCAGACAGAGCGCAACGCCGCGCTCGACGGCTGCCGCGCCGGCGAGGTCCGTGTCCTCGTCGCCACCGATCTCGCCGAACGCGGCCTCGACCTCCCCCACCTCACGCACGTGATCAACTTCGATCTGCCGGGCAAGCCGGCGACCTACGCCCACCGCGTCGGTCGCACGGCGCGCGCCTTCGGCAAGGGCATCGCGCTGACCCTGGTGACCCCGCCCGAGGAGCACTCGATGCAGGGGATCGCCAAGCGACTCGGCGTGCGGGTTGCCTGGACTGTCGTGGAGGCGTTCGACTACGAGCAACGCCCCGAGGGCCTCGACCCGCTCATCCCGCCGAAGAAGCGGGGTCGCAGCCCAGCGGGCGACCCGGACGCGCCGAAACGCAAGATCGTGAACCCGGTCCGACAGAAGCAGGAGTTCTGGGATCGCGCCCGCAAGCGCCGCCAGAGCAAGCGTGACGATCTCCCGGGTCCGGACCCGGGACCGCATCGCCGACGCCGCTGAGGGAGGCGTTTCGCCCCCTCCTCGCCAGCCCCTACACTGCCTCCCCCTCGAACGGACCGCGGAGACCCCCATGGCCGAAGGCAGCTCGACACTCCAGATCGTGAACACACTCCTGCTCGCAGGCGTGCTCGCCACAACGCTCACGGTGACGTGTTCGAACGATCGACTCGAGCAGCAGGTGATCCGCCTCTCGAAGTCGATCGACTCCGGCTCCGTCGGAGGTGGTGGCGGGAGCGGTGGAGCGCCCGTGCATGCCGCGCGCGTCGCCGGCGATCCGTCGCCGGTCGTCGCGTCGGGCTGGGGCGGCCGCAAGGCCAACGTCACCTATGTCGAGGGTGCCGTCCCCAACGCCCCGCTGCGCCTGGCCGACAAGCCGCGACCGCAGAACGACTGGTACATCAGCCGTAGCGTCAGCGTGCCGGGCAGCCTGAACTTCTTCACGTCGAACGAGGGTCTGATGACCCGGATCACGCGGGTGATCCTCGGCCGCATGATCGAGATCGACAACGAGAACCCCACGCAGCCGCTGCCCGAGCTCGCGACGCGGTGGGACGTCTCCGCGGACAAGCTCACCTACACGTACTTCCTCCGCCGCGGCGTTCAGTTCGCCGACGGCCGCCCGTTCACGGCGGCAGACGTGAAGTTCGCATTCGACGTGATGCGCGACCCGGAGGTCCAGGCGGATCACCTGCGCAGTGAGTTCGAGGACGTGGAGTCACTGACCACGCCGGACCCGTTCACCGTGGTCGTGAAGTACAAGAAGAAGTACTGGAAGGGCCTCGTCTCCGTGGGCTACTCGCTCCGCGTCCTGAACAAGGGCTGGTACGAGGAGCAGATCCCGAACTACGCAGCCGAGTTCGACATCGCCGACTTCTCAACGGAGCCCGGAAAGCCCGGGTTCGCTGACGTCTTCAACGAGATCCGCATCCCGTGTCCGGGCGCCGGCCCCTACTACCTCGCGAGCAAAGACGACTACAACGACCAGTTCATCGCCATCGTCCAGAATCCGTTCTACTTCGGAACCCAGGTGCACCCCACTTGGTACAACTTCGTCCAGCAGCGCTGGGTGTTCATCAGCGATGCGGTCGCCGCCTTCGAAGCCTTTCGAAAGCAGGAGTTCGACGTCACCGTCGTCGACTCGGATCGCTACGAGGACCAGCTGAAAGACGACCCGACGATCAGCGGGATCTCGCGCTACTTCGAGTACGACCACATGAGTCTCGGCTGGTCGTACATCACCTGGAACTGTCGCCAGGCGCCGTTCGACGATCCGCGTGTGCGGACCGCGATGACGCACCTGATGAACCGCAAGTGGTTGCTCGAAGAGCTCGAACGCAACAAGGGCACGATCGCGGTCTGCAAGACGAAGCGCATCTACCCGAACTACTCCAACGATCTGGTGCCGCACGCGTTCGATCCAGAGCGCGCGAAGGAACTGCTCGCGGAGGCCGGCTGGACCGACTCGGACGGCGATGGCGTGCTCGATCGCGACGGCGAGCGCTTCGAGTTCGAGTTCAAGGTCCCGTCCGGACGCACGTGGTTCCAGCGCATCGGCGGCGCGCTGAAGGACGCCTGCGCAGGGGTCGGCATCCGCATGGATGTGCGCCCGCTGGAGTGGTCCAAGTTCATCGACGACTTCTACGAGCGGCGCTTCGATGCCGTGTGTCTCTACAGCCAGCTCCCGGACCCGTGGATCGACCCATACGACGAGCACCACAGCTCGACTGACCGGCCGCGCGGCGGCAACTCGCCTGGCTGGCGCAACGACGAGGTCGACACGTTGGTCGAGGCGATGCGTCTGGAGTTCGACGCCGAGAAGCGCATTGCGATGTTCCACCGCTTCAACAAGATCTTCTACGACGAGCAGCCGGAGACGCTGTTGGTGCATGGCACGGTCTCCGTGCTGCAGAACAACCGCTTCGAGGACGTGCAGGTCCGGCCGACCGGGCTGCGCAACTTCGACTTCTGGGTCAAGCCCGAGAACGTGCTGCACAAGTAGCCGCACATGGTCGCGTACCTTCTCAAACGCCTCCTCGCGATGATCCCGACCCTGCTCGGGATCTCGTTTCTCACGTTCCTCATCGTGCTGCTCTCCCCGGGAGATCCCGTGGCGACGCAGATGGGCGGCGGAGGTGGCGGCGGTCCCAGCGCGACGGCGGGCGGTGGCGGCGATCAGCTGAACAATCAGGCGAACGCGATCAAGGCGAAGAAGAAGCTGCTCGGCATGCTCGAGGAGCACTTCGCCGTCGTCACGTGGGACGCAACCGAGGCCACGAAGGCGCGCGACTGGAAGGGCGACGACAAGTACTCGAGGGTCACGGAGATCGAGGAGTCGGCGGACATCGACGATCTCCCGGGCTGGGCGCGTTCGCTGGCGCTGAGCGCAGACGGCGCCACGCTCTACGTCGGAACGAAGACCGGTGAGATCGTCGTCGTGGGGACCTCCGACGGCGAGGCCACGGCGACATGGGATGCGCTGCCGAACGCGGTTTGGGCGCTGGGCGTGTCACAAGACGGCGCGACGGTGGTCTCGAGCGACGCGGACGGTCAGGTGCGTATCCACGACGCGGCGGACGGCACCGTGCGGCACGCTGCGGACTCGCTCGGCCGCCCGGTCAACGACATCGTGTTCCTCCCGGACGGCGAGCGGTTTGTCACGGCGTGCGACGACGGCGTGATTCGGGTGCACCTGACCGCCAATGGTGCGATTGACCGAACGCTCTCGGACCACAACAACTTCGTGCGCGCGCTCGCGCTCTCGGCGGATGGCAGCCACATGTGGTCCGGCGGGTACGACGGCGACTTGAGAGAGTGGTCCACCGCATCATGGACGGTGGAGCGCGTGGTCGGCGAGCACCAGCAGGCGATCACCGACATTGCGCTCGCACCAGACGAGAAACGGGCGGCGACGGCGTCCGAGGACAAGGTGATCCGAGTGTTCACCACGGGTGTCGAGAACGACGCCCCGCTGGTCGAGCTCGGCGGTCACTACCACGAGGTCAGCGCCGTGGTCTTCCACCCGGACGGACGCACGCTGTTCTCGGGCGGCAGGGACGAGACCGTACGAGCGTGGGATGTCGAACTGGCGAGGCAGACGGCGCAGGTCCCGCAGAACACGGGACGCGTGTTCGGGCTCGTGCTCTCCTCCGACGGGTCGCAACTCTGGACGGCCGCCGAGAGCTGGCGCAAGACACCGATTCCTCGGCAGTACTGGAACTGGCTGAGCAACACGGCGCGTGGCGACTTTGGCCGCTCGTTCACCGATCAGGTGCCGGTGATCGACAAGATCGCCGAGCGTCTGCCGGTGACGCTCTACCTCAACCTGATCGCGATCGTGATCATGTACATCGTCTCGATCCCACTCGGCGTCGCGGCGGCCGTGAAGCGCGGCACGCCGTTCGACAACGTGACCTCGTTCCTCGTCTTCCTGCTGTGGTCGGTGCCGTCGTTCTGGATGGCCACCATGCTGATCACGTACCTGAGCTCGATCCGAAACTGGGACGCGTTCCCATCGGTCGGTCTCCACGACGTGAACCAGCGAGACATGTCGTACCTGACGTGGCTCGGCGACTGGGCCGCGCACCTCGTGCTCCCGATGATCGTCCTGACCTACAGCGGCTTCGCGAGCCTGTCGCGCTACGCGCGGACGTCGATGCTCGAGACGATCTCACAGGACTTCGTGCGGACCGCGCGCGCGAAGGGACTGTCCGAGCGCGTCGTGGTCTACAAGCACGCGCTGCGTAACTCGTTGATCGCCATCATCACGCTGCTCGGCTCGCTGCTGCCCGCGATGATCGGCGGCTCGGTCATCGTCGAGTACATCTTCAACATCCGCGGCATGGGGCTGCTCGCCTTCGAGGCGATCCTGCAGCGCGACTATCCCGTCATCATGGCGGTCACGACGTTCAGCGCGCTCTTGACGCTGATGGGCGTGCTGGTGAGCGACCTCCTCTACGGGATCGCCGACCCGAGGATCACGCACAAGTGAGCGACGGGGACTCCTCCATGGACCGCGCCGAGCTCGCCGAAATGCAGGCCACGAAGGGGCAGAGTTACTGGTCCATCGTGCGGACTCAGTTCCGCAAGAACCGCGGCGGCATGCTCGGCTTCTGGACCATCATGGGCATCGTCACGATCGCGCTGCTCGCGCCGTTGCTCGCCAACGACCGCCCGGTGATCTGCAAGTACAAGGACGACGTGAAGTTCCCAGCGTTCGCGACGTACGTCGACAACTGGGTGCCGTGGCAGGGCATGCGGTACTGGCTGAAGAGCCTCGAGGTCGGAGACCGCTACTTCCCGTTCTCCGAGCACTACGAGGACCTCGAGGGCAAGTCGTGGAAACAGGTCCGCGCGGAGAACGATCCAGAGCTCGCCTGGAGCGCGTGGCCGCCCGTCGAGTGGAACCCGAAGAAGTTCGATTCGCAGTCGATCAAGGTCCAACCGGCACTCGACGGCGAGCACCTGCTCGGCGCGGACGACCAGGGTCGGGACGTCCTCGCGCGCATCATCCATGGCGCCGTCGTCGCCATCACGGTGGGCGTGGTCGCCATGGGCATCGCGACGTTCATCGGGATCTTCCTGGGCATGATCGCCGGATTCTTCGGCGGATGGATCGACCTACTGCTCTCGCGATTCGTCGAGATCGTCATGTGCTTCCCATCGTTCTTCCTGATCATCGCGGTCATCTCGTTCATCCCGCCGTCGATCGTGAACATCATGCTCGTGATCGGATTCATCAGTTGGACGGGCATCTTCCGACTGATCCGTGGCGAGGTGCTGCGCTGTCGCGCGCAGGAGTACGTGACCGCCGCGCAGGCGCTTGGCATTCCGTCGAAGAGCATCATGTTCAAGCACCTGCTTCCGAACGCGGTGGCGCCCGTCTTCGTTGCCGTGGCGTTCGGCATCGCCGGCGCCGTGCTGACCGAGACGTCGCTGGCGTTCCTCGGTTTCGGCGACACGTCGGTGCCCTCGTGGGGCGAGATCGTCAGCCAGGGCCGCCAGTACCTCGCCGAGGGGCTCACGCACCTCGTCATCGCGCCCGGCATCGCGATCTTCATCACGCTGACCGCGTTCAACCTGTTCGGTCAGGGGTTGCGGGACGCGATGGACCCGAGGTTGCGGCGGTAACAGCGAGGCGATTGCTTGGCGCGTCGCAGGTGGACGCGCGCCGAGCCCTTGGCAATCGCCGCGCCGCTACCGCCGCAATTGTCTCTGGTCGGCTCCGCGGGTGCGTCACCTCGCTGGCGAGCGCGTTGCCCCTCGGTCGCACCCTTGCGTGGCCTCATCTCCCGCGTCATGGCGCTTGCGCTGACGCGCAACCGCCCCGCCCCGGGTGGGGATCCGTGGCGACCTCGCCTCCGCCAACCCCACGCGTTCGCTGCGGCAACGGCGCCGTAGGGGCGGACCCCCTGGTCCGCCCCGCCCGCTGGGGTCGCTCGTGCGATGCGGGTCCATTGGCGCTCCGCGAACAACCCTCGTCACGCGGACGGCCATCGGTCGACGGTCGTGGTGTCGCTTGTTGCCGCATCCCGCCGCGACTGCGGATCCGACTCCCACGGGCGTGCCATCTCAACGACGTCGTACGGGCGGATCTCCTGATCCGCCCCGCCCGCTGGGGTGGCGCGCGCGATGCCGGCCCACTGGCGCTCGGCGAACGACCCGCGCCACGCGGACGGCCGTCGGTCGACGGCGTGGCCGCCGCGCTGCCTAGCCTCCCGCTCCCTACCCCTTCCGGAGTACGATCGGGCACGCCACCTCGTGGTCCATCGCCACGGCTTGCAGCACCGGCATCTCCTCCGCGCAGGACGGCTCGGCCAGCGGGCAGCGCGTGCGGAACGGGCAGCCGGAGGGCTTGGCCAGCGGGCTTGGCACCTCACCCTTCAACACCATGCGTTCCGGTCGCTCGAGCGACGGGTCCGGCAGCGGCACAGCCGACAGCAGCGCACGCGTGTACGGATGCACCGGCTCCTCGTAGAGCGTCCGGGCCGGGCCGATCTCGACGATGTTGCCGAGGTACATCACCGCGATGCGGTGGCTGATGTGCTCGACGATCGAGAGGTCGTGCGCGATGAACAGGTACGTGAGCCCGAACTCCTCCTGCAGGTCCTGCATGAGGTTCACGACCTGCGCCTGGATCGAGACGTCGAGCGCCGAGACGGGCTCGTCCGCGATCACCATGCGCGGCCGCGTCGCAAGCGCGCGCGCGATGCCGACGCGTTGACGCTGGCCACCCGAGAACTCGTGCGGGTAGCGATCCGCCTGCTCGCCCGTGAGACCAACCTTCTCGAGCAGCCACGCGACCTGCTCGTCCCGCTCCGCACGCTTCATGTCCGGCGAGTGGACGCTCAGCGGCTCGGCAATGATGTCGCCGACGGACCAACGCGGGTTCAGCGACGAGTAGGGGTCCTGGAAGATCATCTGGATCTCCGCCCGGACCGGCCGCATCGCCTGACGCTCAAGGCCGACGAGGTCCACGACGTCGCCGTTCTTCCGGCGGAACAGGATCTCCCCGTCCGTGACGTCGACGAGGCGGATCACGCCCTTCCCCATCGTCGTCTTGCCGCAGCCCGACTCGCCCACGAGACCCAGCGTCTCGCCGGGCTTCACGGTGAACGACACCCCGTCGACGGCCTTGACCTCACCGATGCGGCGCAGGAACACTCCACCGTGGATCGGGTAGTGGATCTTCACGTTCCGGACGTCGAGCAGAGTGTCGACGCCGAAGTCGGCGCTGTCGTTTACCACGCCCTGCCTCCGCCCTTGCCGTCGACAAGATGACAACGGCAGAAGCGGCCGGGAGTGATCTCGCGCAGCTCCGGCTCATCGCGCTCACAGCGCGGCTCGGCGATCGGGCAGCGTGCCGCGAACTTGCAGCCGGGCGGCATGCTCATGATCGAGGGCACAATTCCGGGGATCGTGTCGAGGCGCGTCTTCTTCTGCTTGTCGGGACGCGGGAGCGACGACAGCAGCCCCTGCGTGTAGGGGTGCAGAGGGGTCTTGAACAGCGCCTTGACCTCGGAGATCTCCTGGATCTTGCCGCCGTACATCACCGCCACGCGATCGCAGGTCTCCGCCACGACGGCCAAGTCGTGCGTGATCAGCAGGATCGACGCGTCACCCGTCTTCTCGCGCACCTTGAGCATGAGCTCGAGGATCTGCGCCTGGATCGTCACGTCGAGGGCAGTCGTCGGCTCGTCCGCGATCAGTAGCCCCGGCTCCATCGACAGCGCCATGGCAATCATGGCGCGCTGACGCATGCCGCCAGAGAACTGGTGGGGGTAGTCCTTCAGACGCCTCCGCGGATCGGGGATGCCCACTAGGTCCAGCATCTCCGTCGCGCGATCCTCGGCCTCGGCCTTCGAGCACTTCGAGTGATACCGGATGCCTTCGCGCAGTTGGTATCCGATCGTGAAGACCGGGTTCAGCGCGGTCATCGGCTCCTGGAAGATCATCGAGATGTCATTGCCGCGGATCTTGCGCATCTCGGCGAACGAGAGGTCGAGCAGGTTCTGCCCACGGAAGCGAATCTCGCCGCTCTCGATCCGACCCGGCGGGTTCGGGATCAGGCGCATGATCGAGAGCGAGGTGACCGACTTGCCGCTACCCGACTCCCCCACCAGGCCGAACACCTCGTTCGTGTAGATGTCGAACGAGACGCCGTCGACGGCCTTCGCGGTGCGGCCCTCCACGTCGAAGTACGTGCGCAGGTCGCGCAGTTCGAGGAGCTTCTGACGGTCGTCTCGAGACATCGTCTACCTCAGCCTCGAGAAGACCTTCGGGTCGAACGCCTCGCGGACGGCCTCACCGATCATGACCACGCAGTACAGCGTCAGCGCGAGCGCCACCACCGGCGCGATGACGAGGTGCGGGTAGAACGTGATGTTCTCCAGGCCCTGCCGGAGCAGCCCACCCCACGACGGCGTTCCCGCCGGGAGTCCGAAGCCGAGGAAGTCGAGCGACACGAGCGCGTTGACGTACCCCACGATCGCGAACGGCGCGAACGTCACGATCGGCACGATCGAGTTGGGCAGGATGTGCTTGAGGATGATCTTGCGATCCGAGACGCCGGACGCGATGGCGGCGTGCACGTAGTCCTTCGACTTCTCGCGATAGAACTCGCCGCGCACGTAGTAGGTGATGCCCAACCACGCCCGGAGGAGGATCAGCAGACCGACCAGGATCAGGAACGATGGCCGCAGGATCGACGCGATGATCATGATCGTGAACAGGAACGGGATCGAGCCCCAGATCTCGACGAATCGCTGGCTCAGGATGTCCGTCCAGCCACCGAAGTAGCCCTGAACGCCACCAACGATGATGCCGACGAAGTACCCGACGAACGCGACGATCAACGCGAAGCTCAGCGAGATGCGGAACGCGTAGGCCATCAGCGGGACGAGGTCGCGGCCCGACACGTCGGTGCCGAGCAGCAGCCCGGTCGAGAACGACGGCTTGTTCGGCGGGTTCTTCTCGAACTCGTGCCGGAACTCGCTCGGTGAGTAGGGGTAGAGGGGCATGACCGCGAAGGCGGTGCCGTTCTCGAAGACGTCGAGGTTCGCCGTGAGCGTCTCGATCTCTCCACGTCGTTTCTCGAGCTTCGTCACCTTGCGCTGGTGCGCCTTGTGCTTCCACTCCTTGTCGTCTGCCGTCGGTGCGCTCGCGGCAATCTCGGCCGCGTCGGCATCCGCGTCTGCCGTGCGGTTTGCGATCTCGGAGCGCAGCGCGCCGGGGTCCTCCGACCACTCGTCGAACTGGCGGTAGTCGACCTCGGACTCACCGATCTGGCCGAAGTCACTGGCCTTGTTGAACGTGTTGACATCGGTGAAGAACGCCGCGTTGTCGACCCATTCGGCCACAGCGGGGAACGCCACCTCCCCGTCATAGACGACGACCAGCGCGCGGCCGCTCACGATGACCTCGAGGAACAGCGAGATCACGAAGAGCGTCGACAGCAGGCGGAAGGCCCAGTACCCGCGCTTGATCCGCTTGAAGCGATCGACGCGCCTGCGGGTCACCGGAGTGATCTTCGCGCGGAACCCGACGAGTCGCGCGAGGCGCACGAAGATCCACGGGATCGCACGCGTCGTCATCAGCCAACCACCGGCAACGACCACCACGAGCTTCAACAGGAACGAGAGGACGTCCACGGCCTAGGAGAACCTCACGCGCGGGTCGACGAACGCGAGCACGATGTCCGATAGGATGTTGCCGACCAACTTGATGAGGACCGCGAACACGAGCACGCCCATGATCACGGGGTAGTCGCGGCCGACGATCGACTCGAACCCGAGCAGCCCCAGCCCCGGGATGTTGCACGTCTTCTCGAGCAGGAACGACCCCGCGAGCATCAGGCCGATCGCGTGACCGATGCTGACGCAGAGCGGGATCATCGAGTTGCGCAGCGCGTGCACGAAAACGACCCGGTTCTCCGGCAGTCCCTTGGCGAACGCCGTCCGCACGTAGTCAGCGCCGAGGTTGTCGAGGAGCGAGTTCTTCATCAGGATGGTCATCGTGGCGAAGCCGCCCATGACGTAGCCGATGATCGGGATGAACGTGTGGTGCAGCTGGTCCTTGATGCACCACCAGACCTCGCCCTTGGCCCACATGTCGTCCCAGCCCTCGGAGCGGAACCCGCCGAGCGGGAACCAGTCGCACCCGATCAACTCCGTCGAGAACAGGAGCATGAGGATCATCGCGGCGACGAATCCGGGAATCGAGTAGCCGAGGAACACGGCCATCGACGATCCCGTGTCGAACATCGAGCGGTGGTTCAGGGCCTTCTTGATGCCGAGCGGCACGCAGACGAGCCACGTGGCGAAGTACCCGATCAGGCCGAAGTAGATCGAGATCGGGAAGCGCGACGTGATCGTCTCGATCACCGGGTCCGACCACAGGTAGGAGCGGCCGAAGTCGCCCTGCACGATGCCGCTGAAGCGGTCGCCCTTGTCCTCGTCGGGCGCCAGGCCGAGCCAGATCAGGTAGCCGTGGGGCTTCGACTTGTCGAGCTTGTAGTACCGCTTGAGCTGGTCGATGGCGGCCTGCGGGAGCTCGAGGTCCTCGCCGGCGGCGCCGCCGCCCCCCCCGCCGTCCTGCATCATGATCTGCTGCCGCGCCTGCTCGATCGGTCCGCCGGGAGCCGAGCGCATCACGAAGTACACCAGGAACGTGATGCACATGAACGTGATGGGGATCAGGAGGATCCGCCGCACGAAGTAACTGATCATCCCGTGCAAGGGAGGCTCTCCGTCAGGGGTTCACGCGATCGCACCGCGACGAACTACTTGCCCCACGGCCAGTGGTCGGACGCGCCGTGCGGCAGCTTCGTGCCGGCCTTCATCGCCGCGTCGAGCGTCGCCTCCTTGGCCGGGTCGTACCACCACATCAGGACCATGTCCCGCCAGGGGTACTGCTCGACACGCGTGAGGTAGTTGTCCGGGTGACCGAAGCGATCCCAGTAGAGGACGCGCGTGTACCCGGCGAACCACATCAGCGCGTAGGGGTGCTCGGCGAACAACAGCCGGTCGATCTCGCGCATGAGCTTCTTCTGCTCGGCGCGATCGAACGTGACGTTGTACGTCTTCAGGAGCTCATCGACCTTCTCACTCTTGAAGCCCGGGATGTTGTTGTTGTTCTTCTGGTCCGCGAGGTCCGAGCGCCATGCCGTCTCGGGGTTCGGGAACAGCATCGCGCCGAACCCTTGGCGGTGAATCGTGAACTGGCGGTCCGTAATCTTCGTGACCAGCGTGGCGCCGTCGATCCGCTCGAGGTTGAGCTTCACGCCGGCGTCGATGTACGCCTCCTGCACGACGAGCCAGATGCGTTCCCAACTCGGGGCGACGTAGTAGAGCGTCATCTCGAGTCGCTTCCCGTCAGGGCCCTTGAGGAAGCCCTCGGCATCGCGCTCGGAGTAGCCGGCCTCGGCCATCAGTTCGACGGCGCGGTCGGGATCAAACGGAATGACCTCGTTCTCGTCGCCGGCGCCCCAGTCGCGGCCCGGGAAGTACGAGTTCATGAACTGGTACTGGTTGAAGAAGAGTTTCTCCATCAGGCGCTCGCGGTTGAACAGATGCGCGAACGCGAGGCGCATGCGCTTGTCGCTGAACGGCGCCTTGCGCATGTTGAACGCCAGTCCCTGGACGCCCTGCGGCGACTTGTTGAAGATCTTGCGGCGCTGCACCCAGCCCTTCTGGACGAGATCCTCCTTCGGGATCTCCTCCACCCAGCGCTGAGCCTTCTGCACGCGGAACCAGTCGATCTCGCTCTTCTTGAACTTCTCGAAGACGAGCTCGCGCTCGCGGATCAGGATGTACTTCAGCTTCTTGAAGTTGTAGAGGCCTTCGTTGCGCTCGAGGTCCTTGCCCCACCAATCCTCACGCCGCGTCTGCGTGATCGACTCGCCCTTCTTCAGGTCGGTCATCACGTACGGCCCGGAGCCCTTGAACCACTTCCAGTTCCACTCGTCGAGGTAGGTCTTGCCATCGATGCCGAGTTCGTCGGCGCTGCGGACCAGGAAGCCGCTGAAGTAGGCGAAGAGGCGCCAGTTCAGTTCCTTGGTCACGACCTTGATCGTCAGGCGATCGACGATCTCAGGCTCTTCGTAGTCATCCTTGAACGTCATCACGTTCGAGGGGTCTTGGCGGTCCTCCTGCGTCAGGTGCCACCAGGTGGCGTAGACGTCGCGAGCCGTGACCGGCTTGCCATCCGACCAGCGGGCGCGATCGTCGACGCGGAACCAGAACGTCTGCGTGCCCGCCGCCTCGTCCGTCTCGATCTTCCAATGGCTGGCGAGGAACGCGGTGAACTCCTCGGTCTCCGGATCGACGCCGCAGAGCGACTCGTACGTCAGCAGACGCATCTCGCGCTGCTCGGCCAGGTTGGCGTTGGGCCCGTCCGTACGCAGCGTGGGCGGGAACCGGGTCCACGGCAGGACGAACGTGCGCTCGTTGTCGCGCACGGCGTTCGGCGAGCCGAGCTTCGTGATCGCGTTGCTCTCCCACCCTGTCGGGTCGAATGCGACGTCCGCTGGGAACTCGTAGCCCGGGGACATCGGTCCCGACGTGGCTCCGCCGGCCGCCGGCGTCTCGCCACCCCCCTCGTTCGCGTCCCCGTCGTCGCCACCTCCACAGGCCGTTCCGAGGAAGAGCAGGCCGGCCAGCGCGAGCGGCGCGGCCAGACGGGTCGAGGCGTGCGAGATCATCTGCGGCGTCTCCTGCGAACCGAGGAAGCGGTGGCGCGCGCCGGAGGGCGCACACCAACCCCGTTTCTACACGGTCGCCGGGGCGGGGCGCAGGCGAGAACCCGCCGCAGCCAGAGACGAGCGAGAGTCGCTCAGCGCGAGCCTCCGAAGACGCGTCCGTAGCGGTAGTAGACCTCCTGCACCAGGGTGGTCCACGTCCCCGTGCGGAGGCTGCCCTCGGCGCGCGAAGCGGGGCTCGGAGGCGTGACGATCGGCTCTCCGAGAGCGCGTTGCCTCATCTGATCGATCACGGCCGACCTCACGCTCGCATTCCACGCCTTCCAATCTTCGCCTCCGCGTTGCCACATCGCGATCGTGCCGAAGTACGCGTAGACCGGGTCGAACGCCGCGTCGTGCACGAGCGGGTTCGCGACCAGTCGCGCGACCCCGGCCGCGATCGACGGATCGACCTCCGGCTGGGCCTCGGCAGGCTTCCGCTCGCCCGGCTTCCCTTCGGCTGTGAGGTAGCGGGCGAACGTGAGCATCGCGACGTGCCGCAGCGGCAGGTCGGGGTCGTCGACGTCCTCGATCTCCCGAACGATGTTGGCGGCATCGCGCCACGCGGCCTCGTCGACATGCAGTTCGGCCATGCGGGCCGACTTCAGGACCATGACGGCCCACACCGTCGTCTCGAGGTCGATGTCCCCGTCTTCGTCCGCGCGCCAACCGAGACCGGGCGTCCGCTCGCGCTCCAGCACGCGGACCGCATCCTGGGCCGACGTCGTGAACAGACGGCTGCCCGTCTGCCCGTAGGCCTCGGTCATCGCCAGTGCGGCAACCGCGTGGTCCCGCAGCCAACCCCGGCCGGCAGCGAAGCGACCGTCCGTGCCCTGCGTGTTCTTCAGGAACCGCAGCGCGTTCTTGATGGGCACCTTGAAGTCACCGGTCTTGTGCGTCTCACCGGCTCCGAGAAGCGTGAGCAGAACGAGCGATGTCGTCGCGGCGTTGTCGAACCCTGCCGCGCGGAAGGACCCGTCGTCCGACTGCTGATCCGTCAGCCAGCTGAGCGTCGGGTCGGGCTCCTGGGTCAGGCAGAGACGGCACTGCCCAGGGGCGAGCGAGTCGACGAGGGTCGAGAGGTCGAGCACCTCCTCCTCGCCCGGCGCCACGTCGATCGTGCGGGTGAGCAGCGCGCTGCCGTGGTAGGACGCGACGAAGACGTGCCGGCCGGCCGGAACCGTGCGCGTCGCCGTGAACGGCCGGCCGTCGAGCGTCAGGACCGCCCGTGCGGGTGCGCCAGTGACGCTGATCGTGCCCGTGCGGGCGCGCGGTCGTGGTCGTCGACCAGCCTCCCGCGGCGCGGGCGCGACCTCGCTCGGCGCGGCTGCGGCCTCTGGAGCGGGGGCCGACGTAGCCTGCTGCTCGATGCCGGCCGGCTGGTCTCGTGTCGGCCCCCCGTGGGACGTCGCTCCGCTGCACGCAGTGGCGACGAGACAGAGGACCGCGACCGGACGCAGCATGCCCCTCGCAACGCATCGGGCCGGGAACGGTTCATCGTCGGCAGGCTCGAAGCGCGCGGAGACTCCGAGAACCCGCCGGGAGCGGGGCCGGAGATCCGCGCTCAGCGCCGGCACCCGAAGACGCGTGCGTTGCGGTAGTAGACCTCCTGCACCAGCGTGGTCCACGTCCACGTGCGGAGTCGGCCCTCGGCGCGCACAGCAGCGCTGGGAAGCGTCGCATCGGGATCGGTGACGAGCTGGGCACTGCCGTAGTGGTCGACCACGGCGGCCTTCACGAGCCGGTTCCAGTCCTTCCAGGCGCGGCCACCGTGCTGGAACAGCGCCAGCGTCGCGAAGTGGGCGTACATCGGATCGAACGTCGCGTCGTGGGTCAGGCTCTCGGCCAGCATGCGCTCGACACCCGCGACGACGAGCGGATCGTCCGGTGGTTCGCCCTCCGACGTGAGGCAAAGAGCGAACGTCAGCATCGCGACGTGACGCGGCGAGACGCTCGGGTTGCCGACGTCCGCCAGGCGGCGCACCAAGAGCCCCGTGTCGCGCCAGTCCTCGTCGCTGACGACGAGCTCGGCGTATCGCGCGGAGCGGAAGGCCATCGTGGCCCAGACCGTGGTCTCGATGTCGATGCTTCCACCGTCGCCGGCGCGCCAGCCGAGACCGCGGATCCGCGTGCGTTCGAGCGCGTCGACGGCGCGCTGCGCACGGTCCTTGAAGAGTCGGCTCCCGGTCACTCCGTACGCCTCGGTCATGGCCAGCGTGGCGACGGCGTGGTCGTGGACCCAGCGCGGCCCGGAGGCGAACGCGCCCTCGTCGTCCTGACGGCTCCTGAGGAAGCGCAACGCGTTCCTGACCGGGGCCTTGAACGCGCCGGCGTTGTGCGTCTCCCCGGCGCCGAACAGGGAGAGCAGGACGAGGCCGGTGGTGTCGACGTCGTCGAAGCCCTCGGCGTGGAACGATCCGTCCTTCGCCTGCTGCTCGGTGAGCCAGTCCAGCGTCGGATCTACGAGCGGCACGCCGGCCACGTCGCCGTCGGTGTCGCTGGCGGGAACACTGGAGAGGTCCAGAACGGCCTCGCCTCCCGATTCGACCTCGACGTCGAGACGGACCACGAGCCGGTCGTCCCGAGTCCCGGTGAGCACGTGGCGGCCAGGCGGAACGCTGATCTGGTCCGTGAACGATCGGTCCCCGAGCGTCGTGCGCACGCCGTCCGGCACGCCGATGACGCGGACGACGCCAGGCCGAACTCGGCGCCGCGCACGTCGCTCCGCGGTCACCGAGTCGTCGACCGCCTCCGGGGCAGCCGGTGTGGGCGTATCCGCGCGACCAGAGGGCGTCGCCTCTGGAGTCGAGGGCGACGGCTGCGCAGGAGGCCCGGGCTGGGGCTGGGCGCCACACGCAACGAGAAGACTCGCGAGCAGCAGACTCCCGAGCAGCAGACTTCCTAGCAGCAGGCTCCCGAGCAACAGTGGGCCGAGAGGTCGCATCACTCTCCCAACGTAGACTCCGACCGCAGGTTCGCCGGGAGAATCACAGAAGCGCCCGCCGGTCCGGGTGGACCGACGGGCGCCGGTTGTTCATGAGCGAAGCTGCGGTGCAGCTACATCCAGCGGATCTCCATGATCGAGGCCCAGTCCTTGGCGAGCTGCGCCGAGCGCGGGGCGGACTCCGCCCACTTGGCGGCGAGCTTGCGGAGCTTCTTCGCTCCGGACACGACCTTCTTCGACTTCAACTTCTTGGCGTTCGGGTTCGGCGCCTCGATGCCGCCCGTGATCTTGGCGATCGCGAGCTGCGCGGCCATCTCGGCCTTGAGGTCCTCGTCGTCCCCGATGGCCTTGATCTCCTCGGCGGCCTTCTCGGCAGCCGGGGTGCCCGGGTAGGCCTTGACGAGCTTCCCGTACTGCACCTTGGCGCGCAGCACCTGCTTGTCGTCACGCAGCGAGTCGCCGAAGGCGAGCATCTTCTTCGAGACCTTCTCGATGTGGTACTCGTCCGGCGCCTTGCGCTTCTTCAGGATCTTGCCGAGATCCTTCTTCGACAGGCTGCTGGCGCTGCCCTGCCAGACGACCTTGCCGTCCGGATCGATGAGGTAGGCGTGCGGGATACCCGTGACGCCGTAATCACCGGGGCTGCCGATGCCCACCTTGTAGGTGAAGTTGTTGTCGTTGTGGACCATGTAGCGCATGGTCATCTTCTGGTCCTCGCTGGTCATCGCGAGAACGTGCAGACCCTTGTCGCCATACTCGTCCTGAAGCTTCGAGAGGTGTCCCACCCCTCCACGGCAAGGGCCTCAATGGGTCTTCCAGAACTCGAGCAGGACCACGTCGCCGCGATAGTCCTCGAGGGACGTGCGGCCGTCGCCGTTGATCCAGCTCTCGACGGTGAACGCCGGGGCGTCCTTGCCCATCAGGTTCTTGCCCGTGCCGGCAACGCTCGTCACGTTGGTCAGTCCGGCACCGAGAGCCGCCACGGCGGCTACTGCCAGGATGCTCAGTCGCATACTCGATCTCCTCGAATTCCGCCGTTCGTCCGGCGGGGACCTCATGTCGCCTGCAGTCTGAGGGACGGAGCGCCGTCCGTCCACCTACGTGGAACGTTCTGTGCCGGAATCGGGTTCCGCGGAATCAGTGCTCTCGGAGGCCGCGTCCGCCGGCGCAGCCTCGGCATCGGCCGGGCTCGCGGCATCGGCAGCCGAACCCTCGCCAGCGTCGCTCGGTGCCGGGCTGGCCGCCTCGGCGGCAACCTCGAGCACTGGCTCGGGCACTGCCTCGGGTACCGGCTCGGGCGCTGCCTCGGGAGTCGGCTCGGGCACTGCCTCGGGTACCGGCTCGGGTGCTGCCTCGGGAGTCGGCTCGGGAGTCGGCTCAGGCGCTGCGTCCTTCACAGGCTCGGGTGCCGCGTCGGCCTTTGACTCCGTCGGTGTCTCCGCCGGCGCTGCGACCTCGGTCTCAGCCGTCACCGCATCCGCAGTGACGACGGGCGCCTCCGCCGGTGCCTCCGCCGGTGCCTCCACGGGCGCCTCCACGGGCGCCTCCGCGATCGGCTCCAAGGGCTTTTCAGCCTTCGGGGTGATCTTGGGAGCAGCCTTGGTAGGGGCCTTGGTGGACTTGGTAGCTTTTTGCGTTGCCATGATAACTGTCCTTTGCTGAGGAATAAGCCCTTTGCGCGGTATTGCGCGCGGAGCATTCCTCGTGCGTGTTTTCTTCGGATTCAGTTGTCAAGGAACGGGGAAGCGACCTTGGGCGAAAGCGCCCGTGTGACGGTCGGGGGCCCTGGGGCCCGGCAATCCCACCTACGGCGTAGCCTGCGGTGGGGTCCCCTTCCGGCCCCCCGATGGGGGCCCCCGTGGGGACGCTTCCTACTACAAGGTAGCCTGCGACGGGGGGGGTCCCCCATGGGGCGCGCGCTCTACAGGCTAGCCTGAGATCGTGCGCTCTCTACAGGCTAGCCTGAGACGCGCACGCTCTACAGGCTAGCCTGAGTACGGCGGGAGCGGGCGCGGACACGCGCTCTACGAACTAGCCTTCAGCCCAAGCGATCGATGTACCGCTGGACGGTCTGGCCAGCGCGACGGGCGCCCTGGCGCACCGCCTCCGCTGCCGCGACCGCCGTCTGCAGGTCGTTGAGCATCCCGGCCGTGACGCCGAAGTCCGCAAGCTCGTCGCGAACCGCTTCGACCGCGCTGCTCGACGCGAGCTGGACGATCTCCTGCCGGAGCGCGCCGCCGCGCGTCTCGAGCTCGCGTCGGAGATCGGCCGCGCCGGAGCGGTAGGTGCGCTCGATGTTCCGCTTGGTGAACGAGGCCCAGGCCGCCGCCGTCACAGCCCCCACACCGAAGGCGAGGGCGACCGTGATCAGCGTGGGGCGTCGAATGCGCAAGGCCATCAGATCCTCCGAAGCGCGCTCACCGTACCACGGAGCCGTCGGAGCGCCGCGAAGTCGCGCACGCTCCGGCTCACACCCGAGCGCGTCAAGCCGGCCGTCGCGAGCCCGCGATCGATCTCCGTGCGAACGCGCGTGCGAACCTCGCGGGGCACGTCGCCGAGTGCGCCTGCGCGAGCGCGCTCGAGCGAGCTTCCGAGATCGAAGAGCCCGTTCACCGTGCCCTTCGCCACCGAGCCGCGTGCGACCTTCTCGAAGCGGGCGAAGACCAAGTTCGCGCCGAGGAAAGCGGCGACGACCTCGATCAGTGGGAAGCTGCCTTGGGCGGCGGCGGGTCGGACCCGACGTAGGCCCTGAGCACTTCGTTGAGATCGACGCCGACGCCCTTGGACGTCTTGGAGAGCAGCTCCCGCGAGCGCTTGAGATCTGCCGCGCCGCGTTCTGCCCCGCGCTTGACGCGCTCGAGTGCGAGGTCGATCACCTCGGTTGCTTCCTTCTCGTCCCATCCTTCGATCTCCAGGCGTGGGTGACTCGGCTTCTTCTTGCGCGGCTTCCGGCTCATGATTGACCTCCGTCACCCCGTGGGGCTGTCGGAACAGCATACGCGGGACGCGTGCGAAGAGCATCCTTCAGGTCGGCGAGCAGTTCGTGGACGCGGACGATGAGCTGCTGCTGCTGCTCGAAAGCGTGCGTCTGCTCGGCGACGACCTCGGACCACCGATCGTTCAGGTCGAGGAGCTGGGTCGCTACACGCTGGGCGTCTTCGACCCGCTTTTCCTGCGTTACGCGAAGCTCGCGCTGCAGGCGCAGGACATACCAGCCCACCGCGATGAGCACGGGACCGAGCACGCCGGCGTTGATGAGCGCGCTGATGACTGAATCAGGCATGCCCCATGCTACCCGTTGGTAGCGTTCCTCCCCAACCCGACGGGTTACGACTGCGGGTCGGGGAGGAAGTGGGGGGCTCGGGTTCAGCCGCCGCCGAGCAGACCGCGCACGCCCGCTTCGAGCTGCTTGAACTCGCGTACGAGCTCGGCTGCGTCGTTCGCGTGCTTGTAGACGCCGCCCGTGCGCTCCGCGATCATCCGCAGCTTCACCTCGTCGGCATCGCCGAAGCCGACCGTGTCTACGATCACCGACGCCTCCGCTAGGTAGATCAGCTCGACGTCGAGCGCCGAGCCGCCACGGTGGGCGCCGTCGTAGCCGTCACTCAGGAGGATGATCCGGCGAACCGTCTTCGTGGGGCCCGACTCGATGAGCCGGCGCCCAGCCTCGAGGCCAGTCACGAAGCACGTGCCGTGCTTTGGTCCCATCGCCGAAAGGTAGTGACGGATCTCGTCCGACGCCGTCCCCACAGGAAGCTCGCCGAGAACGGTGTGATCGAAAACGACCACGCCGATCGAGCTTGCCCGCGAAAGCGAGACGAGGTCTGCGGTGGCCTTGCATGCCGCCGACCACTTCGGCCTGCCGTAGGGGTCCCTCGGATCAGACGTCCCGGTCATCGAGGCGCTCGCGTCGAGTGCGATGACGAGCGCCTCTTGCTTCCCGGCGATCTTCACCGTCCCGTCGTCGATGCGCTTCTGGATGCCCTTCTGCCGGCGCAGGCGATCGAGCGCGCTGCCACCCTTCTTGTCCCTCTTGATCAGCATGCCGGCCTCGCCGTGAGCCAGCGGACCATCGCGAGCGCGGCGCCGGCGAGGTAGGCCTCCTTGGCTTTCTCGGGGAAGCGGGCGACCCGGATGATCCCCACCCTCGTCGCTGCCATTTTCCTCCAGTGGTGTTCGTTGTCGAACTTGGGGTCGTTCCAGGTCAACTCGGTCATCACGTCTATCTTGAGCATCACATCCCCCGATCTGCGCGAATCGCCGACCATGCCTGGTTGGCTCGCGTCATGGACTGTGCCTGGCCGCCCTTGTCGGGGTGAATTGCGGAGGCGATGAGCCGGTAGCACTTTTTGAGCACGTCATCCGGCGCGAGCCGGAGGAGAGCCGCGTAGGGATCGCTGTCTTCGGCGGCGACGACGACGATCTCCTTGTCCTCGAGCACCGTCGGTTCACCGAAGAACTTGGTGACGATCCTGATGAGAACCGCGTCCTGGGACGGGTCCACCTTCCAGAGCTTGTCGACGGGATCCCACTTTCGATGAACGGGTGAGATGCTCGTCTTGAGGGCTTTGACGAAGTCGGCGTCGTATGGCGTTCTCACCATTACCCACCCCTCCTTCAGCCAGAGTGTTGCACCTTGCGGATTCTTCGCGGCCATGATCCTTCTTTCGGTTTGATGTCGACACTCATGTGAGTTGCCGGACTGGAGAAGCCGAGGTGACGCATGAGCGCCATCCACTCTTCTCCGTGGTGGTCAATCTCGGTCCCGTGCGCGATCCACGCTGCGATGTGACACGACTCGTGTGCCACGACCTCGACGCGCTGCAGGGGAAGGAGCTGTGTGTAGATGCGGTGAGAAAGCTCGATCGCGATGCGGTCTTCTGAAAAGTGAGCCATCGCGACTGTCTTGCGAAAGCGCCTGTTCCAAAGCACTTCGACGCGGTCGACTGAAACGTCGAACACGTCGAAGTATTCATTGGCCCAAACATCTGCGTTCCGCAGCAAGTCGTCATAGGTCAATCGACACCCCCTTGGGTCGCGACCCCCTACGACGTAGCCCGTCGATCCCGAGCCCCCCACTACTCCCCCGACCCGCAGTCGGAGATCGGGTCAGGTCAACGGGGGCGTGAGAGCCGTCGCGAGAGCCATCGACCGCCGAACCAGGCGAGGGTGGCGCCGCCGGCGACGAGCAGAATGCCCCCTGCAGCGCCGCCCATGGTGGTCGAGGGCAGGTTCGCGCGCGACCCCAGGAAGAGGTTGCCCATGCGCGACCGGCCAACGAGGCCGAGGCTGTCGATGCGACTCTGCGACAGCACCGAGCTGTGCGCGAACTCGTAGGCGCCGGGGACCGGGTTCGCGAGCGAGCCCGACATCCATCTCTTGACGACGGCGCGCTTGGCCGGGTCGACGCTGGCGTAGGGCATCGTGGCGAGAACCTCGCGCCGGCGCAGGCGCGTCTCGTCGCATGCCGACGTGCCCGAGCGCGATCCGCCGGGGCGGCAGAAGTCGCCGGTGCGGAGCCAGCGCGGGTTGATCGGCTGGGAGTACGCCTTGATCAGCTCGGTGAAGGAGCGGAAGCGATCGGGGCGCCCGTACTTGGCGCGCTGACCCGCCGGCGTGAAGAGCTGCGTCATGGTCCAGAGCACTGCGGCCGAGTCGCCGACGGGTCCCTCACCCTGGATCATGCGCGCCGCCCACAGCTTGTCCTTCGGCGTGAGCGTGTAGCTCCAGTCCCCTTGCTTGATGCTCATCGGCGCCTCCTTCGTGGTCGGTATCCGCGCCTTCGATACCTTCGATACAGTTCGCTCACGAACCGCTGGTGCTCTGCATCGAAGGGCATGCGGCTCTTGTAGTGATCGGCGGGGAATGCCCTGGGTCCACCGATCCTGATCACATCGATGGCGGCAAAGGGGTTGCGCACCAGAAGCTGCATGACGGAGTCGAACTTCGCATCGTAGGCATCAGCTGCAGCGGTATACGCCGCGTCGTCGGAGTACTCGTCCGGACTCGGCTCGCGCAGGCGGCATCGGAACTGGATTGCCGACAGGTCGATCCGCCAGGTGGCGTCCGACGTCTGCACGAGGTTGAAGAAGTGCCCCGGCTCTGACGACGTCATGGCGGTGAATCCAGCGACCTTCGCCAGATACTCGAAGGTCGTGCTGACCGTTCCACACGAACGAAGTGACTGTGCCTGGACAAGGTTCGTGTGAACGAGAAAGGGAACCACGCGCACCAAAAGTGCTCGTAGCTCCCTCGAGGTCTTCGCCGAAGTCATCGGCGTCGTCGTCGGATCTCGTGATCGAGGCGGATGCCTTCCTCGTCGAGCTCCTCGCGGCGACGCTTGATCCTGTCGCGGCGGGCGTCCTGCGCCTGGTCGTAGGCGTCCTGCTGCGCGGCCGTCCACTCGAAGTACTCGTCGGGCTCTCTTGCGTAGATGACACTCCGCAGCTCTTCGCGAAGCCGGTCATCCTCCTTGTTGATCCAGTCGAGCCGCTTCTGCATGTCCGACTTGGACATCGCAGAGAGGCCGAGGAGTACGAGCCCTGCAATTCCCCTGAGCATCAGTCGCTCCAATCCTTCCTGACGCATCTCCGCATGATGGCGAGCTCTGCCCTCTTGAGGGCCCGGTAGACCTTCTTGGTCTCCTTCCCGTGCCACATGTGCAGGTACAGAGGGGTCTCACCCGATCCCTCGGATTGCCGGGCCGACTCCTCGTGCGCCTCGGCCTTGGCGAATTCCATCCCAGCGTCGCGGAGCTCCTTCAGCGCCAAATGGCACTGGCGGTCTCGCGAGAGCTTCAGCGCCTTCGCGATTCGGCCAGAGGTGTAGGTTCGATGGAGCGGGGCCCATATCTCGCGGTGAGACTTTCCGTCCGACGCGAGCGCACCGCCGAGAAGCACGGCCCCGATGAATCCCGTGAGCATCAGTCGATGTTGATGCTGTGGATGAACTCGAAATCGATCTTCAGCAGGTTCACGTTCGACAGCGAACAGTTGCGAACCAGGACGACGAGATCTCCGGCCACGATCGCGATCGACGAGACCTGAGCCATGCCCACGTTCGTCAGCAAGCCGGCGTCCGGCTCGTAGAGCATCACGTGAGCGCGGACGCGATCTCGGTCGCTCGCCAGCCAGTTGCCTCGACCCTTGCCGAAGTTGGCCGGAATGCCGTGCTCGTTGGCGCCGGGCGCTGCCGTCGTGAGTGCCCCGACGTCGGCGTTCGCCGCGAGCGAAGCGCCAGCCACCATGACCGCCAGGAGCGGGCCCTGATCTTCCGCGATGGTCCAGCGCAGGTTGTTGACCTGCGGGCGCCGGATCGGCGTCACCGTTCCCAGCGCTGTCTTGAGAAGGGTGATCCCGTCCGTGTCGTAGGTCAGCGTCGCTCCGTCGGGTGTCGTGAGCACGCCGATCGGTGTCATGGCGGCTGCCGCGCCCATTGTTCCTGCAAATCCCATGAGAACCTCCTGGGACGAGCCTACTACGCGAGCGCGCTACCGACGAACGCCTCAGCTGATTCCGATGCTGTGGCGGTACTCGAGCTCGATGATCATCTCGAGCGGCTGCGCGAGAGAGATGTTCCTGAACTCGATGAGGAGATCACCGACACCGGTAATTCCTGCTCCCTGAACGACCGTCTGCCCGATATCTGTGTCTGCGGCAGCATTGCTCCTGAAGAAAGCAATCCTCGCACGCAATCGCAGGAGGTTGTTGAAGTTCCAATTGCCTCGGCCGGGGCCGAAGTTCGCGGGAAGACCGTGCTCTGTGGCACCCGGCACGGCAGTCGTGAGCGATCCATGGTCGAGATCGGCTGGGGTTCCGGCCGCGATGAATGGCTCCAGCAGTGGGGTTGGAGCGCTGAAGGCGAAGATCGTGAGGTTGTTGATCGTTGGCGCTGGGATCACCTGCGTGTTTCCGAAGAGGGTCAGATCGACGCTTGCGCCATCTGGATTGGAGCTCAGGTCTCCAACCAGAGCCACCATCAGGTTGATCGGAATCGGGTTCCCGCCAGCTCCAAATGTTCCTCCAAAGGTCATGTTCGCTTCTCCATTTTCGACTGGATGAATCCGGCGTCAGCGCGAGACGCGCGCATCATCAGCTCGTTGCTCGAGCGCTTGAGGTTCACCGCTTGCTGCGCGATGTCGCGGTCGTTCATCTTCAGCGCCAGCGTCTTCATTGAGCCGGCGGCCTGGGCGGTGAGCACGGCGCTCCCGTAGAGCTTGCGCGCGGCGTGGCGCTGGCGCTGGTGCGCGGTGATGCCGTTGCGCCCGGTGGACCTCGAGGGGAGCTGCTCCTGGCCGAGCCCGTCGAGATCACGCGAACGCGTCATGAAGAGCACGAACCCGAAGAGCAGCGCCGGCGGCGCTACGGCGGTGAGGAGGCTGTTCATCTTGTCCCCTGACACGGGATCCCGCGCGTCTTGATCACGCGCCAGAGCTCGGAGCGCAGCATCATCATGTCCCACCAAGAACGCATGAAGGCGATGTTCTCTCGGTTGACCAGCGTCTTCGTCCGGGCGTGACGCGCCCGAACGAAAAAGTCCGAATGGAAGCCAGGGCTCTCCTCGAGGTCGATCGCGTAGTCGAGCGCGACCATGAGCTTGTTGGTGAGGTTCGGCGTCGAAGGCTCTGTCACCTCGTAGTGGTGTCGGATGCAGCGGGCCGCGTGCGCCGTCGTGCGGATGCCTCGCCAAAGCGTCGAATCGCTGGGGATCACGATCTCCTCCTCCTGGTCGAGCACTTCGAGCGCTTGATCGCGATCATGTTCCCGCGCGCCACCAAGCCGCCTCGGCCGTGCTGGGTCGTCGCGCTGATCTGCTTCACCTGGAAGCCGTTCTCGCGGAACGTCTTCGCGAGCGCCGGCGTCCAGTTGTAGATCACGATGACCGTGCCCTTGAGCTTCGAGCCGACCTTCGCGACGTGCTCGGGATCCATCGCGCCGCCGAAGGCGCTCTTCTTCCGGCTCTTGCCGCGCTTCGCCCCGCCGTGCGCGTGGTACTTGTCCGAGTAGTCCATCGGCCAGGGCGGGTCCCAGAAGTGAACCGTCTTGCACCCGTCGTGGTTGCGCGCGACCTTCGCGAAGTCGCCACGGACGAGCGTGGCCTTGCGCAGTTTCGCGGCGAAGCACTCCGCGTTCTTCAGCTTCGACGCCAGAACCGTCTTGCCCTCGCTCGAGCGAGCGCCGTAGCTGCTCCGGTCGCCGTGATACGAGAGCACCGAGAGCGCTACCTTGTAGCAAGCCTTCTTGTTCTTCTTCGCCCTGAGGAAGAGGCCCTTCGAGACCTTGATGCCGCCGTCGCACTGCGCGAGCGCGCCGTTGCGCACGTCGCGATAGAGTTTGATCACGTACTCGTCTGCGTCCGCGACGACGTTCTTCTCGGCGAGGGGCTTGTGAAAGAAGACAGACGCGCCGCCGGCGAAGGGCTCCACGTAGGTGTCATGCGGAGGCATCATCGCCGTGAGGCGCTTCGCCATGCGAGCCTTGCCGCCAGGCCAACGGATGAGCGGCGGGAGCCTGACGGGGCAGGTCATGTCAGCGCGCCTGCTTCCGAGCCTGCACCAACCGATTGAGCATCTTCAGCTCACTCCTGGTCAGCGAGGCTCGGACGAAGGGTCGGCCCTTGTGCTGGACGAAGGCCCAGATCGCGTTCCCGATCGCCGATGTCGGTCCCGGACCATGGCCCTTGAATGGGATCTGCGAGTCGCCGCTCGTGAGGTAGGCCACCCACATCCTCGCCCCGACCTCGCGAGAGAGCTGGATGTTTTCCAGCCCGAGGCGATCCATCACGACCTCGAGGTCTTTTGCGCTGCTGCTCATCGAAGTTCTCCTTCAGCCGTCGCAGCCGCAGTCGCCCTCGAGCGCGTCGAGCGCGTCGAGCTGCTGCCTGCGAGACCACATCCAAACACCAGCGACCGCCGCGATGCCGAGGCCGATCAGAAGCCACGGCGTCTTCGACTCGTCCGTGCTGTAGCCGGACGGGAGGCTCCCGGTCGACATCAGGTGATCGAAGGCCGCGATCGTCTCGGCCGCCTCGCGCTCGAGGCGAGCCGGGGTCTGGTTGTCCGTCACCGCGAGAAGCTCGTCGCGCACACGGTTCAGGACCGTGACCACCGCATTGAAGTCATCGGCGCTGACCGCTGGATTGGTCTCGAGCTCGACGTGCGCCGCCTGCAAGCGAGCCTCGAGCTGGACGATGAGGAGGCCGGGGCTGGCGCCGAAGCCGGAGAGCCTCTGACGGGCGAGCTTGGGCATGAAACGGGGCTTGACGGTACGAGCGGACGTGTAGGGCATCAGCGACTCCTGCGAGCGAAGAGGTTTCCGAAGAGGGCGCCAGCGGCCATCCCGACCACAAACCCCCCAGCGAAGGTGGTGAACTGCGAGCGAGCGAACTCCTGCATGTCACGTGTCGGGATCGCGACGTAACCGCGCTCGACGAAGAGCGGGGTCGTGGTGACCTCTTCCTCGGTCACGGTCTCCTGACCAAGCGATACGCGGCGCAGCTCGAGCATGCGCCAATCCTACTCCGAATCGTCGATCTCGTCAGGTAGGCCGGGAAAGCCCCCACCGTCCGGCGGCGCAGGCGTCACGCGCGTGAGCCAGGTGTAGGCCACCGCAAAGGACGGCATCCAGGCCCACAGCCGGCCGGGCTCGGCTTGCTCCGGCAGGAACGCGCCGAGCAAGGCCACGATCAACGTCACCCAAAAGCTCATGCAGAGGTCGCAGGCCCAGGGCTTGACGCCGCGTTCGTTGAGATCGCGGATGTACGGCGCCTGCCGGATAGCCTCCGTCGTGCCTACCGCCGTCGCGCCAGCCACGAGCGCATAGAGCGCGAGCTCGAGCAGCTCTACCATCGGGCCTTGGGGAAGGGCTCGGGGATGCCGACGCGCCTCATCTGACGGTAGGGGACTGGACAGGGGATCGGAGAGACGATCCGGTTCGTCTGCATGCTCCGACACATCATGCGCGACTTCCCCTTCTTGTCGGTCCACCTGTTCTGAATGGCACGACTCGGGCAGCACTCACGCTTGTCGGGCGCGGCGAAGACCGCTCGAAGCGGCGCCTGCCTTTGACGACGGCGCGACCACAAGAAAGCGCCGCCGGCGAGCACAACAACGCCGATCCCGACCGGCGCGATCACATCCCAGCGCAGCGGCCGCTTCGCACTCGACGGGACGTTCAGGCTCTCGACGGCGATCCCGTAGCTCCCGTTCGGAAGCGGAAGGTCCCCGTTGATCTCGAACACCCGTTCGATCGCATCAGCGACCGGCGCGTAGACAGTCACCTCGGTACCTGACCACGCCCGCAGGGCATGGATGAAGTCGACATGTGCGCCTGGGTTCGCGGCAAGGAGCTCGTCAGCAGAAACAACCCAGCGGTCTTCGTGGCGGAACATGGTCACATCCTTTGTCTTCTACAAACGACCCGTCGAGTTCCACTGATTACTTCGTATCGGCAGTCTTGCTTGGGAAAGCGGAACCGTTTGCACTTAGTTTTCGTATCAGTCGCGCGTCGATCGTCATCCCGGTAGATCCATCCGGTCCCCGGCATGTAGACGCTTCCTAGCCGGTTACCGCTGGCACGGTCGATCGTGTAAAGATTCTTCGCGTTGTAGACCATCGTGCTCACGCCGATGAACGAAAGCAGCTGGCCCAAGATCGGGCGCCTCTGCTGAAGGTCGAAGCCCCCGAGGATCATCAGAGGTCCGACGAGCACGACATCGAGCGCCCGGACGACCTGCGTCTTCTGAACACGGTCGAGCTCTGCCGGGTGGCAGGCCATCAGCGCGTCAACATCCAGAGCGCGACTCCGATACCGACGCCGACGGCCACCGTGGTCCAGAGATCCGAATCACCGACGATCGGCGTGTCAGCGTCGAGCGTCTGCAGCTGCTCCTGAACGTGCTGCAGCGCGAGCGTGATGTCGTCCATCACCGACGTGAGGGTCTGTCCCTCCTCTTCGTCGGCGGCGATCAGATCAGAGAGCGCACGCTCGAGGTCGCCCTCGATCAACGAGAGCGTAGTGAAGCGATCGGGGTCTCCGGCCGCGTCCTGCAGCTCGCGGATCGTGCGCGTGAGACCCGCGCCTCGCTCGAGCAGCGCGCCGTACCGGTCGCGCTGTGCAGTCGTAATCTCACCGAACCCATCCATCTGCCGCTGCTCCCAGGCGAACGGAGCAGCGGTCGCGCCACGGTAGGGGCCCGTGTCTGGCCACCGGTGCGCCCACATGGGATCGGGCCTCAGGATCGCCGGCTCGGTGTGCAAGATCCCGTAGCGCGGATCGACACGGCTCGGCTGCGAGTCGTTCGCCTGGTTGTAGAACTCAGGGCGGTTGACCTCGGTCACGACGACCTGCTGAGGGTTCCCCACGCGGCGCGCGACGCTCGCCTGTGTTGAGTTCTCGTTGCTGGGGTCCGAGTAGGCCATCCGTCGTTCGAGCATGGGCTGATCCTACTCCTCTTCGTCGTTACCCGCGACGTCGGCCGCCAGCATCTTCGGGACACCAGCAGGAAGTGAAGCGAGGATCTCGTCGAGGTCCTCGTCGGCTTCGCCCATCTCGGTCGCGATCTTGCCCGAGTACCAAAGCACCGTCCCGAGCAAGGTCAGGCCGGCGACCAGGCCCAGCAGCGAACCCTCCGGCGAGCGCATCCGGCCCTGCGGCGACGGGCACGGCGGACACGAAGGGCAACCGGGGCAACCGGGGCAATCAGCGGGCGGCAGCACGGTCGCAGGCGTGCGTGTGATCGTGCGGGTGGTCGTCGCCGTCGTCGCGCTGGCGGCCGGCTGTGCGGCCGGCTGCTCGTTCTGCGGTGGCGCCAACGGACCTCGGACCGCGCGTTGGTCGATCTGGCCGATGTTGCGCTCCGCGTTCAAGCCGTAGGGGTTGCTGTGTCGACCCGTGTATCCAGCGGGAAGGATGACCTCGCCGGTCTCCTCGTCGACATCCATGTCCATCTCGTAGGGATTGCTCTGAGTCACTTGATCGCTCCACAGGGACACTCGGCGTATTGGTTGATACGCACCCAGGCACCCTCGTTCGAAACAGCGAGCCACCGACGAAGGCGGCGCGAGTAGTAGATGTGTCGACGACGGTTCGAGCGCCCCGGATAGTACTGCGCCCCGAGGGTGCCCAGGCGCATCCGAAGGCGACTCGCTGGTACTCGTTCAGTGCCTAGAATCTGCATCACTTCTCGCGAAGCGCAGCATACCCGAGCAGTCCGAGCACGCCCAGGCCGCCAACCACCAGCAGCGGGTTCACGCCACCCTCATCCTCGTCGCTGTCGTCGCCGGGGCCGAGGCCGTCGTCGCGCGTGAGCGAGCTCTCCTCGCCGGCCGCCGCAGCCGAGGCCTCGAACCAGATCGAAACCGGCAGGTCCCGCTCCGCTGCCGCTGCAGCCGCCATCATCTGCGCCGCGACCTCGCCCATGCGGCCGTCGCTCGGATCGAAGTTGCAGGTGTCGGTACCGGCGTTGGGGATCTGTCGCATGACCGGCGGCGCCAGACAGGCTGCGTCAACCTCCCCGCCGCCATACGCCATCGCGCCAGCCATCTGGAGAATCTGCAGCAGTCCGATCACGACAGCGCCAAGGATCGCAACCACAGCGCTCGCGATCTGGCCAATCACAGGAACGACGTTCAGCACACCCGTGATGACTCCGATGCCCGTGCCGATCCCAGCCGTGATCTCGTTCATCACGCGCTCGGTGAGTGCGTTGCGGACCTCTCCGATCTGCGCATTCGACAGCGACTTGAAGTGCGCCGGGAGCGCTTCGTACCGATCGAAGAAGACGTTCATCGAGTCCGAGGAGAGCTTTCCGAAGCTCATCTCGATGATGTCCTGGGCCCACGCCTCGCACATTCGGATCTGAGCGTCTGCCGATCCCCACCAGTGCTGACGACCGCCAATCTCTCGCGGGCAGATCGCGCTCGGGCCGATGCCGCACCCCTGCGTGCCCATCGTCCGGGCGATCACCTGACGACCGACGTACCAGTAGCCGTCGCCGCCCGTGCCCGTGAGCGACTGCTCGAACCACGCAACGAGCGCGTCTCGCACCCTGGAGCTCCCGACGCGCCCGCTCCCCGAAGCGCTCGGCATCCGGCCGCCGAATCGCTCCAGCGGCCACGGTCGGCGGTCTCGAGTGAGCTTCTCGCCCCTGGCGACCCAGCCCGGATTGAAGTCGGAGGCCTTCGTCGGTACCGAGTAGCTCCCGGTCGGCTTGATCCCGATCACTGCAGGAGCAGCCATCACCATGGTGTGGGCGTTCTGCGTGGCGATCTGATCTCCGGGGTGATCCTTTGTGGGCTCGTTTCGGAGGAAGCTCTCGATGTCGGCCGCCGCCGCGCTCGCGTTCGGACGGTCGCGCATCGGGATCAGATAGTCCGGGTGGACGTTCGTCGACCAGTTCGCCATCGACACGAGGCGCATCACCGAGATGCACCAGTCCGCCCATTCGTTCGCGCTTGCTCTCGTGCGAGTCCTCGGCGCGATCGGCTTGTTGTCGAGCAGCTCGGCGAGCTTCGCCTGACACCAGACGTAGCGAACGCCCTGGAACATCGCGTTCGACCAGGTCTCGACGTTGCACGGCTTGTCGATGGCGAGGAACGCCCAGTTGCAGATGGGGTCGCCACCACAAGCGCTCGTGTAAGCCACCGGCGGGCGCGACAGACAAACCCGACCGTCGATCCTCGCGCTCGAGCTGGCCCACGTCTTGTCGAGCCCCCACATCTGATCGGCAGAGAGCAGCTTGATCTTGTGAACCAGCGCAACCGGCATCCCGGCCGAGACCTGCATGGTCGCAGATCGAACGGTCGTACTGCCAGCACGCATCCGAACTGCAGCGCCCGCACGTGGAGACAGCACAACCGACGGCGCGAGCGCGGACAGGTCGACTTTGCGAACGACCATCGTCATCGGGCTTACCTCTTGAGCGCGACGATCGCGAGCAACCCGACAGCGAGCACCCCGCCGCCGATCATCAGCATCGTAGTCGTGGACATCTCGTCGCTCTCGGGCGTCGGGACGTTGCCGCGTTCAGCCTCTTCTTGCATGCGCTGAAGGTTGTCGAGCTTCGCGTTGATGATCTGCTGCTGCTCGGGCGTGACCGGGCCGGAGGTGCCCGGAGGGATCGCCGAGTTGATCGCCAGCTCGGCCGCAGCGAGCGCCGCAGCGACACCCGTGCGACAAGCCGCCTGATCGCGCGCCGTAGCGGCCGGGTTGGCCCCACGAAGCAGCCCACAGGCCGCGCCGGCG
>JAJFFG010000128.1 GCA_021776825.1 Planctomycetota bacterium
GCGTCGATCACGGGCTGCGGCCGTCGGCCACGCGAGGATCAGTACCGCGAACGCGACGGCCACGAGCACGGTGCCTCGTAGGACCGTGCCGCGCAAGAGAGTCGAGTGTCCGAGTCCACGCATCGTCATCACCTCCGGAGGGCGGGCCGGGTAGAAACGCCCGCCTGTATCGGTGAGGAACGACCGCAAAGCGGAGAGCCCGCCAAACTTGTCGAAGATCGCGGCGACTCCGAGTCTGGTGCGCCTCAACGCTCGACGTCGCTATGCCCTGGCGAACGCGGCGCGCGAACGCGCGCGTCATGCCGTACCCAGGCCCAATTCGGGGGGTGCCGCACTCCGGCTCAGGCTCGATCGCGGCGGCGATCGCTCCTGATCCGACACTGCCGTCAACCCCTACCTCGCCGCCCAGCGGGCGTCCACTTGGCGCGTGGTAGGTAGGACCGTCGACGCGTCGATCGTTCGGGACGGGGGCGCTCGAGCGTTCTGGCGATTCGGCGGAGCAACCGTCGCCATCACCGCGCGGCTGCGCCCGACGTCCCGGCGCCGTGGCTCCTGAGGGCAGACCGCGCGCGCCGAGACCCTCGACGCGTTCGGCGGCTGGTCCTTCGCGGTCCAGCTGGCGCTCGCCTACCTGGTGGGAGACGCGGGGCACTCCGGTTAGCGTGAGGCGCTGCCCGCGTCACCGGACCCTTCGGCGCGGGAGGGGAGACCGCATGCGCCCGTTGTTCCGTCTTGTCGCTGCACTCGTCACCGCCGTCACGATCACGGTCGGCTCCGCGACGCTCATCGAGGGCGTCCACGCCGACGACGGCAGTGGGCGCGAGTGGAACCAGATCCGCGGCGGAGCCGCTCGCGACGGCTGGACGGCGCTGGCCCCCCTCAGCTCGGAGCCGACGATCGCGTGGCGCTCCGAGCTTCCCGGCCCGATCCTCTGCGAGCCGGTCACCTGGGCCGGCACCTGCTACGTGATTGCCAAGGACAAGAAGGACATGCAGCTCATCGCGCTGCACGCCCGGACCGGCAAGGAGCTGACGCGCCGCAAGCTGAAGAAGAGCACCTGGGCGCACGCGGCGACCTGGCAGGGACGCGTGATCGTCTGCAAGGAGGGCACCCTCGAGAGCTACCCGCTGAAGGATGGGAAGCTCGGCTCGCCCTGGCGCAAGAAGGGCGACTTCGCGGGCGCGCCGCTCGTCTACGCGGGCCACGTGTTCGTGCGCGACGGCCGGGAGATCAAGGTCTTCGAGGCGAACCGTGGCAAGGAGCTCGCGTCGACGGCGTGGCTGCCGAAGGACGACGACGAGAAGCAGTTCATGGGCTTCGCCATGCTCACCGTGCGCGAGACGGACAAGGACGTGACCGTCGCCGGCGCGTACCACTCGGCGAAGGACGGCAAGCTCTACCTGCACACACACAAGGTGAGCGGCCTCGGCACGAAGAAGGTGTCGCTCGGCATCGCGATCCCGCGCGAGCTCATGCCGCTCAAGGCGACGCGGGACCCGGAGTTTCAGCGCAAGGCCATCCTGGGCTGGTTCAAGGACGACCTGAGCACGTCGTGGCTCTTCACGGCGCCCGTCGGCGCCGGAGCGAGCAAGTGGGCCGGCAGCATGGCCGTGCACGTGACCGAGACGCGGAAGAAGAAGCAGTCGTCGATCTCCACGTTGCCCGCGGCCATGGGTGGCGAAGCGTTCGGATTTGGCTCCGACACCTCGCTCTATCGCCTGAGCGCGAAACGGAAGGAACGGTCGCTCACCGAACGCGGATCGCTGCCCCAGGGCGCGCGTCCCGGCCCGGCTGTGGCGTCCAGCGGAGTCGTCTGCTTCGGGAACTGGGCGATGGAGATCGAGAGCGGCCGCACGATGTGGTGCCTGCCCGACCTGCCGGAGATCCAGACCGTGACGCCCGTGGCGGACGGCTTCGTGCTGCTCGGGACGGAGACGAACGAGCTGGTCTGCCTGGCCGAGCCGGATCGCATCGTGTCGCAAGCCGAGGGCGACGACGCCACGGCCGCGACAGGTTCGGAGACCGGTCCGCCGCCACCGGCCGAGGGCGACGGCGTGCTGCTCGCCGACGGTCGCAAGATCACAGGTACGGCCGAGCTCAACCCCGACGAGGACGCGTTTCGCGTCACCCCGGCCGACGGTGAGGCCTTCGAGGTCTCGATCGACGAAGTGGCCCTGATCGAGGTCGACGGGGAGGTCGAGTGGAACGGCGAGGAGCCGGCGGTCCTGCGTGCGTGGCAGACCGTGATCGACGGAGTGTTCGCTCGCGGACTGCTCGAGACGTTCGAGCTCTATCGCAAGGAGCGGCTGCTCACCGAGTGCCGGCGCGTGCTGAACGACGCGCGCACGTACGGAGCGTCGCCGCGTCTGATCGAGTCGCTCGAAGCGGGCCTGACGGGCAAGACCGAGAACCCGAATCCGAAGCTGAAGATGAAGCGCCTCCGACCGGAGGAGACAAAGCGCCGCAAGGCCGCCGTCGACCAGGTCTTCACCGCAATCGACTGGTGCAAGGAACGCGACTACGGTGGTGCCGCCACGGCCCTCCTGCAGTACGCCTCGCGCGAGAAGGTCGACCCCGCTCGCGTCGAGTCGACGGCGAAGGAGTTGATCCCCGAGAGCTTCCCCTGGGCCGACGCGGACGACGCGTCGAAGCGGTGGATCACCTGGGCCAACGAGATCGTGCCGGCCGGAGGCGAGTTCCTCCACAAGAGCTCGGGCCACTGGAACCACGCGAAGCGGGCGCCGTGGAACGAGGACACGATCGCTCTCGTCACGAAGAACATGCTCCTGTTCTCGCGCACCGACGATCTGCGCGTCGTGGGCATGTGCCTCAGGACCGGTGAAGGCACGGTGCGCGCGCTCGAGAACATCCTCGGCAAGGGCGCGGCCAACCTGCGGCTGCCCCTACAGGTGAAGCTCCACAAGAACCGCAAGGACTACCTCGAGGAGAAGACCCCGCACGGATCGGCGATGCCGTGGAGCGCGGGCTACTACTCCCCCGCCGAGAACGTCTCACGCTTCTACGTGCCGGACCCCGCGCGCAGTGTGGAGCCGCTCGGCCGCGGTCTGTCGAAGACGCTCGCGCACGAGATGACGCACCACTGGCTCTCGATGCGCTGGATCCCGAAGTCGGAGGCGCGCCGTCACATCGGAGTACCGGGCTACTGGATCGTGGAGGGCTTCGCGCGCTACGTCGAGGACCAGGCCGTCGAGATGGGCCGGCGCAGGGGCCGCATGGACGACACGACGGTCTCCTCCCTCGACGCGACGTCGCAGGTGGCGAAGCAGGAGAAGCTCTGGAGCGTGCCCGAGCTGCTCGAGATGAACCAGGCGGCGTTCGCGAAGATCCCGGAGGAGCGCGTCGCGGTCGTCGAGCTGCGCAACACCGTCGGCAACCGCGTGCTCGACAAGCGGGCGCTCTTCTACGAGCAGTCCGGAAGCATGGTCTTCTTCATGATGACGATGCGGGGCGAAGAGGGCCGGGACGCGCTCATCAAGTACATGCGCCTCCACTACACGGGGCGCTCGCCCTCGGACCCGGCGGACCGCTTCGGCTTCGACGACGGGAAGGCGCTGCACGCCGCGTTCGAGACGTTCCTCCGGTCGCTGCTCGAGTAGTCGCGGATGACTCGGCGATCTCCCTTCGGCTGCGCGACGGTCGCGCTGCTGTGCGTGGCCGCGGTCGCGTGTACGCGGACGCCCGGCACGACCGACCCGCTCCCGCAACCAACGCCACTCCCGCAGCTCTCGCCGCCCGAGACGCCGGTGCGCTATCGCCAGTCATTCACCGTTCCGGCCGCGTCCGACGCTGACCTGGCGATCCACGTCGAACAGACCGTGCTCGTGACCCACGCGGGATCGAAGGCGACGGTGAGGTACGAGGACGTTGCCGTGTGGCTGCAAGGGAAGTCAGGCCCCCCGGCGTGGCGCCACTCGGCTCCGGCGGCTGACCCGGAGGCCGAGCTCGAGCTCGAACTCGAGCTTGCCGAGACGTGGGGCTTCATGGGCGGGCTGGAGCTCGAGGTGACGCTCGACGATCGGGCACGCGTGGCTCGCGTCGAGGGGCTGAACGCGTCCGTCGCGGCGCTCGACGGGCTGCGGGACCCCATGTTCAGGGCGTCACTTCTCGAGGGTGCCCTCGCGCGGCCAGAACTGTTGTGGCTCCCGCTGGACGGAGCCACGAGCGATGCACCGCGCTATCGGTTTCCGGCCCCCCTCTGGGGCCCGCGGGTCGAGGTCCCGGTGGAGCTGACCCCCACCGTGACACGCGCCGATGCCATCGACATCGCGTTTGGCGGGACACCCGAAGTCCTGCGCGAGTGGTCGCCAAGCGCCGCTGCGGACCGGCGCGGGTTCGCGTCGGAACGCGCCGACCGCACGCAGCGCCTCGCGACGGCGACGCTGTCGTCGGGGGTGTTCTCCGGTGGTGCATCGATCGATCGTGCGACGGGAATGCCGTCCACGATCTCGTGGACGCTCGCCGTCGACATTGCGTACGGCGACGGTTCGACCGACACGGCAGAGCTCGTCTACACCCTCGAGCGCATCGAGTGACCGACGCGCCGTCGCGGTGGACTCGTGTCCGCCGGCGGCTGCCGTTCGCGATGCTCATCGCTGCGGCCATCGCCATCGCCCTGCGCCTCACCGTGCGCGACGGCATCGACCTGCTCGCTCCGTTCGTCCACGGCACTCCGCCTGCCGTGTGCGCCGGGGCCGCCGCCGTGGCGGGCCTGCTCCTGCTCCAGGACCGTCGACGCCGCTGGGCGGCGGCGGCCGTGACGATCGCCGTCGGTCTGGCGGTCTGGCACCTCGCCGTGATGCACGTCATCGCCATCCGGCCACCGGCGCCGGACGGCGCAGCTCGCGTCGTCGTTTGGAACGTCCGTCACGGCAAGCACGGCTTCGCCTCCATCGAGGACGAGCTCATCGACCTCGACCCCGACGTCATCGGGCTCATCGAGGGCGGTGACGACTCCGACCGACGCCGCGCCGCGTGGGCTGCCGCGTTCCCCGACCACGAGGCGTTCTACGGGAAGAGCGGCCTGATCCTGCTCGTGCGTGGCGCCATCGTCCGCTCTCGCGTCGAGCGCCTGGGCGACGAAGGACGGGCGATCGTCGCTGAGCTCGTCGTCGGATCTCAGCGCGTCCGCGTGGTGCTGGTCGACGTGAAGACCGATCGGTTCGACCCGCGTGGGCCCGTGTTCGAGGCGTTGGAGTCTCTCGTGGCCGCGCTGCCGGATGGCCCGCTGCTCGTCGCTGGCGACTTCAACACGCCGCACAACTCGGTGCACTTCGATCGATGGCGGAACGAGCTCAACCTCACGCACGCGTTCGAGTCGGCGGGGATCGCCGGCCGCGCCACGTGGCCGGATCCGTTCCCGGTCATCGAGATCGACCACGCGTGGGTGAACGGGAGCCTCTCCGTCCATCGCTGCCGCCACCCGGACGTCGCGTCGTCGGATCATCGGCCGGTCGTGTTCGATGTCGCGGTGAGGTGACTGGGCTGGATTGGGCTGGACGGAGCCGCAGCACAGGAACGGGTCTCGTCCGTTACAAGACGGGATAGATGCGCGTCCGCTCCGTTCTGATCGTCACGCTGCTCGGGCTGCTCCTGGCGGCGGTGCTGAGCGCCGTCGTGATCAGCCTGGGGGGCAACGAGCCCGGTGACCGCGACCCGCTAGTGGGCGGGAAGGGTGGTGCGGGCTCATCGGGCGTTGGGCCCGCGGAGCCCGCACGGCGAGGGGGCTCACAGCGCGGTGGGCCGGCGGAGCCCGCTGGCGACGCGAGAACGCAACCAGAGCCGGACGAGCCACCGGCACGCGCCCCGGAGACCTTCCCCGTCGCGGGCCGCGTCACCGACGCACGCGGGCGGGGTCTCGAGCGCGCCACGGTCGAGGTCGCTGGTCAGCGAGTGACGACGGACGGCCAAGGCCGCTTCAACATCCCGGGCGTCGCCGTCGGACGCCAGACCGTCACGGCGTGGGCCAAAGGCTACCTCCTCAAGTCCGTCGACATTCGCGTGCCGGATGCCTCCCAGGAGCTGCGCCTCTCGTCGTTCCGCACCGCGAGCGGCATCGTGAGGTTCCCGGACGGCGAGCCGGCGGCTGGCGTGCGCGTGGTCGTCAGTACGCGTGTCAGAGGCGAGTCGTTCGCGGTCGAAACGACGACCGACGCGGAGGGTCGCTACACGGTCGAACGGATGCCGCCCGGACGGCTTCACGTCCAGGTCGAGTCGTTCAAGCGCGACGGTACGCCATTCGTCCGGACGCACGGAAAGCGGGCGGGGACGCACGCCGAGGTCACTCTGCGCGAGGGCACGCTCTTCCTCGGTCGCGTGCTCGCGCCAGACGGGTCACCGGTCGCCGGCGCCGCGGTGTCGGTGCTGGCGTCCCGCGACAAGTCGTCGGGCGTTGCGCACAGTGCGACGAGCGACGAAGAGGGGCACTTCGAGCTGATCGTCCGGACGGGGACGCGCTACTCGCTCCACGTCGAGACGCCGACCGACGATGTGACGGGGTGGCGCTTTCCACGCTGGTTCCGACACGAGGTGACGGGCGGCGGCGAGGCGGTGGAGGCTGTCCTCGAAGCTGGCCACGAGATCGCGGGGCGCGTCACGGGATCGATCGGGGCCGTCGCGGGACGCAAGCTCGACGTGTATCGCGTGGCGGGCAACAACCGTGGCTTCCTCACCCGCGCCACGATCCAGGCGGACGGTACGTTCCGCGTCGGTGGCCTCTGGAAGGCCAAGTACGAGCTGCGTCTCGAGAAGACGGACGACAACGACCCGTGGATCATCGTTCGCCCGCGCGTCTTCTCGACGGGGACCAACGACGCGGCCCCGAAGGTCGTCCGCGGCCGCCCGATCTCCGGCGTGCTCGTCGACGCGGACGGCGTCGCGATGGAGGCGGCGTGGCTGCAGGTCGTCTCGATGGTGAACGAGGGCACCCGCCGCGCGAAGACCGACGCCAACGGTCGCTTCACGTTCGGCCTGCTCCCACCCGGCACCTGGGAGCTACGGCTGCTGGGCCGGAAGACGGGACCGGTCGCGATCGGGAAGTTCGAAGCCGGCGTGACGGGATTGCGGGCGGAGGCACCGGCCGACTCGCCGTAGGGGCGGACCCCCCGGTCCGCCCCGCCGACACGCGCCGCTCGGTCCAGGCAGGTGGATGGCGGACGGCGAGCGACGCGGGCGATCCGCACGGCGCCCGGCGAGAGACATCGCCACGCGACACCACGGCTGTAACGCCGTCGACCGGGAGCCATCCGGATCGCCGGGAACGAACGACGAGCGCCGTCCACCCCATCGCCCGCGCGCACCCCAGCGGGCGGGGGGATCAGGAGATCCGCCCGTACGAGGGCACTCGCATCGTCGACGGGGGTGTCGTAGGGGTGGGTCTCCTGACCCACCCGCGCCGACGCGGGACCGCGCGGGCGATGTTGGTGGCTGGCGCACGCGAGCGATGACCGCGATCCGCACCGCGCCGGGCGAGAGCCATCGCCCCGCGATCGATCAGCGCGCACATGGCGTCACGGCAGCAACGCCGTCGACCGGTAGCCGGCCGGATCACCGCGCCCGTCCGCCAAGCGCCGTCGGCCCCAACCGCCCGAGCGCACCCCAGCGGGCGGGGCGGACCAGGGGGTCCGCCCCTACGGCGCCGTTGACGAAGCGGACCCGTCGGAACGGAGGAGACCAAGCGCCTCCGGATCCCCACCCGGGGCGGGGCGGTTGCGCGTGAGCGCAAGCGCCGTGACGCGGGGAATGTGTGCGCGGAGGTCCTCGACCGGCGCCGATGGCCCTCGTCAGACGCGTGACGAGACCGAGCACACACCAGACAGCAACAGAGGGCGCGGCGATTGCCGCATGTCCAGAGCTGCGTCACCAACCTGCCGCCCTGCAATCGCCGTGACCACCAACGAATCCGCTCAAGCGTACCGCTGTACTAGCCCGATAGGACGGTCAGCCCCGGGGGAAGTGCCCCCGGGGATCCCCCACGGGGGGGGAAGAGCCCCCCCGCTGCCGAGGAGCCGACCATCCAGATCCACGTCGACCCGAAGGGCCCCACTCCTCCGAGTGAGCAGATCGCCGATCAGATGCGATTCGCCGTCTCGAGTGGCCGCCTGACCGCGGGCGACAAGCTCCCCTCCGTGCGGAAGCTCGCCGCACAGGCTCTCGTGAACCCCAACACCGTCGCTCGCGCGTATCGAGAACTCGAGCGCGAGGGCACGGTGGAAACGCGTCCCGGATCCGGCGTCTTCGTCGCCCGGGATGCCTCGCGTCGCTGCCAACGGCAGACACGCAATCTTCTCTCGGAGCGAATTGGCCGTGCCGTCGAGGAAGCCCTCGCGGCCGGCCTCGCTCCCCACGAGATCGAAGAGATGGTCGGTCAGCTGCTCCACCGCGCCCCCCAGGAGTCGATCCGATGACGCATGACCACGCGGACCCCATTGTCGTCCGCGCCCTCTCCCACCGTTTCGGCCGTCAGGAGATCCTGAAGGACGTGGACCTGCGCGTGCCTCGCGGCAGCGTGACCGCGCTCCTGGGTCGCAACGGCGAGGGCAAGACGACGCTCCTCCGACTCATGATCGGCTGGCTGAACGCCGCGCCCGGTCACATCCAGGTGCTGGGACTCGATCCCGCGCGCCGCGGCCCGGACGTTCGGCGTCAGGTCGGCTACGTGCCGGACTCGCTCGAGCTGCCGAAGTGGATGCGCGTGAACGACTGGTTCCGCTTCCTCGAGCCGTTCTATCCCACGTGGAACCGGAGCGAGGAGGCGCGCCTTCTCGGCGCGCTCGACCTCGACGGGAACGCCAAGGTCACGACCCTCTCGAAGGGTCAGCGCGCCAAGCACGCCCTGATCGCCGCGCTCGCCCACGAGCCGCAGCTGCTGCTCATGGACGAGCCGTTCTCCGGCCTCGACCCGATCGTGCGGCACGAGGTTCTCTCTGCCGTCCTCGGCCATCTCAAGGACGAGGGCCGCACCGTGGTGGTCGTGTCGCACTCCATCACGGACGTCGAGCGCATCGCCGATCGCGTCGTGCTGCTCGAACAGGGCCGCGTTCGTCTGGACGCCGACTTCGAGGACCTGCAGCGCCATGCAGTGCGCCTCGCGGTCACGCTGTGGGACCCGTATGTGATCTGGTCGCCCCCGGGGCACCCGGCCTCGGTGCGCGAGAACGAGGACGTGACGCTCACGTACATCGACTTCGACCAGCGCTACGAAGAGGCCCTCCGTAACGACCCGAGCGTGGCCTCCGTCCGCCGCGTCTCCCGCGACCTGAACGACGTCTTCCGCGCCGCCGTGGCGAACGAGTCGGCCACGCCGGCAGAGGAGGAAGCTCCGTGCGCTGCTTCCTAACCCTGCTGCAGAAGGAGTGGCGCGACGCCCGCGCAATCACGCTGGCGTCGGCGATCCTGGCGCCCCTCGCGCTCGTCGCCGCGGAGCACTGGTTTCTTCGGGAGCAGTACGCCGAGTTCGCGGCGGTCGTGCTGGTGCCCGGCCTGATCGGACTGTTCGCCGCGGTCATCGCGTCGGACGTGATCGCTGCCGACGTCTCGACGCGCCGCTCCCATTCGATGGCCGCGCTGCCGACCAGCGCCCGCACGCTCTGGCTCTCCAAAGTGGTCGCGCTCGTCGCGTTGACGCTCCTCTTCGGCGCGTGGGTGCATCTGTTCGAGATTCTGCACTACGGGTTCGCTCAGTCGTGGGACCGCGCCTCCGCGTTCACCGCGGGCATCCCGGCCGGTCTCACGAACCTGGTCATCGCCGTTCCCATCGTCGCGGCTGTGCTCCTGTTCTCGACACTCCTCGAACGCGGGTTCGCCTGCGTATGCGGCGGCGTGGTCCTCATCGTCGGCATCGCCGCCTCGGCGTTCCTGGTGGACTGGCACGCTCTCGAGTTCGTCCCGACCGAGACGGAGGCGCGCTGGGTCGGCGTGCTGCTGGCCGCGGTGTTCTTGGGCGGCTCTGCCATGGCGTTCATCCGCGGACCGGTGCATGTGGCGTCACTCCTGCGGCGCTCGGTGCTGGCGTTTGCTTTGCCCCTGGCCGTGCTCGTACCGACCACCGTCGCCACCGCCGCGGTGCTCGTCGAACGGCGCAGTGTCGAACCGGGTGACCCGGACGTCACCCTGAAGCTGATCGAGACGTCGGACGACGGCGAGCATCTCATCCTGAACGCCTGGAGGCGCCGCCGAGACGCCCAGCACCGCACGTGGGTTCTGCACGTCCCGACCGGACGCATCACACAGCTACCGCACACGAATCTCACTCTGGACCAGCGCATCCGCTGGACGGACGAGGGCCACCTCAGAATGTGGCAGCATGAGCGCCCCAGTCGCTTCAGTCGGAAGCTCGAACCGACGCTCCACCGCACGATCGATCTGGCGACGGGCCAGGTGGTGCGAACGCGCTCCTACGATCAGGTGGTCGCCGACGAAGGGAACAACCCGTTCGCCTACGACACCGGATGGGGACGGATCGAGCGTCGCCCCGAGAAGCAGATCATCCAGTGGCACGGTCACGACCTCGATGTCGAGGTCCAGCAGCGCGTTCCGGTGCAGCTGTCGCGCAAGCCCGGCTTCGCCGTGCACACGCAGTCCGCTGCGCGGGGCGCCGCGACGCAAGTGGTGCTTCACGACCTGCGTGCCGGGACATCCAAGGTCGTCGTCGAGCGGGCCGGCACCTGCAACACGTACTTCTCGCCGAAGGGGGAGTACCTGCGGGTCCTCTCGAGCTCGCGCTGCGTGATCGTGCGTGTGCGCGACGGCAACGTCGCGTGGGACGGCGCGCGCTCCGGGTGCTTCCCGCACTGGGGCGGCGGCTCCGTCGATCGGTTCGCGCTGCTCTTCGGAAGTGACGTCCCGACGCGAGTCCTCGACCTCGAAACCGGCCAGGAACGCGAGCTCGCCGAGAACCCCAATTCCTACGGCGCACCTTGGGACCTCGTCCACGCCCGTGCGTCGGGCGAGATCGTCCAGATCCACAGCGACGGCTCGATCCGGCTCCACGAGTCGGACGGCGATGAGCGAACCCTCTACAGCCCGAGAAAGGAGTAGACATGCGCGCGTTCTCGGCCCTGATCGACAAGGAGTGGCGCGCCGCGCGCCCGATCGTCTTCGCGTCGATGGTGCTCGCCGTGCTCTTCACGCTCGGCGTCAACCACTGGGCATTCCACTGGCAAGAGCCGGACCTCACCGGACGCTGGATCGTCCCCGGCCTCACCGCGCTGTTCACGGCAGTGATCGCCGCCGACCTCGTCTCTGCGGAGCGCGGCGCCGGCCGTGACCGAGCGTTCGCCACGCTGCCGGTGCGCGGACGCACTCTGTGGGCCGCCAAGGTCGCGTTTCTGGTCGCGGCCGTGACGACGTTCGCCTCGTTCGCCATCCTCTTGCAGCTCGTCGGCCACGCATTTCTCGCGCAGCCGCAGATCGCGCTCGAGGTGTTCCCCGCGGCCGCAGACGGCATCCCGTTCATCCCCGTGATCATCGGCGTGGGCGGCACCGTGCTGTTCTTCTCGACCCTCGTGCCGCGCGGGTTCGCGGCCGCCGTCGCCGGGATGGTCGTCGTCGCCGCCGCCGTGTGGGCCCCGTTCCAGCCCGACTGGACCGCCTACGACCTCCAGCCGTCGAAGGCGATCCTGCTCACGGCATCCGGCGTGCTCGGGACCCTGCTCGCGATCGGCTCGCTGAACGTGTTCGCCCGCGGACCGATCCACTCCGCCGGCTGGGTCCGGCGCTCGTGCCTAGCCCTGATCATCCCCGTCGCGGTGCTCGGCGTCGCCGGCACGGCAACCGCCGCGACGCTCTCGTCATGGATGGCGATGCCGCTCGGCGAGACCCCGATCGCCGCGATGGTCGCGTCCCCGGACGGGAAGCTCTTGGCGGTCACGTTGGCTCGCCAGGGTCGGCGCCAGCGACACGTCTGGATCGTGCCCACCGATGGCGGCGCCGCCGTCGCGGTCGATGGACACCGCGTCCTGTTCGACACGGACGCGTGGCAGCCGGACGGCACGCTGCGGGTGTGGACGCACCAGGTGAGTGTCAATGGTCACCACTATCAGGATCCGCGCCCGGTGCTGCGCCAAGACGTCAACCCGCGAACGGGCATTCCCACGCGCAGCCTCACCGCGAACAAGCACGTCGAGGAGACCAACCGCCACGCCGGGCCGCGGAAGCTCATCTACGGTGTCCGCGACTGGACGGACCGGGGCGTCTGGGGCCAGCTGCTTCCGGATCGGACAACCCGCGAGTACCGGATCGTCGCCAAGCATCTGAATCTCGACGTGACGGTGCGGAGCGTGGCCCATGCGCGCATCTCGGCCCGACCGGGCTGCCTGCTGTTCACGCCGGAACTCGGAGTACTCCTGCACCGCGATCTGCGGACTGGAGAGGACCTGCTCCGCATCGAGGGCACCGACTACATCTCGGCGACCACGTCGGGTGACGGGCGGCTGCTCCACGTGTTCGAACAATTTCCCGACGGTCGCAAGGTCGTCCGCATCCTGGACGCCGACACGGGCGCCCGAGTCGCGGGACCGTTCGGGGCCGTGAAGTCCGGAGACGACCCGCGGTCGGGTGTCCGCCCTTATCAGCTCGGACCCGATGTCAGTGACTGGGTGCTGCTGTACGACACGGCCGGCGGTCGCGGCAAGCTGCTCAACGTGCGCACGAAGGCCGAGCGGCCGTGGACATGGACCTCAGGCGGGAACGGTTGGCCGCCACCGATCGCCTGCACCGTCCCCGGCCTCGGGACCGCGTTCTCCGTGGACGGCCGCATCGAGATCCGCGACGACCGTGGCGAGCTCGTCCGCACGCTGCTCACCGACTGACGTCGTCTCCTGGCGGTGTCTCTCTTGACCGGGAGCGCCGCGGTATCCTCGACCCGCGATGCGTCGCGCGCTCCCCCTCGTCATCCTGCTGCTTCTCGCTGGGATCGGAGTCTGGACCCTGCTCGGCCCCGACGACACGGGGCCGCCGCCACGCGACGCGCCGGCGACGACCGAGCGCGCCGAGCCTCCCGAACGACGCCGAGCGCAGCCCGATCCGGAACCGCCGCCGGAGCCTCCCCCACCTCCGAGCGAGCCAGGTGAGTGGACGGTCCGCGTGCTGGGACGCGACGACGTCCCGGTCCCCGGCGCCACCGTCGTCGTCGGCGTGGCGCGGTCAGACCTGGACCATCGCAACGCGAACGACGAGCGAGTCACCACCGGGCTGACCGACTCCGACGGAGCGCTGTCGTTCGAGGCGCCGGCGGACGAGCGTGAGTACGAGGCCGCGACCGGTCTCGACCCGCAGGTGCGGGCGCCCTTCGCCAGCGGAGTGGCGACGCTGCGTGTGCCGCGCGGCGTGCCGATGTCGATCCGTGTCGTCGACTCCGAGACCGGAGAGATCGTCGCGACCGACATCGATCTCGTGCGGACATCGTTCATCGGCACCGTGCTGGCGCGTCAGACACTCCCCCGACGTGGCTCGGAGACGTACGTCGGCGCCACCACGGCCGAGCCCGGTGGGGAGATCGCGCTGAAGCTGCGGCCAGACGCCCAGGCGGGATACGTCGTTGCGTCGAATACCTCCCACTTCGCGAACCTGAGCATTCGGACGCGCGCGCTGCGCGTCACCGTACCGATCCGGCCCCAGGCGAAGCTGCGCGTGCGCGTTCTCGACCACCTCGATCAGCCCGTCGAGGGTGCCGAGATCAAGAGGGTGCAGATCTCGGGGACGCCGCATCCGTACCGCGCCGCCGCAACGGACGCCCGCGGCGAGACGGGGCTCCGTGACGTCATGTTCATCCGCGGCAACCGCATTCGTGTGCGCGCCGCAAAGGGGAGGCTCTGGGCGTGGTCTGCTCCGTTCCGTCCCGCACACAACGACGAGTCGCTGCTCCTCACGGTCCGCCTTCCCGAGGTGGAGCCGGTCGACTTCGGCGGCCCGAGCAACGGCATGATCGGGATCGGGGGCGGAGCCGGCCCGGACGCACGCACGGTCGCCGAGAAGGACCTGACCTCCATCACGCTCCGCGTCGTCGCCGCCGACGGTACGCGCCCCGAGAACGTGCGCGTCTGGATCAAGGCCGAGGGCCAACGACAACTCCGCCACGCCCGCACGGACGAGAACGGTGACGCGGTGTTCGAGCGGCTGCGGCCCGGCACGTACCACGCCGCATCGGCCGATCCGGGCATGGTGCCGGCGTCGGGCACCGTCACGACAGAGCCCGGCGAGCACGCGTCGCTGCTGCTTCGCGAGACCGCAGGCCGCATGCTGAGCGTGCTCGTGCTCGACAAGGACGGCAACCCCTTCTCCCACGCACGGGTCTACGTCGGTGTCGACGTCCACGGGCAGCGTATCGCCGTCCAGCGCGTCGTCGATGGCGTCCAGGACGTGCCGCTGCTCGCCGACGCAGACGGGCGGGTGATCCTGACGAACGCCCCAGAGGGCACGCTCGTCGTCAACGCCAGCTACGGAGCTCTGAACGAGGGCACAGAGTCGGACGCCCAGGACGTCGAGATCACGCTCGGCGGCGACTGAGCGGGCGCGACGGCGTACGCTCGGGACGGATGCGACGCCTGACTCTCCCGCTGCTGCTTGTGCTCCTCGCGGTGATCGTGGCGCTCGTGATGTGCGAGCCGACAGCGGTGGAGCCGGTCGACGGGCCGGCCGAGCGAGCCAGCGAAGCCGAGATCGATCCGAGCCCGGACGAACTACCTGGGCGACGTGAGCGCGCTCGCGCGCCGCGGGTTGCCACAGCCAACCGCGCGCCGGCGGCCGTCGACGAGACCGCGACCGGACAGTGGCGCATCCGCGTGCTCGGCCGCGACGACGCCCCGATCGCTGGCGTACGGGTCGAGGTCACGGAGGAGACCCCCGAGGAACAGGGGGCGGTCCTCGAGATGCAGTCGACCCACCGGACGGACGCCAACGGAGTCACGTACGCCGACCCACTGCCCGCCGGCAGCACGGGGACCGTGCGTTGCGACAACCTCGAGACCGCGGCGGTGCCGTACGAGCCGGAGACCGTGCTCCGGATCGAAGACGCGTTGCCCGTGACCGTCGCGCCCGTCGACGGCTGGTCGGGCGCGCCCCTCCCGGTCGACGTCCTGCTCCTCGGTTCGGCCACTCCGCTCGCCCTCGAACGCGATGGCGCGCTTCGACGCGTGGCGGCGTCGCCCGTGCGGCCCGGTCGCACGGGCCACCTGGCGTTCCGCATCGAAGCCGCACCCGAACGGTCCATCCCGTGGACCACCGTCGCATGGGGCGAGATCAGCGCACTCGCGGACGAGCTGCACGTGACGGCGGCCGTGCCACGGGAGGTGCAGCTCACCGTGCGTGTCACCGACTCGAGCGATCTACCGGTGGCGGGCGCGGAGCTCGCCGACGTGCACCGAGGCGGCTGGATCGACGACGTGATGGCCGGCGTGGCGAGCGACGCGGCCGGAGTCCTCGTCGTGCGTCGGACGCCGTTCTTTCGCGGGGACCGCATCGCCGTCGGTGTGTTCCTCGCCAATCGCTACGCGGTCTCGAACGAGATCGTGCTGCGCGAGGTCGATCAGGCGATCAGGCTCCACGCCCACGTCCCCGACGACGCGGACCCGAAGGTCTCCGATCACAACGAGGTCGACGTCGAGAGCCCCGACTACCGGAGGCCGTCGCGGTGGCTCGATGAGGCCGGAGCCGCATCACTGCACGTCCAGGTGAGGACGCGTCGGGGAGAGCGCGCGTGGATACCCGTCTCGGTCCTGACGGACGGCCAGCCGCGCGATCGCGGGTGGCGTGTCTGGACGGATGCTCACGGCGTCGCCGAGTTCCGTGGACTCCCGCCAGGACGCTGCAAGGTCATCGTGACCGACCCCGGGCTGACGTGCTCGGTCACGGACGTCACGCTCGGCACCGGAGAAGCGCGGCGACTCGAGGTGCGCGATCCCGCGGGTCGACCACTCACCATCCGTGTCGTCGACCACGATGGCGTCGCGCTCCCGTTTGCGGAGCTCCGCCTCTCCCGCGACGTTGCGGTGGGGTTCCCCAACGTGCGTGTCGCGCACGTGGTCGACGGGGTCCAACACCTTCCCATCGTGACGGACCAGCATGGCGTGCTGCGCCTGACGGACGCTCCGCCGGGCGAGATCGAGATCATGGCTCGCTACGGGCATCGCTCTGCCACCGTCGACGGGGCAGCGTCGGAGATCGTCGTGCGGCTGCCCGAGCGCTGAGTGGCGAGGCTCCGGCGTCCTGCCCAATGCCCCGCCGAGAACGCGCGTCGGTCGCGCGGGCTGAAGCGCCCCCAACGAAGGCGCGGAGCCGGACGCGGGGGCGTCGAGATCACGCTCGGCGGCGACGAAGCGGGCGCGGGGCCGTACGCTCGGGACCGATGCGACGCCTGACTCTTCCGCTGCTGCTCGTGCTCCTCGCGGTCATCGCCGCACTCGTCACGTGCGAGCCGACCCCGGTGGACAACCAGCGCGAACCGGCAGGCGAGGCTCACGCGTCAGCCGTCACTCCGGACCGTGCCGAACGGAATCGGGTCGCTGTCGCGGAGCAGCCGGCATCGTCTTCCCCCGCACGGGACACCGACACGGAGGACAACGGCCCGGAACCGTGGCGCATCCGCATCGTCGGCCCGCACGGCGACCCGCTGTCTGGGGTCATCGTGGACGCATTCGCGCTGAAGCCGACCGACGATGGAGAGTTCATCGAGGACCAGATCGCGCGTCGCGCCACGAACTCCGAGGGTATCGCGTACGCGGCCGCTCTCCCGGCGGGCATGACGGGCGTCGTCCGCTGTAACTGGCTTGGCATGCTGACGGCGCCCTACGAGCGCGAGACGCTCCTGCGGGTCGAGGGGGCCCTTCGCGTGACGGTGGCGCCGGTGGACGCCAGCACCGGCCGGGCCGTCGACGCCGACATCGTCCTGGTGCAACGCGACTTCCCGCACGAACGCGGGGAGATCGAGACGACGCTCGCACGAGAGGGGGCACTGCGCGTGCTCGCGGCGGCGCCGCTCCAGGCGGGCGGTCATGCGAGTCTGACGTTCCGCGTCACGCCGACCGCCGGGTATCTCACCGGGCACGGCGTCTGGGTGTCTGAGGAACTCAGTGCCCTCGCCGAGGAGCTCCACATCAGCGCTCCGATCCGACGGGAGGTGCAGCTCAGAGCACGTGTCTCGGACGACGACGGATCGGCTGTTGCCGGCGCGCGCCTCCGCGGCGTACTGCGCAATGGCGTGGCAATCCACTTCCTCGCCGCTGAGACCGGCGCTGACGGCGTCCTGGTCGTCCGGGGGCTCTCCTTCTTCCGCGGCGACCGGTTCGCGGTCGTCGCCGGGACCGATGAGCGCTGGGCGCAGTCGGAGACCTTCCTGCTCACCGACCCGGACCAGGAGTTCGACCTTCCGATTCGACTGCCAGAGACCTCGCCGGAGGCGTCGTGGCGGCCGCCGGAAAACGAGGACTTCTACGGGCCCGGTTGCGGGAGGCGCGGCGGGAACTGGCTCGGCGAGGACGACGACGCCGTGTTGCGCGTCCTCGCGCTCACACGCCGCGGGGAGCGCGCGGGCGTCGAGGTGGTGGTCGTCACGTCCGGGCAACCTCCCGATCGGCGCTGGAGGGTCGACACGGGCGCCGACGGCCTGGCGCTCTTCCCGAGACTCCCGCCGGGGCAGTTCGACATCATCGTCTCCGACCCGGGGATCACGGCGTCGCACACGCGGATCGACCTCGGCCCGGGCGAGCAACGCCATCTCACGCTGCGAGAGCCGGCCGGCCGGCCGCGGACGATCCGTGTCCTCGACAACGACGGCGCAGCCATCCCGTTCGCGCGGCTATCTCTCTCGCGGGAGGTTCACGAGATCGGCACCGTCCGTGTGGCCCACCTCGTCGACGGAGTGCAGCATCTGCCCATCGTGACGGACGCGCTCGGCGTCCTCCGCCTCACGAACGCGCCCCCCGGCGAGCTCCGCGTGGTGGCCCGCTACGGATCTCGCTCATCCGAGGCGACGAGCGAAGCGAGCGAGATCGTCATCCGGCTGCCCGAACGCTGACCGGAGACGACGCTCCCCTCAGCGACGTCGGCGACGGCGCGAGCGACCCGCGGACGCGGCGGGGCCGTAGGCCTGCGCGCAGCCCACGATCATCAGCAGCGACCAGGCGGCCCACGACATCAGGATCAGCAACATGAACTGGCCGACCATGCCGATCTCGGCGAGCAGCTCGCGCGGCGTGAAGATGAAGACGACCGCGCAGAACCCGAACGACAAGACGAGCGTCGCGATGCGCACGGCGATCGCCCACCCCTGCATCAGGAAGCAGCCGACGTCGAGCAGCAGGCACACGAGCGCGTACATCATCGCGAGGATGTTGAACGTGAGCATCGAGCTCACGAGCGTCAGGCCCAGCACTAAGCAGTCGAGCACCAGCAGCACCGCCATGAAGAGTGGCGGAGTGGGCCGGATGGGCGCGCGATCGTCGAGAGGGCGCCGCCGGGGGCGCTCACGCGCTGCGGGCGCCGCGGCCGGAGCCGGCGCCTGACGCTGCGTGTTCGCCGCGGACTCGAACCGGACCACGCGCTTGGCCGGATACTCGTGCACGGGCTCTCGGTCTGGCTCGCGTGCTGGCTCGACGCGACTGCGCGCGGCGGCGGGCTGCTCCGTGCTCGGCTGGTCAGCGCTGGGTTGGTCGGCGCTGGACTGGTCGGCGCTGGGCTGGGCTGGGCTGGGCTGGGCGACGCTGGATTCGGCTGGGCTGGGCTGGTCGGGCCCGTAGTGCTCGACGAACCCGTCGTCGGTCTCCTCGACCCGACGGACGTTCCTCTTCTTCGGTCGGCGTCTGCGTTCGTCCACGTCGCCGCTCAGCCTACCAACGGTGATACGCCGGGTGCCCCGGCTTCACGGCCACGAACACGCCACGACACGATGCCGTCACCTTGCCGTCGGCCTCGAGCGTCCCCTCGACGGTGGCGCGGTCGGCCCCAGCCTCGACGACCCGGGCACGAAGCGTCAGTTCCTCGCCGAGCGGCGTGGGGCGCCGCAGCTTGATCGTGTACTCGGCCGTCACGGTGCACGGCGGCCCGTCCGCGCTGGTCTCCGAATTGGCCGCCGCACGCAGGTGTTCGGCAGCGGTCCAGTTGCAGTGGCAGTCCAGCAGCGCCCCGACGATGCCGCCGTTCAGCATGCCCGGGAACGCCTGGTGGTGCTCGGCGGCGGTCCAGCGGCAGACGACCTCGTCGCCCTCGACGAAGCTCTTGATGCGCAGGCCGACCTCGTTGGCCGGTCCGCATCCGAAGCAGGCACTCTGCGGTGCGTAGGTGTCCTGCAGGCTCGTGCTCATGCGCTGTCTCCCGTCGACGCGTAGCATCGCACGCAGCGAGGAAGGGGCGCGATCGATGAGCGACGGCGGACTGTGGTGGGAGACCTTCTTCGGCGGTCTCTGGCTCGAGGTGCAGCGCGATGCCTTCTGGCACGAGCGTGCCGACGCTGGAGCGGACTGCGTCGAGAAGGCACTCGGCCTCGAGCCCGGCGCTGCCGTGCTGGACGCGCCGTGCGGTGACGCGCGCATCGGTCGCGCACTCGCGGCACGTGGCTACGCGGTCACGGGCATCGACCTCTGCCAGCCGCTCCTCGACGACGCCCAGCGCCTCGCCGACGACGCCGGAGTGGCGATCCGGCTCGCGCGGCACGACCTACGGGACCTCCCGTACGAGGCCGAGTTCGACGGCGTCGTCTGCTACTGGGGCAGTTTCGGGTACTTCGACGACGTCGGGAACATCGAGCAAGCCCGCGCGGCGGCGCGCGCGCTGAAGCCTGGTGGCCGCTACCTGATCGACGGGTACGTGGCCGAGTCGCTCCTCCCGAAGTTCGCCGAGCGGAGCTGGTCGCGCGCCGGTGACATCCTCCTGGCCGAGAAGCGCAACTGGGACGCCCCGCCGGGGCGCGTCGAGACGGAGTGGACGCTGATCCGGGGCGAAGTCCATGAGACGCGCCACACCTCGATCCGCATCTACACGGTGCGCGAGACGCTGCATCTGCTGGAGTCGGCTGGGTTCGGGGACGTCACGATCTACGGGGATCGGGACCTCTCGCCGTTCGAGCTGGGATCGCCGCGCGCGGTCGTCGTCGCCACGAAGGCCTGAGCAGTCCGCGCTGTCAGTCCGCGCCGGCGACGAGCGAGCGGATCAACTCCGGCGTCAACTCGTCGATCGAGTCGAGCACGCGGTCGGCGAGCGAGAAGTCGTTCTGCGCGGTCAACGCGTGCGGGATCGCCACGATGCGGCAGCCGGCTACGTGCGCGGCCTTCACGCCCTTCCAGGCGTCCTCGATCACGACACAGCGCTTGGGCGGCAGTCCGAGGGCGGCGGCGGCGGTGGCAAAGGCATCCGGCGCCGGCTTCGAGCTCTCGTACCGATCCCGCGTGATCAGGTCGTCGAAGTAGCCCGCGAGCCCGAACTTCTCCATCACGAACGTGACGTCGGGCTGGCGCGCGTTCGTGGCGAGCGCGATCGGAAACCGGCCCTTCAGACGCTCGAGCGCTGCCACCGCGCCAGGCATCAGCTCGACCTCGTTGCGGAGCAGTCGATGGAAGATTGGGTTCTTGCGAGAGCGGATCTCGTCGGGCGGCACAGGCAGGCCGAACGTCCGCACGGCGTATTCGGGCCCCGTGCCGGAGGCGATCCACTCGCGGCCGTAGACCTCGGGTGTCACGGACACCCCGAACTCGGCGAGCACCTCGGAGTAGGCTCGGTAGTAGAGGTTCTCGGAGTCGATGACGACGCCGTCGAAGTCGAACAGAACCCCGCACGCCGCGATTTCGGCCTTCGCCAATGGACAGTCTCCCCGGTAGTGAATGAGGAACCCGGACCGGAACGATGAAGCGGTAGAGCATACGGCGGCGAAGCGCGCGGCCGTACGACCGGGCGACGAGGAGGAGACGGCGCGATGTCCACGATCACGTGTCCCGGATGTGGCGGGGTCTTCCCGCTCGAAGCCGTCGCCGGCTTCGCGAGCTTCCAGTGCAGCCAGTGCGGCACCAACGTGGCGGTACCGACCGCCCAGCCAGCAGCCCCGCCGGCGACCCCAGCTCAGAGACCCACGCAGAGGCCAGCCCAGAAGCGAGGCTCGCCGAAGCGAGCCGCGCGACAGAGCGCACAGCGTCGGACGCGAGCGGCTCCGGAACACGAGGAGCCCCTGCCGGCCGCTGAGCCGGCTCGCCGTGGACGTCAGCGGCGCGGTGACGGCGACGCCGACGACCTGGCACCGAAGGACCGCTCGCCGCCGATCGGACTCTTCATCGGCATCGGCGTCGTGGTGCTCGCCGTCGTGGCGTTCGCGCTGACGCGCGGCGACGACATCCCCGAGCCGGTGCGCATCGGCGCCGACGGAGAGCCGATCACCGCGCCGGCCGTTGCGGACAACGGAGGTCAGCCGGCCGCCGACCCGAATACCGACCCCATCGCGTGGCGCGCCCTCCCAGCTCAGTCGCGCAAGGACCGCATCACACTGCTGCTCGCCCGCGCCGACACCGAAACAGAGAGCGTGGTTCGTCAGACCGCGGACTTCCTCCGCGAGCGCGGCGAGATCGCGGCGATCGAGGACCTCGCGCGGCGCTTCCTGAAGCGCGAGCCCACGAACCCCTGGGCCGCCCAGATCGCCGGGCGCCAGGAGGTGACCGCTCTGATCGACCAGACGCTCCGCAAGTGCGAGATGGCCGACGAAGTCGGCATCGCGTCGGTCATGCGTCTGCGGGAACTGAAGCGGTCCAAGGCGGACGAGAAGGGCAAGTGGTGGGCTGAGGGCGCGGACCTCGAGGAGGTCACGAAGCTCCTGGCAGAGGTCGAGGCGGAGGAGAAGGCGCTCGAGAACGACGGCGAGTACGGCCGCGCTCGCTGGCGCGTCTACCAGGCCTCGACCGAGCCCATCAACCAGTACCCGTTCCTCGACGCGGCCGTCGGGCCCTACCTGATCTTCGTGCAGGTCGCGGCCGAGAAGGGCACGGCACTCGAGGACTGCGATCCCGAGGCGCGGGCCAACGCCGAGAAGGTGCTGGCGAAGAGCGTGAAGCTCTTCGAGACCTTCTACGAAGGCTGGATGACCGAGTTCGCCCCGCACTTCGGGTTCGAGCGCTACGACGAGAAGAACGTCGATCACTCGACCATCCTGAAGGCGATCATCTTCGCGTCGGAGAAGGACTACGCGACGTACAACGCATCGATCGGCTCCCGCCTCGCGAGCTCGGCGCGTGCGTACTACTCGAAGCGCGAGCCCCGTTTCATCTGCAGCTATGAGGGCGGCGACGAGGAGGACGAGGCGTACACGAACCACGTGCAGGCCCACGAAGCCACGCACCAGCTCGTGCACTTCTTCACGTGGGACACGACGCGCAAGGCGATCGGCCGCGAACCCCGCTGGCTCGACGCGCTGCACCGCCCGCTGTGGAGCACCGAGGGATTCGCCGAGTTCTTCTCGGCCTACACGGTCGAGGGCGACACGTACTCGTGGATGCAGCCGCTCGACAACCGCATGCAACACCTGTGGATCTTCGGCGGCATCCTCGAGAAGAAGGAGTGGAAGCGCTGGCCGCTCGATCAGATCCTGCGCATCCGCCACGGCGGCGAGCTCCAGGTGCAGGGCGCCGCGCGCGCGAAGCCTGCTGAGCAGGGGATGGCCGCCAACGTGATGGCGAACCTCTTCTATGCCGAGGCGTGGAGCTTCGTGCACTTCCTGTGGTACGCCGACGCTGGCGGGGCGCCGAAGTACCGCGATCGACTCATCGAGTACTTCAAGCTGGAGTTCGAACTCGACTACGGCCAGAGGGGCAAAGAGGGCGCGCCGACGCGCAGGGGGGCGCGCGTCATGACGGATAAGCACTTCAAGCGCGTGTTCGGGCTCATGGACTCGCCCGCGAAGATGCAGGCGCTCTACGAGGAGTGGAAGGCCTTCGAGAAGGCGCTCCTCGCGAAGCACAAGTCCCCGAAGTGGGACGAAGAGAAGAAGAAGATCTACAAGAACCTCGGCCTGAAGGAGTAGCGGGCGGCGCCCTGCGAGCGGCGCGAACTGCGCAACCCGGCGTCCCCGGTGCGGTTCCACCTCCCCATGGAGGCGACACGATGACTCGTTCGGAGCCCGGCGGTTACACGCGGACGCAGCGCGGCATCTTCCACTGGCTCCTGATCCTGGCCGGGATCGCCATCGCTGTGCCGGCGGTCGTGATCTCCGACGAGAACCCGCTCGTGCTCGTGGCACTCCTCGTGCCGGCGCTCTTCCTCCTCATCTCGGCCTGCTTCGCGCGCCTGACCGTGCGAGACGACGGCGACGCGCTCGAGATCGCGTTCGGGCCGCTCGAGCTCTTCCGACGCCGCGTGCCCTACGCGGACATCGAGACCGCGACCCGCGATCGTTCGATCCTGCTCGAGGGCTGGGGCATCCACTACATCCCCGGTCGCGGCGGCTGGATCTGGAACATCCACGGGTTCGACTGCGTCCGGCTCTCGCTGCGAGGCGGCAAGCTCCTGCGCGTCGGGACAGGTGATCCCGACGGACTCGCCGCGTTCGTGCAGTCTCGGCTCCCGGGCTGAGCGTCACCTGGCCAGGCCGGGCGGGGCGGGGCGGGGCGGGCGGTCCTGGCCGAGGTGGTTCTGGGCCCGGCGGTCCCGGGCCGGATGGGCGTCTCTCGCCGCGCGACTCCTACGGCGCGGGGGCGAGGGCGGCGATCACGAGCAACCGCTCCGCTCCGGTGTTCCGGATGCCGTGCGGAGTCCCAGAGGGTGCCACCAGGAGCGTCCCGGCCGACATGGGCTCTTCGCGCCCCTCGAGCAGGAACGCCCCCTCGCCGCTGACCACGACGTAGAGCTTGTCCATGCCCTCGTGGGCGTGGAGCGCGTGTGACTGGCCCGGCTCGAACGCGTTGAGCCCGACCAGCAGACGCTCGCTCTTGAAGAGCGTGGCCTTGCCCATCTTGTCCGGCCGATAGACCGCGTGGTCCTCGGGTCGCCGTGGCGTCGGGTGCTCCATCTCGTTCTCCTCCAAACCGCTCGCCCGAGGCTACGCCGGGCCGGACCGCGGGCTCACACCAGATCACGCCACCCCGCGCCAGCACCCCTACGCCGAGCCCGGCGGGCCCATCCCCCGCCTCCACCTCCTGTCGCCGCAGAATCCGCCCGGAGCCGGACCCCAACCGTCCCGCGGCACGTGTCGTGCCGCGGCGCGTCGCACCGGTGAAGGCTCTCCAGCAGCGCGCGCGCACCGCCGGACTGCCGCCTGGTAAGAGAAGGACGCGTGAGATCGCCGAAGGTTACAGCGACCCCAGTCTCGTACCTTGGTCTCGTACCTTGGTCCCCTACCCGGGCCCGGTTCGGCGGGGTAGACTCCAGTTTCACGTCGCACCGGCACCTCGCACCGGCAGCGTGAGGGAGACCGCCCGTCGCAGGAGGATGAGGATGACCCGACCGCACCCCAATCGACTCCACCGTGCCGCAGGACTGCGTCGCCGCGACTTCCTCCGGACGTCCGCGATCGCCGGTGCTGGAGCCGTGGCCGGCGGGACGCTCCTCGGTCACGCCGCCGAAGCAGCGGCGGCGGGCAAGCGCGTCTACAAGACGAAGCACGTCATCCTGGTCGCCTTCGCTGGCGGTGTGCGCAGCCGCGAGTGCATCGGGACGATGTCGAACATCCCGAACATGGCGGCCATCGCCGAGAGTGGCGTGGTCTGCCCCAACGTGCGGGCGGCGAACCTCGGTCACTACGGCGCCGCGCTCGCCATCTTCACCGGCTGCCCCGAGGCCCGCGGCATCCGCGAGAACGCCCGCGGCCCGCGGCCGACCATCTTCGAGTACCTGCGCAAGGATGCGGGACTGTCGGCGGACCAGGTGTGGCTCTCGACGACTGCCGGCGCCCAGACCCTGAATTACGCCTACAGCAACAACGACGACTACGGCGCGGCGTACGGCGCCAATCTCATCAGCACGGACGGCCTGTTCAACGCCGAGTTCCGGGATCTGATCGGCAAGTTCGGGCGCGCATCGCTGCCGAGCGACGAGGAGTCGAAGCGAGTCGAGCGGCTCATGAAGTCGCTCGACGAGACCTGGGTGAAGAACGTCCGCGATCCGAAGTTCGCGAACAACCCCGAGACGCAGCTGCGCATCCAGCGCTACATCCTCGAGGAACTCCGCGGCGACACGGCGCGGATCACCGGACCGGGCGCCGGCGACGCCAAGTCGATCCGGGTCGCCCGCAATCTACTGCGGCTGTTCCGGCCGAAGCTGATCTCGATCGTCCTGCAGAACGCCGACACCGCCCACGGCAGCTACAACGGCTACGTCGACGTCATCCGCCGGAACGACCAGGAGCTCGGACTGCTCTGGCAGTCGGTCCAGGCCGATCCCGAGCTGCGGGACTCGACCTCGATCTTCATCCTGCCGGAGTTCGGGCGTGACGCGAACCTGAACGAGCGCAACGGCCTCGATCACGGGGACGGCTCCGAGGATCTCCGCAAGGTGTTCCTGATCGCCGCCGGACCGGACTTCAAGTCGGGCAAGACCATCGCCAAGCCGCTCGACTCGTTCGACGTCTGTCCGACGATCGCCCAGATCTTCTCGACAGATCCCGACGAAGCGCGCGGCAAGGCCATGAAGGCCCTCTTCGTCTAGCCCGTGCTGCGCGGCGGCCGCGTCGCCCTCGCCCTCGTGTTGGCCGCCGCGTTCGCGTGGGCGACCGCCGCAGTCGTGGCCCCTCGGGTCCTCGGGGGCGCCGAGGACGACATGCCGCGCGCGCCGGGCAACGGGACGTGCGGCACGTGTCACGAGGGACTCGAGGACATGCATCCGTCCTCGCCCGTGACGTGCGTGCAGTGCCACGGCGGCGACGCCACCCAAGGCGACATGACGAAGGCGCACGTGACGCCCAGATCACGAGTCCCGGGTGACGAGCGCACGCTCGGCCAGTCATTCGATCCGGAGTATCTACGCTTCCGCGACCCGGGCGACCTGCGTGCAGCGCCGACGTCCTGCGGCCCGTGTCACCAGCGTGCCGTCTACGACGTGCGCCACTCGCTGCACGCGTCGACGGCCGGTCACCTCGGGGACGGCCTCTACGAGAACGGCGTCGTCGATCGCAAGGGCCCCGCATTCTCGGTGTTCCCGGTGCGCGACGAACTCCCGCCGGACCTCGAGCGCCCCGAGGGGGCCGTACCGTTCCTCAAGCAGATCCCCGGGTTCCGCACCGGCGGCGATCCGATGCGCGTCTCGACGCACTTCACAGATCTTCCCCGCAAGACGTGCATGCAGTGCCACCTCTGGTCTCGTGGCCGCGCCGTGCGCGGACGAGCCGGCATGGACGGTGACTACCGCGGCGAGGGCTGCTCAGCGTGTCACGTGCCGTACGCCGACGACGGCCTGTCGCTCTCCCGTGACCGCACCATCGACAAGTACGAGCCGGGTCACCCGAAGGAGCACCGAATGGTGCGCTTCCCCGAGACGAGCACGTGCACGCGCTGTCACTACGGGGATGCGTCGATCGGACTCTCGTTCCGCGGGCTCGCCCAACCCGTCCCCGGGATGCCGCAGTCACCCGACGCGCCTGGCCTGCATCGCAAGCGCCTGAACGGCGTCTACTACATCGACGATCCCGCCTCGACGCCCGCTGACGTCCATCACCAGCGAGGGATGCACTGCGTCGACTGCCACACGCGCAACGACACGATGGGTGACGGGTTCCTCTACACGCGGATGGAGGATGCGACCGAAATCCAATGTCAATCGTGTCACGGTGATTGGACGGCGTACGCGACGGGACTCACGCGAAAGGGATCGCGTCTTCCGCACCTCGAGATGACCGATGGGAAGGTCTTCTTGAAGAGTCGCGTCACCGGCAAACGGCATCGAGTCAAGCAGGCGCGCGACGTCGTTCGGCCCGGTAGCGACGACTTCAACGCGAGCGCCGCGATGGCGATGACCGGCGACCACGGCAATCTCGAGTGCTACACGTGCCACAGCGGCTGGAACCCGAACTTCTTCGGCTTCCACTTCGACCGAAACGAAGCATTCACTCAGCTCGACGTCCTGTCCGGCAATCGCACGACCGGGCGCGTCACGACGCAGGAGAAGGTGTTCTCCACGTTCAAGCACTTCTACCTGGGCTGGAACAGTCACGGGCGGATCGCGCCCTACATGGTCGGCTTCTCGAGCATGGCGACGGTGCACGACGACGAGAACGAGTTGCTGCTCGATCAGGCTCTCCCGACGACTCGAGCGGGTCTGTCGGGGATGACGATGATCCACCACCAGACGCACACGACGACGGCGCGGGCGCGCGAGTGCGTCGAGTGTCATCGCTCGCCGACGACCTACGGCCGCGGGAGCGTGAACTTCCGGCTGACGCGGGACTTCATGTACGCCGTCGGCAACCAGGGTGTCCGCGCCATCAGCCTGGACCGCAAGAACCCCGGGAACTCGGCGCTGCTCGCGTCGATCGCGATCGAGGAGGCGCGGACGGTTGCGATCGACCTCGACAAGACGACGGGCTACGCGAAGACGCTCTTCGTCGGCTCGCGCGTCGAAGGGCTGATCGCCGTGTCCTGCACGATCCCCGGCTTCCCACGCGTGATCTCGCGGGAGAAGGACGCGTTCGATGACCCGCGGCGCATGCTGTTCGCCGATGGCACGCTCTACGTCGCCGAGGGGCTCGACGGCGTCCGCGTGTTCGATGTCGGCAATCCGTCGCGGCCGCGAGAGATCGCCCACGTGGCCGACTTCCCGGCGTTCGATCTACACCTCGACGGGACGACGCTCTACGTGGCCGCCGGCACGAAGGGGCTGATCGCACTCGACGTCCGTACCCCGAGCGAACCGACATCCGTCAGCGCCGGCTTCGACCTGAACGGCGGGAGCACGACGACGGTCGACGTGCGGAACGTCTCGCTGCTGTTCCAATACAGCCGCCCGAATGCCGAGCAGACGGAGAAGCGGCGCACGCGGGCTCGCAACCTGGCCGTAGTCGGCACTCTGCGCCGCGGGCTGTGGCTCGTCGACCTCACGGAGCCCAAGCGACCGAGCGTGATCATGCAGGTCGGAAACGGCCTTGTGAGCGACGTCGCGATGGGCACGATCTACGAACTCGGCAGCGAGGGCGGCGCGATCCCGACGCAGGAACGCGACTTCGTGTTCGCCATCAATAACAACGCGCTGGCGCTGGTCGACGTGACCGACCCGACCGCTCCACAGTTCAAGGGAGCGGTGGGCATCGCCGCCGGTGCACGCAGCCTGCGGGTAGCGCGGATCTACAACCCTCCGTTCCTGCAGACCATGGTGATCGTCACCGGCAACGCCGGCGTACAGATCATCGACGTGACCCGCCCGACCAAGCCTGAGATCGTCGCGACACTCAACACCGCGATCGAGTCGTTCGACCTAGCGCTGGAGGAGTTCCCACTCGACCGCACCGTGGACTCCACCGGAGCGCCTATCATGGACGTCAGCCACGCCGACGCACGGTGGCTGAGTCAGGCAGAGTTCCTCCGCGTGATGAGTGTCCCCGTGCTCGACTTCGCTCTGCCGCCACCGCGGCGAAAGACAGGAGACGATCGATGATGCGCACCTCTCTCGTAGCCCTTGCAGTGCTGCTCATGGCCAGCGGGACCGGCCTCGCCGCCTCCGAGTACGAGAAGCAGCTCACCGAGCGCTTTGCCAAAGTCGACAAGAACCGCGACGGCGCGCTGCGTGGCGCGGAGCTCCCGGAGAAGTGGGTCGATCGGTTCGATCGCAACGGCGACGAGAAGATCACGAAGCGCGAGTTCATGGTGGTCATGACGCGACCCGAGGGTCTGCGTCGACTGTTCGTGCTGCGCGATACACGTGCTCGTGCCCGCAACTCATTGAACTTCGATCAGGACAAGAATGGCGTCGTCTCCGAGGAGGAGTACCCCGGCGACCGCAACGTGTTTCGCAAGGCGGACCGCGATCGCGATGGCTCACTCGAATGGAAGGAGCTCCTGCGACTCGCGGACTCTGAGCTGGACGACATCCGCAAGCGAATGAAGAACCCGACACGTTACGAGATGATGAACCTGTTCGATTTGAACTACGACCGCAAGGTCACGTCGAATGAGTACGACGGCCCGACCAAGGCATTCAAGAAGTACGACACGAACAACGACGGCACGGTCGGCTACTACGAGGTCTACCCCGATCGCATGGAACGGGAGATGCCGAAGCCGAAGCCCGAGGATCTCAACGTGCTGAAGGCGATGGATCAGAACGACGACGGTCGTGTTTCGCGCAAGGAGTGGAAGGGAACCGCGTCGGCATGGCGGCGTCTCGACCGCAACGACGACGGCTGGATCACGCTCGCCGACGCGCGCTGACCCCCGCAGTCCTGACCCCAGAGCACCGGAGCGGGCATGGACGTAGCGCTCCCGCATGGGCCCACCCCCGCCACCGCCGCCTGAACGTCCCCATGGACTCCGCGTCAGGCCCATAGGTCCGCGGCGGGCCCATGGAACCGCGTCAGGTCGGAGCAGCTCGTCGAGCGCGTGCGCAGCGCGCGGCTACTTGAAGCCGAGCAGCGCCCGGAAGACGTGCCCCGCGATCTGCGGGTTCTCCTTCAGCCGCCGGGTGCTGTAGCCGTACCAGTTCGCGCCGAACGGGACGTAGATGCGCACGCGGTGCCCCTTGGCGATCAACTCATCGCGCATCCACTCGCGCACTCCGAGCAGCATCTGGAACTCGACGCGCGACGGATCGGGTGAGAGCTCCTCGATCAACGCCAGGGCGTCCGCGACGAGCACCTCGTCATGCGTGGCGATGCCCACCGCGCTCTCGCCTTCGAGCAGCGCCCGCAGACTCTGCCGATAGCTGTCGCGGATCTCTTCGCGGTCCTTGTAGGCGATCGTCTCTGACTCGTTGTAGATGCCCTTGCATAGGCGGACAGGGATGCCCTCCGCAGCCAGCGCGATCGCGTCGTCGAGGGTGCGAAACAGATAGGCCTGGAGCACGGCACCCACGGGATGTCCCTCGCCGCGGAGGCGGCGGACGAGTGCCAGCGTGGAGTCCGTGACGGGCGAATCCTCCATGTCCACTCGGACGAATCCGTCGTCGAGGGGCGCGGCACGGACCACCAGGTCGCGCACGAGACTGGTGCACACCTCCTCGTCGAGCAGGAGCCCGAGGGCGGTCAGCTTCACGGAGATGTTGCACTTCAGGGACTCGCGCTCGATCGCGTCGAGCATCGCCGAGTAGTCCCGCGCGGTGGCCTTGGCCTCGGAGAGGTCCTCGATGAACTCCCCGAGCACGTCCACCGTGCACGTCGCGCCCTTCGCGTTCAGGGCGCGGATCGTGCGCACGGCGTCGTCGACGGTCTCACCGGCGATGTAGCGCTGCGCGACCCGACCGATCACGAAACGGGGCGTGATCGGCAGTGAGGCAGCAAGAAAGCGATCGAAGACGGACACACAAGCCCTCCGCGAGACTAGGGACGCGCAGGTTCTCCAGCGAGGGCACCCCGGCGAAAGAGGAATCGCTGCGCGCCCGAGCGGCGCCACTGCGCCAGTCGCGTATCCTCCTCCGCTTCATGCGGGCAGACGCACCCCCTCTGGTCCTCGGCTTCAACTCGACGCATGACGCGGCCGCAGCCATCGTGCGCGGCGGCGAGGTCATCATGGCGGTCGAGGAAGAGCGCCTCTCGCGCGTGAAGCACCACTTCGGGATGCCGCTCCGGGCCATGGATCTCTGCCTCGAGGCCGCGGGCTCCGACTGGGCGAGCCTCCGCCACCTCGCGTTCTACATGGATCCGGGACTCTGGCTGCGCAGCTCCGGCGTCTACTTCCTCCGGCACCTCCCCGCCAGCGCGTCCTACCTCGGCCGCAAACCGGCGTTGTGGCGCAGTTTTCTCGGAGTGAAGCGCCAGGTCCGGCGGGCGACGGGCTTTCGGGGTCGGTTCCACGTGGTCGAGCACCACAGCGCGCACATCGACAGCGCGTTCTGGCCGAGCGGCTTCGAGGAGGCGGCGGCGCTGACGGTTGACGGGGCGGGCGAGTCCGTCACGACAGTGCTGGCGCGAGTCGACGAGCGGCGACAGCAGCGGCTGCTCACGACCCGCTACCCGATCTCGATCGGCAAGCTCTGGGAAGCTGTCACGGACTGGCTGGGCTGGCGCCCGACGCAGGACGAAGGGAAGCTCATGGGCCTGGCCCCCCACGGCGACGCTCGCTTCGTCGACGCCTTCGCGAAGGTTGTGGCACCCGACGAGCGACGTGGATTCAGGCTCAATCTCGACTACATGGCGTTCCAGCGTGGGTCCTCGCGCCTGGTCTCCGACCTCTTCGAGGCCGAGTTCGGGCCGGCCCGGCGTCCGGAAGAGGAGATCGGCGACCACCACCGCGCCGTCGCTCGCGCCCTTCAGCACCACACCGAGGAGGTCGTGCTCTCGCTCGCGCGCCGCCTCCACCGCGAGACCGGACTCTCGCGCCTCGTCATGGCGGGCGGTGTCGCGCTCAACTGCGTGGCCAACGGACGGCTTCTCACCGAGGGCCCGTTCGACGAGATCTTCATCCAACCGGCCGCCGGGGACAACGGGGCGTGTCTGGGCGCCGCATTCCACGTGGCACACCGCCGACTCGGGGCGCCGCGAGGCGAACCGCAGCGTCACGCGTTCCTGGGACCGGCCTTCACGGAGGCCGAGGTCACCGCGGCGGCGGCCGAGAGGGGCCTGGTCGCCGAGGAGCCGGAGGACGTCGTCGAACGCACCGCGGAGCTTCTCGCCGACGGGGTCATCGTCGGCTGGATGCAGGGACGAATGGAGTACGGGCCTCGGGCGCTCGGCAATCGCTCGATCCTGGCCGACCCGCGCTCGGCGTCGATGACCGAGACCGTCAACCGTCTCGTGAAGTTCCGCGAGCCGTTCCGACCGTTCGCTCCGTCCGTGACGCTTGCCGCAGCCAACGAGTGGTTCGAGAGTGCGGCGCGATCGCCGTACATGCTGCTGGCGTTCCGCGCCCGCGAGTCGGTGCGAGAGCAGATCCCTGCGGTGATCCACGTCGATGGGAGCGCTCGCGTCCAGACCGTCACTCCCGCCGAGAACCCTCGCTTCCATGCGCTCCTCGAGGCGTTCGCGGCGCGGACGGGTGTCCCGGTGCTGCTCAACACATCGTTCAACATCCGGGGCGAGCCCATCGTCGCGACCGCCGGTCAAGCGCTGGAAGCCCTTATCCGGACGGGACTTGGGGCTGTCGTCATCGGCGACCGGGTGTTCATCGACCCGGCTTCGGACACACCACGCAGCTGAGGCCGACGCGCCCGCGACGACGTGGGAGTTCTTCCCGCCGCTGATACAATCCCGGGCTTCCGGCGCCGGATGGGAGTCCGTGCGCACCGCCCCCATCGAGGAACCCAGATGTCCGATCCCCTTCTCTCCACCGAGAACCTCGACTGGCAGTCGCGCGCGCGTGAAGTGGCCGACAAGTACATTCGGCCCGTCGCGTGGAAGTACGACCGCCTGCAGGAGTACCCCTGGGAGGTTCAGGCTCGCCTGAAGGAGTATGAGCTCTTCAAGGTGTTCGTGCCGGTCGAGTACGGAGGCGGGTCCGGGAGTGCCTTGAACCTCTGCCTCGTCGTCGAGGAGCTGGCGCGAGCCTGTGGCGGCATCGGCGTCGGCTTCGCGGTCAACGCGCTCGGCTCATTCCCGATCATGATCGGCGGCACGGAGGAGCAGAAGGAGCGCTGGCTTCCGAGCATCGCTGCGGGCGATCGGCTGGTGGCCTTCGGGCTGTCGGAGAAGAACGCGGGCTCCGACGCCGGCGGCATGGCGTGCACGGCGGTCCAGGACGGCGACGACTGGGTCCTGAACGGCGAGAAGAAGTGGAACACGAACGGCCTCGTGGCTCACATCAACACGATCTTCGCGGTGACCGATGCGAACTCGCGCTCGCGACGCATCAGTCCGTTCGTCGTGGAGCGCCCGGGCTCGGGCGAGACGGTCGGCGACATCGACGGCTTCCGGATCGGCAAGATCGAGGACAAGATGGGCATCCGCGCCATCCCCGTCGTCGAGCTCGAGATGGAGAACCTCCGCCTCTCATCGGACCATTTGGTCGGAGGTCGCCCGGGCCTCGGCTTCAAGCACGCGATGATGACGCTCGACAAGGCCCGGCCGGGTGTGGCGGCGCAGGCCGTCGGGTGCGCGCAGGGTGCGCTGGACTTCGCGCTCGTCTACACGACGCAGCGCGTGCAGTTCGGGGGCCCGATCTCCTCGAAGCAGATGGTCCAGAAGCTCCTCGCCGATGGTGCGCAGAAGGTCGAGGCGGCGCGCCAGCTCGTCCACGCGGCCGCGCGGCACATCGACGCCGGCTCCCCGAAGGGCAACAAGTTCGCTGCCATGGCGAAGTGCTTCGCCACGGACATCGCCATGGAGGTCACCACCGACGCCGTGCAGCTCTTCGGCGGCTACGGCTTCATGCGGGACTACCCGGTCGAGAAGTTCATGCGAGACGCGAAGATCACTCAGATCTACGAGGGCACCAATCAGGTGCAGCGGCTCGTGATCGCGCGGAACCTCATCAAGGAGGCGGCGGGACTGGCGCACCTGAAGGAGTACTTCCCGATCCCGGAGGACCGTCGCTAACTCGCTCTGCTACACGGAGTTACGATCCGGCGCTGCGTGAGGCGGGAGTCAATCGACGATCAAGACGCGTCGGGCTGACGACCGGGCGTGACCAGCTCCCAGAGCGGCCGCAGCACGAGCGCGGCGAACGCCACCCCGAGCAGGCCGCCGCCGGCGACCACGCCGACGGCAAACCCTGCGTGAAGTTTCGTCAGCCACCAGCAGCCGATGTCGAGGAGCATCGCGACGAACGGCAGGGCGACGCAGATGCCCTTCCAGCGCGGTCGTGTATCGGTCATCAAGAACACGAGACCCGCCAGCGCGTACAGCGTGCCCATCCCGAAGAGATGCGCGTGACTCGAGCGCGCCAGAGCGGACCAGCTCATCCCACCGTCTGGAGCCGTCACGGGCTCGACGAGCTGGAAGCTCGCGCCGTCGGCGCGGCTGGACGCGAAGGGCACCCCCGCCATCTCCCCGCCGGGGTGGTGACAGCGCACGCACAGTCGATCCAAGACCTCGGCCGGGGCCTCGAACTCCGCCTCGGAGGCGCCGGACTCGACCCACGCGAAGAGGACCCCGCGGTCGCTCGGCCGCGGGATGTACTTCTCCATCGAGCCTCCGTCGATCTTCGACGTGACGATCGAATACCCCGCGCGACCGTGGAACGCCGCCTCCACATCGGCGAGCGAGAGACCCGGCTCCCCATCCAGTGCGCCGTGCTGGAGACGCAGATTCACCTGGGCCGCGACGAAGCCGAGACCCATAGCAAGAAGGAACCCGGCGACGAGGAGTCGGGCCGGTCCCGGAAGCGAACGGAGGCGGTACCCTGGAGACGACATCGCAGGAGAAGATACCCGACGCGCCTGCGAACCTTGCCAGAGCCCGAGCCGGGTGTGTACCCTCGGCGGTTCTAGGCTGCGGCGACTTTTATAACCTGTTGCCGGCCAACGACTTACGCGCCTCGGCGCGGTCTGCCGAAGCGAGGCTACCGGATGCCCATCTACCCCGAAGACCAGGTCGGCGAGAACTTCTTCGACCTGTACTACTACCCCTTCAAGAAGCAGATCTGGGGCGCCGCAGCCATCGTGGCCGTCGTCGTGCTCGGAAGCCTGACCATCCGGCAGATGCACCGGGGTCGCCTTGACGATCAGTGGGACCGCTACCGAGCGGCCATCGAGATTCGGCAGCCCTCGCTCTTCGGCAAGGCCGATGCCGCCATTGCGCGTCAGCAGATCGAGACGCTGCGGCAGCTCATCAACGACTACCCGGCGGACAGCGTTACCCCCTCAGCCTGGCGTGCTGTCGTCGACGCACAGGCAGCCGCAGGCGACTACGACGAAGCGATCACGACGCTCGACCAGCTCGGGGAGGACTTCCCGGACTACCCGCTGAACACGCTCGCCGCGAGCGGTGAGGCGGGCAGCCGATCACTCTCCGCCGAGCTCCGCGCGAATCTCGTGAAGGAGCGCGACTGGGAGGCAGAGACGACGTACGTCCACCCCACGACCGACCCCTCCCGGATGGTGCTGGTCGAAACCGACAAGGGTGCGTTCTGGATGGGGCTCTTCACTGAGGCATCGTCCGAGCGCGTGGCGGCGTTCGTCGACCATGCGAAGGCTGGAGACTTCAATGGGACTCAGATCTACGAGGTGCGGCTGAGCGCGGACGGCGCTCCGCAGCAGTTCCGAGCCGGCTCGAGGGCGTCGATCACCGAGCGCAACCCCAAGGATCACGATCGGGCCGAGCCCCTTCACGCGATGGAGCCCGGCGAGTCGCGCCACTCGATCCGGCACCTCTACGGTGTGGTCTCGTCGGTCGAGACGGCCGGCGGCGAGGACGACCAGTCCTTCATGGTGATCACCGCGAAGGAGGGCCTGAATCGGTACAACGGCACGAACACGCCGTTCGGTCAGATTCTCGACCGTGAAGACTCGCTAGCTGTGATCGACCGGATCGCCCGAGCTCAGACGTACTCGACCAACCCAGAGACGACCACGCTCGACGGCTCGTTCGACATGCGGGATCACCCGTACCCGCGACTGCTGATCCGACGGGTCTCCATCTGGGCGGACGAGAAGCTCGAGGGTGGCCACGCTGACTTCGGTGTGCGTGCTGGATCAGCGACCCCGGAGCCGTGGGAAGCCGACCTTGCCCCGGCACCGCTCCCGACCGAGTTCCAGCCGAAGAAGGAAGATGCTCCGGGCGCCCCCGGGGCCGACGAGCCGGAGGTGCCCGAGACTCCGAAGGACTCGGACTCCGGTGATGAGCCTGCTGACGAGACCGGTGACGACGGGGACGCGAGCGACGAGGCGCCAAGCGGCGACGAGTAGCAGCCCGGGCGGCCGCGCCGAGCGGGCGTGTGTTTCACGTGAAACACACGCCCGCTTCTTGATTCGAGCCTAGATCCTCCGCAGGAGCCTGAACGCACACCCCCACCGCCGCCAACCGGAGACACCACAGGGAACGCGGGGAACCATATCGCCATCCGCACCGCGTCCATCGCGGCGGCCACAGCGGCCCCTCCCCAGCCCGGGCGGCAAGGCGGAGCGGGCCGCGAGTGCCGGAGCACCGCTGGCAGCGCAGCCCCGTGCGAGACACGCCCCCAATGCCCGATCCCCCAGGGCACTCGCACCGCGGAGTCGCCAGCGTCTCGACAGACGCACCTACTGGCCCGCATCTCTCACAGGGGCGCCGCGCCTAGCCGTCCCGAGCCCGCGATCTCCCGCTCCGGATCCGCTTCACCTGTTTCATCCAGACGGGCGCATCGAGAGGGTGCATGCGCGGCTCCGGAACGAGACCTCACGCACTCGGAGCCGCCAGGACACCTCACGACGGGCGAACACGCAACGTCACGCGGTTCACCCATGCCGTTCCTCGATCCCGCCGCGTCCGCGCGACGCCCGCGTGAGCGAACCGGGCTAGCCGAGCAGGCGCTCCAGCAGCGACTCGAACTCGGCGGCCGAGAAGTAGTCAATCGTGACGCGCCCCCTCTCACCCCGGGGGAACAGCCTGACGCGGGTCCCGAGCGCGAGCCGCAACTGGTCCTCAAGATCCTGTAGGTGGGGCGAGAGCTCGGGGCGCTTCGACTCGGGAGTCCGAGCGGCGGGCGCGTCCGTGGTCTTTGGGCCACGGACCTCCGCCTCGAGCGCACGGACAGACAGCCCCTCTGCAGCCACACGAGCGGCCAGGCGAGCCTGCTCACCCGGTTCCGTCACCGCGAGAAGCGCGCGAGCGTGGCCCGCCGACAGGGCGCCAGATGCCACGGTCTCCTGGAGCTCCACGGGCAGATCGAGCAGCCTGAGCGTATTCGCAACGGCGGCGCGACTCTTCCCGACCCGCTCCGCGGCCTTGGCCTGCGTCAGGCCGAGGCGCTCGATCAGGGCGCGGTAGGCCAGAGCCGCCTCGATGGGGTCGAGGGCCTCTCTCTGGATGTTCTCAACCAGCGCGAGCTCGAGCATCTGGTCGTCCGTCGCCGCGCGCACGAGCGCCGGAATGTCCGCCCGCCCCAGACTCTGCGTTGCTCTGAAGCGACGCTCGCCAGCGATCAGCTCGTATCCGACGCGCGTGGCCCGCACGACGACAGGCTGCAGGAGGCCATGCTCACGGATGGAGTTCGCGAGCTCGTCCAGCTCGGCCGCTGCAAACACGCGCCGAGGCTGATGAGGATTGGGCCGGATCTCATCGAGTCGAATCACCTGGATCTCATCGTCCGTGACCGGCGCCCCACCGCCTGAGATCAGATAGTCGAGCCCGCGCCCCAGTCTGCGTTGCACCACTCGGCACCTCCAACTCACCGTTGTCTCAGTCGTCATCGCGCGGGACTCCTCGGCCCGTCACGGAGAATCCTAGCGACCCTCAGGGACACGCGCACAAAGACGACGGGCGGTGTGTTTCACGTGAAACATCACCAGGGGTAGCCACAAGTGCAGAGAATCGGGATACTCCGCGCATGAGCGCTTCGACCCGCATCGACGCCCTAGCACGTGCCACTGCGCGCGATCTCTTCAGGCGTCCGGGTCTCATGCTCGCCCTCGCCGGCGCGGGCCTGACGACGCTGCTTCTTCCCCGGCTCACGTCGAGAGCACTGGACGACGGAGGGTCCCTCTTCGTCGAGCTGCTCCTCACGAGCGCTGCGCTCTACCTTTGCGTGCTCGCGGGCCTCTGCGGCGTGGTGGTGGCCGCCAAGGAGTCCCCGCTCGGGCCGTCGCTCGAGCTGAGCGTCACGCCTGCCACCTGGCTGGAGGGGGTTGCTGGGCGGTTTGCGGGCGTCCTAGCCGTGCTCAGTCTTCACCTCAGCCTCATCACGCTCGTGGCGATCACGGTGGGCGCCCTCGAGACGGCGACCCCCTCGCTGCTCGCAGTTGGGCTCTGCGGGGTTCTCAGTCAGGCGATCGTGCTGGGAGCCACCGGAGTGCTCCTCGGGAGCATCCTCCCCCAGCAGCTCGCCGGCGCTGGTGTGCTCCTGGTTCTCGTGCTGACACGACTCGTGCCGCCCGGCAGCCTGGACGGCATTCCCGGCCTCCTCGCCGCGGCACTCCCCGACCCGGCCGCCCTCGACCTCGGACGCGAGGTGGGTTTCCAGCGGCCAATCGCCGTCCACGCGCTGGCGCTTGCCGCGCTCGGAGGACTCCTGCAGGCGAGCGGATACCTACTCGGCGCCGCGGGACTCCAGAGGTGGCGGGCCACTCGATAGCGTAACCCGTTATCGGGCAGTTCGTTACGACTGGCGAGCTGGCGCCGTCCCGCTCGATGGTCGATCCGCTTGGAGGGCGCCCAGGCCTTCCCTCTTCCGCACCGCGGAGACGTGACGTAGTCTTCCGGTCCGCGCTTCGCCGGCGGCTCCATGGGCCATCGGGGTGGCGTCCTTTGCACTGACGTCACGTGCGTTACGCCATCCTTGCCGACATCCACAGCAACCTCGAGGCACTCGAGGCTGTGCTGACCTCCCTGGAACGGGAGCGGATTGATCATTACGTGTGCGTCGGCGACGTCGTTGGCTACGGAGCAGATCCGAAGCCGTGCCTCGATCGGGTTCGCGATCTCTGCGACGTCATCGTCGCCGGAAATCACGACTGGGCCGTCGCGGGTACGCTCTCGCTCGAGTTCTTCAACGACTACGCGAAGGCAGCCGTCTACTGGACGCGCGAGCAGCTCGAGGACGACGACATTGCCTGGCTCCGCGATCTGCCGCTCACGGCCGACGTCGACCGCCACACGCTGCTCGTCCACAGCACGCTTCACGACCCCCCGGCGTTCGACTACCTGCTGACCTCGTACGACGCGCATCTCTCGATGCGCGTTCTCAAGAAGTCGCTCTGCTTCGTCGGGCACTCCCACATCCCGATCACGTTCATGGAGCGCGGCGGGCTCGGCTTCACGTTCGCCGACTCGATCGATCTCTCGAAAATCGAGAAGGCGATCATCAACCCGGGGAGCGTCGGCCAGCCCCGAGACGAGAACCCCGAGGCGGCGTACGCGATCTACGACACGGTCAAGCGCCGGGTCACCCTGCATCGCGTCAGCTACGACATCGATACCGCCGCCGCGAAGATCTCGGATGCGGGCCTTCCGCAGCCCCTCGCCGACCGGCTCCGCGTCGGCAAGTAGGCCGGCCTCGGGGCCGGGGGGTAGATTCCCTGCACCCCCAACGGGTGCTCGATGATGCGTCGCCACGGCCACCTCCATCGCTCGTCCCTGCTGGTTGCCGACATCGTCGCAGCGACCGCAGCCGCGGTGATCGCGTACATCGTTCGGTTCGAGAGCGGCTGGATCGCCGTCGAGGGCCGCTTAGATGTGCTCCCCGCGCAGTACCTCCGGGCGCTGCCGGCGACGGTGGCCGTGCTGGTCATCGCAGCGCGCCTGCGCAACCGGGAGCCGCCGGGGACGCGGCGCGACAGCATCGCGCACGCGATGCGAGCGGGGCTGCTCGGCGCGCTGCTCCTCGCAACGCTGGTCCTCTTCTATCGCGACGTGTTCCAGTACAGCCGACTCGCCGTCGTGATCGTGGCAGGGCTCTACGTTCCCTCGCTTCTGGCAGCTCGGGCAGGCGCGCGAGCGATCGTGAGGCGGCTACGACAAGCCCGGCAGTTCCGCACTCCGGCCGCCGTCGTCGCCGGCGGCGCCCCAGCAATGCGCCTCGCGCGCGCTCTCGCCTCGACGCCCTGGAGCGGCGTGCACGTCGTCGCGGTGCTCGAGCTCGGAGGCGAGGTCGGGGCATGGCCAGCGGCGGAGAGGCTCGACGGCCTGGGCGCGCTGTTCCGGCAGGCGCAAGGCAGCGACGTAACTGAGGTCTACGTGGCCCTCCCGGCCGAGCGCGCCGCGGAGCTCCCCTCACTCCTGGAGGGGCTCGCCCAGACGACGGTGGACGTGCGTGTCGTGCCCGATCTCGGCGATGCCGTGCTGCTGAACGCGGATGCCCACGTCCTGGCGGGGCTCCCCATGGTCTCCGTACGCGAGCGGCCGCTCTACGGTGCGCATGCGGCGGCCAAGCGAGCGGTCGACGTGCTCGTCGCTGCGATGCTGCTGGTCGCGCTGCTGCCACTCCTCTTGCTCATCGCCGCGATCGTGCGCCTCACGTCGGTCGGCCCCGTGCTGTTCCGCCAAGAGCGAATGGGCCTCGATGGCCGCGCCTTCGAGATGCTCAAATTTCGGTCGATGCCAGTGGACGCTGAGGCCAACACCGGGCCGGTCTTCGCGACCATCAACGACCCCCGCGCGACTCGCGTGGGTCGTGTCCTGCGGCGTCTCTCACTCGACGAACTCCCTCAGCTCTGGAACGTCCTCAGGGGTGAGATGAGCCTCGTGGGACCTCGTCCCGAACGACAGTCGTTCATCGACGACTTTCGGCGACGGTTCCCGGGATACATGCTTCGGCATGCCGTGCGCTCGGGGATGACCGGCTGGGCGCAGGTGAACGGCCTACGTGGCGACTCGTCCCTCGAGGACCGGCTGCAGTACGACATCGAGTACATCGACAGCTGGAGCCTGCTGTTGGACGCAGAGATCCTCGGTCGGACCGCTGTGCAGGTCGTGATCGGGAAGAACGCCTACTGACCGCGCACGGCTGCCAGAATGGAACGACCGACGGTCGGCTTGGGCCGCCCGTTCGATGTCCCCAAATCGACCGCCAAGGGTGACCGTTGCCGCGCCAGCCCGACTCCGCCCTTGAGAGCTACCTGCGCGAGATTGGGCAGGTGCCGCTCCTTACCGCCGAGCAGGAGCACCTGCTGGCGATCGAGGTTCGTGACGGCGACCCCGCCGCACGTGAGCGCATGATCCGCTCGAACCTGCGGCTCGTGGTCTCGATCGCGAAGCGGTACCGACGGCGCGGCCTGACGCTCCTCGATCTGATCGAAGAGGGCAACGTCGGGCTCGTCAAGGGCGTCGAGCGCTTCGATCCGGATGCCGAGACTCGGTTCAGCACGTACGCCACGTGGTGGATCAAGCAGGCCATCCGACGCGCACTCGTGAACACGGCGAAAACCGTCCGCGTCCCGTCCTACATGGTCGAGATCATCTCCAACTTCAAGCGCGCCTCCACCCGGTTCGAGGAGGAGCACGGTCGGCCGCCGACCGTCAACGAGGTCGCGAAGGAGATGGGTTACGACGACTCCAACCTGCGCCTGGTGAAGCGGGCGATCCGCGCCGCGCACAACGATGGCGACGCGATCTCGCTCGAAGCGATCTCCGAGCAGCGGGACACCCTCGAAGACACGCGAACGAACGCTCCGGACGCCGAGATCCTCGACGACGAGGAGCTGTCGAAGCTGCAGGAACTTCTCGACTCGATCGAGCCCCGCGAGGCCGAGATCCTCCGCCTGCGCTTCGGGCTGGACGACGACGGGCCGATGACGCTGCGGGAGATCGGCGAGCGGTTCGGCGTCTCGCGCGAGCGTGTGCGCCAGATCGAAAGCCGGGCGCTGCGCAAGCTCGAGGCCCGCTTCAGCGGTCGCCGTGGAACCGGTCGCCCTGGAACCCCTCCTGCTGGAGCGCCGTGACGACGTGACCGCTGGCCCCGTCGCCGGTGGCGCTGACACCACCCGCCTCGACCCGGTCGGACCGGGCCTCTACGTCCACGTTCCGTTCTGCGAAGCCCGCTGCAGCTACTGCGACTTCTACGCCGTGGCGCGCGATCAGGCACCGCGCCGCCAGATCGCCGAGGCGCTCGCGGTCGAGGCCGCCGCACGCACGCCGACCGACTTCGCCCCCGTCACGACGTTCGTGGGTGGTGGCACGCCGACGGCGCTCACCGACGAGGAGCTCCGCGACGTGTTGGACGTCGTGTCTGGCGTCGCACAACCGGGAGGTCGGCTCAGCGAGTGGACGGTCGAGTGCAATCCCGGGTCGTTCACGCCGACGAAGGCCCGATTGATGCGGGCGGCGGGGGTCAATCGCGTCTCCATCGGGGTGCAGAGTTTCGATGATGCCGTGTTGCGATCGGTCGGGCGGGTCCACGACGCCGCGACGGCTCGAGACGCCGTCCGTATCGCTCGGGACGCAGGGATCGAGCAGGTCTCCGTGGACCTACTCTTCGCTGTTCCCGGGCAGGGGCTGGAGACGTTCCGGCGCGACCTCGACGAGGCCGTGGTCCTCGGCACAGATCACGTCTCGGCGTACGCGCTGATCTTCGAGCCCGGGACACCGCTGCGCAAGCACCTGGACGCCGGCCGGGTCGTCGCTGAGGACGAGGTGGTCGAGCTGACGATGATGCGCGTTGCGCGCGAGGTGCTCGCCGCTGCGGGGTTCGAGCGGTACGAGGTCTCCAACTTCGCCCGTCCGGGCTCCGCATGCCGTCACAACCTGAACTACTGGCGCAATGGCGAGTACCTCGGGCTCGGGCCATCCGCGGTGAGCTATCTGAACGGCGTCCGGCGCGGCAACGTCGCCGACTGGCAGGAGTGGGAGCGGATCGTGCTCAGCGGGGACGATGCGGCGGTGAGCGGTGAGCGGCTCGACCCCACAGGGGCCGCGGCGGAAGAGTTGATGGTCCGCCTCCGCCTGGCCGAGGGAGCCGACCTCGCGGCGGTCGGGCGCCGCTACGACATCGATGCGGAGGGGACGTTCGGGCCGGTGATGCATCGCTTCCGTGGCTACGACCTCCTCGCGGAGGACGAAGGGCGGTGGAGCTTCACGGATCAGGGACTCGAGGTGGCCGACGGCGTGCTCGCTGAGATCATCGCCGCGGCCCGGTGTAACCTTTCGGGGTGCTCGACCGTCCCTCTTCCTGTGGACGCCTCGCGCACGGCGCCCACAACACGGCCGCGCACTCAATGAACCGTCGATTCGCGATTCGTCGCCGAACGGCCGTGGAGGTGGCGGCGGGGGAGGGCCCGCTGGGATCGGGTGTGGCGCTCGCTTCGCTGCGGGGGGCGGTGAGGTCCCGGCCGAGGATGGGGCAGGATGATCGGGCAGGGGGAGTCAGGAACTCGCCTGGTCTGGATCTGACGGGCCGGAATCTGACCGGGCCGGGTCTCCCCGGGCCGGGTCTCCCCGGGCGGGGCCGAGCGGGGCGTCCAGTACCTCGCCGTAGAGCGCTTCGTACTGCGAGACGACGTCCTCTTCCGCGAAGCGGTCGACCGCGCGGCGCCGAGCCTCGGCGCCCATCGCGCGGCGCCGGGCAGGGTCCTGCAGGAGCGCGATCGAGCGACGGGCAGCGGTCTCGACGTCGCCGACGTCGACCAGCAACCCGGTGACCTCGTCGTCAACGACCTCCGGCAGCCCACCGGAGCGTGTGCCGAGTACCGGCACGGCGCACGACATCGCCTCCAGCGCAGCGAGACCGAAGGACTCGTGGTCGCTCGGCAGGAGAAACAGGTCGGAGCACCCGAGCACCCGCTCGACGGCCTCCTGCTCCCCCAGGAACCTCACGCGCTCGAACACACCCTCGTCGCGCGCGACCTTCTCCGCGCGCGGGCGTTCGGGGCCATCCCCAGCGAGCACGAGCCGAGCCGGCATCGCGCGGGACACGCGAGCGAAGATGCGGACCACGTCGGCCAGTCGCTTCACCGGCCGGAAGTTCGAGACGTGGGCGAGCACGACCTCGTCGTCGGAGCCGAGCCCGCGTCGAGTGTCCACGCAGTCGTGAGGCCGAAAGCGGTCGGTGTCGACGAAGTTGTGGACGACACGGATCGCGCGGTCGGGTTGGAAGATCCGCAGCGACTCGTCGCGCAGCCAGTTCGACACGGTCGTCACGGCGTCGCTCGACTCGATGCCGTACCGCGTCGGGTGGAAGTACGCGCCATCCGCGCCAACAATCGTGATGTCGGTCCCGTGCAGCGTGGTGACGATGCGCGGACCTCCACCGCCCAGCATGGCACGCGAGAGGATCGCGGAGATCGCGTGCGGGATGGCGTAGTGGACGTGCATCACATCGAGCCGATGCACTTCCGACACCTCCCGCATCACCGAGGCGAGCGCCAGGTCATACGGCGGGTACCGAAACAGCGGGTACGACGAGACGCGGGCCTCGTGGAACGAGATGTTCGGATGGAAGTCCGCGAGCCGGGCGGGGCGCGCGTACGAGAGGAAGTGGACCTCGTGGCCACGATCGGCGAGCGCCACGCCGAGTTGGGTCGCGAGAGCGCCGGACCCGCCGTAGGTGGGGTGGCAGCTGATCCCGATGCGCATGGCTAGAGGGACTCGCCCGGCCGGGCGCCGCGCCCGAGCAGCGCCCGTGGATCGACGATGTCGAGCGCGCCCCGCGTGACCAACGGTTCGCCGAGCTCGACTCCGGCCAGGCGCCCCCAGACCCGCGCCCGCGCCTCCAGTCGTGGGAGGAAGTCGCCGCGCGAAATCATCGTGACGAAGTCGTCACCGGCAGCGTCCGTGGGAGATCGGTGCAGTTGGCTCGTGAAGCACTGGGCGAGCGCGATCCGCTCGTCCCAGACGTCGGTGACATCCATCACGATCGTCGTGGGGGCCTCGTCGTGCATGACGTAGTGCAGCAGTCGATGCGGGCGGTGCGGCTCGCCGTCCGCGGTGACGTTCTTCATGCCGCTCGGGTAGAACGCCTCCTGCACGACGCGGCCCGCAGCGTCGTGATCGGGGTGCAGGTCCCCGGGCAACGGCGCCAGCACGAGCGTCGGCTGATGACGGCGAATGGCCTCGATGACGGCCCGGCGCACGTCGAGCGAGGCCGTCAGCTCCGTGTCGGGAAAGCCGAGCGTCTCTCGCACGGCGAGCCCCATCATCGCAGCGGCACGCTCGGCCTCGGCGGCGCGGGTCGCGGCGGTTCCCCGGCTCCCTCGCTCGCCCGCGGTCAGATCGACGACCCCGGTGCGCAGTCCGGCGTCGCGAAAGCGCAGCATGGTGCCGCCCATGCCGAGCTCCACGTCATCGGGGTGGGCGCCGAACGCCAGCACGTCGAGCATCAGATGTCCTCCTCGAACAGCAGCACGTGATCGCCGCCGGCAACGGCGTCCTTCAAGCGGTCGAAGAAGGCCATGCCATGGCGCGCGAGCCACGGTAGCGGGGAGAGCGAGCGCTCGGCGAACGCGCCCCGAGGCCGCAGGCCCGCCAACGCGACGACGCGGCGACGCGTGTCGACGGCGTCCCGGTCCGCCACGGCACGGGACCACGCCTCCGCGTACAGATCGAGTTGACGTCCGAGCTCGCGCCGACGCCGGGTCACGGAGGGCGACGGGTCCGACGGGAGCGCGTCGAGCGCGGCGCGCAGGGCGGCGATCTCCGGCGGGGGAGGGGGCCGCGAGGGCAGCGCCGCCGTCCCGTGACGAACGACCGCCTCCGGCTCGACCTCGAGTCGGCGACACGCCCGCTCTACATCACGATCGACCAGCGTCGCGCCGGGACGCAGGAGCGCCGCCGGCTGCGGGACGCCGAGCAAGTCGTGCGCCTCCCGGAGGAGCGACACGTACCCGAGCTCCGCTGGGCCGCAGACCTGCGCGGCGACCGGCAGCGCCAGGTCCTGCGCCAGTGCACGCGTGACGACGTTCCATGAGACGGCGGTCGGGTCGGCCGCAAGACGCTCCCGCAGACGGTCGGCATGGCCCGTCGTGCCGTCCTCGGCAACCAGATCGCCGTCCCTCACGTCGAAGCGCCGGCGCACGCCATCTTGCACCTCGAACACGAGCGCGCGGCGCGCGAGGGAGAGCGCGGGTGGGTACCCGGCTGCCAGCACTCGCTCCTGAGCCCGCCCGACCGAGTCGAACAGCGCGCCAGGAGAACGAAGCTCGAACTCGGCGACAGCACGGGCGGCGCTGCGAAGCGTCGATGGCTCCACGACGACGACACCCAGGGCGCCGAGATGGGCGGCGAGGTAGCGTCCGGTCCACGATCCGAATGTGTCGCCGTCGCGCGGCCGGAGCATCGCGAGGGCGAGGTCAGCCCGCTCCCCGAGCAGCTCCGATGCAGCCTCCATCACTCCGGCGAGGTCCTGTGGCAACGGCGTGTCCGCCAGCATCCGACGGCCGCCGGGAAGTGATACCTGGAGCCTGTGGAGCTCGGCGCCGTCCCGGATCAGAACGTGGTTGGCTTCGGCATGATCGTCATCTTCGGATGCGTGCCAGAACACCGGCACCGCGGGGATGCCCGCGGCCTCGAGGCGCTCGCATGCCGCGAGTGCGCCAAGCGCCTTCACGAGCACCATCAAGGCGCCCCCGAGCAGTCCTGGCTGCTGGCCCGTCACGACCGTCACGACGCCCGGCTCGCGAAGACGCTCCGCGGACGCGAACGCCGCGGGGGGCGCCTCGAGCCGACGGAGACCACCCGAGATCGCATCGACGAGGGCCGCGCGAGGGAGCTCGCGTTGGGCCGCCAGGCGTGCGGACGCCAGCAACCCCGCGTCGTCGACGGAGTGGGTCAGAAGCCCCGCCAACGCCGGATCTCCCTCGACCAGCCCGCGCGCGAGCCCTCCGACGGGGAGCAGGTCCGACCACGGGATGCGCTTCATGCGGCTCTCCCGACCAGCACCGTACGAGGAGCCTCCGAGCTCCACGTCACACCGGCCAGGTCGCCATGCACCGAGACGACCTCGAGCCCGGCGGATCGGAACAGAGACTCGAGCTCCTCGCGTGCATACAGGCGAACGGACTCGCGCCATGTCCGTGGGGGGGCGTGGCGCGTCTGCAGCCGGACGTCCTTCTCGACGCGTCCGTCGCGAATTGCGCGGACCTCGACGATGCGGTTGCCCGCCAACTCGCGCTCCGATCGGGGCACCAACGTGGCGCGGACCCGATCGGCGTTGAGGAAGTCGAGGACCAGGTGGCCGCCGGGAGCAAGAACGCGTCGTGCCTCGGCCAGTTGCGCGCTGTTCTCCGCGTCGTCGAAGTAGCCGAACGTGGTGAACAACGAGGCGACGCCCACGAAGCAGCCGTCCACAAACGGCAGGCGCCGCAGATCCCCACGGACGTACGCGGGGCACTCCGTGACTGCCTGAGGCGGTCCGGCATGGCCGACGGCGGACCGCAGCAGATCGAGGCTCAGATCGAAGCCGACGACGCGCACGCCCCGCGCCGAGAGCGCGCGCGTGTGCCGGCCGGCGCCACAGCCCGCGTCCAGAACGAGCCCACCCGGCGGCGCAGCGAGCGCGTCGACGACGAACTCGATCTCGGCGGCGGCGGCCGCGTCACTACGGTGCGCGTAGACCTCGAGGTACTCCGCCCGGAACGCCTCGGCGAACCACGGCCCAGGGTCGCCCTCGGCGCCTTCGCTCATGCCGTCTCCGGCGCCGCCACAGCCCGCAGCGCGTCGCGCATCTCGACCGCCGCCGCGTGGACCGAGTCGCGCCACCGGGCGTCGCCGAACCGCTCCGCGTGGTCGCCCTTCCGGAACGCGAACGAGATCCCGCGCGAGGAGTTCACGACGGCGCCGAGGCCGTTCGCCCCGAAGCCCGCGCGGCAGTCCTCGGCGCCGCCGCCCTGCGCTCCGTATCCGGGCACCAGCAGCGGCGTGCGGGGCATGAGTGCGCGCAGGCACGCCAGCTCCTCGGGGTACGTGGCGCCGACGACGGCGCCGACGGCCGTCCAGCCGTCCTCATCCAAGGGTGTCTCGTCACCGATGTCGCGCACGGCGGCGGCGACCCGTTCATGCAGTGGGGCCTGCCCGCCGTGGTCGTCGACCGTCTGCCGACCCTGGAAGTCCGCCGACCCGGGGTTGCTCGTCTTGACCAGCACGTAGATGCCCTTCCCCGCGTCGCGACATCGGTCAAGGAAGGGTGCGAGGGTGTCCAGGCCGAGGTACGCATTGACCGTCAGCGCATCCGCTTCGACCACATCGAAGTGAGCCTGAGCGTAGGCCTCGGCAGTGCTCCCGATGTCGCCGCGCTTCGCATCGGCGATCACGAGCAGCCCGCGCTCCCGCGCCGCTGCGACCGTGCGCTGGTAGGCGCGGACTCCGGCCCACCCCTCCGCCTCGAAGAACGCCACCTGGGGCTTCACCACCGGAGCCAGCGGCGCGACCACATCGAGAAGCTCGCGAGCCCAGAGCTCGATCGCCTCCGCGCGGGCCTCGGCGGAGCCCTCGCGGCCGGTTGTGAACTCAGTCGGAAGCATGGCGAAGCGGGGGTCGATGCCGACACAGACGGCAGAGCCCTTCTCGCGGGTGGCGGCATGGAGTCGGGCGGCGTAGCTCGTCACGTGATCTCTCCGGGGGCGTCGGCGGGTGGGGGAATGACCGTCTGTGGGGGGATGACTGCCTGTGGGGGGATGACAGCCTGTGAGGGGATGACTGGGGTTCCGAGGCTGGCGGGGGTCGGACGTTCCCGCGCGGCGTGCTCGAGGAAGCGCGCGAGGAGGGCGGGGCCGTCAGGGGTCATGAACGACTCGGGATGGAACTGCACTCCCGTGATCGGGAGCTCGCGGTGGCGGAGAGCCATCAACTCGGGGGCTGCCGAACCCGCACGCTCGGTCCACGCGCAGCGCTCCAGGCATGCTGGGAGGGGCTCCTCGACCACGAGCGAGTGGTATCGCATGGCGGTCAACGGTTGCGGCAGCCCGGCGAACAGGCCGCGACCGTCGTGATGGACCTCGCTCGTCTTGCCGTGCAGGAGTCGGTCGGCGGCGGCGACTCGCCCCCCGAACGCCACGCCGATCGCCTGATGACCGAGGCAGACGCCCAGCAGCGGGAGGCGCGCGGCGGCGGCGGCGCGCACCAGGTCGACGGAGATCCCAGCCTCCGCGGGCGTGCAGGGTCCCGGCGAGAGGAGGATCGCATCCGGGGCCTCGGCGAGCGCGGCGGGCACGTCCACGGCATCGTTGCGATGCACGACAACGGCGGCACCCAGGGACCTCAACGCTTGGACGAGGTTGTAGGAGAACGAGTCGTAGTTATCGACGAGCAGGACGCGCACCGGCGCCGAGCATACGCCGCAAGGGTGGCGAGCCGGTGTTTATCGCGGCGCCGCGACGCGGGTCGGGAGCATCAGTGCGAACACGCTTCCGGCCTTCGCGCCGGGCTCGTACCAGACCGTGCCGCCGAGTCGCTCGATCGCCAGGCGGGCCGTCGGCAGGCCGAGACCGAGGCCGGTCGGCTTGTCGGTGAGGATGTCCCCGAGCTGCTTGAACTTCTCGAAGATCACCGGCCGCAACGTCTCCGGCACGCCGGAGCCGGTATCCGCGATGGCGACGACGGCGGATTCCGACTCCGCGTAGATCGTGACGTGCACCTCACCGTCAGCCGGGCTGAACTTCGCCGCATTCGAGAGAAGGGCATCGAGCGCCTTGGCGAGCCAGCGATGGTCTGCCACGGCGGCCGGCATGCCCTCATCCACCCGCACGCGCACCTTGACGCCGCGCTCCTTGAACGCCGGCCGCTGGCGCCTGTACGCCTCGGCGAGCGCGTCGCGCAGGTCGACGTCCTCGAGCTGGAGCTCGAGGCGGCCGGACTCGAGGACGGACAGGTCGATGACGGACTGCAGGGTCTGCGTCAGGCGCCCGGACTCCTGCTGGATGATGGCGGCGAACTCCGCGCGGTCCGTGGCGGAGGCCGCGCCGTCATCGGCCGCGGTCGTCCCCAGGATCTCGGCGAACCCATTGATCGACGTCAGGGGCGTCATCAGCTCGTGGCTCATCGACGCCAGGAAGTCGTCCTTCATGCGGTCGAGCTGCTTCAGCTCGCGGTTGGCCTGCTCCAGCTCCTGCGTGCGCTCGGCGACCGTGCGCTCCAGCTCGCGATTGAAGCCCTCGATCCGGCTGTAGAGCCGGACGTTCTCGATGGCGACCGCGGCCTGCGCGGCGACGGCACCCAGGAAGCGGAGCCGATCGTCACTCTCTGCTCCGCGCGCGCGAACCAGAAGGTAGGCGGTGAGCGCGCCGAGCACCTCGCCCTGGTGCACAAGGGGAGCGACCAGCGCGGCCAACGGCCCGGGCTCGTCGACGCCAGGTGGCTGTAGGAGCGCCGGGTCCTCGGACGCCGTGATCATGAACGGATCACCGGCCAGAACGCGCTGCACGAGCGCCGGCTCGGCACCGCCGCGACGCGCGATCGGGTCCTGAGAGAACCCGCGAACGAGTCGCTCCTCGAGGCGTCCGCCGTCGCGGTCGAGGAGCAGCACGCTCCCGTGCGTGGTGCCCACCGTCTTGGTCGCCTGTTCGAGAACCCGCTCGAGGAGCCGGTCGCTGTCGAGCTCACTGGCGATGACGACGCCCGTCGCATGCAGCCCAGCGAGGTGATTGACGTGATCGGAGAGTTGGGTGCGCGTCTCGTTCAACTCGGTGAGCAGTCGAGCGGACTCCATGTTCGTCTCGACGGCCCGCTCGAGGAGTTCCTCGACGTCGGGCACCTCCTGCTCACCCGTGACGGTGGCCACCTCGATGACCGCCGGTCGGCGCGCGGTGAAGGCCGCCGCCCCGGCCAGCGAGTGGGGCGCGGGGACGTCGGCGGGATGGGCGCCGCCGAGGCGCTCGTAGTCCTCGCGGAACTCGCCGAAGCGCTCTGCGACGTTCGCCGCGAGCACCGTCGGGTCGGCCAGGCGATGCTCTGTAGCCAGCCGCACCAGCATGTCGCCGGTGAGACTCGAGAACGCCTCGAAGACACCCTCACCCGTCGTCGCGATGGTCGCGATGTCCGACACGCCGGCCGGGTTCAACGCCTCGCGTAGGTGCTCGACCGGGACCGGCGCGGGGACGTCGCGCTTGTTGTACTGAATGAAGATCGGCACGATCCGGCGGTCGATGCCGTTCACCTCGAGGTTCTCCTCGAGGTTGCGCAGCGCCACGATGTTGTCCTCGAAGGCTTCCGGGCGTGAGTCGGCGACGAAGATGATCCCGTCGGCGCCGCGCAGCACGTAGCGACGGGTGAGCGCGTACTTGACCTGGCCGGGCACGGTGAACGCCTGCAGCTTCACGTGGAAGCCGCCCAGGGACCCGAGCGGGATCGGCAGGAAGTCGAAGAACAGGGTCCGGTCGCCCTGGGTGTTCAGCGAGACGAGCTCGGTGCGGCCCTGCGGATCGATCACGCGGTGCACGTGCTTCAGGCTGGTGGTCTTGCCTGACAGCGCCGTGCCGTAGTAGACGATCTTCGCGTTGATCGTCCGGTCCCGCAGATTGATGAGGCTCATGAGTTCTCGTAGGTCTGGTACCCGGGGCGGCGAAGACACCACCTCGGTTCCATATCGAGACGGCACCCACTCGCGCTTGAGGCGCGGCGAGGACCCCCGATGAGCACCACGCCCGCGCGAGAGCGCTACCTGGACCACAACGCCTCTGCTCCGCTGCTCCCCGAGGCTCGCGAAGCGCTCCTGCGGTCGCTCGAGCTCGGTCCAGGAAACCCGTCGAGCGCGCACGCGGCCGGTCGGCGGCTGCGGAGCGCACTGGAGTGTGCCCGGGAGGAGATCGCCGAGCTCGTCGGCGCCGACCCTCGCCAAGTGGTTCTGACCTCCGGCACAACGGAGTCCAACGTCCTGGGGGTCCGTGGTGCGCTCGGCGCCCATCCCGGCCCCGGTCGCGGACTCGTGACGACCGCCGCCGCCCACGCGTCGCTCCGTCAGCTCGCGGACCGTCTCGCGCTGGAGGGCGTGCCCGTCCAGGAGGTGGGCGTCAGCCCGACGTTCCGGCACGATCCGGACGACATCGGGCGGGCAGCGCGTGGAGCGGCGGTCGTGGCGTTGACGCTCGCGGAGTCGGTCACCGGCACCCTGCAGCCAGTCACCGAGTCCGCGGCGCGGGCGCGGGCGGCCGGAGCACGGGTCCACGTCGACGCGGCACAGGCCGTGGGCCGCCTCCCCGTCTCGCTCGCCAGCACCGGAGCGGACCTACTCGCCATCTCCTCCCACAAGATCGGCGGCCCGGCCGGGATCGGCGCGCTCATCGTCGCCAATGACGTTCCGATCGCCAGTCCGGCGGGTCTCGGCGCACAGGAGCGGGGACGTCGACCAGGAACGGAGTCGGTGGCGCTGGCCGCCGCCTTTGGCGCCGCCGCGCGCGTCGTCGCGGCGCGCCGAGACGAGTCCGCGCGACATACTCGAGACGTCCTCGCGCCACTGCGTGACTACGTCGACGTCGCACCGGGGGCCGCGTGGTGCACACCCCGCGACGCGCTGCCGAACACGGCGCTCATCACATTCGCCGGGTGTCCGGGGGAGGCCATCCTCGCCGCACTCGATGGACGCGGAATCCGGGTCTCCACGGGATCGGCGTGCGCCAGCGGAGCGCGCACTGCGCCACACGTGCTGCTCGCCGCGGGGTGGACGGCTGCGCGGGCGAGCGAAGCTGTGCGCGTCTCTGTCGGGTGGAGCACGCAGCGCGAGGACGTCACGGCGTTGGTCGGTGCGTTGCGCGATGTCACGGCGACGGTGCGCGGTGCGTTCGCCGTCGCCGACGTCGGCCCCGAAAAAAGTTTGCCAAATCCATGACGTCCGAAGAGGCGCGATCTCGCTGAGATGCAGGGTTCATCTAGGTGTTGGGCGAATCGCATCTCTCTCGTGCGCCCTTTGACACCGCTCGTCGTGTGGCTATATTTGTCCTTCCCCAACGCGGTGGCGCACAGCGACTCCGGCAGGAAGGCGCGGCGCGGAACGGGCTCCATCGCGAGTGATCGTGATGCTCATTTGGCGGCTTGAGGTATGTCCCGATTCGAAGTGCAATGCACTCCGTCTCGTGACGCAACGCGACAGCCCGACAACGGTTCGGGCGGCGGGAGGAACGCTGGGCGAATGGCGGGTGAGAACGCCGGCACCGGCTCTGGTCGCACGATCCTCGAGATCGTCCGCGAGCGCGTCTCGCGGCAGCAGTTCCAGACCTGGTTCCGTGACCTCGATCTGTCGCGCATCGACGGCAAGACGTATGTCTTCTCCGCGCCGAACGCGTTCGTGAAGCAGTGGATCGAGAGCTACTACCTCGACGCCTTGCGTGACGCGGTCGAGGCGACGGCTGGCATGCCCCACGATGTCCGCGTGGACGTCGGTGATGACGCTCTTCCCACGCCGGCTGAGCGCCGCGAGCGGCGTCCTCGCGCCGAAGCGGCGCCAGCGACCCCCGTCCGCCCGGCCATCCCGGCGGCGCCCCGCATCACCACCCGTCGCCACGGCGCCGAACTCTTCGGGCACCCCCGCTATCGTCACTTCCTGTCGGACGTGATCCTGAACGACGACTACGTCTTCGAGAACTTCGTCGTCGGGCCGAGTAATCACCTCGCCCACGCCGCGTCGAGCGCCGTCGCGAACGCGCCGGGTGACGCCTACAACCCGCTCTTCCTGCACGGCGCCGTCGGCCTCGGTAAGACACACCTGCTCCAGGCGCTCTGCCACCGCGTCCTCTCGAAGCGCCCCGACGCGAAGATCATCTACCTCTCCTGCGAGTCGTTCGTGAACCAGTTCATCGCCGGCGTCGCGGAGGGGGGTCTCCAGGACTTCCGCTACCGCTACCGGCACGTGGACATGCTGCTGATCGACGACATCCACTTCCTCGCGCGGAAGGAGCGGACGCAGGAGGAGTTCTTCCACACGTTCAACACGCTCTACAACTCGAAGAAGCAGATCATCCTGTCGTGCGACAGCCCGCCACGGGAGATCCCGACGCTCGAGGACCGCCTCGTCAGCCGGTTCAAGTGGGGCCTGGTCACCCAGATCCTCGAGCCGGACCACGAGACGCGTGTGTCGATCGTGCGACAGAAGGCCCAGCGTCGCGGCTACGAGTTGCCGGACGACGTGACCGACCTCATCGCGGACCACATCACCGCCAATGTCCGAGAGCTCGAGGGTGCGGTCCTCCGCGTCTCGAGTTACGCCTCGCTCTCCGGTCGCCCGCTCACGCTCGAGCTGGCGCGGGAGGCTCTGCGCGACCTGATTCAGCCGAAGACGCGCAAGGTCACGATCGAGACCATCATCCGTGTCACGTCCGAGCACTTCGGTGTGAAGCCGTCCGAGATGATGGGCAAGCGGCGACACAAGTCGATCTCGCGCCCGCGTCAGATGGCGATGTACCTCGCCCGCCGCATGACGGATCACTCGCTCGTCGAGATCGGGGCTCACTTCGGTGGCCGTGACCACACCACGGTCATCTACGCGAACGAGAAGATCGCGCGCGAACTCGAGACGCTTCCTCGCCTGAAGGAAGACCTCGAGATCGTCATCCGCCGGATTCGCGCGGGAGAGTAGTGGTCAAGGCCCCAGTCGCCCGCGTCGGTCGACGCGGGCGGTATGGCGCCTTCCACCGGCGACGCCACAAAGTTATCCACCACGTAAGTCAATCCGATAGAGCGACTTACGTGTCCTTCTCGAGCACCGACCCCACCATGTCTCCACCGGTCACGGACACGTTGTGCCCGGCGCCGCCCGCGACGGCTTCCGCCCTGTGGGAAGTGTCTTCGGAAGGGTCTTTGGGGCTGGGTAGAATCGTCCATCTGTCCACAGGCGTGACGCGCCCTCGCCAACTCTCGGTCAAGTCGGCACAGTTCGTCCGCTTGCCTTCCACCGTGGACAACTCGGTGGAGAAACGGATCGGGGGCACGGGTCTGGCCTCGTGTCGCCTCTCTGAGCACTGTGGATCCCCAACATCCACCGACCATATGAATACGATTACAGAACAAGAACCCCTCATAGGAGGGGCTCGTGGAGAGAACTCAGATGCGCTTTACCTGTGATCGCGATGATCTCCTGAAGGCAGTCCAGTCGGTGTCGGGTGTCGTGGCGAGTAAGGGCGTCCACCCCGTCTACGAGAGCGTTCAGATCACCGCCGAAAACGATGCCCTCACGCTCTCAGCCACTGATCTGGAGATCGGCATGCGTGTGCATGTCGGCCCAGGCGAGTCGCTCCGCATCGAGCGACCGGGCACCGCGGTTGTGCCGGCCCAGCGTCTGGGCGCCATCTGCCGCGAGCTCTCCAAGGGCGAGCTGATCTTCGACTGGGACGCCGAGCGTCGCGAGTGCACGCTGCAGGCGGGAAGGGGACGCTTCCAACTGCAGGGCCCCTCGCCCGAGGACTTCCCGGAGATCCCGGACGTCGGCGGAGCCGAGGAGGTCGCGATCAACGCGGGCGTGCTGCGCCAGATGATCAAGCGCACTGCGTTCGCGGCGGCCAAGGAGCGGATGCGCTTCGCGCTGAACGGACTGCTCCTGAAGGTGGAAGGGGAGTCCCTCGAACTCGTCGCCACCGATGGACGACGCCTGGCGGTGGACCAGGGAGCGTGCACGAACCCCGGCGGTGTCTCACTGCGCGCGATCGTTCCGACGAAGGGCCTGCAGCAGTTGGACAAGGCGCTGAGTGATCCCGCCTCGAGCGTCTGGATCTCGATCGGCAACAACCACTTCCGCGGCCGTACCGAACGAGTCACGGTGGTCTCGCGTCTCGTCGAGGGAAGCTTCCCTGGCTACAAGGAAGTCATCCCCGCGAACTGCTCGCACGGAGCGACCATTCCGCGCGACGAGTTGGTCTCCACGTTGCGCCGAGCGTCGCTCGTGACGAGTCGTGACGCCCAATGTGTGCGCCTGCGCTTCCATACTGAGGGCCTGACGGTGTCTGCGCGCTCCGCCGAGGGTTCGGCCGAGGAGACGCTTTCGTGCGCGTACGAGGGCGAGGAGGAGCTGCTGGGGTTCAACCCGGACTTCCTCCTCGAGGCGCTCGCCGTCCTGCCCGCCGGAGACATCGCGTTCGCATGGAACGGCAAGGCCTCTCCGGGCAAGATCACGGAGGGGTCGTACACGTACGTTGTGATGCCCGTCAGCATCGAGTGAGTGCCGCCCACGGGGGTGGTGGCGGTGGAGCGCCTGGCCATGGCGGGCGTCGCCGCGGGGGTGATCCGGAGTCGCTCCAGAACATCCTCTCGCGGGTCATGCGGGACGTCCGGCCGGTCTCTCGTCGCCGACGAGATGGCGTGCATGACGCGTGGGCGAAGGCGGCCGGGGAGCAGCTCTCGTCGGAGACGAAGCCCGCCACGCTGCGCAAGGGAGTGTTGACCGTCGAAGTTCGGTCCACGGCACTCCTGCACGAGTTGTCGGGGTTCCGGCAGGATGAGCTCCTGTCGCGGGTGCTGGCAGCAGATGAGACGGGGCGGATCAAGGAACTGCGGTTCCGTCTGGGAGTCTTCTAGGAGCGTCAGAGAACGAGATGAGCGAAGAGCACGACGACCAGCCGACCCCGCAGCCCGCCGAGGAGCCTGCCGCCGAGTCGGCTTCGGACGCCCCCCCTGGTGGGGCAGATTCCGCGCCCTCGCCCGAGGCAACCCCGGCTTCCCCAGAACCGGCAGCACCCCCCGAGGACCGCGTCTACGGGGCGGATCAGATCAAGATCTTGGAGGGTCTCGAGGCGGTCCGGAAGCGCCCGGGCATGTACGTCCCGAACACGTCGAGTGAGGGCTTGCACCACCTGGTCTTCGAGGTGGTCGACAACTCCATCGACGAGGCGATGTCGGGTGACTGCACGGCGATCTCCGTGACCATCCTCGCGGACGGCGGCTGCCGTGTGATCGACGACGGGAGCGGCATTCCGGTCGACCTGCACAAGGGGGCCAACAAGCCGGCGCTCGAGGTCATCATGACCACCCTGCACGCCGGCGGGAAGTTCGACAACCAGGCGTACAAGGTCTCCGGCGGCCTGCACGGCGTGGGCGTCTCGGTCGTGAATGCGCTGTCCGAGGTACTCCTCGTCGAGGTCCACCGCGATGGGCATGTGCACCGCATGACCTTCCACCGCGGCGACGTCGCGAAGCCGATGTCCGTCGATGAGCCCACCGACCGCACGGGCACCACCGTGACGTTCCATCCGGACCCGGACATGTTCTCGGAGCTCGACTTCCACTTCGACACGCTGGCGCAGCGTCTGCGGGAGTTGGCGTTCCTCACCCCCGGCCTCCACATTCGTCTCACCGACGAGCGGCCGGGCCGTGAGCACGAGGCGGACTACCAGTACGACGGTGGAATCGCTGCGTTCGTCCGGCACCTCAACCAGAGCAAGGCGACCGTCAACCCGGAGCCGATCCACCTCAAGGGCGCGCTCGGGCCGTTCGAGGTCGATGTCGCGATCCAGTACAACGAGACCTACTCCGAGACGCTGTACTCGTTCGTGAACGCGATCAACACGTACGAGGGCGGCACGCACCTCTCGGCGTTCCGGTCCGCGCTGACGCGCACGATGAACCGCTACGTCCAGTCGGCGAAACTCGCGAAGGACGGCGACATCCCGACCGGCGAGGACTGGCGCGAGGGCCTGACCGCCGTCGTCTCGGTGCGCATGCCGGAGCCGCAGTTCGGTGGGCAGTCGAAGCGCAACCTCGGTAGCCGCGAGATCGGGAAGCCGGTCGAGCAGATCGTGGCGGAAGGCCTGACGACCTACCTCGAGGAGAACCCGAAGACCGCGAAGGCGATGGTCAACAAGGCCATCCTCGCGATGCGAGCCCGCGAGGCGGCGCGCAAGTCACGGGAGCTCGTCCGACGGAAGACGGCGCTCAGTTCGGGTGGGTTGCCCGGCAAGTTGGCGGAGTGCAGCAGCCGAAATCGCGACGAGACGGAGATCTTCCTCGTTGAGGGTGACTCGGCCGGCGGGTCCGCCAAGCAGGGCCGTGATCGTCGGACGCAGGCGATCCTGCCGCTGCGGGGCAAGATCCTGAACGTCGAGAAGGCGCGCATCGACAAGATGCTCCAGCACAACGAAATCCAGGTGATCATCCAGGCGCTTGGCACGGGGATCGGCGTCGAGTCCTTCGACGCGGACGGGCTGCGCTACGGCAAGGTCATCATCATGACGGACGCCGATGTGGATGGCAGTCACATCCGCACACTGCTCTTGACGTTCTTCTTCCGTCACATGCCGGAGTTGATTCGGCGCGGGCGGATCTACGTTGCGCAGCCGCCGCTCTTCCGGATCAAGCGTGGGCGGCGCGAGGAGTACATCCAGTCCGAGGACGAGATGCGCTCCCTGCTCGTCGACCTCGGGATCGCGCACTGCCGCGTTCAGCGACTCGATGACGAGGGTCAGCCGATCGGCGAGTCCATCGCGGGAGACGGCTTGGGCGACTTGATCCGCATCGTCGACGAGTTGCGCGACGTCGAAGCCCGCCTCAATCGCCGCGCCCTGAGCCTCCCGGACTACCTGGAAGCCCGCAACGGCGCGGGTCAGTTCCCGCTCCATCGTGTGCGCGTCGGGGAGGAAGGGTCGCGATTCCTCTACGACGACGAGGAGTTCGATCAGCTCCAGCGTGAGCTGCACTCTCGGCTCGAGCGTCCCGCGGTTTGGTTCCACGAAGAAGACGACTCGTCGTCGATCGAGCCCCCGGATGCCGTCGTGGCAGAGTTCCGGTGGCGCCCGAAGCTCGTCGCTGCGCTGGCACGGCTCGAGGAGCTGGGTTACGCGCTGTCGGATCTCCGGGCGCGCGACACCGAGCCCCGCTTCGTCGTGGCCGCCGAGCGGTCGGAGGCCCGAACGTCGGATCTCATCGGGGTGGTCGAGTCCGTCCTGCGGCTCTCCGGCCAGGGCCTACAGCGAACGCGGTTCAAGGGGCTGGGCGAAATGAACCCCGATGAGCTTCACTCGACGACGATGGACATCAACCGCCGCACGCTCTTGCGGGTCCGACTCGACGACGCGGTTGCCGCCGACAACATCTTCACGGTCCTGATGGGCGAACAGGTCGAGCCGCGACGCCGCTTCATCGAGACCCACGCGCTCGACGTCGCCGAGTTGGACGTCTAGCCCGGATCGTCCACGCGGGCGTCGCGAGACCGCGTGAGCACCGCCGTTCGCGCAGAGTTCCGCATGCTGCGCTCAGGCTCCCGCCGCTCGGCGTCCGATAGGGGTGAGACGGTCGCGGTCTCCGTTGGGACCGCCTCACCCTGCCGAGCCCACCCATGTACCGACGCCACCTCGAGAAGCTCGCCCGAACCCGCCTCGATGATGTCCTCCTCGACGAGGGCCTGATCGAGCGTTCGCATATCGAGGACGCTCAGGCCGAGCAGGAGATGACTGGGAACCAGTTGTCCCACGTGCTCTTCGAGCGCGAGGCGCTGGATGAGTGGGAGCTCGCGAAGATCGTCTCGACGCACTACTCGTTGCCGTTCATCGACGTCTCCAACTACGCCATCCCTCGCCCGGCGGTGGACCTGCTCCCCCGCGAGTTCTGCGAGAGCTACAGCATCGTGCCGATCGACGTGTTCGGCGAGGCCATGGCCTTGGCTGTGTGCGAGATGCCGTCGCCCGAGCTGCTCAAGGAGATCATCGAGCGATCCAAGCGGACGCCGTTCCTCTACGTCGCCGTGCGGCGAGCCATCCATGACGCGCTCAAGGACCAGGCCAAGGATGCGGCGAAGGCCGCGAAGCGTCGGCCGAAGGCAGCCGTGAAGCCAAAGCCGGTCCCGGTCGAGAAGCCGACCGAAGCGACGGCCGTGGCCGTCGCCGAACCGGAGCCGCAGATCGAACTCGTGACGCCCTCTGAGCCAGAAGCGCCCGCGCCACCGCGACGCGTGACGGCTCCGCTCGGAGAGCTCCCCCCGATCACGATGAAGCTCGGTTCCTCGATGCACGGACCGTCGGCGGCAGCGCCGGTGCGGACCCCATCGGCGAAGCCGGTCGTCTCGAGGTTCGGTGGCGGGGCGAAGAAGAAGCCAGCGGCGAAGACCGCGAAGACCGGGAAGCCTGGGGAGCCCGGCGACGGAAGCTGGGAGTCGATCTTCGACTTCGGCGACGACGCCATCGGCAAGTAGCCGGTCGCGCTAGGAGTCCGTCCCGGTCGACTCGTCGGAGCGGCCACTCCGCCCAGGCACGCCGTCCGCCGCATTTGTCAGGCTCGAGGTTACTCAGGAGTTGGTCTGGGCTCGTCGGCCAGCCTGTCCTCCGTCTCGCCTGACCCGTGCTCCGTCTGCTCGTGTTCCGTCCGAACCGGCCCGGCCTCCGACGGGACCGAGATGTCCTCCGTCGCGACCTCTGTCGGGGCGCTCGCTCCGGGCGCGGGCAATGCGGTGAGCGCCTGTTCGATCGGCGCCCTCGCATCGTCCCACGCGCGGCGCACGCTGCGTCGCGGATCGAGGTCGCGAACGTCCACCCCGACCGCGTCGGTGGTCTCCTTCAGCCCGCGCTTCAGCTCGGCGAGGCTTCGTCCGACCGCTGCGGCGACCTCGGGGAGCTTGCCGCCGTAGACGAGGAGCGCCACGAAGAGGATGAGGGCGATCTCTCCCATCCCGAGCTCCATGGTGGCGCGTGCTCCTTTGTCTGCCGGATAGCAACCGGTGTCTCTCAGCGAGCGACTGGCTCTCTCGGGCGGCGACGGGCGACACGGCGGGTGAGGTCGCCCCCGGCCCGGCTCCGCCCCAGCCGGTCTCAGTAGAGCCGGAAGCGCCGGAACTCGCGCCACTCGCGCGTACGGTAGTTCCAGTCCCCCTGCGTACAGTCGAACTCTCTCGCGCGCCCCTTCTCGGGGTCATTCTCGACGACGTGCACGAGGTTGCTCGAGCGCGAGCGTAACAGCAGCCACGATCCACGGACCTCGACCCGATCGGAGGTGGCCCGTAGGCCACGCGATGACGTGAGAACCACGTTCCTCCGAGCGGACCCCTCCGCGATTGCGTACGTGACGCGATCCTGAAGGCGCCCCGTGGCCTTCGGGTCGAACGTCAGGCTGACGCGTTCACACGTGAGTTGCGCGTCCTGGACCCATCGGTGGCCAGCGTCGAGCGACTCCCACCGCATCTGCACATTCCCGGATGCGCGGCCACCGCTGGGCTTCAGCTCAATCGGGCCCTCCGCATCGATGCGGAGGCGTTCCGGAAGCGGGCGCGGCGTCTCGGGCGTCGGGTCGTCGAACAGGTATCGGATGATCCGACCACCCTGGCAGGTGATCCGCTTGACCTCTCGTCGCTGTCCCTCTCGCGCTGGGGCGAGCTCGACCTCGATGCGATCGGAGTGGACGAAGCTGTCGTACGACACGTTCGCGTCGGGCGCGAGGCCGGGGTCGGACAGCGCGGGATCGGACATCACAGGGTTCGTGGCTCGTAGCAGCGCGCGGGCCGGCCGGCCCGTCACGACAGCGCGGCCACCGACGTGGTCATAGGTCAGGTCGGCGCCGGTCACGACGGTCCGGCGACTCTCGAGCGTCACGCCACCGGAGGCTGCGATACCGAGGAGGTCGTCGGTTCGGCGGGGGGTCGCGCTGCCGTCCGACTCGCGTAGCGTGGCTCGGATCTCGCTCGCGAGGATCGAGATCTCGCCGGAGAGGGCGTCGCCCTCTGTGGCGTCGGCGCTGCGGTTGATCACAGCGCGGGCTCCGCGTCGCGCGATCAGTTGTGTGCCGCCGTCCTGGTAGCGGAGCTCGACGGCCCGCAACTCGTGGACGCGCGCCGGGCGGCCATCGATGCGCGCTTCCTCGAGGCGGGCGCTGGCCGGTCGGCGGGGTTCGCCAACCACCACCACGTTGGTGCTGGTCGTGGGGTCGGCGGTCGCGTCGCCCATCCGGCTCGCTGACAGTCGGTCACCCCGGAGCGTGACATGGCGATCGCCCGGCCGCTCCCCACGGCCCGTGACGAGTACATCGCCGTGCGCGCGCAGGCTGCTCGGCCGCCGGTCCTGCGCGACGCGGACATCCGTCGTTTGCGCGCTCATGCGATACGACTCGCGCTCTCCAACGATGCGCCGGACCACGACCCCGCCGGTCGCCGAGACGAGCGCGAGTGGTTGCTCGGGCGCGAGATCCTCGGGGCGGTAGTAGGTCGCGTTGATCTCGTTGCTCGCCGTCAGAAGCAGCCGCGCCGGCTGATCGTCGCGCGCGACGCCGGTGAGGTTCATGCCGCCGGTGTCATCGAAACTCGCCGTCGGCGTCCCGGTCAGGATCAGCCGCTCGATCCCCTGCTCCGGGTGCACCGTCCACGTGACGTTGCCGCTCTGCGCCCGGAGCGCGAGCCGCTTCAGGTGCACTCGCTCGGCGTCGCTGCCTGTGGCGGTCAGTGCCTCGGGAACCAGCCGACCGCCGGCCGCCGCGTCGCGGGCTCCGAGCAGGCTGACGACAGGTGCCGCGATCTCCGTCTCGAGGTCGCCCGTCTTGGCGTTCCACTGCTTGGCGACGACGCCGTCGCGGAAGGTCGCGTGACTGCGCACGGGTCGGTCGGGTCGCGAGGCGGCGCCGTCGGTGTGGAACACCGCCGGCCCAGCGCAGGTGACCTCGACACGACCGGTGCCCGAGGTGCTGAGCACACCCTCGAAGATGGCCTGCGTCCCACCGAGGAACGTGACGTCGTTGCCGCCCTTGGCGTCGCGCGTGGTTTCGGCGCTTACGGCCCGGATCGAGTATGTCGACGCTCCGTCCTCCCGGAGGCCCTCGGCAAGCACATTGCCATCCGCGACGGAGCGCAGGATCTCGAGGCCATCACGGGTGCCGCTCGCCAGTCGAAACTCGATCTCCAGCCGCCCGCACCGCAGCGTGCGGTCGCCCTGCACGACGGTCACGTTCTCGCGGAACTCGACGCGCCAGCGCTTCTGGGATTTGCCAACGCCGTGGACCTCCGCCGATCCAGAGCACGTGATCGTGGCTGGAACGGGCGCGGCGCCGGGCACGCCCCCCTCGCCCGCGAGCTCCCCGGGTCGGGTGAGGAACGTCCCGGTCACGTCGCGCTTGAGGAGCGCGCGGGGTGTGTCGAGGTCGGCGTCCAGGCCCGTGCCCTCGATGTGAGCTCCGCGACCTTCGACGACGACGTGCTCCTCGGTCGAGGCCTGCCGCGTCTCGGCGTCGACGAACAGACGCTCACTGCGGAGTGTCAGGTCCCCATCCACAGCGTGACGGGTGACGGTGACGTCGCCGACGAGGTCTGCTCGGAACTCCTCTCCCTCGCGGATGGAGAGCTCGGCTTCGCGCGCGTCGATCCGCGTCGTGTCCGGACCCTCGATGGCTCGCGGTCGCGGCTCAGTGGGTGTCGGGCGGAGGTGGAAGAGCAGAAGCGCGAACTGCTCGGCGTGCAGTCTTCGCTGCTCGCTCGAGGATCCAGGGCGTGGCTTCTGGCGCGCCCAGCGCGCCTCAAATGCCCGGTACGGCAGCGGCTGGCCGTCGACGACCTCGGTCCCGTCGCGCGTGACGTGCACACCGGAGCCATCTCCGACGGAGAACCCCCCTCGCATCGGGAGGACGCTGCCCGTGTCGTCTGGGCGCGCGACCGGCGTGACGCGCGGCCCCTCGTACCCGCTGGTGACACCGCCCGCACTCCAGATGACGACGGCCATGATGCCGCCGAAGACAACACCGAAGATCGCGACGCGCCGCAGTCCCGCCAGGCGACTCATCGCGAGTCCTCACGATCCGGAAGGTAGAGATCCAGGACGGCCACGCGATCACCGCGCGCCTCCAGGATCAGATCGGCCACCTCGCGTACCGCGCCCGCGCCACCACGGCGCCGCGTCACGTAGTCAGCGGCGCGGCGCACCTCGACCGTGCCGTCCGCGACGGACAGGGCGAGCCCGGCCAACGAGAGCGCCGGGCCGTCGAGTAGGTCATCTCCGATGTACGCGATCCTCTCGAGGGGGATGCCCCAGCTCTCGCTCATCGCGCGCAGCGCGCCGGCCTTCTCCCGGCAACCCTCGACGACTTCGTCGACCTTCATCGCGCCGCGGCCGCCGCTCGGAATCCCGGTACTGCGCCCAGTGATCAGTCCGACGCGCAGGCCCGCCTTGTGGAGCATCCATGTGCCGGAGCCATCGCGGACGTGGAACGACATGGACTCCGAGCCATCGCTCGAGACGTGAATGCGGCCGTCGGTCAGGACGCCGTCGACGTCGCAGACGAGAGCCTCCACCCGGGCGAACGCTTCCCGCACCGAGCTGTCGAGCGCTCCCAGGATCGCCTCAGTCGACGTCATCGAGAGCGCCGGATCAGCGTGGGCAGAATCGTCAGCCCGGGCGGAGTCGGAGGGGTCGCGATCAGAGCGCAACACCCCACTCCACGACGTCCTGGACATCGAGTAGCCCGATGACGCGACCGGTGTCGTCGACAACCGGGATCTCGTCGATCTGGTGCTCCTTGATGAGCCGGTACGTCTCTGCGAGTAGGTCGCTGGTTCTCGCCACCTTGGGTCCCGCGGTCATCACGGCCGAGACCTCGAGGTCGAGCAGCCCGGGCTTCTCGAGTAGGCCGCGGCGCAGGTCGCCATCCGTGAGGATGCCCAGCAGCGTACCCCCGGGCTCCGCCACGAGGAGGGCGCCGGAGCGGGGTCGAAGCGGGTCGGACATCTCACGCAGGGCGGTCGCAATCGTCGTGCCGGGAGCGACGGTGGTGACGGCCTCGAGCGGCCGCATCACCTCCCCGACGGTCACCAGTGAGCGCCCGAGCGCGCCACCGGGGTGGAACAGCGCGTAGTCCTCTCTGCGAAAGGACTTACGGTGCGCCACCGCCATCGCCAGAGCGTCACCGAGGGCGAGCATTGCGGTGGTGCTCGACGTGGGGGCGAGGCCGATCGGGCAGGCCTCCTCGATGCGTCCGACGGGCAGGCAGATGTCCGACGCCTGTCCCAAGGAGGAGTCAGCGCGACTCGTGATGGAGATCAGTCCCGCGCCGATCTTCTTGATGATCGGCACGAGGCGGATGACCTCGTCGGTCGTCCCGCTGTACGAGAGCGCGAGCACGACGTCCTCGTGCAGGACACGCCCCATGTCGCCGTGCACGGCCTCGCCCGAGTGGAGGAAAAGCGATGGCGTCCCGGTCGAGGCGAGCGTGGCGGAGATCTTCTGTCCGATGATGCCGGACTTGCCGACGCCGGTGACGACGACGCGGCCGGCGGCGGACACGATGCGCTCCACCGCCTCTCCGAGGCGATGGTCGACGCGGGGCAGCATGTCCCGGATCGCCTCGAGTTCGGCCTGGAGGACGCGACGTCCGTACGCGGTGTCGGCGTCGAGTTGGCTCTGCGTGTTGTCGTCCATCGGGCTCCTCGGCAGCCGAACCGTCAGGGCGCGCGCCCGAGATCGGCGGGCAGCCCCTGTTCGCCAGACGCATCGTACTCGCGGAGCCGGTTGTAGAGCGTGCGGGGAGCGATCCCGAGGAGCTGGGCCGCGCGTGTGCGGTTGCCCTCGCAGAGTTGCATCACACGCAGGATATGGCGCCGCCGAACGTCTTCGAGGGACAGCGAGCCCGCGTCGGCCGCGCCCTTCGCAGGTGGAACCAGGGCGGCAGCCAACTCAGCGGCCCCGACCGGTCCTGCGCCATGTCGGAGCCGCAGGAGCTCGCAGATCGTCAGGAGTTCTCGGACGTTGCCCGGCCACGAGTGGCGTGCCAGTACCTCTTCCGCTGCGGCATCGAGGGCCGTCGGGCGGCCGACGCCACGGGACAGCGCGTGGCGCGCGAGGATGACGGCGTCGCCCGGCCGCGAGCGGAGGGGCGGGAGCTTCACGGTGACGATCCCCCGGCCGTGGGCGAGCTCATCGCAGAGGTCGCGCGTGGCGGCGTCGCCGTCGTGGACGCCGGTGCACTCGACGATCCAACGCACTGAGACTCGTCGCCCCACCGCGCGCCCGGCCGGGAGGCGACCGCTCTTGACCACCGACCGGAGCAGTCGTCCTGCCTCCGGGTCGAGGGCGCGTAGGTGCCGCACGAGAAGCGTCCCATCGTGGGCGCAGGCCACGAGGCCGGGCTCGTGCTCGTCGCCGAAGAGTCGCTGGCAGGCCGCGACTCCACGCAGGGTCTCGCCGTTCAGGTCGACGAGGAGTCCCTGTGCGCGGCGAGAGCGACGGTGGATGCGGCGCGCGATGAGGCGCCTGCCCGTCCCGGGCTCACCCAGGATCGCGATGCTCGCATCGCCTCGGCCGACGCGGTCGAGGAGGGGCCGCAGCGCGCGAATGCTCGGGCTTTCGCCGAGGAGATCCTCCGGCTCACCTGGGTCCATCAGAGCAGCGCCGACTGCGGCGTCCCGCAGCCGTTGGTCAGCCGCGACCACCGCGAGCGAGATGCGCGTGGCGAGCTCGTCGGGACCGAAGTCGTCCGAGACGACGGCGTCGGCGCCTGCGGCGAGGGCGGCCGCCATCAGGTCGGTGCGATTCGGCGGCAGTACGGCGACGCGCGCGAGCGCCGGCGCACTGCCCGTTCCCGCCGACTCGTCGACACGAGCGAGGAGAACCGAGTCCACGTCGGGCTCGCCGTCGGGGTCGAAGTGGATGCTGCGGGGGTCCAAGCCGCGGGCGAACCGGGCCCGCACCGCCGGAGGTAGACCGACGGCGACGACGCGCAGTGGTTGCAGACTCTCCGACAGCGTGCGCCTCCCTTGCGGCCTCCCTGGGCGGAACTGGCCGCGCGCGATCCGATCGCAGAGGCCCGCCCAGATCGTAGATGGCCCGTCCGGATCGTAGATGGCCCGCCCCGATCGTAGAGGCACCGTGTGGGGCGGGCAATCCAGCGAGCAGCCAACGCACCGCATTCGGGCTGTCCCCGGGGCTGGTAGTTTCGGTCCTGTGGACGCGGAACCAGGTCATCGCATCGAGCTCGAGGTCTTCAGTGGGCCGATGGACCTCCTGCTGCATCTCATCCGAGAGGACGAGCTCGAGGTCGAGGCCATCCCCGTCGCGAGCGTCTGTGATCGCTTCCTCGAGCACCTCCGCGAGCTGGAGCACATCGACATCGACTCCGCCGGCGACTTCCTCGTCATGGCGTCGACGCTCGTTCGGATGAAGTCGCAGAGCCTTCTGCCGAGCGACGTTCAGATCCTCGAGGACGACGACCTCGATCCGCGCTTCGAGCTCGTGCGGCAGCTCGTTCAGTACCGCCGCTTCAAGCAGGTCGCCGACCTACTGGATGAGCGGCGCGCGGAGGCGTCGCGCCAGTTCCCGCGCGGGATGCACCCGGAGTCCGACGCGGAGGCGGATGCCGAGCCGACGCCGGTCCGGCTCGATGGCGCGGGTGTCGAGTTGCTGTTCGCCGCCTTCGCCCGCCTCCTCCGCGAGATCCAACCCGCCGGCGACTACGTCATCACGGTGGACGACACGCCCATCGAGGTGCACATGCGCCGCATCGAGGGGCTCCTGCCACCTGGCGCTCGCTGTGGCTTCCGGGCGCTCATCCCCGAGAACGCCTCACGAGGCACGGTCATCGGCGTGCTGCTCGCCATCCTGGAACTGCTCAAGCGGTGCCGTGTGATGGTCACGCAGGAGGAGGAGTTCGGCGAGATTGCCGTGGAGGGCCGCGACCCACCGCCGGGGGTGCCCCAGGGTGCCGAGTCCGACCTGGACCTCGACGTGGAGCACGGGCCTGGATCTGGGTCTGATCCTGGGCCCCCATCTGGGGCCGACTCCTGAGCGACGTCGTCTTCCTCGGCACGGACGATGCCGCGGCCCGCTGTCTCGCAGCGCTCGCCGCCGCCGTTGATGTCGGTCTCGTCGTGACGCCACCCGACCGCCGTCGGGGGCGACGAGGCACACCGACTCCCACGCCGGTTCGTCGCCTCGCCGAGGAGCTCGGCCTCGCCGTGCTCACCACTCCTGACGTCAACACCGACGCTGCGGTCGAGGCATTGCGTGCTGCCGATCCCGCGCTGCTCGTCGTTGTCGCGTTCGGTCAGATCCTGCGCGCCGACGTGCGGGGCGTACCGCGAGACGGATCGCTGAACCTCCACTTCTCGTTGCTGCCGCGGTGGCGCGGGGCGGCGCCGGTGCAGCGCGCGATCCTTGCAGGAGACGAGGAGACGGGCGTCGCCGTGCAGCGCTTGGTCGCGCGACTCGACGCCGGTCCGGTCATCGCCCTCGAGCGCGTGAGCATCAACCACCGCGACGACACGCCGTCGCTGCGAGAGCGGCTCGTCGAGACGGGGTCGAGCCTTCTCGCCGATGTCGTCGCGCGGCTCTTGGCCGGCGAGCCGATCGTCGCCGCCGAACAGGACGAATCGCTCGTGACGGTGGCGGCGAAGATCCGGCGCCAGGAGGGAGGGCTCGATCCGACGGCGGAAGGGGCGGCGGACCTCAGCCGCCGCGTCCGCGCGCTGGGGGATCAGCCCGGATGCCCGGCGGTCCTTGTGCGGCCGGGCCGCGGCGACGTGCCGGTGCTCGTGCGCGAGGCGTGGGCGGTCGACGAGGTCGACACGGTTGAGGATGCGAGTGCGGTCGCGGGGACGGCACCGGGAGCGGTGCTCGCGGCGGACGCCGCGGGCGTGCTCGTCGCGACGATCGCCGGCGTACTGCGCGTTACGATCCTGCAGAAGCAGGGCAAGCGCGCGCTCCCCGTGCGCGACTTCCTGAACGGCTGTCCGCTCGAGCGCGGGGACCTGCTCATCGCCGGCGCTTAGCGACGTCACCCCGAACGCCGCTCAGCCTGCGCCGTCCCGCTCGGCGCGCGACAGCAGCGACTCGTACGCCCGACGCAGAGCCTTCGACTTGCGATGGGCGAGGTCCTGGATCTCGGGGTCCAGGTTCGCGACGCGATCGGGATGACAGAGCTTGAGCGCCCGGCGGTAGGCGGTGCGGATCGTTGCGGCGTCCGACCCCGGCGCGATGTCCAGCAGCACATGCGGATCGCGCAACCGCGGCTCGGCCGCCCTCGGGGGCGGCTCCCGCGGCGGTGGCGGTGGCGGCGGAGTGGGAGGAGGTCGCGGCGGCGGTGGGGGCGTGCTTGCCCTCGGTTCTGCGCGCGCCTGTTCGCGCGTCCGGGGCCGAGGTCGCGGCGGTGTCCGCGGCGGGGGCGGTGCACCACCGTTCGTCGTTGGCGCCTCCCGGCGGAAGCGCTCGACGCTGCCACGGTGGCGCTCCCACCAACCGACGGCGCCGCGAAGGTGCTCCCGGCTCGTGCGAGGACTGATCCAGTCGATCAGGGTCGGTTCGTCGAGGCCTTCGAGTGGATAGAGCATCCATCGTCCCGCGGCGTTCCGGAGCGCGCCGTTGCGCGTGCCGCAACCCGTGCAGCGAGTCGAGCGGTACGGGCCGCCGTCGTCGCCACTGCGCGAGTGGATCATCACCTCGACTTCGAGCCGCTCCGCCGTGACGGATTCCCCACAGCTCCAGCATGTCGCGAGCCCGGCGGAGTCGTCATCTGAGGAAGTCATCGCGTGGTCCCGTGAGTTTACCGATAGGGAACGGATGGGACGCGTCGCGAGCGTGTTCGGTCACCCCGGTGCACGGATTGGCACCATCGATCGAGTCGGCCTCGACCGCCTCGACCCCTGCCGCTACTCCGAAACCCCTGCCCGTACTTCGAACCCTCGGCCCCTACCCGGAAGGAGAACCCGGGGTGCTTCCGACGCTGAACCACTTCTGCTCCAACTGCTTGCGCACCAGGAGGTTCCTGGACCTGCGCACACATCTTGTCTGTGAGAGCTGCACGAAGCGGCTCGAGCGACGCGTGCCCGAGCCGGTCGGCGCCCAACCCGAGCGCGTGACCTGGGCCGCCGCGAAGCCTCGCCGCGACGTGATCTGACGAGCGCCCCTCGGTCGCGCGTACCCTCGGGTGATGGACGCCGCCCTCGCTCCCGTCGCTCTTGTTACCGGTGGCGCGGTGCGGATCGGCCGCGCGATCTGCCGCGCCCTCGCCGCCGCGGGCCACGCCGTTGCGGTGCATCATCGGACCTCGAGCGCCGCTGCCGCTGAGCTCTGCGCCGAGATCATCGCCGCCGGTGGCCGAGCCGAGCCGTTCGCGGCGGACCTGACGCGGCCGCCCGAGATCGCGCAACTGGCCGCCGACGTCGAGCGCGCGTTCGGTCGGGTCGATGTCCTGGTCAACAACGCGTCGGTGTTCCCGTCGACGCCGTTTCTCGGGACGCCGCCCACCGAGATCGCGAGTGCGCTCGACACCTCGGTCGCGTTGCACGTGCGGGCTCCCCTGCTGCTCGTGCGCGCGCTGGCGCCCGGGATGCAGGCGCGCGGGCGAGGGGTCGTCGTCAACCTCGGCGATAGCGTGGCCGATCGTGCTGGCTTCGCGCCCTACTCCGCGTCGAAGGCCGCCCTGGCGTCCCTCACGCGATCCCTGGCGCGGGAACTCGCACCGGAGATCCGCGTGAACATGGTGTCCCCCGGAGCGATCCTGCCGGCGCCAGGCCCCGCTGCGGATCGGGCGGCTGCGGACGCGCTGGCACGCGTCGTCGCGAAGATCCCGATGGGACGAGCCGGCACTCCCGCGGAGATCGCGGCTGCGGTCGTGTTCCTCGTGTCGGGCCCCGGGTACGTGACCGGGCAAGACATCGCGGTCGACGGCGGGCGCTAGTACACGACCTCGTCGGAGTACACCGAGACGCCGGGGACCGTCACCGGTAGTTCGTCGCGCAGGGAGCCGATCGACCGATCGAGCGTCGGGTGCATCACGTGGCGCGCGATGTCGGCCAGCGGGACCAGCACGAACGGAGCGTCGGGAATGAGTGGGTCCGGCAGGACCGGACCGTCGGTGCGCACGACGTCGTCCCAGAGCAGCAGGTCCAGGTCCAACGTGCGCGGCGCGTTGCGTTCGTCGTGGCGCTCGCGACCGTGCGCAGCCTCGATCTCGCGCAGCGCCGCGTGCAGGGCGACCGGATCGAGGTCCGTGCGGAGTTCCACCGCGAGATTGAGGAAGTCGTCCGCACCCTCGTAACCGACCGCCCTCGTGCGATAGGCCTGGGACACGCGCACGGCACCGAAACACTCGTGGAGCGCGGTCAGGGCGCTCCTCACGTTGGTGACTGGATCGATGTTCGATCCCACGCCGACGTACGCGCGGTGCGGCGGTCGGCCGGACGGCTCTCCGCGCTTGCGCTCGACCATCACCGCCACGTCGTCGGCGTGACGGAGCGCCCCCGGCTTGCGAACCGTCACGCGCACGCGTTCCACGCGATCCTGCGCTAGGCAGCACTCCGCGATGTCGCACGCAAGGGTCTCGATGAGCAGGTAGCGGCTCGATTCCACACGCGCGCGCACCTTCGTCGTCAGGCGCTTGTAGTCCACGGTGTCCTCGACGCGATCGCTGGCGCCGGCCGCGCGCAGGTCACACGCCACATCGAGGTCGATGAGCAGCGTCTGGCGGACCAGGCGCTCCCAGTCGTAGAGCCCGATGACCGTATCGGTCCGGAGTCCGGTGACGACGATGCGGTCCGGCACGGCCGTCGCTACTCGGCGCCGCCGGGCTTCCCGCGGGACAGCTCGGCGGAACGCTCGGCGGCAACACGGAGGGCGGCGAGCCGCTTCGCGAGCGCTTCGGACTGCTCGCGGCGCCGGGCCTCGCGGGCCTCGACGAACTTCGCGATGTGCGCCTTCAGCTTCACCAACTCGATGCGCAGGGGCTTGGCGTCGACGTGGCTGCCGGTCTCGTCAACGAGCAGCAGGTCGTGGATCTGGTTGCGACAGACGAGGCGCCCCGTCTTCGCGTCCTTCTTGACCGTCAGGCAGCCCTGGGCCTCGCCGAGCACCAGGTAGCGGCCCGCCTCGTTCTCGAGGAACAGCGCGGCGCGCTGACCCTCGATCATCGCCGCCGCGCCGTGCATCTCCTGGATGAGCCCCGCGACCTCGCCGCCGGGCGCGCTCACGACGAGCGTCTCCGGGAGTTCACCGAGCAGCGTCTGGTGCACGGTGAGCCGGTATTCGGTCCAGATGCTCCCGCCGGCCGCGTCGAACGCGACCGTCTTCGACTTCACCGTCGCGTCCACGATCAGATCGCTGTGCTTCGTCAGCGTGTCGAGGTCGGCGCGCACCACGACCGTCGCCGTGGCGACGGCGGCAACGCAGAGCACGAGAACGGCAGAGGCACGGGAGAGCAGTCGACGCATGGAGCCCATCGTAGCGGCACTGCCGAGAAGCGGCTACGCCGCCTCGGGCCGGAGCATCCGCTCGAGGTTTCGCCGGAGCTCGAGTCGCTGAGCGTCCGAGAGCTCTCGAACGCTGTCGTTCGCATCCATCGCCCGCGTGTGGAAACGCGGGGGAAGGAGCCACGCGAGGCCGCGCAGCAGTGAGTGCAGAAGTCGCCTCGGACGCATGGTTCAGCCGGTTGGTCCGTCGGGCGGGGGAGGCCCGATCGCATGTGCACAAGTTGTGGATGAATCCACGAACCACCACGATACGTTGTGTTTTCGGGCGTGGAAGCCGAATTCAACGGCGGCGTGCTCCGAGGCTCGGTCGTGTACACTCCGGCCATGTCTCGGAGCGCGCTCGCCACCACGGTCCTCGCCCCTCTGACGCGGCCGGCTTTGGCCGTGACAACTCTGGCCGTGACAACTCTGGCCATGACAGTTCTCGCCCTGACAGCGGGGTGCGCGAGTCCGGAGGAACCGGCTTCCCTCGGCGGGCCGCCATTGACGGCCGATCTCGTTCCGCTCGAAGGCCCCGTCGCGCGCTTCGGCGCGGTGCGCGGTGAACTCACGATCCGGATCGAGCCGGTCGGCGCGGACGCGGCGACGTGGTTCATCGGCGGAGGCACGAAAGACAGGGAGTCGCGGCTCGATGTGCGTCGCGAGGACGGGCGTGTCCTCTTCAGCCCCGCTCCGGGCCGCACTGTCGAGATCGTGCGGGTCGGTGCGCGGCCTGGAGCGACGTGGGAGAGTTCCGGCGCCCGCATCCGATTCGAGGGCTGGGAGCGCGTCGAGACCCCCGCCGGCGTGTTCGACGCAGCGCGTGTCCGCACACAGACGCTGACGGCGGGCTACCCCGAGATCGAGACCTGGTGGTTCGCTCCGGGTGTCGGCGTCGTCCGCTACGGCCAGTCGAAGAACGTCGAGGCGTCGGAGATGTTCGAATTCTCGATGCAGCGCCTCGAGTAGCCGCGCTAGGCCAGCGCCCAGAGCGTGATCCCAGCGGCCGCCGCAATGGGGACGTTGTCGTCCAGCCACTTCGGCAGGGGCAGGTACTCCGCGAGGGCGCCCGCCACCGCCGCGGCGAGGACGACCCCGACGCTGCGCCCGTCCGGCGCGGCGTACCCGACGAACGAGTGGGCTAGCAGGGCCGCGGGCGCCGCGGCCCCGACGAACGCCAGCGAGCCGACCAGTGAGCGGTCTGGCCGTCCCAGGAATGGTGGTCGCCCGAAGCGACGTCCGACCACGTTCGACGCCGCGTCGCCCACGCCGAGCACCACCCACGCCGCCGCGGCCTGCGGCAACGGCAGCAGCGCGATCAACGCGAACACGGCAACGGGGTAGAGCTTCACCCCGTCCACCCAGGGGTCACCGGCGCGGCGGAGCCAGCGTCGGTCGATCCCGGTGAGCGGGAAGACGACCCAGTTGAGCGCGATCGCTGCGCCGGCACAGGCCAACGCCTGGTCGCACGTGAGCCAGCGCAGCGCGAACGCGAAGCCCGTCATCGCCACATGGACGGCCTGGCGGCGGTCCTCGGCGGCGAATGTCACGCCGGTGCGCCCCCCGGCCCGAACAGGTACGCCAGGGCGAACACGGCCTGCGAGACGAGCATCATCAGATACATCAACACCCACGCGGGGTGCGTGCTCTGGTCCGTGAGCGCGTCGGGGTCGCGGATCAGTAGATAGCCGGCGCGCGCTCCGAGCGCGACGAGGAGCGCGCCTCCGCAGATCACGACCGAGCCGTTGCCACCGCTCATCCATCCAGCGAGGGATGCGCCGATCAGCAACACCCACGGCAGGACGAGGGACGGCGCGATCACCTGCACGCTGCGCTTGATGCCAAAGCGCAGGGGTAGCGTGATGCACCCGCCGGCCTCATCGCCCTCGAGGTCGGCGAAGTCCTTCGTCGATGCCGCCCCGAGCACGAACAGGCCACTCGCCGCGGCGAATGCCCAGACGTCGGTCGGAAGCGCGTCGCCAGTGAGGCCCGCCTCTGGGCTTCCCGCGATCACGGCCCATCCGGCGAGCGGAAGCAGGAACCCGCGCGGAATCGCGATGGTCAGATTCGAGAGTGCCCAGTGGCGCTTCGTCCGGAACGGCGGACCCGAGTACGCGTACGTGAGTAGCACCGTGAAGAGGACGATCACGAGCAGCAGGTCGTTGACGCACCACGCAGCGAACGCGGCGCCGGCGTAGGTCGCGATGCACACGACCCACGCTGCGCGGATCGACAGATCGCCCGCCGGGAGCGGCCGCGCCGGCTTGTTGATGCGATCGACCTCGATGTCGTAGATCTGGTTGACCGCGTTGCTCGCGACGTTCAGCAGCAGCGCGCCGAGGGCGCCGATCGCGATCTTCCTCACACTCCACCCGGTGAGCTCGCTGCCGCTCCATCCCAGAGCAGCCAGCGCCGCCGCGATCATGCCGAGCGCCGGCGCGAGCAGCGTGAACGGGCGCGAGAGACGGACGATGGCGCCGATCATCCGAGGCCTCCCGCGGCGGCGGCACCGAGGGCCGCGCCGGCGCCGGTCGTCAGGAGGTTGCGGGTCCAGCCGGGAGCGCGTGCCATGCCGGGAACCGCCCCGGTGACGACCGACTCCAGCAGCGCAGCGATGACGCCGGCAGCGACGACGGCGACGACGGCCGACCAGGCGATCAGCGCGCCGGCTCCCGCGACGACGGCGACCACGCCCGCACCGATCGCACCTGCCGCGACGCCCAGGATGGAGACCGCTCCGGGAGTGCCCCGCTCCGCGCGCCGGAACGACGGCGGTACACGGGGCGTGCCCCGGGATAGCGTCCCGATCTCGGTCCCCAGCGTGTCGGCGAGCGCCGCGGCCAGCGCTCCGGCGACAGCCGCCCCGCCCAGAGCTCCGAGCGGAAGCAGCGCGGCCAGGGCCGCGACGCCGCCCTTGCCGATCACGCGCGCTCCGCCACGCGCGCCACCGCCTCGCTCGGCGGTCCCCTCGGCGGACTTGCGGGCGTAGCCGATGCGCGTCGCCGCGGAGCCGACCACGACAAACGCCGCGAGCGCGGCCACTCCCGGTAGGCCGTGTCCGATGGATAGCGCTGCCCCGACCAACGCGCCGGCGACCGCGCCGCCGGTGTCGAACGCCTTCGCGAACCGCGCCGCGACCGCGAGGACGAGCGTCAAGCTGAGGGCGGCGAGCCAGGTGTCCGCGGGCACGTGGCGAGGGTAGCGTCTGCGCGTGGCTCGCGGGCGAGGTCGGTCAGCGGGTGCGGTGCGAGCGGTAGAGGAAGTTCATCAGCAGGCGCTGCATCGCGACGGTTCCGCGGAGGTTGCCCTCCTGCTGGAAGACGTGGCCGAGCACGTGCACGACGCGTCCGCGACCGTGCTGGAACGTGACCGCGACGGTCTTCGACCCGTGGCGCGACTCGAGCGTGTCGGACTCCATCAGCACATCCACGCGCTTCGGATCGACGATGTCGATGAGGATGCTGGAGTTCTCGAGCCACCACCGCGACGTGCGCTGGGAGTCCGGCAGACCGCGCAGCAGTGGGTGCTCGCCGACGACGCTGATGTCGATCGTCTCGTCGTCGGTCATCACCCAGCGTCCGCGCCGTTTCAGAGAGCGCACGTACTGAGCGAACCGCTTGTCCAGGACGTACTCGATGCCCCAGTCCGTCGTGAACAGGTACCCGCCCTCGCGGACCCACTCCTCGAGATGGTCGAGTGCCGTCTCCGTGAGCGGCCGCGGGGTGCAGTTGTAGAAGATCGCCTTGATCTCGCGCCCCGGCCTGGCGAGCGTCAGCTCATCGGGGAGCAGCACGTCGTGCTCGAGACCGAGCGTGCCGAGGACGGACTCGCATTGGTCGTAGTCGCCGCCGAGCACGCGGACGGTGACGCGCGAGGTTCGCAGCTTGAGGCCGCGCAGCAGCTTCCGCGCGAACGGGCTCGCCCGCAGCGCGTTCGACGCAGCGGCGTTGGCATCCCCGGCCTGCTCCTTGCCGAACGAGGAGCCCATGCTGACGCCGCCGATGCTCGTCGGGAGGAGCCCGATCGAGGTGTTGCCCTCCGAGGGCGAGCCGGCCGCGATGGCATCGAGCTGCGTCGGCATGAGGAACGGGTCCTCGAGGGACTCCTCGTCCTCGGTCGTCGGCATCGCCTCGACGGTGAACGGGGCGTCCTCGAGGTCCGGCAGCGGCTGCTCGAGGTCCTCGGCGAGATCGGGTGTGATGGCCGCATCGATCCGCTCGTCGAGGGCGTCCATCGTGGCCCCCGCATTCAGCGCGACGACGACCTCCTCCGCCGGAGGCGGGGCACCGCCCAAGCCGAGATCGACGAACGCCAGGATGGCGAACACGAGCGCGTGGAGCACGACCGAGACGAGCGTCCACGGCGCCGAACGCAGCGCGCGGTAGACGAGTCGGTCGAAGTCGACGTCGTCGTCGTGGAAGCGCGAGGCCCGCAAGCAGCCGGTCGCGTGCGCGACCACGGCCGCGGCTGGCACAGCCGCGGCGGCGGGCTCTGTGGGGCGCGCCCTCGGTCGCGCCGGTGCCCGCACGGCGGTGGCGGTGGTCGCCGTGGTGGCGCTGGCACCGTGGCTCAATCCCAGGTAGTCCACCGGCCCGCGGGCGCTCTTCGGGATCGTGACGCCCAGCACCGTGACCCGGGCGTTGCCGAGCGTGAAGGCCTCGCCCGGGCCGAGGATCGCGCGCGGCACGCGAGCGCCCCGGACGTCGATGCCGTTCTTTGACTCGAGGTCGATGACCTCGACCACCGACCCGATCTGCCCGACCGAGGCGTGATGCGCGGACACGCCGTCGCTGCGGACGCGGATGTCGGCGGACCGCGACCTGCCGATCACGAGGGGACCCTTCGCCACCCGGCGGGTGGACGTGGTCTCTCCATCGTCGATCTGGATCTCGAAGGGCATGGTGCGGGCGATGCAGTGCGGGCGATGCAGTGCGGACGGGTGCAGTGCGGACAGTGCGGACAGTGCGGACGGCGCGGGCGGTGGTACTCGGGCGGACGACCGCCCCGCACGCCTCGTGCGCAGCTCCGCCCCACCCTCCATCGGCAAAGCGGCGGCCCCGCCTTGCCCCCTAGAGCCTACCCCAGCCTGGATTCCAACCGGCCCAGCCTGGAATCCGGGAGATTCAGCCTGGAATCCACGAGATGCCGCCCCAATCGGGGCACTTGCACTCACGAGTCGACTCTCCGCCCTCGCGCGCGAAGCGATCGCTAGCAGCCCGTCCGAGTAACCCATCGCGACCGGTGACGGGCGCGTCCGGGTCGACTCGTCGGAGCGGCCACTCCGCCCAGGCACGCCGTCCGCCGCACCTGTCAGGCTCGATGTTACTCAGGCAGGGACTTCACCTGCCCAGCACGACGGCCGGCGCACCTGGACGAACCCGGTCATCAACGGGTTACTCGGACGGGCTCCTAGCCCGGACTATTCATGACGACTCACACACCTGAGCGGTCCAGACCGCCGATCTCGGCGTTGCGCCTCCTCCGAGACGGAACGGCGTCGCAGTCGTCGGCGCGCCTTGATCTCGACGATCTGTCCTTGCTCAGGGTGA
>JAJFFG010000129.1 GCA_021776825.1 Planctomycetota bacterium
TACGTCGAGAGCTTCTCCGCGTACGCCCGTCAGTTCCTCGACCGGATGCCGCGCCCGCACGCCGACGCGATCGAGGACCTGCCGCCTGCCGTCGCGGTGGAGCAGCGCAATCCCGTGCGCACGTCGCGGTCGACGGTCGGCACGATGACCGAGTTGACAGACCACCTGAAGCTCCTGTTCGCGAAGGCCGCGGCGCTCTACTGCAGCGGTTGCGACGAGCGCGTCCACCACGAGACACCGGCGCACGTCGCCGACGCGATCGAGGCGCTCGACTCCGGGACACGCGTAACGCTGACGTTCCCGCTGCCCTCGGCCGGACTGCCCTGGACGGATCAAGTCGCGGGCCTGCGGGCGGCGGGGTTCACGCGCATCCTCGATCCGAGGACTGGACGCCCGCGGGAGGCCGCGGAACTGACGGACGCGCCCGACGGGGAGGACACCCTGGTCGTCCTCGATCGCGTCGTCGCCGGGAAGGTCGATCGCTCGCGCCTGCTCGACTCCGCGGAGCAGGGGTTTCGTCTGGGACGCGGGCGCGTGCTGGTGCGCCCCGAGTCCGGCGCGGCACGCCCGTTCTCGGAGGGCCGCCACTGCCCGCGCTGCGACCTCTCGTTTCGCGAGCCGGTCGCGAACCTCTTCTCGTTCAACTCACCGCTCGGTGCGTGCGCCGAATGCAAGGGCTTCGGCCGCACGATCGACATGGACCCACACCTCGTCGTACCGGACGAGAGCCTCTCGCTCGACAAGGGCGCCATCCGCCCCTGGACGACACCGCGCACGCGCGGCCAGCGCGCCGCCGTGCGCGAGATGGCGGCCGAACGGGGCATCCCGTTGCATGTCCCGTGGCGCGACCTGCACGAGGAGGATCAGCACGCGGTCCTCGAGGGCGCGGACGGTTTCTCGGGCGTGCGCGGCTGGATGCGCGGGCTGGAGCGCAAGTCCTACAAGCTGCGCGTACGCGTGCTCCTCGCGCGCTACCGCACGTACGTCCGCTGCTGGCGTTGCGAGGGCACGCGTCGCGTCGATGAGGCGCTGCTCTGGCGACTCGGTGGCCGTCACGTCCACGCGTGGGAGACGCTGCCCATCGGTTCGATGCTCACCGAGGTCCGGGCTCTCGAGTTGCCCGCCGCGATCGAGGAGGTCGCCGCGATCCTGCGTGAGGCGATCACCGCGCGCCTCGAGTACCTCGACGAGGTCGGACTCTCGTATCTGACCCTCGACCGCTCGACACGCACGCTCTCCGGAGGCGAGTTCCAGCGCGTGAATCTCGCAACTGCGCTCGGCGCTGCGCTCGTCAACACGCTCTACGTGCTCGACGAGCCCTCGGTCGGTCTGCACCCCCGCGACACGCACCGACTGCTGGCGATCCTCGGCAAGCTGCGCGATCGCGGCAACACGCTGGTCGTCGTGGAGCACGATCCGGACACGATGGCGGCCGCCGACCACGTCATCGACCTGGGTCCCGGGGCCGGAGAGCACGGCGGCGAAGTGCTCTACGCCGGTCCCCTCGCCGGACTGCGCGACGATCCACGCTCGCTGACCGCTCGCTTCCTTCGAGGCGAAGAACGCGTCGTCGATACGGGCGGCGAGCGGCGCGAACCGACGGGTGCGCTCACGATCCGCGACTGCTCGGGACACAACCTGCAGGGCGTCGATCTCACGCTTCCCACCGGCTGCGTCGTCGCCATCGTCGGAGTGTCCGGCTCCGGCAAGAGCACGCTGGTCACCGAGACGCTGTTCCCGGCCGTCCAGCGGACGATCGGGCAGAGCACGGCGGAGGCCCTCGCGCACTCGGGTCTCGAGGGTGCCGAGGTCTTCAAGCGGGCGGACCTCGTCGATCAGAGCGCGATCGGGCGCACCCCGCGCAGCAACCCGGCCACGTACTGCGGCGCGATGCTGCATCTGCGCACGTTGCTCGCCCGCACCGAGACGGCCAAGAAGCTCGGCCTGCGGCCGAAGTCGTTCTCGTTCAACACGCGCGGCGGGCGCTGCCCCGCGTGCGAAGGCACCGGTGTCGAGGTGCTCGAGATGCAGTTCCTCGCCGACGTGCAGGTGCCCTGCGAGGAGTGCAACGGTCGCCGCTTCAAGGCCGAGGTCCTGATGGCGCGGTACCGCGGGCGCGACGTCAACGGCATCCTGGACCTGCCGGTCGACGAAGCGCTGCGCTTCCTCGACCCCGACGTCGCCGCGGCGGAGCTCGACCGGCCGGCGGCGTTGGCGGCCGGAAAGGCGCGCGCCGCGCTGGTCCCCCTCGCGGACGTCGGCCTCGGCTATCTGCGATTGGGCCAGAGCGCGACGACGCTCTCCGGCGGCGAGGCGCAGCGGCTGAAGCTCGCCGTCCACCTGCGCCACGCGCGCGGCAAGCGTGGTGGACGCGCCAAGCGCACGCTGTTCGTGTTCGACGAGCCGACGACGGGTCTCCATCTCCAGGACGTGCGCGTCCTGCTCGGTTGCTTGGGGCGCCTCGCGGACGCGGGGCACACCGTGGTCGTGGTCGAACACCATATGTCGGTGGTCGCAGCGGCAGATCACGTCGTGGAGCTCGGACCCGGCGGAGGGTCCGAGGGCGGACGGATCGTCGCGCTCGGGAGTCCCGAGGAGATTGCGGCCGGCGACACCGCGACCGCGCCCTTCCTCGCCAAGGAACTCCGCCGATGAGGCGGCTCCGCTCGATCCGAGTCCGGGGCGCCGAGGTGCACAACCTTCGCGGCGTGAACGTCACGATCCGCCACGGGGAGTTCACCGTCCTGACGGGTCCCTCCGGCAGCGGCAAGACCTCGCTCGCTCGCGACACCGTGTTCGCCGAAGGACGACGGCGCTACCTCGAGAGTCTGTCCGCATACGCACGTCAGTTCGTCGACCAGATCCCGCGCCCCGACGTGGAGTCGATCGAGGGCCTGCCCCCCACGATCGCGATCGATCAGCGCACCACGCGCGGCGGCGCCCGCGCCACCGTGGCGTCGATGGCCGAAGTGCTCGACTATCTGCGCATCCTGTGGGTGCGTCTCGGGACGCGCCACTGCGAGCTCTGTGGCGAGTCGGTCGCCGCGGCCTCCGCCGAGCAGATCGTCGGGCGCATCGCCGAGGGAGCGGGGCGGCGACGAAGCGTGCGTCTGCTCGCGCCACTCGTGCGACGCCGGAAGGGCTTCCACGCCGACGCGTTCCAACTCATGGCCCGACTCGGCATCGAGCGCGCCCGCGTCGACGGAGTGGCCGTCGACGTCGATCCGGCCACGCGGCTCTCGCGCTACCACGAGCACTCCATCGAGGCGCTCATCGCGACGGCGAAGACGGGACCGCGGTATCGCGACGAGCTGGCGGCAGCCGTCGAACGCGCGCTGGATCGTGGGCGTGGCACGCTCTATGCCGCCTACGACGACGATCTCGTGGACGCAACACTGCACAGTTCGGTCGCGGCGTGCGCGGACTGCGGGACCTCGTACGGGCCACTCGATCCGGGTGACCTCTCGTGGTCCACGCGACAGGGTCAGTGCGGGCGCTGCCGCGGACGCGGGACGGAGGAGACGGCGGCCGGCGAGGCAGAACAGCCGTGCAAGCGCTGCGATGGCGCGCGGCTCTCGGCTGCGGCACGTGCGGTGCGCTTCCGCGGGCTCGGACTACACGAGCTGCTCGCTCGGCCGGTCGCGGCGGCGCGGGCCTGGCTCAGCGCGCTCGTCCCCGACGGTGCACGCGAGGACGCGATCCTCCCTTCGATCTGCGACGAGATTTCGGCGCGCCTGCGCTTCGTCGAGGAGGTTGGGCTCGACTACCTCTCCCTCGACCGCGGCGCGCGGACGCTCTCGGGCGGGGAGTCGCAGCGCGTGCGTCTCGCCTCGCAGATCGGGACGGGCCTGCGTGGTGTCTGCTACGTACTCGACGAGCCGACGATCGGACTCCACCCGGCCGACACCGAACGGCTGCTCGTGACGCTGCGTCGCCTGTGCGATCGCGGGGCGACGCTGCTCGTCGTCGAGCACGACGAGGACACGATCCGCGCTGCGGATCACATCATCGACCTCGGACCGGCCGCGGGAGTCCACGGCGGGCGCGTCGTGGCGGAGGGCTCGCCCGCGGAGCTGATGAGGAGCGGCGCCGGGGTCACCGGGCCGTGGTTGGCCGGCACGCGCCGCCTCGAGCTGCCCGCAGAGCGTCGCCCGTGGGACGCCGGCCCTGCGCTCGTCGTTCGGAACGCGTCGGCCCGCAACCTGCGCGGCATCGATGTCCCGTTCCCCGTGGGCGCGTTGACCTGCGTAACCGGTGTCTCCGGCAGCGGCAAGTCGACCCTCGTCCGGCACGTCCTGCTTCCGGCGATCCTGCGCGCGCTCGGTCGAGTCAGTCCCGAGCCCGGCGCGCACGACGCACTCGAAGGGGCGGAGCACGTCACGGGCGTGCTCGAAATCGACCAGAGCCCGATCGGCAAGACGTCGCGCAGCGTTCCCGCCACGTACACGAAGATCATGGACCCGCTGCGGCGGCTGTTCGCGGAATCGGCAGATGCGCGCGTTCGCGGGTTCACGGCGTCGCGGTTCTCGTTCAACTCCGCGCCGGGCCAGTGCCCGGAGTGCCGCGGCCAGGGCGTGGTCCGCGTTGAGATGAACTTCCTCCCCGACGTCAGCGTGCCCTGCGACGTCTGTAACGGTCTGCGCTACGACGAGGAGACGAGCGCCGTGCAGTTCCTCGGGCATTCGATCGCCGAGGTGCTCGCGATGACGGTCGCCGAGGCCCGGCCGGTCTTCAGCGCCTTCCCCAAGATCGCCCGCGTGCTGGACGTGATGGACGAGATCGGGCTCGGCTACCTGCGGCTCGGCCAGCCCTCGCCCACGCTCTCGGGCGGTGAGGCGCAGCGGGTGAAACTGGCATCGGAGATGGCCCGACGGCGCCGCGGCGGCACGGTCTACCTCCTCGACGAGCCGACGACGGGGCTGCATGCCTCGGATGTCGAGCGTCTCGTCGCGGTGCTGCGGAGCCTCGTCGAGCTCGGGAACACCGTGATCGTCATCGAGCACCACCTCGACGTCGTCGCGGCGGCCGACGTCGTCATCGATCTCGGCCCAGGGGGCGGTGACGCCGGCGGCGCGCTGGTCGCCTTCGGCACCCCCGAGGAGGTCGCCGCAACACCCGCCTCCCGCACAGGCGCTTGCCTCGCCTCCCGTCTCCGCAAGCGCGACTGACCTGTACCCTGTGACCCGTGGGTCGAACGGCCCGCGGATTGCGCCCTGACTGGCGCTCCCCCACGGACTCGTCGAACGCGTCCTCCCCCGCGGACACTCATGACCCAGCCCGACCCCCCTCCATCCTCCGAACCGGCTCGCGTCCCTGATCCGGATCGCATCGAGCTCGTGGATCGGCGCTTCAGCCCGTTCCAGCGGCGACACGGGAAGAAGATCCTCGTCGCGAGCGGTCTGCTCGTCGTCCTGGTCATCCTGGTGCCGACGATCCTCAGCACGGCGTGGGTCAACTCGCAGATCCGCGAGTGGCTCGGTGAGAACGTCGGCAGTCCCGTCGAGTTCGCCTCGCTCGACGTCAGTTGGACCGAGGGCGTGACGCTCACCGGGCTCGAGGTCCGGGACCGTCTCGACTCGCCCGAGCCATTGCTCACTGCGCCGCGCGTGGAGCTCGACGTCCGACTCTGGTCGCTCCTGTTCCAGCAGCTCGATGTGAAGCACTTCGTCGTCATCGATCCGGTCATCCGGATCGCTCAGCGCGAGGAGGGCGTCAACACCGACGGCGTGGTCCGCACGAAGAAGGCGAAGCGACGGCGGCGCCGGGAAGAGCGGGATGCCGGCGAGGAGCCGGAGACGGACGAAGAGCCTGAGTCCGACGAGGAGGACGTGCTGCCGGATGTGCGCGTCCCGATCGAGATCCGCAATGCGACGCTGATCTTCGTCAGTGCCGACGGACACGAGGCCCGGCGCGAAGGCGTCGGCCTGACCGGCAACCTGTCCACGCGCTCGGGGACGTCGACGTTCGATCTCCAGGCGCCTGGGCCGGATGGCAGCGGCCTCTCCGTGACGGGACGCGCACAGCTGTTCGAGGAGAGCGGGCTGCCGCTGCCGACGAACGAGCGCTCGATCGACGCCGACGTCGTGCTGCGGCGCCTCGACGCGGCCACGCATCGCGATCTGCTGGGCCTCTTCCTCGACCAGGTCCCGGACTCCGGCGTGCTCGACGGGTCGATCGCCATGCGCCGCGCGAACGGCGCCGTCACGGCGACGGTCGACCTGACGCTCACCGGCGTGTCATTCCCGGGAGCGAGCAGCGCCGACGCGGACCGCGAGAACCTCCGCGTCGTCGGGTCGATCGAAGCCGGCGGCACGCGTCTCGTCGCGCGCGAGCTGCGCATCCAGGGCGAGGGGCTCGACATCACGGCCGACGTCGAGGGCACGTACTCGGAGCTAAACGGAACGGCCGAGCTCCACGTCGATCTCGCTCGTGCGGCTGCCGCGCTGCGCGCGATCGGGATCGACATCCCGAGCGGCCTTGCTGGACGCGTGGACGGCCAGCTCACCTGCTCTCGCGAACCGTCGCTCGGCAAGGGGCGCCTGACGCTCCGCGAGCTGTCGCTCCCGCCGCGAGAGGACGGAGTGCAGCCGATCCGCCTCGACGACGCAGACGTCGATCTCGTCCTGCGTCCCGGTGCGGATGCCCTTGGCATCGAACGAATCGACGTCTCCGTGGCCGAGACGCGTGCGCGCCTGTCGGGTCGGCTCGGAATCGACGGGAGCTCGGACGTTTCCGGGGTGATCGAGGGGAACCTCGCCTCGCTGTCGCGGCTGCTGCGATCGCTCGACCTCGTGCCGGAGGGCGTCGCGCTCGACGGCCGACTGACCAGCGCGTTCTCTCTGACGCGAGCCGTCGACGCGCCGGGGCCGATGATCGTCCTGACGAAGTGCGAGCTCGGCAACGACGGGTATCGGATCGAGGCGACGGGAACCGCACATCCCGACGGCACGCTGGAGGCCCAAGCAACGGGCTCCGGTGACCTCGCGCGGCTGCTCGCGAGCTACGACGGCGCCGACGGTGCGCTCCCGGCCGTGCCAGGCACGTTCGACTTCGCCGTCTCCGCCGCTGGCGCGCGCGACGCACCGGCGATCGTCATCGAGCGCTTCAAGCTCGACGGCGACGTCCGCGCAAACGCGAGCGGTCGCATCGAGCCGAACGGCGATCTGCAAGTCGACGTGAACGTCGGGGGGCTCGTCGCCAAGGCCATGACGCTGGCCCGACGACTCGGCGTGCTCGAGGGCGAGGTCCTGCTCGACGGCTCCTTCGCCGGCGACGCGCAGATTCGGGGTACGCGCGAGACGCCGATCGTGCCGCTGTTCGACCTGCAGGTTCGCGACGGCAGCGTGGCGGTCTCGGCGAAGGGCTCGCTCGACGCGGTCGGCGGCATCTCGGGAACGGCCACGATCGATGCTGCGCTGGACGACCTCGCGAGCGTCGCGCACGCCGCCGGGATGCTGGAACGCCCCGTCCAACCGGGCGGCCGCCTGGTCGTGAACGGCACGTTCGCCGGCACGCGTGACGCCCCCCAGATCCCCGCGGCGACGATCCGCGTCACCGGCCCGCTCGCGGTGAACGCCAACGTGCAACTCGACGCGGCGCAGCAGCTGACACTCAGTGGCGACGCGAAGGGTGCTCTGCAACCTCTGGCGGACGTGTACACGGCATTGAGCGACCGCGACGCGCTCGTCCTCGATGGCACGCTCTCCGGTTCACTCGCTGTGGCTGGACCGCTGGACGCCCTCCGCATCTCGCTCCCCCTCGTCGAGGTCACGTCCGGCGGTCTCCGCGCGCAACTGCGAGCCGATCGGAACCCGGATGGCTCGGCGACAGCCGATCTGTCGCTGAACGGTCCGCTCGAGGAGGTCATGTCGACGCTGCACGAGGCCGGGATTGCGACGGACATGGGCGCGGCCGGCGATCTGACGGCGACGCTCTCCGTACGCGTCCCGGTAGAAGGCAGCGGCGATCCGATCGCCGCTGCGATCGACGGTCTCGTCCGCCACCTCTCGCTGCTCCGCGCCACGGACGCCGGCAGTGTGTTCTCGGAGCCGGAACTGCGGCTCTCGGTGAAGGAGCTCCGCTACGACCACGAGGCCGGTGCGCTGCAGTCGGCCGCGATCTCGGTGGACCTCTCCGACGGTCTCCGCGTTCGCGCGGACGTCGAGACCCCCGCCGGCTCAGACGCGTTGGGCGCGGCCGTCACGATCGCGGGGCCGCTCCAGCCAGTGCTGGATGCCGCTGCGTTCGCCACGTCCGGCGTACCCACGACCTTGGACGGCACCGTCGCGCTCGAGGGCACGTGGGCGAGGTCGGAGTCGGGCACCGCGATCGTTCTGAAACAGGGAGACGTGACCACGGGTGACCTGCGCGCACAGATCACGGGCAGCCGCGACGTGGCCGGGAACGGACGCGCGGACGTCACGCTGCAGGGCGGCGTGGCCAGCCTCGTGGCTCTCGCGAAGTCCATGGACGCACTGCGCGACGTCGACGCGACGGGGACGGTCGACGCGCGCCTCAACGCGACGCTTGCCGGCGACCTGGTCCGCGGGAGCGTCGATCTGACCGCCACCGACCTGCACGTCCTCAGCCCGCCGGTGGCGGGGGGCACGTTCCGTGAGCCGCGTCTGCACGTGAAGCTGGACGGCTTCTCTGCCAACACGGCTGACGAGACCGTCGACCCGTTCGATCTCGTGGTCGAGATGGTGGGCGCGCGTCTCACCGCGCGAACGTCGGTCGCCGGCGGGGCGCCGCCGGAGGGCTCGACCGACTCGATCCAGCAGCTCAGCCTCGACGGCCGACTCAGCCTCGAGGAGGCGTTCTCGGCGAACCATCCCGAGCTCCTGTCCGGCGTGGCGCTCCAGAGCGTGTCCGGTCCCTTCCGGTTCGCGGGAGACATCGGCGCGGGACGCGAGCGTGCAGCCGGTTGGACGGGTGGCTTCGAGCTGAGCGCGGCGCAGGTCGTCGCTCCATATGTCACACTCGAGACCCTCACGACCACCGGGGCGATCGCGGACGGCGTCCTCGCTCTCACACCACTCGATGCCCGCGTGAACGGCGGCACGCTGAGCGGCAACCTGTCGCTCGGTCTCGTCGGCAAGCAGCCGGAGCACCGCGTGACGCTCCGGGCCGACAACGTCGGCATCGATGCCGATCTCGCTCCGCTCGTCGCCCGCGCCGTCCCGCTGCTAGCCGGGAGCGAAGACGGTCGCGCGAGCGGTCGGATGGGCCTCGATCTCGATCTCACTGCGACAGGATCGAAGAGCAAACGCGTCAAGCGCACGGCCGATGGCAAGGGTGTCGTCCGGCTCCGGAACGTGAGCGTCGAGTCGACCGGTCTCGTCGGCCAACTGCTGCAGCTCACCGGAGGCGGTGGCGCGCTCTCGATCCCGTCTGCTGACGTGCCCTTCGTGGTGCAGAAGGGTCAGGTCATCACCGAGGATCTCCCACTCGATGCGGGCGGCCTGCTCATGCGCCTCGGCGGCCAGGTCGGTCTCGACGGTGCGCTGGACTACGCGCTGAAGGTGAAGCCCGGCGGCGGCGGTGGCAGCTCGTTCGAGCGCTACACGAAGCTCTTCGATGACGACGGTTTCCTGCCGCTGCGCCTCGGCGGCTCCGTGTCCGACCCCGACCTCAAGCTGCCCGACGTCAAGGACGCCATCGGCGACAAGCTCGGCGGACTCTGGGACAAGCTCCGCGGCAAGGACGACAAGGGCAAGAAGGACAAAGAGGACGAGGACGAAGAGGCCAAGAAGCGCCGGAAGCGTCGCAACAAGAAGCGGAAGAAGAAGGCCGCCGAGGCCGACGACGAAGAGCCGCCCCCGCCCCCTCCGCCGCCGCGCTAGCGCGAGCCGACGAACGACGCGCCTTCGAGGCCCTCACGCTCGACGCCGAGCAGTTCGAGGATCGAGGGCACCACGTCGAGGATGCCCGGCGCGACGCCCTCATCGATCGGCATGGACGAGAACAGGATGCCGGGCACGAGTGATGGGTCGACCGAGCAGTGGTCGCCGCTCCACGGCTGTGTGTTGTCGGTGATGACGTCGGCGTCGAGCCCGCCGAGACACGTCTGCCAGCTCACGCGGTAGCCCCACGCGAACCCGACCACCAGGTCCGGGGCCTCGCCCGCGCGCGGTCCGGAGTACAGGTCGCGCCCGAGATAGACGTCCTTCACGGCGGGCGTGCCGTCGGCGTCACGCAGAGTGCGGAGCCGGTCGCGGATGTCCTCGAGTAGCGCCGTCTCCTCGGCGTCGGTGACGATCCCGCCCGGCTCGCGTCCCTCGCGATGCAGGTAGATGTTCCCGAGCCCCATGGCGTAGGCACGCGTGCGCGACCAGTCAACGCCGGCGAACCAACGCCCGCTGCTACCGCTCAGATCGCCAACGCTCAGGTGGCCGGCCTCCGCGCCCGTCTTCGCGACCTGGAACCCCTCGGCGCGCAGCCAGTTGTTCAGGTTGACGCCACGCCGGAACGGGGCGAAGCCGTGGTCCGAGACCACGAGGACGTGCGTCTCCGGACCGGCAGCAGCGACTGCCGCCCCGACGATGCGGTCCATCTCCTCGTAGATGCCCTCGACCTCACGCGCCAGGCGCGGGCTCTCGACGGGATCGTACAACGGCGACTTGGGGTCCATGTGGCGCCACAGCGCGTGCTGCACGCGGTCGGTCTCGCCGAACATCGCGAACAGACAGTCCCAGTCGTTCGTCTCGCTCTGCTGCATCAGCCGCCGCTCGCGCGCCGCCATCAGCAGCCGGATGTGCGCGAGGAAGTCGTCGTCCGAGAGCTGGCGGTCCTTGTGCGGGTTCGTCAGCTCCGGCCAGCCGAGCGTGTCGAACGCGCCGAGTACGTCGAACAGGTCCTTCGCGAAACTCGGCGGGCTGGAGATGGCGAAGTTCGGCGGCAGCTCGGCGCCTGGATCGATGCCCACGGGGCTGACCAGGATGCGGAAACGGCGGTTCTTCTCGCCCGAGCGGCGCAGCAGCATCCGCACGCGGCCGTTCAGGCGTCCGCGCGAGTGGATGTCCGCGAGACGACTGAGCCGGAACGTCACGGGCAGGAGCTCGCTCCACTCCCCCGCCACGAGCGTCACCGCGCTCCCGTCCTGGAGCGTCACGGTCGCGCCCGCATCCGTGACCGAGACGTTCAGCGTCGCCCGTAGACGGCGCTGAAGTCGCAGCAGCGACTCCTCGGTCTCGCTCTGGCGGCGCCGTGGGGTGCTCCACTCGAAGGCCAGTTCGCGACGGTACTTCTCCTCGTCCGCACGCTGACGAACCTCGTCCAGTGCCTCACGCTCCGCGAACGGGTCCGGCGGACCGAAGACGAGAAGCTCGAACTCGGAGTTCGGCGTGAAGAAACCCTCGCCGGCGGTCTCGGTCTTCGCAGGGACGTCGGTGTCGTTGCTCCAGACCTGCCACGAGCCCCAAGTCCCCTGGAGATCGGGCACGCCGAGCCCAGACAGGCACGCCCCGTGCTCCATGTGGTCGGCGGGGAACGCCATCGGAGCCTCGAGCGCGACACAGCGCAGACCGGCCTTGTCGAGCGTGCTCCAGAACGGCTCGCCGCCCCGCAGGTTCTCGGCGAACGTCACCTTGTCCGGCACCCAGCCGAGCACCGCCATCGCGGCGAGCGCCGTGAGAGCTGCGGGGAGCGTCAGCAAGGCCTGCAGGCGACCGCCCTTGCGCCAGCGAGGATCGACGAAGCCCAGCCCGACCGCGGCCAGCAGGCCGAGGAGCACACCGATGCCGCCGGCAACCCCCACGACGCTGACGCGCTGGGCGACCGTGAGCACGGGACGCTTCACGGGCTTCGCGACGCCGATAGCGATCGAGACGGGCTTCTCGGGAGTGCCGAAGCGGCGCCGGAGGAAGTCGTAGATCCCGGTGGTTCCGGGATTGACGCCGGTCGTCATGGCAGCCCACGAGACGGGCGACTGCGCCGGGTTCGCCGTGGCGAGCGATCGATACGCGCCGCGATCACGCAACGCCGCCAGATTCGGGAGCCGCCCCTCGTCGAGGAGTCGCTCGGCCAGGTGAGCGGATGCGCCGTCGAACCCGAGGATGAGCACGCGCGGGCCCGGCGGCGGCACGGCGGCGCTCGATCCACCGATCAGGCACAGCGCGAGGGCGGCGAGAGCGACGAACAGTCGGAGCGGGGTCATCTTGCGCACGTCTCCGTTCTACACGCCCCCGTCACGGCCGGGTCGCGGACGCCGGGCTAGCAGGCTGTCGAAGTTACGGCCTCGACGGGCCGCGCAGGTTGGCGCGACAGCCTGCTAGGAGTGCTGGTCTTCGAGCCAGCGTTCAGCGTCGATCGCGGCCGTGCAGCCGGAGCCCGCAGCCGTGACGGCCTGGCGGTACACGTGATCCTGGCAGTCGCCGCACGCGAAGATGCCCTCGACGCTCGTGCGGCTGCTCTTGCCCTCGGTGATGAGGTAGCCGTTGTCTTCCAGCGCAAGCTGCCCGCCCAGGAAGGCCGTCGTGGGCGTGTGGCCGATGGCGACGAAGAACCCCTCCAGCGGCAGGTCGGTGACCGCGCCGGTCTCGACGTTCCGCGTGCGGACGCCGCTGACTTTGCCATCCCCGAGCACCTCGTCGACGACCGTGTCCCAGATGAACTCGATCTTCGGGTTGTCGAAGCAGCGCTGCTGCATGATCTTGCTCGCACGCAGCTCCTTGCGGCGATGGATGACGTAGACCTTGGAGCCGAAGCGCGTCAGGAACCCGGCCTCTTCCATCGCGGAGTCTCCGCCGCCGACGATCGCCATTACCTTGTCGCGGAAGAACGCGCCGTCGCACGTGGCACACGTCGAGACGCCGCGGCCCATGAGTTCGCTCTCGCCAGGGATCCCCAGCAGGCGCGGGTTGGCGCCCGTCGCGATGATCAGCGAGTCCGCGGTGAACTCGGTGCCCTCGACCCACAGCTTGAAGGGGCGCGAGGACGCGTCGATGCGCTCCACGTCCTTCGTCACGATCTCGGTGCCGAAGCGCAGCGCCTGGGCCTTCATCTCCTCCATGAGGTCCGGGCCCATGATGCCGTCGCGAAAGCCGGGGTAGTTCTCGACGTCGGTCGTCAGCATCAGCTGCCCGCCGCGGGAGTAGCCCTCGAACTGCAGCGGCTTCAAGTTGGCGCGGGCGGTGTAGATGGCAGCGGTCAGGCCCGCGGGGCCCGAGCCGATGATGATGACCTCGCGGTGGTTCGACATCCTGGTCTCCTGCATTCGGGGCGGCCCCCAGTCTGAGCGGCTCACTGTCTGGGCGGCTCACTGTCTGGGCGACCTGCTGTCTGGGCGGCCTACTGTCTGGGCGGCCCCGCGTTCGGGACGGCCCTCATTCGAGCGGGCCGGAGAGTGTAGCGCCGGGTCCCTGAGCCTCTGGCAACCGTCAGGGGCGGGCTCTCATTCCTCGACGCAGCCCCCCCGCCTCGCGGATCGTGTCGGTCATCGCGCCACGGACCGGCCATCCGAAGGACAATGCACCGATGTCGATCACACGCACGCTCGCGCTCACCGCACTGCTCGCCGTCTTCGCCGCTCCCGCGCTTCGGGCGGGAACCGAGCCCGGGCCCGGCGACGTCGAGGCCAGGTTCGACGATGCGCTCCTGAAGGACGTGATCTCCGGCGTGCTCCCCGACGCTCAGAAGGAGATCCGGCTGACCTTCGACGCGCACGCCGACACCGCGCTGACGGTGAAGCTGACATCCTCGAAGAACGGCGGCGCTGGCGGGCTGATGCTGACGCTCTGCGACGAGCAGAACGTCGATCTCGGCATTGCGGGCGGCGCGTTCGATCGCTCGAAGCCGGAGAAGAACCAGATCTCGTGGAAGAAGGTGCTGCTCCCCGAGTTCGGGACCTACACGCTCGTGGTCCAGGCGGCGACGCCAGGGGACTTCGAGCTCGTCCTGAAGGGCGCCCTCCCCAAGCTGAAGCAGAACGTCACATCCGACGAGGATCTGGCGATCGACGCCGAGGCCTCGCTCGACTTCCAGGGGCTCCCCGGCGACGTCGTGAAGTTCAGCCTCGCCGCCGGCAGCAAGTCGAAGTTCAAGGGGCAGGCGGTGCGCATCGAACGCCCGGACGGCTCGTTCCTGGATGACGTCCCGCAGTCGCCGAAGGGCAACGTGGTGCTCGACGCTCGTGGGACGCATCGCTTCGTCTTCACCAACACGGGCAAGCTCGCCGGCGCGTGGCGCGCCAAGCTGAGCGACAAGCCGGCGTCGCCGAAGAAGCGCACCGGCCTGGTGTCGGCCGCGCAGATCGGCCTGCGTCCCGTCGTCAAGTCGATCGACCCCGTCAAGGGCGTCCATCGCGAGACGGACCTGCGCATGACGCTCCATGGTCGCGACTTCCAGCCCGGCATGGACGTGCGGCTGACGCGCAAGGGGCGGCTGGACATCATCGGAACGGGCGTCGACGTGCTCTCCTCCACTGAGGCAACCGTCTCACTGGATCTCCACACGGTCGAACGCGATGGCGAGAACTCGGTCGGCAGTTGGAAGGTATCGGTCTGGAACGTCCCGATCTACGGCGATCCGGTCGACGCGACCACGCTCGACAAGACCAGTCCGCTCAACGATCAGAAGAAGTCGTTCAACTCGGTTTCGTCCGGCTCGGTGCGGCTCCCGGACGGGGTCGAGGACGGCACAGAGGTCTGGGTCCTCGCGTTCAACGACGACTTCCAGAACGACCTCAATCGGATGGGGCTCGGCTCGTCGGACGTCTCGATCCGGCGCGCAACCAGGGTGGGAGTCGAGGCCTACGTGTTGGCCTACGTGCGCGACCTGTTCCGCGTCAACGAGACGAACGGCACCATCAAGAGCGGCGCCGCCATTCCCCTCAGTTTCGTGATCGACGATCTCCCGGACGTCGCCGGCGACGCGGGCGACGACTTCAACCGCATCGAGGTCGGCGGCGCGTGGGTCGAGGGCGACCCGCGCGACGAGATCGAGTCGGTGCTGTGGGGCTTCGCCCCGATCGACGTCGGCAACGCGCAGCGCGAGGACCTGAGCGTGTTCGCGGCCGACGGCGTCACGCGCACGGGCCTCGGCGCGCGGACGCGGGCGCTGGATCCGGACGTGTCGTCTGCGAGTTTCCGCACCGCGATGTCGCCGCTGCTGAACCGGCCTCTCGACGGCTCGGACGGGAAGTACCTCGCTGGCAGTTTCAACTCCTCGAACACCGTGCAGATGGCCCGGTACCAGGAAATCGTCGACCAGCTGGAGCGCGCGTCGCGCGAGATCGCCGCCATCGTCGGCCACCACATCGGGCGCGCGATGGGCCTCGCCACGAACGGCCTCGGTCCGATGGCTGCCCCGGCCACCTCCGGCAAGCTGTGGACCGAGCGCAACAGCCTCGACTTCGATGACGCCGACGCGAACACGCTGCGCAACGGCGCAGCCGTCCACGACCTGCCCGGCAAGTCTGATCGGCTGAAGGTGAAGTTCTTCCGCCTCGCCGACTCCCAGCCGGAGCTGCTCCCGAACCTGACGACCGGCACGACCTACGCGGCAACGTGGAACTTCGTCGGCGGACGCTGCAACGCCGAGTCCCAGGACTACCGCATGCAGTACGTCGCGGGGAGCCTGGTGCCGCAGGGACTCACGCTCACGTTCGACGGGCTCGCCGGCAACGCGCCGGTGTGTCTGGGCAACGGAAGCTGCTCCAACATCTCGCAGGTGTACTGCGCCGTGCTCATCTTCCAGCTCGCGATTACCGATACGGTCCGAGACGACAGGTCCTTCCACCTTCACCGGCTGAAGGTCCTGCCAAATGTCAGTCAGGTGCCGTCCGCGCTGCGGCCCCAAGCCCAGCGCTGCTTCGACGAGGTCCTCGCAGCCCAATGACCAACAACATCCTCCACACCGCAGTCGTTCTCGGGTTGGCCCTCATCGGGTCGGCTCTCCTCACCGGTTGCTCGTCGATCAACGGCGAGATCGCCGACCTGAAGAATCGCGAGATCGAGCTTCACGCCGAGATCAGCGACCTCACCGACGAGCGCAAGCGCATCATCGGCCTGATCACCGCCCTGGAGCAGCTCCAGCGTGAAGGCAGCCGTCAGGCGGAAGCCGACGTGGAAGAGGCCCGCGAACGGTTGGACGAGGCGGCCGACAAGAACTCGTAGCACGCAGATTGCGAAGCGCGTCGTCGGTGGACGCGCGTGGAACGGGTGGCAATCTCCGCGCCCTCGTGTGTTTTCTGGTCGGCTCCGCGGGCGCGAGGGCTCTCACTCAAGAGCCGCCGTGTCGCCCGCACCCTTGCGTGGCCTCATCTCCCGCGTCACGCTGCTTGCGCTCGAGCGCAACCAGCGCGCCCCGGGGTCACGTCGATTGCGTCGCCCGTCGTTGGTGGACGCACGTCGACGCTGTGGCAATCGCCGCGCCTTCGTGCGTGTCACGGCGCTTGCGCTGACGCGCAACCGCAGCGCCACGCTCTCCGGCCGTTGTTGTCTGGTGTGTGCTCGGTCTCGTCACGCGTCTGACGAGAGCCACCGGCGCCGGTCGAGGACCCCCGCGCACACAGGCCCCGCGTCACGCTGCTTGCGCTTGGGCGCAACCCGCGCGCCTCGGGTGGGGATCCGGACCCGTCTCCCCACCTCCAACCAAGCGCGCTGCGCTGACGACCCCGCGTACGGGCGGATGTCCTGATCCGCCCCGCCCGGAGAGTCAGTCCGACTCCTCGGTCGCTTGCCTGTGCCGCGCGATCGCCGCGTCGAGGTCCGGCGCGATGTCGGCGAGCCACGCGAGTGCCTCCACGGGATTCACGTGGATGGCTTCGTGCACCGGGGCACGCAGCCGCTCGGGCACCCAGAACACGAGGAGCGATCCGTCCGGAATTCCAAAGCCGGCCCGCGCGGAGTCGGACGGGAGCACCTCCAACCACGTCGCCGGCGGCGGAGTGTCGTAGAGGTCGAAGAACTCGTTCGACGCATGCGCCGACGCTCCGTCGAAGAACGACGCCCCGCACGCGTGCACGCCGAGCGCCCCGAGCGCAACCGAGGCGCTCTGTCCGAGATCCGGCCCGTCGCTCTCCAGCAACGTTCTGCGCGCAGCCTGAACTCGGTCCATCGCACGCCGCGGCTCGGTCGTCAGCAACTCCCACAGACGGTCTGCGACCGAGTCGGTCCCGACGTCGTCGCCCTCGACGACAGCGCGAACCAGATCACGCGTCGGAGGCGCCTCGAGCTCCCACCGGAGGGCCGACGGGGAGAGTTCACAGAGCCGCGCCGCGGCGTGCACTCCCGTGGCGATGCGCCGTGCGATCTGCATCCAGACATTGTGCTGCGCGACGGGTGACTCGTCGTGTCCGTTCTTCCGCGTCTGCGCTCCATGGCGGGGCTCGGATCCTCCGCAGCCTTGATCGTCTCTGCCAAGCACCGGGGTCCACCACGGGAGTGCCGCCGTACGGGCGGATCTCCTGATCCGCCCCGCCCGCTGGGGTGGAGCGGCGGTGTGGGATCCGATGGCGCTCGGCGGACCACCATCGTGATGCGGACGGCCATCGGTCGACGCGCGGGGCGGCCCCTCCGCGACCCGGGATGTCGGGGGTTGGACGCCATCCATCGGCAGCGGACCCCTCGATCGGCTACGCTGACGCCGTGACCTCGTTTCCCTCGCAGGCGCCCCGGAAGCCAGCAACCGAAACTGTCAGCGCATCGACGGCCACGGCGAGCGGCGTCATCCTCCACCTCGCCGGCGTGTTCCTCGTACTCGGCAGCGCCGTGCTTCTGGCGTTCGGCGTGCCGCAGATCGTGGCCCACGAAGCTCCGACCGCTGTGACCATCCCGGCGATGCTCGCGCTTCTCTCTTTCTCGCTCGCCCTCGTGGTCGGCGGCGTCGCCCTGGCACGCGGCGGCGACGACCTCGCGAAGCGCGGGAGTGCCCGCGGGTCGGATCCACGACCAACCTCCTAGGGGCGCACTCCCTGGTCCGCCCCCCCCCCCGCCGGGTTGCGCTCGGTCCAGTCGGGTCCGATGGCGCTCGGCGGACGATCGCGGCGACACAGACGGCCATCGGACAACGCCGTGACGCCCCACCGCCGATGCGCGATGTCCGGGCCGTGAACGCGTTCCACCGGTCGCCGTGCGCGCAGCCCGCGTCGCCCGCGGCGCGCCATCCACCGGGATCGACCGAGTCCCGCGGCTCGGGCGGGCGGACCAGGGGGTCCGCCCCTACGGCGCCGTTGACACAGCGATCGCGTGGGGTTGGAGATCCCGAGGTCGATCCAGATCCCCACTCGGGGCGGGGCGGTTGCGCGTCAGCGCAGGCGCCGTGACGCGGGGAATGTGTGCGCGGAGGTCCTCGACCGGCGCCGGTCGCACTCGAGAGCGAGGTGATGAGACCGAGCACACACCAGCCAACAACACAGGGCGCGCCGATTGCCGCATGCCCTCAGCGCGCCCACCAACCCACCGCCAGCCATCGGCGTGCCCCCCCACCCCGGGGCGGGGAGGTTGCGCGTCAGCGCAAGATCCGTGACGCGGGGGATGGAGGCCACGCAAGGGTGCGGGCGACGGGGTGGCTCTCGAGTGAGAGCCCTCGCACCCGCGGAGCCGACCAGCAACAAGTGAGGGCGCGCCGATTGCCGCATGCCCCCGAGCACGCCCACCAACGAGCCGCCCGCAATCGGCGTGAACTCACACGCGGTCGGCGGGAGTCACCTTCTCGATCCACGCCGCGAAGTCGCCCTCGTAGCCGACCTCGCCCTGACGCGCCTCGGTCTTCGCAACCAGCGCCGCTAGCGCATCGACGCTCAGCGGATCCATGCCGGCGATGTGTCCCTGCACGGCCTCGGCCACCTCGGCGCCCGCGGACTCGGCGGCCCCCATCACGCCCTCGGGGCGATCGAGCGGCTCGTCGGCGAGGCCGAGGTACTCGTGGATGACCACGTCCGTGACCTTCCTCGCATGTTTGCGGCTGATCGAGATATTGCCCTGGCCCGTGACGACGTTGCCGACGCCGAACACCTCGGGCATGTCCTTCACGCGACCAAGACTCCAGTCGTCGTAGTCGTAGAAGTCGCCGTCGGTCGGCAGCCCGCCGATGAGCTCCGGAACGGAGCCGATCGACGAGAAGATCTGCGTCGTCGGAAGCACCTCCTCGGTGCCCTCGAGCTCGATGACCTTGCGGCCCTCGATGCGCGTCTTGATGACCTCGAGACCGGTCACGTTGCCGTCGTCGTCGCAGACGATCCGCTTGGGCAGCGTGTTCTGGCTGAAGCTACAGAGGAACTTCGCCATCGTGAGGTTCATCAGCTTCTCGCGGACGGCGCGCGTCTTCTCCTTCGACACGTCGTCGGCGCCCGGCTTGAACTGCGCCAGCGGCATGTCGCGGGCCGAGCGGCGGTAGAGCAGCGTGCAGCCCTTCAGGCCCAGGTCGGCGAGCGTCAGGCCCAGGCCGTCGAGGATCCTGGCGATCCCCTTGTGCTCCATGTGCACGACATCGATCTCGTGGCCGCGCTCGCGCAGTTTGGCGGCGACGGTCTCGAGCATCACGGCCTTCACGACGTCGATCGAGGCCAGTCCGCCACCGACGATCAGCGCGCCGTCCACCGGGTTCAACGGCTCGCCGCCGAAGCTCTGCTCCTCGTGGTGGTTGAACCAGTAGATGAACGGGTTCTGATAGACGAGGCCCTTGCCGACGGCCTCCGCTGCGCCATCGGCCTGGAGGGCGCGATCACGCCACGCGCCGCACGCCAGGACGATGGCGCTGAAGCCCCACTCGCGCAGGTCCTCGAAGGTTACGTCCTTCCCGATCGTCGTGTTCGGCACGAACATCACGCCGTCGCTCGAGAGCTTCCCGCCGATGCGCACGTACTCCTGCGAACGCTGGCGCGCATGCCAGCGCGGGAGGCCGTCCTCGATCTTGCCGAACGGGCGCGCGTTCTGGTCGAAGACGACCGCCGTCACGCCCGCCTTGGCGAGGATCTCGGCAGCCTCGGCGCCGGCGCAGGCGCCTCCGATGACAGCCACGGCGTGGCGGGGAGTGGAGGGAGTGCTCTGGACCATCGAAAACCTCTCGTGGATCGAAGTCCGCACTGGGCGGGCACGGTCATGCGGGCACGGTCATGCCGACGCGATGCAGAGACAGCGAAGGCGTGGGACTCAGGTCGCACTTGACCCGCAGGGCCGTGGCGAAACCGGTGACGATACCGCCGCCGCGCCGCCGTCGCGACATCACCGGGAGGGTGTGGGGCTCACGCGCGGTCCAGCGGGGGGTCCAGCGGAGCGGCCCCGCATCCCGATGAGGGAACATGGCCCGAGGCAGTGTTCTGCTCGTGGATGACGATCGCGAGTTCGCGAACGTCGTGGCAGCCGGTCTGGAGTCGACGGGCCATGACGTCGACACGGCCAACTCGCTCGCCGAGGCGATCCGTCATTTCGAGTGTGGATCGCCGGATGTGGCCGTCCTGGACATCCAGCTCCCCGACGGCGACGGCCTCGAGCTACTCGAGACGCTCCGCCAGAAGGACCCGAGCGTCGCGTTCGTGATCCTGTCGGGCTACGGCACCGTCGGAGAGGCCGTCAAGGCCATCCAGCGCGGCGCCGTCGACTTCGTCGAGAAGCCGATCCGCATCGCCAAGCTGAGCGCCGTGATCGACAAGGCGATCGCCGGCCGGGCCCTCCGCCGACAGATCGAGCGCCTGCGTCGCGAGGTCGCCGACCTGAAGGGCACGGACGGCATCCTCGGCCGCTCGCCGGCGATCCGCAGCGTGCTCGACGAGCTCGGGCAGTACGCCCAGTCCCGCGACATCACGGTGCTCCTCACGGGTGAGAGCGGCACCGGCAAGGAGCTCGCGGCGCGCGCCGTGCACGACGCCAGCTCCCGCGCCGACGGCCCGTTCATCCCCGTCAACTGCGCCGCGATCACCGAGTCGCTGCTCGAGAGCGAGCTGTTCGGCTACGAGCCGGGCGCGTTTACCGGCGGACGCGAGGGCGGCAAGGAGGGGCTCTTCGAGGCGGCCGATGGCGGCACGCTGTTCCTCGACGAGATCGGCGAGCTCGATCTCTCGCTGCAGGCCAAGCTGCTTCGCGTGCTCCAGGAGCGCCGTGTGCGTCGCGTCGGTGGCGTCTCCGATCACCCGATCGACATCCGCGTGGTGGCGAGCACCAACCGCGATTTGAAGACCGAGGTGGCCGAGGGCCGCTTCCGCGAGGACCTCTGCTATCGCCTCGACGTCGCTCACGTGGAGATGCCGCCGCTCCGCGACCGGGGCGACGACGTCCTGCTCCTCGCCGAGCACTACCTGCGGCACTACGCGCTGAACCAGGCCAAGCACATCGACGGCCTCAGCCCGGGTGCCGTGCAGATGCTGCTGGCGTTTCCGTGGCCGGGCAACGTGCGCGAGCTCTGCAACACGATGGAGCGCGCTGTTCTGCTCTGCCCCGGCGGCGAGATCCAGCCCGCGCATCTGCATCTGACGCGTCACTCAGCAGCGAGCGCGGCGACGGTCGCAGCCACCGCGGAGTCACTCATCCACGCGCTGCCCGACCGCAAGATCGCGACACTCGAGAAGACGCTGATCGGGGCGGTCCTCGAACTCAACGATGGCAACATCGCCGCTGCCGCCCGCGAACTCGGCATCCACCGCCAGACCCTCTACAACAAGCTCAACTCCTACGGCTTGAAGTAGCGCGGCGACCGCCGCCGAAGAGGGCTTCCCATGGCGTCCCCCATTGACGTTCCGGCGCTGCTGCGCCGCCTTGGCATCGACTCAGAATCCACCAACGCGGGCGCCTACGACGGCGCGTTCACGCACGGCGATGGTGGCGAGCTCGTCTCCCACTCCCCCGCCGACGGCGCGCGATTGGCGAGCGTGGCCCAGGCCACGCGGGACGACTACGAACGCTCGGTCCGCACCGGCCTCGAGACGTTCGACCGCTGGCGCATGCTGCCCGCGCCCCAACGCGGCGAAGTGCTGCGTCAGATCGCCGAAGCGCTCCGCGCGTCGAAGGACGACCTCGGCGCGCTCGTCTCGCTCGAGATGGGCAAGGTGCTCTCGGAGGGCCTCGGCGAGGTTCAGGAGATGATCGACATCGCCGACTTCGGCGTCGGCCTCTCCCGTCAGCTCTACGGCCTGACGATGCACAGCGAGCGCCCACAGCACCGCATGTACGAGCAGTGGCATCCGCTGGGCACGGTCGGCGTGATCAGCGCGTTCAACTTCCCCGTCGCCGTCTGGGCGTGGAACGCGTTCATCGCGATGGTCTGCGGTGACGTGGCACTCTGGAAGCCGTCCGAGAAGACGCCGCTCAGCGCACTCGCGGTCTGCCACATCATCGATCCGGTGCTCGAGCGCACGGGATGGCGTGGCGTGCTGAACTGCGTGATCGGCGACGTCGACGAGGTGGGCGAGCCCATGCTCGACGACCGCCGCTTGCCGCTCGTGTCCGCCACCGGCTCGTGCCGGATGGGCAAGATCGTCGGCCCGCGTGTCGCCGCGCGACTGGGCCGCTCGCTGCTCGAGCTCGGCGGGAACAACGCGATCATCGTGCTCGATGACGCCAACCTCGACCTGGCTCTCGTCGCAACGGCATTCGGCGCCGTCGGCACCGCCGGTCAGCGTTGCACGTCGACGCGTCGCCTGCTCGTGCAGAAGGGTGTCGCTGCGGAACTCACCGAGCGCCTCGTCAAGTCGTACTCGTCGATCCGCATCGGCCATCCGCTCGAGGACGGCGTGCTCTGCGGTCCGCTCATCGACGGCGACGCCGTGACGATGTTCACCGATGCGGTCGCCCGCATCCGCGCCGACGGCGGCGAGATCCTCTGCGGCGGCAGCGCCGTGGATCGTCCGGGTCACTACGTCGAACCGACCATCGCGCGCGTCCCGCCGGACTTCGCGTTCGCGAAGGACGAGACGTTCGCGCCGATCCTCTACGTGATGGAGGTCGACGACCTCGACCACGCCATCCGCGTGAACAACGACGTGCCGCAGGGCCTCTCGAGCGCCGTCTTCACCGACAGCATGCGCGCGGCCGAGCGCTTCCTCTCGCACGCCGGTTCCGACTGCGGTATCGCGAACGTCAACATCGGCACCTCTGGTGCCGAGATCGGCGGAGCGTTCGGCGGCGAGAAGGAGACCGGCGGCGGCCGCGAGGCCGGCAGCGACGCCTGGAAGGCCTACATGCGTCGCCAGACGTGCACGCTGAACTGGGGCGACGACCTTCCGCTGGCACAGGGCGTGACCTTCGACGTGTAACTGACCGGAGGTCGCGCGCGTTCCTATCTCCTGTACGGAGGCGCGGAGCTCGTGAACTCTGAGACTCGACGGACGGTCGTCGCGGCACTGGCGGTTCTCGCCGCCGGTCTCGTCGCGGCCTGCGACGCGCATGCGGGGCGCGACACCCGGCCGCGACCGCCCGCGGCGGCCGCAGCAACGGAGCGCAACCGTCCCGTCCGGCGGCGTCGAGTGCCAGCGCCGTCGCAGACATCCGTGCCCGTGGCTGCGCCGTCGGAGGCATCGCTGGAGGTCACCGCGCCGGTCGAAGCTGCGTTGGAGCTCCCGGGCGAACACGCCGCGTCGTGTCGCCAGCACTTCAACGGTTCGATCAAGGTCGCAACCCGGCGCCTGATCGACGCTACTGCTGGCTGGGACGGCTACTGGGCCGGCTACTACGTCGCCGAGGGCTGGGGTAGCGACGGAGTCGTGAAGGTGCTCGAGGGCGCGGTCTCTCATGCACGGGAACACGCGCCGCGGCAGCTCGGCGCCTACCTGCACGCCCTCTCTTCGGCACATCGCGAGGCCCACGACCTCGACGGCGCCGGCGACGCGCTGATCGAGTCCGTGCTCGCGATGAAGATCCTCCGCCATCCGGCGGCGCGGAGGCTCCCGGAGCTCGCGACGTTTGCCGGCGGACCGAACATCCACGTCTTGAACGACGAGCGACTTCGTCGCTACTACGAGAGCGACCGCGGGCTCATCATGCTCTGCTCCGGCGGTGGGGGCTGGTACGGGGGATCCGATCTCCTCGACCACTGCGCGCGACGGGACAGCGGCGGCTGGTACGTCGGTCAGCGCCATCTCGATTGGGCCCGTGCATCCGACTCGGACGAGTCTCCGGCCGAGCTCGCCATGGCCGCGTCGATCTGGACCCACGCGACGGCGCTCCGCAGCAACACGTACTGGGAGGAGGGCCTCCCGCCCGCGGCGACGCGCCTCGTGCTCGCGCGGCGACCGGATCTCGCGCAGCGCGATCGAGTGGTCACGCCAGCGGAGTGGCGCATCGTCTTTGCGGGGCTGCGCGGCGAGGCGAGGGAAGCGGGGGCCGCGTGGGAGACCTCGCTCCGACGCTACGAAGAGGCCCTCGACGGCGACACGCTGCGAGCATCGAACAGCCTGGTCAACACCGGCAGTCGCATCATCGTCTGGTCGCTCGCGCGGGAGTTCGAGGACCGTTGGTCGGACGCCGACTCGCCGACCGCGCGCCGCCTACGCGCCCTGGCCGCGGAGCTCGTGGCCCTCCCCGCCCGCTGAGCACGTATGCTGCTCGGTCGGAGGACCGTCCCATGCGTCTCGCTCTTGCCGCTTCCGTTCTGGCTCTCGCCGCCGCTCCCGCGTTCGCGGTGGACGTCGGAGATAAGGCACCCGAGATTGCCGTCGACGAGTGGGTCAAGGGTGAGGCGGTCACGCTCGCCGCCGCGAACGGCAAGAACATCGTCGTGGTGGAGTTCTGGGCGACGTGGTGCCCGCCGTGCCGCGAGTCGATCCCCCACCTCAGCGCGCTCCAGACGAAGTTCGCCGACCGCGGCGTGCAGATCGTCGGCATCAGCGACGAGGGCAAGGGCACAGTGCTCGGCTTCATGGACAAGGTGAAGTTCGACTACTCCGTGGCGATCGACACCGGCGGGAAGATGAGCGCGTACACGGACGGCTTCGACGGCATCCCCTACGCGTTCGTCGTCGACAAGTCGGGCATCGTCGCGTGGCAGGGCCACCCGATGGATGGCATGGAGCGCGTGATCGAGAGAGTGCTCGATGGGACGTGGGACGTCGAGGCCGAGAAGCAGCGCTCCAGGCTGGGGGCGGCGCTCGACGCGGCGATGGCGACCGAAGACACCGACAGGATCTTCAAGGCCGCCTCCGAGCTTCTCACCGCGATCCCGACCGACATTCGGGCGATCGTGCTCACGCTGCAGGTGTTGGACGCAGCAGACGACGCCTCGGGGTACCGCGAGTTCGTCCGCAAGCACGTCGCGCGGGTGCAGGATGACGCGGACGCGCTGAATGCGATCGCGTGGCCACTCGTTTCGCACACCAATCTGGCGTACCGCGACATCGAGACGGGGCTGGCTGCCGCGAAGCGCGCCGTCGAACTGACGAACGAGCAGGACGCGTCGATCCTCGACACCTACGCGCGCGCCCTCTACCAGATCGGGCAGTTCGACGAAGCCGTGGCCATGCAGAAGAAGGCCGTCGATCTCGAACCCTCGGAGCCGGGCCTGGCGTCGACTCTGCGTCACTACCGCGAGTGCGCCGCTGCGGCGGCGAGGGCACGCTCCGCCGAGGAGTGAGAACCTACCGCCAGCCACTCGCCGCGGTGTTGCCCGGGTCGAGCGTCAGCACCCGATCGATGAGTTCTCGCGCACCGGCGGCGTCACCCCGATCGCGCAGCCGTCCGGCGAGGGCGAGCAGTGCCTTGACGTGCCCCGGGCTCGCGTCCAGCGTCATGCGGTAGCGAACCTCGGCCTCGTCCGGCCGCCCGGTCGCCACGAGCACCTGCGCGAGATTGAAGTTCGCCTGCGGGTGATTCCAGTCGAGTTCCAGCGCGCGCCGGAAGCGTCGTTCGGCCTGCTCGAGGTCGTTGCGGCGACCCGCCAGGATGCCGGCCTGCACGAGGATCCAGGCGTCGTCGGCGTTGGCGGCAAGCCCCTGCCGAACGAGCTCGGCTGCGGCGGCGTCGTCGTTCCGCTGGATCTCGATCCACGCGGCGCGCGCGTAGCCGTCGGCAGTCGGACGTAGCGCGACCGCGGCGCGGGCGTACGCGGACGCGGCGTGGAGATCGCCGCGCCGCTGGGCGTCCTGCGCGAGCTGCGACTGTGCCATCCAGCTCTCCGGAGTGGTCTCCGCCACGCGCGTCCAGAGCGCGAGATCAGAGCGCCAGCTCGAGACGAGTCGCGCAGACGACACCCCAAGAACCACGATGAGTGCGATCGCGACGACCGGCCCGCGCCGGGAGGTCGACTTCCCCATCAGCGCCGGGCGCGAGAACACGCCGACGACGGCCAAGACGAGAGGGATCGTCGCGAGATACGTGTAGCGGTCGGCCGTGAGGTGCGACCCGATCGGGATCATCCCCGACATCGGCGCGAGCAGGACGAGGAACGCCAGCCACGCGAAGGCGGAACCGGGAGAGAGACGGGCGCGCCCCACCGCGGCGGTCGTGATGGCGATGCCCACGGTGGCGAGAGTGAGCACGGCGGCGCCGGGCTCGGCGAGATCCAGCGGCCGCGCGTAGTGGGCGCAGAAGTCGACGGGCCAGAACGTCCGGACCACGTACGCTCCCGCGGAGTGGAGCCCGAACATCACGCGCGCCGGCACGCTGATCTCGCCAGACGTGACGACCGCTCCGGTCGCCGTCTGCCCGATCCACGCCATCCATGCCACCGCGCCGGCGACCGCAGCGAACGGGAGCTTCTCGATGATGAGCGCGCTGCGACCGGTCCGCCCGAGTGGCCAGACGTCCAGGAGCAGGAGGACCAGCGGCAGCCCCATCACGGCGGACTTCGACAGGGCCGCGAGCGCGAACAACGCAAGCGCGCACCAGTACGCGCCGCTCGCGCCCCACCGCCCCGGCGCGCTGTGTTTCGCGGTGTGCACCAGCCACAGGCGGACCGCGAGCAACGCGAAGAGCGTGCTCAGGACGTCTCGACGCGCCGTCACCCACGCCACGGCCTCGACGCGCAGCGGGTGCACCGCCCACAGGAGCGCCGTGGCCGCAGCAGCGCCCGCCGTCGGTCCGGGACGCCAGCGTCCCTCCGTGATCACGAGCGGCAGGAGTGCCCGCGCCAACGAGAACAGCGCCACCGCGGCCAGACCGTGCAGCAGGATCCCCGTCGCGTGGAACCAGAACGGGTCGAGCCCGAACAGTGCGTGATCCAACGCGTACGAGAGCCACGTCAGCGGCTGGTACGGGCCGAACGGTCCGCCGAACGACTCGGCCAGCATCCAGTCGAGCGCACCGTCTCCCCGCCAGAGCGGGTTGTCGACGAGGAGCAGATGATCGTCCCAGTGCAGGAACGTGCCGCGCACCGCGGGCAGGAACGGCGCCACGGCGACGACGAAGACGATGAGCCCCAGCCCCCACCGCGGTCCGGTCGAGGCATCGGGACTACGCGGAGGCGGTATCGGCGGTCTCACCCTCAGCGTGGTAGATCTCTCCACCCTTCGCGCGGAACTGCTCACTCATCTCGGTCAGGCCCGCCTGCAGCGCCTCGCGCTCGGCATCCAAGCCCATCTGCGCCGCGTAGTCGCGCACGTCCTGCGTGATCTTCATCGAGCAGAAGTGCGGGCCACACATGCTGCAGAAGTGCGCCACCTTGGCGCCCTCGGCAGGCAGCGTCTCGTCGTGATACTCGCGGGCCGTGAGCGGGTCGAGCGCCAGGGCGAACTGGTCCTCCCACCGGAACTCGAAGCGCGCGATCGAGAGCGCGTTGTCCCAGGCCTGCGCGCCCGGATGGCCCTTCGCGAGATCGGCTGCGTGCGCGGCGATCTTGTACGCGATCACGCCCTGCCGGACGTCGTCGCGGTTCGGGAGTCCGAGGTGCTCCTTCGGCGTGACGTAGCAGAGCATCGCCGTGCCGAACCAGCCGATCATCGCCGCGCCGATGGCGCTCGTGATGTGGTCGAAGCCGGGCGCGATGTCCGTCGTCAGAGGACCCAGTGTGTAGAAGGGCGCCTCCTTGCAGACCTCGAGCTGCTTCTCCATGTTCTCCTTGATGAGCTGCATGGGGACGTGGCCGGGCCCCTCGATCATGACCTGGACATCGTGCTTCCAGGCGATCTCGGTCAGCTCACCGAGCGTCTCCAACTCGCCGAACTGCGCCTCGTCGTTCGCGTCGGCGATGCACCCCGGTCGCAGTCCGTCTCCGAGGGAGAAGGCGACGTCGTACGCCTTCATGATCTCGCAGATGTCCTCGAAGTGCGTGTAGAGGAAGTTCTCCTGGTGGTGCGAGAGACACCACTTCGCGAGGATCGACCCGCCGCGCGAGACGATGCCGGTCACGCGCTTGGCGGTCAGCGGCACGTAGCGCAGCAGCACGCCGGCGTGGATCGTGAAGTAGTCGACGCCCTGCTCGGCCTGCTCGATCAGCGTGTCGCGGAAGATCTCCCACGTCAGGTCCTCGGCCTTGCCGTCGACCTTCTCGAGCGCCTGGTAGATCGGCACGGTGCCGATGGGTACCGGCGAGTTACGCAGGATCCACTCGCGCGTCTCGTGGATGTTCGCGCCCGTCGAGAGGTCCATCACCGTGTCCGCTCCCCAGCGGATCGAGTGGACCATCTTCTCGACCTCCTCCTCGATGGTGGAGGTCACGGCGCTGTTGCCGATGTTGGCGTTGATCTTCACCAGGAAGTTGCGGCCGATGATCATCGGCTCCGACTCCGGGTGGTTCACGTTGTTGGGGATGATCGCGCGGCCGCGAGCGACCTCGTCGCGAACGAACTCCGGTGTGACTTCGTCCGGGATCGACGCGCCGAGGCCATCGCCCGGATGCTGCGCGAGATACTCGCTCGCCTGCTGGCGGCGCAGGTTCTCGCGGATGGCCACGAACTCCATCTCGGGCGTGATGATGCCCTGGCGGGCGTAGTGCATCTGCGAGATGTTGCCGCCCGCCTTGGCTCGCCGCGGGCGCTGCGTCCGGGTGAAGCGCAGGCGATCGAGCGCCTCGTCGGCCTCGCGGACTTGGGCGTAGTTCGACGACGAGCCGGTCAGCTCCTCGGTGTCGTCACGCTCGGCGATCCAGGCGGCACGCACGGGCTCGAGGCCGCGGTGGACGTCGATGTCGGACTCGGGGTCCGTGTACGGCCCGCTCGGGTCGTAGACGCGTACCGGCGGGTTCGCCCGCTCATTGCCCGTCATCGGGTTGACCGTCACGTCGAGCGAGATCTCGCGGAAGGGCACCCGGAGATCCGGACGGCTCCCCTCGACGTACACCTTGCGACTGCGCGGGAAGGTCGTCGGAACGACGCTGCCCTCGCGGGGCGTCCTCTCCTCTGCCGGACCGATCATGGACGCTCTCCTGCGGTTGCGTGACCGCGATCCCTTGTACACGTTCGCCCGGCCTCGATCTGAGCGAAGAAAGCGATCGAGCGCGCTCACGGGGGTCACACCGGACGCCCACGCTCCGGGGGTAGACTCTGCCCTCCCTCATGGCCCCCCTCCTCGAACCCGACGACTCGCTCCTGAAGCTGCTCGAGACGGGCAGTGACGAGGAGATCGTGCTGGTGCTCGCCAGCTTCGACACGCAAGAGGTCGCCGATCTCCTCGAGGACGCCCCGGAGGCGCTCCGTGAGAAGGCTCTCGACGCGCTCGGCCTGCGCAAACGAGCTCAGGTTCTCCGCGAGTTCGAGGACGAGGACGTGCTCGAGGATGTCCTCGAGGAGATGCCCGACGCCGAGATCGCCGACGTGGCCGAGGTCATGCGGACCGACGACGCCGTCGACCTCATCCAGGACCTGCCCGAGGAGCGACAGGAGCGGGTGCTCCAGGAGATCGACCCCGAGCAGCGGGCCGAGATCCGACGCCTGCACCGCTACGACCCCGAGACCGCCGGCGGCTTGATGCAGACCGAGCTCATCTCGGTGCATGAGGACGTGACGGTCAACGAGGCGACCGAGACCGTGCGCGACGAGTACCGCCGCGAGATGGGCGCGCTGAACGACATCTACGTCGTGGATGACGCGCGGCGGATTCGCGGCCGCGTGCGCAGCCGCCAGCTCCTGACGACAGCCAATGACATCCCGGTCCGGGACATCCTCGTGCGCGACGTGCAGACCGTGCCGGTCGACATGGACCAGGAGCAGATCGCCGACATCGTCCAGGACTACGACGTGACGAGCGTCGCCGTCATCGACGACGCGGGCGCGCTCCTCGGCCGGATCATGGTCGACGACATCCTCGACGTCATCGAGGAGGAGGCGACCGAGGACGTCGCGCGCATGGCGGGCACCGCGCCGGAGGACGTCTACAGCCGATCGTTCGTCCGCACGTTCCGCGCGCGCTTCCCCTGGCTGCTGGGCACATTCGGGGGCGGCCTGCTGATCGTCGGACTGATCCTGGCGCTCGAGGATGACCTGATCGCGGACCTACCGATCCTCGCAGCGGCGATACCGATCATCATGGGCATGGCGGGCAACGTCGGGACGCAGGCGGCAACCGTGACGGTTCGCGGACTCGCGATCGGCGAGATCGACTACGCAAGCATCGGTCGCGTCATCGGCAAGGAGGTGGCGGCTGGCTCGGTGTTCGCCATCTGCTTCGGCGCACTCCTCTACCCGCTCCTGCACCTGATCGCCTGGCTGAGCGGTGAGGGCATCCCGTCCGGCATGGACCCTGTGACCGCGATGTGCGTCCCGGCGATCGCCATGACGCTGACGATCGCGTTCGCGTCGGCGACAGGGACGCTGGTGCCGTTGGCCCTCCACAAGCTCGGCAAGGATCCCGCGGTCGCATCGGCGCCGTTCATCACGACGGCGGTGGACGTCGTCGCGATCTCGCTCTTGGCCGTCGTGAAGATCGCGCTGATCCGGTGAGCGCGACAGCCTGGGACACGGGCTTCCGGCCACTCCTGAAGTGGCCCGGGGGCAAGTCCCGCGAGTGGGCGCGCATCCAGCCGCACCTGCCTGCTGAGATCCGCCACGTCGTCGATCCGTTCATGGGCGGCCTCGCCCCGTTCGCGCTGACGCCGTTCTCTGGAAACGCGTTCCTGAACGACCGGCACCCGCGTCTCGTGGATCTGCACCGCGGGGTTCAAGCACAGGACGCGGCGCTCTTCGCGGCGCTGGATCGAACTGCGCACGACTGGGACGCCCTCGGACCCCTCGCGACGTCCACCGAAGACGGCTTCCTGGAGCTGGTGACGACCGCGCGCGCCGGCGAACGCCCCGACGCCATCGCACTGGCGCGGGAGCACGCCGGGGGCACTGCGCTGGAACCGTTCCTCGCCCGGTCGCTCGCGAACAAGGCGCTCCGCGTCGCGCGGCTGGAGACGAAGCACGACGTCACCTTCGACGACGCCCAGTGCGCGGAGCACGGAGAGACGGCCGTGCGCGCCGCGTACTACACGCTCGTGCGAGAGCGCGAGCACGGCGCCGAGGGTCCGCAGGCGACGGCCGACTTCCTGTTCGTGCGCGAGACCTGCTACGGGTCGATGTTCCGCACCAACGCGGAGGGCCGCTTCAACATCCCCTACGGCGGCCGCAGCTACAACCGCAAGTCGATCGCGCGACGGGTCGAGCAGCTGCGATCGTCGACCGTGGCAGACGCGCTGTCCCGCGCGACGTTCTCGTGCGGCGACTTCGCGGATTTCCTCGACGCGCTGCCGGTCACACTCGACGAGCGCGACTTCGTGTTCGTGGACCCGCCCTACCTCAGCGACTTCAGCACGTACGGGCCGAACGCGTTCTCGGTCGCGGACCACGAGCGGCTGGCCGATCGACTCGCAGGCGCTCGCGCACACTGGCTCCTCGTGATCAAGGAGACACCCGACGTGCGGCGCATCTACGTCGACGGTGCGCCGGGTCGAGCGGGTGCGCGCGAGGTCGAGACGTTCGGAAAGCAATACGGCTACAACGTGCGCGGTCGCAACGTGCGCGGGACCCGGCACCTGATGCTTGCCGGCGGCGGATGACCGACACAGGATGAGCACCCGTCAGGAGGACGCGCGATGACGATGGTCAACTTCGCTACGAACGGGCACCAGACCGATGGGTACCTCGCCGTGCCGGCGTCCGGGAGTGGCCCCGGCGTGCTCGTGCTCCAAGAGTGGTGGGGTCTCGTGGACCACATCAAGGCGGTCTGCGACCGACTGGCGGAGGCCGGGTTCACGGCGCTGGCGCCGGACATGTATCACGGCGACTGCACAACAGACCCCGACGAGGCCGGGCGGCTCATGATGGCGCTCGACGTTCCGAAGGTGGCCGCCGACCTTCGCGGCGCCATCGAGTACCTGCGTGGGCACGAGGCGTGCGGCAGCGCGCGCGTCGCCACACTGGGCTTCTGCCTCGGCGGTCAACTCGCGCTCTACGGCGCCTGCGAGAGCGAGGGTGCCGTTGGCGCCTGCGTCGACTTCTACGGCGTGCACCCCAACATCCAGCCCGACGTGTCGCAGCTCGACTGCCCGGTTCTCGGCCTGTTCGCGGAGAAGGACGGGTTCGTGACCGCGGAGGTCGTCGCCGGGCTCTCCGAACGCCTCGTCGCCGCCGGGAAGTCCCACGACTTCAAGACCTACGCCGGTGTCGACCACGCGTTCTTCAACGACTCGCGCCCGGACGTCTACGACGCCGAAGCGGCAGCCGACGCGTGGAGCCGAACCGTCGCGTTCCTCAACGCGAACCTCTCCTAGCCCGGAGACCGGCGAGGAGGTGAGCATGCACCCGAGTTGGGCCGAGTGCTTCGACCCGCGCGTCGGACGCGACGTCGTTGAGAAGATCATCGTGATGTGCGAGCAGTACTCTCGCGAGAACCGAGGATTCCGATCCACCGTCAATCAGTCCCTCGGCCGCTGGGTCACGGCGGAGCTCGACGATCCCGGCGGTGAGCGTGCCGATCTGTGGCTCGACGGAGCCTTGAGGAGCCTCGCCCACATCGAGAGGCTCGGAGTTCGAGAAGCCGATGTGACTCCCGTGCGCGCGGAGGAAGGCCGCGGTGCGCCTTCAAGACGCTTCTGGCGTCCGATCGTCGTCGCGACGGCGCACGTCACATGGGGCCTGCTGCTTGCAGCGGCCGAGCGAGATGGGTGGCGCGAACGGATGCGCGAGGGAGTCGAGCGCTTGAGGGCAACGCGCGAGTGGATCGATCACATCATCGGTCTCACGTCCGGCCCCACGCAGCGGGACTTCCTGTGGCACCGCCTGCAGGTCGAGCTCATCCGCGCAGAGGCCGAGTGGGTCGCGCTCGCCGGCGGCCCGGTGGATCCCCCCGCCAAGGAACTCACGCGACACGGAGCGAGGAGTCAGAAACGAGAGCTCCGCGCGCTACGCACGATCCTGAGCTCGTCACCTCCGCTGGATATCGAAGCGGTGAGCGGGCTCATCAGGTGCGTCGAGACCACCGGCTACCCACACTTCAGTCTCGAGTCCACGTGGGGACCGGGGCTGACGATGGAGTCGTCCAGCCACGCGGTCCTCCAGTGCGCCGTCATCGACGTCGCTCTGCACGGTGAGCTCCGGATGCCCCGGGCGATTCAAGTGCTCCGGAACGCGAACGGGGCGGCGTCGTAGAAGGCGAGAGCGCTGCCGGTGGAGCGACTCGCTGACGGCCGGGTAGTTACCCGTCCGCGTCCATCGCCCAGTCGATCTCCCCACCGAGCGCTTCGCGCAGCAACGCGAAGATCGGATGGTCCTCGTCGTGCACGCTGACGGCATCCCAGGCGGAGGTGCCTTCCTCGAACTCGAACTCCACGAACGCCATCGTCCGAACGGAGGTCCCATCACCGGTGAGTGCGCCGGGCCGCTCGCAGACGCTGTCCCCTGCGCCGACGTGCACCATCGGCGCCCCCTCCCACTCCCCGGGAGGAGTCCCCTCGGGACACTCACCGAGCAAGTTGAACGCGGTCGGCGCGAGTTCGTCGGTGCCGAACTGCACCGACCACCACGTGCCGTCCAGCGGGACCCCGTCCACGCCGGTCGCCGGCCTGAGGTCACCGCGTCATCGCGCGTCCGCAGAGATGACGCCCGCCTGTACGAGCGCACCGACCATCTCGCGTACCGTTTCGTCCGCAGGCGAGTGGAGCGCCTGCACGCCGACGCGAAAGAGCAGTGTGGACACGATCATGCAGTGACTCTCCTGAAGCTTCGGTCCCGAACAGCAATCGGGACACGCCGAACGATCTCCACCGACGCCGACCTCGCGAGCCGTTCTCTCGGTGGATGGATCGCATCCATCCTAGCCCTCGGGAAGGAGCAACCCGTCCGGGTCGTAGAGCACGCGATGCCCGGCATCGAGCACGCGCTGCGTGTCCGGGTCGCGCGGTGGCGTGGCCCAGACGAGCGAGGTCAGCCCGAACTCGACCTCCGGACCCTCGGCGTAGCGCACGCGGAGCGAGGTGACGAGTCCGTACTCCTCACGATCAACGCTCGCCGGCTGACCGAACTCCCCGACCCACTCCGTGTCAGCGAGGTAGTCGGCGGGCTCGCGCGCCACAACGACGAGGTCGACGTCGGACTCGGGAGATGCGCTTCCGCGCGCGTGCGAACCGACGAGAACGAGGGCGCGGACGTCGTCGCGCGCTTCTGCCCAGAGTACAACGGCAGTGAGCAGCGCCTCGATCACGGTCGGCGCGTGGACAGCACGGCGTAGCCGCGGATCTCCTCCGCCTCGCCGTCGTCGAACAGCTCGGTGATGATCTCTTTGTGCAACTCTGCGGCCTTGCCGGCGCGCACCACGATCGCCAGGCGCCCGCCCGGACGCAGCGCGTCGAACGCCTTCTGCACGAAGGACGTCGCGATCCGAAGGTTCGCGAAGTACGGCGGGTTCGCGATCACCAGGTCGACGCCGCTCGGCAGATCCTCGAGGTCCGTGCGGACCAAGGCCTCGACACGGCCGCTCACCTCGTTCAGCTCGATGTTGCGCCGCGCACAGTCGATCGCGCGAACGTTGCTGTCGACGAGGGTGACGCGCGCCTCCGGGTGTCGCAACGCCGCGTGGATACCGAGTGCCCCGCACCCGGCGCCGAGATCGAGGATCGTCGTGACCGGGTCCGGCTCCAGCCACTCGGCGAGCGCGCGCGTTCCATCGTCGAAGCGTCGGTACGCGAACGTGCCGGGCCGCGTCTCGAGACGCAGCGGGATCCCCGCGTCGTCGTCCAGGCTCTTCACCGTGGCGTGCACCACGTGCCGTCGATCGGAGAGCGCCGCGCCCTCGCGCTTGCGGATGCCGTAGAACGCCGCGCCCTTCTTGCGCCCGGCGCCGGCCGGCGTCACGTTGCGGAAGACCTTCTTCACCGCGTCGCGCAGCGCCCGGCCGTCGCCGTCGGTGGAGGCCACGAGACGCCCCCCCATCGCCAGCGCATCGTGCGCCGACTCGAGCAGGTCCCACATCAGCTGTCGCTCGTTGCGGGAGGGGAACGGCAGGGCCACGAGATCGAATGGCCCATTCGGCGGATCCGAGAGAGCCTCAGCAGCGATGTCCTGCACACCGTTGTCGTCGAGCACCGTCGCGACCTTCGAGGCCACGTACGCGTCCATGTGGAACCAGCGGAACCGCGCCTCCGGCCAGAGCTGACGAGCCGCGAGGAGTGGCGCGCCTTCGGTGTCCATGCCGAACAGTGCGTTCGACGGCGGCGTCTTCGGCAACGCCTCGATCAAGAAGCGCGAGGCGTCGCTCAGGCCGCGCGGGCTGACGAAGACGACGTCGCCGTCGCGCGTCTCGTCGCGGCGGCGGTCCATCGCGCGGGGGCCGCCGAGACGGTACGTGGTCATGGAGTTTCCGTGGTCATGCCGAGTCCGTGTTGATCAGTAGATCGCTTTGCCGAGCGCGTCGCGCGGCGTGACCGCGGTGCGACCGTAGAACGCGTCGCCGAGTCGGAGCTCGATCGAGGTGGGAGTTCCGGGGGTCACGTCGTGATCCGCCCCGAGCTTGAACGAGAACGTACGCTTCGCGGTGTCGAAGACGAGCTTCTTCAGCGCGCCCCCGCTCTTGAACGAGTGCTTGGTCCCGACCACCTTCAGGTCCGCTGAGCTGATCTTCGTCCGGAACTCACCGACAACGACGTCGATGACGCCGTCGACCGCGCCGATCGGGGCGTCCGAGGCGAAGCGTCCCTTGACGACCGTCGTGCGCACGACACCGGGCGTGCTCTTCAGCTTGTCGACGAAGAACAACGGCGAGGCGGAGGCCTGCTTCTTCCCGACGAACTTCCCCCCGGCGAGCGGGATCACCTGGTCCGTGATCACGCCTCCGATCGCCACCCGGACTCGGACGCGATCCGAGAGTGAAGGCAGCTCGGCGCCGGAGATCTTCACAACGAGCGAAGCACGCGACGTGTCCTTCTTGTTGAGCAGCAGTTTCGCCTTGGTCACGATCGGGCCATTGACGAGAGCCGGAGCACCCGGCGCCGGCAGCGCGGTCTCGAAGAGCACGTCGTCGCCGCCGGACGCGCCGCTGATCTGGAACGAACCGGTCTGTGTCGCGTCGAGTACGGCGCCACCGGCATTGAGGTCCGCCTTCAGGATGATCTTGTCGCGCGCCGGCTCCGTCGAGTCCTTCAGTTTCAGCGAGGCGATCGCCAGGCTCGACTGCGGTGCGAAGAGCGGTCGGATCCACGCGGGCTGGACGGTGAGTGACCACGCGACGAGCGTGCCGCCGTCGACGCCGCCGGCCTGCTCCGAGATGCGCAGCCGCCACGTGCCGACGTAGGACTCGCCGACCAGCGCGGCGAACGACGTCGTCGGCGTGAGGGTGCCGTCGAACGAGCCCACGATGCCGGGCCCGGGCAGTCCGCCATCGAACAGCGGGACGACCGTGCCCGTCGGGCTGACGAGAGAGAGACCGATCTCGTCGGGGTCGGCGTGCTGCAGGTTCACGGTGACCTCGAGATCGCCGATCGTCGTCTCGGCGTCGAACGCGGACATGTCCAACGTCGCATCGCCGACGAAGCCGTCCGTGATCACCGGGATGGCGCCCGGGTTGCTGACCGTCCGCGTCGCGGGGATCGCCGGCTCAGGCGGAGCCCCGAAGTCGACCTTCACGTTGTCGGTGCCGAGTGCCACGACGACCTGCTGACTCCCGACGATCTCGCCCGCGGTTCCGGGCTCGCCTGCCGCCATCACGACGACCTGGCCGGAGTTCGCCGGGACGGGCACGGCATAGCCGCCGCTCGTCGACGAGATGGCGAAGAAGTCCGACGAGTCGGTCTCGATGCGCACACCGCCGATGCCCTCGCCGACGTCGTAGAACAGGTTGCCGTTGCGGTCGTCGAACACGACGCCGGTGACGAAGACGGGATCCGCGTTGAACCCCTTCGCGAAGTCGATGGTGATCAGCCGCGGACCGACGCGCGTCCCCGGCGCGTTGTCGACGGCGACACCGATCCCGACCTCGCGATACTCGCGGGCCACGTCGTCCTCGGTGTTCATCAGCGTCGTGCGATGCCCCGTAATCGGCAGTCCGGTAGCTGGGTCGAACTCCTGTCCCCAGTCGACAGAGAACCCCGCGTGGGCGTGGAGCATGCTGTCGGCGAACGAGAAGACGCTCTCGCCGAGACTCCCTCCGAAGTAGCCCTCCGCCTCGATGCGCGCGCGCAGTCCGAGCTCGCCATCGAACTGATGGGACTGACCGTCCGCCTGCTTCATGAGGTCCGTGTGCTTCTGCGCGGCCTCGCTGATGAGGGGGTTGAACGCGAACGGTGGTTGCGCCACGAGCGCGTCGAACGCGTCGTGGTTCTCCTGCCGCGTGAACTCGCGGCCGGTCACGCCGAAGCGCGACGTGTCGTTCTTGAAGAAGTTGTAGGACGACGTGACGTCGCTGTCGCCGTAGTCGACGAGCACGCGATCGGCCTCGGCCTGCGGATTGGCCCGCGCACGGTTCATCAGCTCCATGAAGAGCTGCTCCTCGTCGGACGGGTCCCCGTGGTCGTACTGGGTGATCGCCATGCGCTTGCCGCCGACAAACGGTTCCGCGGAGGCACCGTCGTCGACGAGAGCGGGTGGCGCGGCGTGACGATCGGCACCGTCGCCGATAGCTGGTGCGCCCAGACAGACCGTGAGTACGAGAAGAGTCGCAGCAGCGCGCCGGATCATGGGTTCCCCTCCGAGTCCTGTCATCCCGTTCGTCTCCAGGCATCATAGCGAGGGCGCGCCGGCTCAGGTGCGGTGCGCCGACCCGCCATGGAGTCCCACGACCTCTCCGTCCCCCGCCACCGCATGGTTGACCACGACCTGCGGCGACGCAGCCTGCGCGACGAGCGCGTCCTGGCCGCGATGGCCCACGTGCCGCGCGAGGAGTTCGTCCCGCGCTGGTTGCGTGATCAGGCCTACGCCGACCAGCCGCTCGAGATCGGTGACGGGCAGACGATCTCGCAGCCGTACATGGTCGCGGCCACGCTGGAACTGGCGCGCATCGGAGCCGGCGATCGCGTCCTCGACGTCGGGACGGGGTCGGGCTACGCGGCCGCGGTGGCCTCGTTGGTGGCCAGCGAACTCTACTCGATCGAGCGCATCGACGGCCTCGCCCGCACCGCGGCTCGACGCCTCCAGCGCCTCGGATACGACGTGAAGGTGCGTGTCGGCGACGGGTCGCTCGGATGGCCGGACGCGGCACCGTTCGACGCGATTGTCGCCGCGGCTGCGGGGCCCGTCATCCCGGAGTCGTGGAAGGCACAGCTCGCCGACGGCGGCCGGATCGTCGCCCCGATCGGACCACGCTGGGAGCAGCAGCTCGTCCGCGTGACGAAGCGTGGAGACGAGTTCGAGACCGAGACGCTGATGGAGGTCCGCTACGTACCCCTGATCGGGGATCAGGGGTACGACAACTAGCAGCCTGTCGCGCCGACGGTGTCTCACACGGCGACGCCGAACCTCAGACAGGCTGCTAGCTAGAGGATCGTCAGGATCTCGTGCACGGTCGGCGTGAACAGGTACCAGTTCAGGTCCGCCCCCACCTTCGCGAGTCGCCGGCCCTCGGAGCGGTCGAGCAGCAGACCCAGTCCGACCGCGGCCATGCCGCGGGCGATGTCGGGACGCTTGTCGTCCTTCAGCAGGTCGAGCAGCGAGCTGCCCGCGTCCTGGCCACCGATGCGTCCGAGCGCGACGGCTGCCGAGCCCTGTGCGTAGACGGTGCTGCCGTCCTCGAGCAGGCCCTTCAGGATGCGCAGGCCCTCGCGATCGCCCAGCATGCCGAGACCGAGAGCGGCCTCGCGCTGGACGTTGGGGTCGTTGACGTCGGTGATGAGGCGCCGCAAGATCGGCGCCCCGGCCGTGCGGTCGTCCATGAGGCCGATCGCGAGCGCGGCGTGTCCGCGTAGCTGGGGATCGCCGCGGTCTCCCGCGAGCTCGCGCAGGATCGGCGCGCCGGTCGGATCGCGCGAGAGCCCCACCGCGATGGCGAGGGCGCCGCGGAGGTCCGAGTTGGCACGCGTCTCGAGATCACGCACGACGACGCGCGCGGCCCGCTCACGACCGGGATGACGAGCCAGGAGCCCGAGACCGATCGCCGCGAACGGCTGGAGCATCCCGTCGCCCTTGAGATAGGCGTGGCGCAGAGAGGCCTCGGCCTTCTCGTGGCCGCTGCGGCCGAGCGCGATCGAGGCCATCTGACGACTGACGCCGTCCTTCTCCCGATGCAGCACGCGAATCAGGACCTCGACGGTCTCGACGTCGGTCGCCGTGACCCGTGCCCCGAGCGCCATGATGGCGGCTCTCTGGACGTCGCGGTCCGAGTCGGTCGCCGCCTCGCGGAGGGCCTCGAGGGAGGTCTGGTCCTCGCTGAACGACAGCGCGTGGGCCGCATAGGCTCGCCGCACCGAGTCGTGCTTGCGTCGACGCCGCGGGCCTTCGAGGTGCTGCAGGAGGTCGGGCTGTGTCAGGTCGTAGCCCGCCAGTCCGAGGGCGCTGACGGCCGCAGCCGGGACGTCCCACTGCGCCTCGCCCGCCGCCGCAGCTTCGAGGAGAAGCGGTGCAGAGGCCGGCTCGCCGCGCAGTCCGAGGGAGTAGACGGAGGTGGCGCGCAGCCGTGTGGGCTCCTTGCCGTTGCGGACGATGTTCTCGAGGGCGCGCCGCACGTCGTGGTCACTGCCCTCCCCGTTCACCGGGAGGAGCCCCAGCGCCAGCGCTGCCGCCTCGCGTACGGGCTGCTGCCGCTTCGCATCCTGCAGCACGCGCACGAGCGCGCCTGCCTGAGCCGGGTCGCCAGCCTTGCCGAGCGCGATGGCCGCGCCGGACGCGATGTCCTCGTTGTCGTGATTGAGCGCAGCCGCGAGCGCGATCTGCGCCTCGGCGCGCCAGAGGTCCTGACTCAGCTCGCGAACGCGACCGCCCGGCGTGGTGTCGCCGGCCTGGTCACCGACGCGCGCCGACCACTCGATCAGACGCAGTCGGTTCGGATACCACCATCGGGTCCAGTGACCCACTCCGGGGCCGCTCGACCGTCCGGGGGACGGCCGCGTCGGAGTGACGCCGGCACCCGGTATGCCGGCGCCGGGCACGGGGCCGGTGGGCACTCCACCGGGAGTCGTCGGCGTCGGCGTACCGCCGCCAGGGGTCGTCGGTCCCCCACCGGGACCGCCGCCGCCGGCCGACGGGCCGGAGGGCGTGATCGGGCCCTTCGTGGGACCACCACTCGGGGTCAGCGGGCCGCCGCCGGGACCACCGCCGCCGGTCGTAGGACCGCCGATCTGGGGACCTGGGGGAACGGCGCCGCCGGTAGGCATCGGGGGCGGAGGGGGTTGGTATGCGCCGCCATGGGCGAGCGCGACCGACGCCATCGCGCTGAGCGCGACGCCGGTGAGCCACAACGTAGTGCGTGTCATGGGTCCTCTGAGGTGGTGCGAGGGAACCCGCTGGAGTGCGGGGCGATCTCCCCTCGATCGTCCGCTGACCGAACCAGCCTATCAGCGCGGGACAGGGCGTCAACGCGCCCGCACGCACGCGAGGCGGCTGGAAGAACGCAGAGCCTCCCGCCAGGCTCGATACGGTGGAACCCCCTGCGGGGCCGGGGCTTTGCGCCGTGCGGCCGCGGGCGGCGCCGTGCGCGAATGGAGGGCGGAAGTTGAGCGAGCACGACGACGTCAGCGCCTCGCGGAGCCGGCTCGAGATCCACCACATCGAGGACCTCGACGATCCCCGCGTCACGGAGTACCGCTCGCTCCGTCGCATCGCCTCGCTCAAGCGTGATCGCCGCTTCGTGGCCGAGGGCGCACGCGTGGTGCGACAGCTTCTGAGCAGCACGCTGAGCGTGCAGTCGCTGCTGCTCGACGCGAAGTGGCTGGAGGCGTTCGGGTCGCAGCTCGCGGAGCGACCCGAGGAACGCATCCAGGCGTTTGTGACGACGAAGCCCGAGCTCGAACGCATCGTCGGCTTCCACGTCCATCAGGGCGTGATGGCGATCGCCGAGGCGCCGGAGCCGCCGTCCTTCGCGGAGCACCTGCGTCAGACGGAGTGTCCGCTGCTGGTCTCGATCTCCGGCGTCGCCCAGGCGGAGAACGTCGGGAGCATTCTGCGCAACATGGCCGGGTTCGGCGGAACCGGGCTGCTCTTCGACGCGGCGTCGTGTGACCCGTTTGTGCGCCGCGCGACGCGCGTGTCGATGGGAGCGGTGTTTCGCATCCCCGTGTGGCGCTCGGAGGACCTCCCGGCCGACATCCGGATGCTGCGCGAGGAGTGCGGCGTCCGAGCGGTCGCCGCCCACGTGCGCGACGAGCGCATGTCACTCGACGACGCCGATCTCGCCGGCCCGCTCCTGCTCGCTCTCGGGAGCGAGGCCGACGGAGTGCCGGACGCCGTCGTCGCCGCGTGCGACGCAACGGTCGAGATCCCGATGGCCGACGGCTGGTCCTGCATCAATGTCGGGATGGCGAGCGCGGTGATCTTGCACGAGATCGCACGACGACGACGCGCTAGCAGCTAGCTGCTAGCGCAGCGCGTTACCAGCCTCGACCCGGAATCGAAGAAGCCCCGGAACGCTCGACGCGCTCCGGGGCTCTGTTGATCTGGGTTCGCTACTCCCCGTCGGCGGGGGTCAGCTTGTCGTAGCGCTTGTAGTACTGGCGCAGGTAGCCGAGAGCCTTGCGACCCTGACGGTCGGCGCGGCGCACGAGGCGAGCACGCTTCTTGCCATCGGTCGCGTTGCGGGCGGCCGCCATCGACTCGAGCATCTTGTACTGCGTCTTCATGGCGCGTTCCTTGATGCGAGCCATTTTGCGCGTGTTCGTCGATCGTTTGAACGGTGAACCCGCCCCACCGAGCGCCTGACCCTGCGCGATGATGTCGGCCTGCGCGGACATCAGTGCACTCGTGATCGAGGCGAGGGTCGCATCGTCGGTCGGGTCACTCGTCAGCGCGTCGGCCGTAGCGATCGACGTCAGCGCGTCGCCGATGTAGCTGTGGTACTGGCGCAGCGTCTCGATCTGCTGCGTCGTGTTGGCTCCGAACACGAAGTTCGGGGCCTCCGTCCGGAAGCGCACGTCGATCTTCTGCAGGTGGCCGAGAGCGACGCCGGCGTTGAACGCGGCACCGTTGAAGTACGTGTCCGCCGTGCCGTTGTTGAAGACCGTGGAGTCCGACGCGATCGGGTTCGCCGCACTCGGGTCGAGCGCCGCGTGAAGAGCCTTGATGGCGGTGCTCAGGAACTCGCCACCCGTGTTGGCCGCGGTCGCCGTGCCGCCGCCGGCCGAGGCGCCGTTGACGTTGTGGTAGTACCAGATGCCGTCCGAGCGCCCGACGATGACGTCCGGTGCGTCGTTCGCGTCGAAGTCGAAGTCACGGATCTTCACGTCGTGGCTCGTGCCCGCCTGCAACGTGGTCACGTAGCGGTTCACGGCCGAGTTCGGGTCGGAGTCGAGTCGCATCAGCGTCAGCGGGACCGTCTTGCCGACCGCAGCGATGTCGACGAAGCCGTCGTCGTTCATGTCCGCGAAGGCCGAGCCCCAGGCCTCGCCCGTCGCGAAGCCGCCGACTCCCCCCGGGTCCATGCTGATGTGCAGCGGAGCGTTCCAACTGCCGAACGTCCCGTTCCACACCGTCAGGCGATGCCATGACCCGACGGCGTAGCCCGCGAATGTGCGGAAGGCCCCGAAGTTGGTGCCAGACACGCGGTCCGTCGGACCGAAGCTGAACGAGAAATCGAAGTCCGAGAGATCGAACGTCCCGTCGCCGGTGTAGCCGGACGCGCTCGAGACGTAGACGTACGCCGGACGCATGGACCACACGCCGGACCGATTGCTCACGAAGAGGTCGGTCAGTCCGTCGCCATTGCGGTCGTGCGGGACGACACCGTCGACGTTGAACGAGTCGAGCGTGCGGAAGATCTGCCACCCGCCGCTGCCGTCAGGCTGGAGGATGTAGAGCCGCGGGCGACCGTCGGTGGACCCGCCGACGAGATCCTGGAACACGTCGGTGTCCGAGCTCGAAGACAGCGCGATCCGCACCTCGTTGTTGGGGTGCAGCGGGTCGTCCTGCGAGTTGAACGGCTCGGCGACCGTCGGCTGACGGAAGTTGTGGCGCACCGGGTTGCTCAGCACGAACAGGCCGGTGCCGTCGTTCGTGGCGACCTTGACGTGATCGACGTCGCCGAGGATCAGGTCCAAGTCGCCGTCGCCGTCGACGTCGATGGCGTTGCCACCCTTGCTCCAGCGGACGTCGAGTTCCTGGATGAGCGTGACCGATAGGCTCGTTCCCGTGCCGCCGTTGTTGCGCAGGATCTGCGCGCCGCTGGTCGTGACGTTCACGATGTCGATCAGGTTGTCACCGGTGAGTTCGGCAGCGATCAGGTAGGTCGTGGGACCGCCACGGACCTGCACGGCCGACGTCGAGTCCCAAATGCGTGCGCCCGTGTCGAGGCGCAGAGCGGGGTTGATGTCGGCGGTCGTGGTGACCGTCGTGCTGGCCAACGTGTAGTTGCCGGCATCGGTCCCAGCGATGGCAACACCGAGCACGGTGACGGCCTTGTTCTCGCCGACGAACTGGGTATCGAAGTTGGCCGACGTGAACGCCAACGTGAGCACGTCGCCGGCGACGCGATCGTCGGACAGCGTGACCGTCGCGGTCGTCGTTCCGTCGAGGTCCTTGTCAGCGGCAGACGCGGTGACCGTGAGCGTGCGGACGGTGATCTCGTTGTTCGTCGTCGCGACGAACGTGACGGTGTAGTTGGCGCCGCCATTCCCGTCGTTCACCGTGCCAGTCGGCGTGACGGTCTTCCCGGCTCCAGCGTTCTTGTTGTCGTACGACTCGTCGACGGAACTGAGCGTGTCGCCGGCGATGAGGCTGCCGGAGGTGATCGAGGGCGTGCCCGGCGTCGCAGTCGTTCCGTCGTAGACACGGCTGTTCGCCGAGCTGGCGGTGATCGTGAGAGCGCGGGTCGTGATGGTCCCGGTGCTGACCGTCGCCAGCGTGACCGTGTAGTTGTTCCCGCTGTTGCCGTCGGAGATCGTAGCGGTCGGCGTCAGCGTCTTGCCGGTGCCGACGTTGGCGTTGTCGAAGGTCTGCGCCGACGCCGAGATGGTGTCGCCGCCCTGGAGGGCGCCGCTCGTGATCACGGGTGTGCCGCTCGAGGACGTCGTCTTGTCGTACTCCTTCGTGCTCGTCACCGCGGTGATCGTGATTGGCCGTGCGGTGATGTCGGCCGTATCCGTGACCGGGTCCGCCGACAGCGTGTAGTTGCCGCCGTGCGTCCCACCGATCGTGATGCCGTTCACTGTGACCGTCTTGTTCGTGCCGACGTTGGCGTTGTCGAACGTCGCGGTGATCGAGGTGAGCGTGATGACGTCACTGCCGAGCGTGTTGCCGGTGAGTGAGGAGGTCGTCGCGGCTGTCGTCGAATCGTAGACCTTGTCGTCGGCGACCGCCGTGACGATGAGCGTTCGCAGCGTGATCTGCCCCGTGGTGTCGGTGACGAACGTGATCAGGTAGTTCGCTTCCCCGTTGACGTTGCCCGTCGCAATCATCGTCTTGTTCGTCCCGACGTCCCGCGTGTCGAACGTCTGGGCGAAGTTGGTGGTCTCACCGCCGACGACAGTGCCACTCGTGACCGTCGGCACGCCGCTCGAGGTCGTCGTCCCGTCGTACAGCTTGTTGTCCGTGGCGGCCGTCACCGTGATGGCGCGGGCGGTGATGTCTGCCGTGTCGGTGTCGGACGTGGGCGACAGCGTGTAGTTTCCGGCGTCGGCGCCGCCGAGGGTCATCCCGGAGGCCGTCACGGTCTTCCCGGTCCCAACGAAGCGCGTGTCGAACGTGATCGAGGCCGCGCTCACCGTCACGGTGTCCAGGGGGAGCACGCCAGACGGCGAGAACGTCCCGGTCGCTGTCGTGTTCCCGTCGTACGACTTGTCGTCCGCCGACAGAGACGCGGTGACCGCCACCGCGGTGATGTCCGCGGTGTCCGTCGTCGACGCTGCAACCGAGTAGTTGCCAGCATCCGTGTCGCCGAGCGTGATACCGCTGGCGGTGACCGTCTTGCCGGTCGCAACCGTCTTGTCCGCGAACGTGATGGACGCCGCACTGACCGTGACGGAGTCTCCACCGATCACGCCCGTGAGGGTCAACGTTCCGGTGGCCGCGATCGTGGTGTCGTAGACCTTGTCGTTCGCGGTGAGTGAGACCGTGATGCCGAGTGCTGTGATGTCGGCCGTGTCGGTATCGCTCGAGGTGGACAGCGTGTAGTTGCCGGCATCGGTGCCGGCCAAGCTGATCGTGCTCGCCGTGACCGTCTTCCCCGTCGCGACCGTCTTGTCGGCGAAGGTCGTGGTCGCGGCGCTGGCGGTGACGGTGTCGCCGCCCAACACGCCGGTCAGGGCGATGCTGCCGGTCGCGGTGACCGTTTGGTCGTAGACCCTGTTGTCCGCGGTCAGCACGGGCGTGACGGTGACCGCTGTGATGTTGGCCGTATCGGTGTCGCTCGTGCTCGAGAGCGAGTAGTTCCCCGCATCGGCGCCGGCCAGGCTGATCGTGCTCGCTGTGACCGTCTTGCCCGTCGCAGCGGTCTTGTCGGCGAACGTCGTGGTCGCGGCACTGGCGGTGACGGTGTCGCCAACCAACACCCCGGTCAGAGCGATCGTGCCGGTCGCGGTCACCGTTCGGTCGTAGACCTTGTTGTTCGCGGTCAGCACGGGCGTGACTGTGACGGCCGTGATGTTGGCCGTATCGGTGGTCGATGCCGCCACGGAGTAGTTGGTTCCGTCAGCGCCGCCCAGGCTGATCGTGTTCGCCGTGACCGTCTTGCCCGTCGCGACCGTCTTGTCGGCAAACGTCGTCGTCGCAGCGCTGACGGTGACGGTGTCACCACCAATCACGCCGGTGAGAGTCAACGTCCCCGTGGCCTCGGTGTTCGCGTCGTAGACCTTGTTGTTCGCCGCCAGCGAGACGGTGAGCGCAAGGGCCGTGATGTTGGCGGTGTCGGTGTCGCTCGTAGCTGAGAGCGTGTAGTTCCCCGCATCGGCGCCGCCCAGGCTGATCGTGTTCGCCGTGACCGTCTTGCCCGTCGCGACCGTCTTGTCGGCAAACGTCGTCGTCGCGGCACTGGCGGTCACGGTGTCGCCACCCAACACCCCGGTCAGGGCGATGCTGCCGGTCGCGGTGACCGTTCGGTCGTAGACCTTGTTGTTCGCGGTCAGGACAGGCGTGACGGAGACCGCCGTGATGGTCGCAGTCTGCGTCGCGTCGGTCGCGTTGGTGAGCGTGTGGCCGCCGTTGTTCTGACTGAAACTGAAGTTGACGGTAACGGTCTTGCCGACGCCAACGAGCTTGTCGACGAACGTCGCCGAGTCGACCTGGACCGTGGTTCCGTCGGCGGGGTCGACCGCGAACGTGGGGACGCCCACCAACGACGCCGCATCGGCGGTGCCGTCGTACGCTCGATCGGCAGCGACGATGAACTCCACCGTCAGGGCATCGGCGAAGGCCGTTCCCGGGATGCTCAACAGCAGCCCGAGCACCAACACCAGAGTCCGCAGCTTCAGCCAGCGCGAGTCACGACGCACGAAGTCCATAGACCCGTTCCCTCTCCTCATCGGAGATCGCGCGCATCACTCCCGGGGCACATCCCTCGAGACTCCGCAGCGCGCGATTCCGTTGTCCTGGTCGCGGACCGCGAACGATCCGCCACAGTGACATGTGAGGCTGAACGCGGCCCGCGTGGCCTCGTTCTCAGATTGACTCTCAATTTGAGAATCAGGCGTCACAGGAAGGCTGCTGGCTGTGCGGAGACCGGAACGTCCCGGAGATCGCGAGGAACTCCGGGACCCTGACGGCGCCTCGACGGCGCGGAAGCGCTACCGGTCGGCGCGTGCGTGGAACCGCTGCAGGTGCCGAAGGGACCTACGCCCCTGGCGATCGGCGCGCCGCACGAGGCGGGCACGCTGCTTCAGGTTCGTGGCGTTGCGCGCTGCGGCCATCGACTCGAGCATCGCGTACTGCGCCTTCACGGCCTTCCGGCGTTCGCGAGCGAGCCGGCGAGAGAGTTCCGCACGCTTGAACGGGGACTCGACACCACCGAGTTCCTGGGCCTGCGCGACGATGTCCGCCTGCGCCGCCAGGAGTGTGCTCGTCAACGAGGCGAGCGTGCTCTCGTCGGAGGCGTTGCTCGTCAGACCGTCCGCGGCGGCCAGCTCGACGAGCGCCTCGCCTGCATAGGCGTGGTACTGACGGAGCGTCTCGATCTGCTCCTTGGTCCGGTCCCCGAACACGAAGTTCGGCACCTCGGCTCGGAAGCGGGAATGGACCGCGTTCAGCCGGCCGAGTGCGAGGCCGGCGTGCACGGCCGCACCGTTGTAGTACGTGTCAGCCGTGCCGTTGTCGCGCACCGGATCGTCGGACTCGATCGGGTTGGCCGCATGGGGATCGAGGGCCTCGTAGAGGTGATCGATCGCCGTGCTCAGGTACTCGCCGCCGGTCGGAGGCGGTGCTGGCGGTGTCAGGCTCCCGCCGCCGGCGTCAGCGCCGTTCGGGTTGTGGTAGTACCAGACACCATCACTGCGTCCGACGATCACGTCGGGTGCGTCGTTCGAGTCGGTGTCGAAGTCACGGATCTTCACGTCGTGGCTCGTGCCGTCCAGCAGTGACGCCGTGTAGCGATTGGGTGCGGCGTTCGGGTCCAGGTCGAGGCGGATCACCGCAAGCGGCGCCGTGCGTCCGACCGCCACGAGATCGACGAAGCCGTCGGCGTTCATGTCGGCGAACGCGGAGCCCCACGCCTCGCCAACCTCGAACCCACCGGCGGACTCGGGGTCCATCGTCACGTGGAGAGGGGTGTTCCAGCTTCCAAACGAGCCGGACCAAACCGACACGCCGTGCCAGGAGCCGACCGCGAACCCCGCGAAGCGACGCGGAGCACCGAAGTTCGTCTCGGCGACGCGGTCCGTCGATCCGAAGCTGAACGGGTACCGGACGTCGAGGAGGTCGACGCTTCCGTCACCGGAGTACCCACCGGCACTCCCGGTGTAGACGTACACGGGGCGCATCGACCACGCCCCTGAGCGGTTGCTCACGAACAGATCCGTGAACCCGTCGCGATCGTGATCGTGGGCGACGAGACCGTCTACGTTGAAGGAGTCCAACGTCGCGAGGACGCGCCAGTCGCGCCCACCGTCGGGCTGCATCACGTAGAGATTCGGCCCCCCGTCGGTGGAGCGGCCGATCTGGTCCTGGTGGACATTGCCGTCCGAGCTGGACGAGACCGCGATCCGCACTTCGTTGTTGGGGTGCAGTGGATTTGCGTGAGAGTTGAACGGTTCAGCGACCGTCGGCTGACGGAACCCGTGACGGAACGCGTTGTTCAGGACGAACAGACCCGTGCCGTCGTTGATGGCGATCTTCACGTGTTCCACGTCGCCGAGGACCAGGTCCAGGTCGCCGTCATCGTCGACGTCGATCGCGTTGCCGCCCTTGCTCCAGCGTACGTCGAGTTCCTGCGTGAGGGTGAGTTCGAGATCCGTTCCGACTCCGCCGTCGTTGCGCAGGATCTGCGCTCCGTTCGTGGTCACGTTGACGACATCGGTCAGGTCATCGCCGGTGAGCTCGGCGGCGATCAGGTACGTGGTCGGGCCACCCCGCAGTTGCACGCCGGACGGCGAGGCCCAGACTCGAAGACCGGCATCGAGCGCGAGGGTGCCCCGGATGTCGGCGTTGGTCATCGTCGCGGAGTCGCTCAGGGAGTAGTTGGGGGCATCCGAGCCACCGACAATCGCGATCCCGGAGACTGCGACGGTCTTGTTCGTCCCCGGGAACCGATCAGCAAACACCGCCTCGGCGAACGACAGAATCACAGAGTCGCCGAGAAGGCGATCGTCGGCCAGGGTGACCGCCGCGCTCGTCGAGCCGTCTCGGTCCTTGTCACTCGCCATGGCAGTGACCATGAGCGGGCGCGGCGTGATGTTCGTGCTCGCCGTCGACGCGGGGTTGACGAGTTCGTGCGCACCGTTGTTCGTCGCGAAGTCGAACGTGATGCTGAGGGACTTCCCGTCACCGGCGTCCCCGCCCGAGTCGAACGAGGCGGACACGACGCGTACGGTCGAACCGTCAGCATGGACCGGGTTGTTCGTGATCGTGACGAGCGACGTCGCGTCGGCGGTGCCGTCGTAGACGCGATCAGCGACGGCGAAGCGCACCTTCACGACGTCCTCGTCCGCCGCGGCGGGGCCGCCGAAAAGCAGAACCAGGACAAGCGCAACTCGGGTTGACGCCATCAGTCCTGTGTAGCCGTACTCGTGCCCCATGGGTCCCATCCCTCTCGCTACCCGGGACGATTGCCGGAGCCCTTGACGGAGCTGGCCGCGGCGCACGAATCCGGAGTCTCCTGTGCCGGATCGGAGGGAGGCCGCCACGTGTGAATATGTGGACCGCAGGTATGCGCTTTGGGAGGAATCTCAAAAAGTCTGCCGGGCTCCCGCAGCACGCAGACGCGCACACGCCGGGGACGCTGAGGGGACCGGCACCGACGTCGCAGCAGGCAACGCGGCGCGCGTCGGATCAGTGGATCGAGAGGACCTCGAGCACGGTCGGCGTGAAGACGTACCAGCTGAGGTCGGCGCCGATCGGGGCCAGGCCGTGACCCTGCGTACGATCCAGCAGCATGCCGAGTCCGACCGCCGCCATCGCGCGGGCACGCGTCGTGGCGTCGTCGTCGTCGAGCAGCGCGATCAGCGCCTCTGCGGACTCGCGCCCGCCGATGCGGCCGACGGCGACCGCCGCCGAGCCCTGCGCGTGCGAGCTCGTGCCGTCACGGACGACGTCGATCAGGATGCGGAGCGCCTCGCGGTCTCCGAGCAGGCCGAGCGCGAGAGCGGTCTCGCGCTGGAGATCCGGGTCACGCGTGTCCTCGAGAACGCTCCGAAGCGTCGGCGCGTCACGCTCGCGATCGCCGCACATGCCGAGTGCAAACGCGGCGTGCGCGCGGAGACCGGGATGACTCTTGTCGGCCACGATCTCGCGCAGGATCGGCGCCGCCTTCGGATCGCGGGCGAGGGCTACGCCGACGCAGATCGATGCACGGAGGCGGGCGTTCCGACGGTGATCCAGATCGTCCAGCAGGCTGCGGACCGCCTCCTGTTGACCGGCGTGACGTGAGAGCAGACCGAGGCCGATCGCCCCGAACGGGCGGACTCGGATGTTGCCCTTCTCGTACGCCCACGTGAGCGCGCGCCGCGCGCGACTTCCGCCGATGCGACCAATCGAGAGCGCCGCCATGCAGCTCGAGGCGTCGTCCTTGCTGCGATGCAGCACGTGGACGAGCACGTCGATCGTCTCCTCGTCGTCGGAGTCGGCGATGGAGCCGAGCGCGAGAATGGCCGCACGTCGCGCGTGATCCTCGCTGTCGAGTGCCACCTTGCGCAGCACGGGCAGGCTGACCGGATCGCCGATGTGCGCGAGGGCCTGCGCTGCGTACGCGCGCCGCACGGCCTCCCGCTTCTTGCGCCGCCGCGGTCCCTGGAGCATCTCGATGAGATCGGGGATCGTCAGTTCGCAGCGGGTCAGGCCGAGCGCGGCAACACCTGCCGCCGGGAGGTCCCAGGTCTTGCCCGCGCCGTCGGCCGTGGCCAGCAAGACGGGAACCGCCGACACGTCCTCGCGCAGGCCGAGCGCGTACACGCACATGGCGCGGAGGCGTTCGTCCTGGCGCGTGTCCGTCACGAACGCCGCGAGCGTGCGACCGACGAGGCGCGCTCCGTCGTCGCGATTTGGCAGGAGACCGAGTCCGAGCGCGGCAGCCTCGCGGACCGACGCATGGCGATCGGGGTCCATCAGCACGCGCAGCAGCGCTTCGGCCTCCGACGGATCAGCCGACTTACCGAGCGCGATGGCGGCTCCCGAGGCGACGGAGCGATTGCGCTCCGCGAGTGCTCGATGCAGCGCGGCCTGGACCTGCGCGCGCCAGAGCTCGTCGCCCGGCTTCCTGCGGCCGACACTCGGTGTGATCGGCCCGACCGCCTGCTCCGCGACGCGCGCGCGCAGGTCGAGCAGATGCAGGCGGTTCGCGAACCACCAGCGGGCCCAGTCCACGGAGTTGAAGTCGACGACCCGAAGCCCGACGCCGCCGCGAGGCGCGCCCGGAGGCGCACGTCCCGTGGCGCCGTCCGGCGTCGTCCCGGTGTCAGGCGGCGCGGGGGGAGTCGGCGCCGGAGGCGTCGGGGCCGGGGCAGTCCCTCCCGGGGTCGTGGGACCCGCCGGTCCACTCGGGCCGCCGCCGCCCGTGGTCGGACCGCTGCTGCCGGGTCGATCGCCGGGCGGAGGCTGATACGCCCCACCGTGCGCGTGCGCGCTCGCAGCGAGCGCAGCGACGAGCACGGCAGCAAGCGCGACCGTCCGTCCGATCATTCAGTGCTCCCCGACCTCCGCGCGGCCCCCGGTGCGCGGCACGTCGAGCCTACGTCAGTGGGCCGCCCCGTCAATCGTCCCCGTCAGCGACTCAGACCGACACCCACGTACGTGAAGCCCTTCTCGGGCAGGCGTGCCGTGGAGTAGATGTTGCGGCCGTCGAAGACCACCGGCGCCTTCAGCAGCGACTGGATCCGATCGAAGTCGGGGTTGCGGAACTGGTTCCACTCCGTGCAGAGAACGAGCGCGTCGGCGCCGTCGAGTGCGTCGTAGTGGTTCTCGCAGTACGTCACGCGATCGCCGAAGTGGTGCACGGCTTCTTCCATGGCGACCGGGTCCGAGACGCGCACCGTCGCGCCGCGCTCGAGCAGGCCGTTGATCACGACGATTGCGGGCGCCTCGCGCATGTCGTCCGTGCGCGGCTTGAACGACAGACCCCAGACGCCGAACGTGCGGCCCGCGAGGTCCTCGTCGAAGTGCGAGCCGATCTGCCGCAGCAGCCAGCCCTTCTGGTGCTCGTTCACCTCTTCGACCGACTTCAGGATCTTCAAGCCGTAGCCGGCCTGCTCGGCGGTCTTGACGAGCGCCTTGACGTCCTTCGGGAAGCACGAGCCGCCGTACCCGATGCCCGGGAACAGGAAGCTGGGGCCGATGCGGGAGTCGAGGCCGATGCCATTGCGCACGTGGTTGACGTTGGCGCCGAGCTGCTCGCAGAGCGTAGCCATCTCGTTCATGAAGGAGATGCGCGTGGCGAGCATCGCGTTGGCCGCGTACTTCGTCAGTTCGGCGCTGGCGACGTCCATCACGAGGATCGGCTTGCCGGTGCGGACGAAGGGGCCGTAGAGCTCCTTCATGATCTCGGCGGTGCGCGGATCATCGCAGCCGATGACCACGCGGTCCGGCTTCAGGAAGTCGTCGATGGCGGCGCCTTCCTTCAGGAACTCGGGGTTGCTCACCACATCGAACGGGTGGTCGGTCTCGCTGGAGACGGCGTCGGTCACGCGACGTGCCGTGCCAACCGGCACGGTGCTCTTGTCCACGATGACCTTGAAGCCGTTCATCGCACGCCCGATGGAGCGGGCCACGGCGAGCACAGCGGACAGGTCGGACGAGCCGTCCTCGTCCGGCGGCGTGCCGACGGCGATGAAGCAGACCAGCGACTTCTTCACGGCCTCGTCGAGGTCTGTCGTGAACGTCAGTCGGCCCTCGGCGACATTACGCTTCACCAGCTCCTCGAGCCCGGGCTCGTAGATCGGGATGACGCCGTCGTGGAGTCCCTCGATCTTCGCGACGTCCTTGTCGACGCAGATGACGTCGTTGCCGGTCTCGGCGAAGCAGGTCCCCGCGACGAGGCCCACGTACCCAGTACCAATGATGGCGATTCGCATAGACACACTCCTCCGCGAGCGAGCCTGCGCAGCCTCCGCTCGTCCAAGCGGCGCACTTTAGCGCCGGCATTCCGTGCCTTCGCGCAAACCCGGTGCCGACACGAGACGAGCCCGGCGGACGGTCCGCCGGGCTCGTGAGAATCTGAGGAGGACGAGGCGCTACAGCCCGCGCGCCGCCATCAGCTGCCGCTCGGCCGTGACCCAGTTCTCGAACGCCTGGCCGGCCTGACGGCCGCCATCGAGCCACACCTGCTGGGCGCGGTTGCGGATCTCGTCCTGCGTCGGCAGCGAAGCAGTGACTGCAGTCGCCACCATCGTCGCGGCAGGCTTGCGCGAGGTGGCGCGCTTCGCCGCCGGCTTGCGCGTCGTCGCCGTGCGCTTCGCGGCCGTGCGCGTCGCGGGAGCCTTCTTGGCGGCGGGATTCCGGACACTGGGCTTCCGGACACTGGGCTTGCGCGTCGTGGCCGTCTTCTTCACAGCCGCCGTCTTCTTCGCGGCCGGCTTCTTGGCAGCTGCCGCCTTGACCGGAGTCTTCTTCGCCGGCGTCTTCTTGGCCGTGGCCCGCTTCGCGGTGGCGCTCTTGGCGGTGGTCTTGCCCTTCTTGGGGGTGGCCATCTCGAGTCTCCCTGTGTCGGCGGACCGTCGGCCCACCGTCGGTGTCTTCTGCCCGCGACGCCGCCCCACGAACGTCGTGGGATCGGTTGGCGCGGGCTTGCGCTTCGTGCCGCCTGGAAGAGGCGACTCGATGTCGTGTGTGTTGCGGGCTCAGCCCCGAACGGGGCCGCGCCGCGTGAAATCAGTTCGCGCCGTATCGGCTCGCGGGATCGTCAGCTGGCGCGGTGTCAGTTCGCATACATGCGGACGTTGGTGCCGATCTCGTCGGCCATCCGGGTGCACGTTGGCAGATGCGGGTGCCGCACGACCATCCAGCCGTCGGAGAGCAGCGTCGCGCGCCAGTTCCGACGCGGCGTGCCCGGCGGCAGCAGCTCGATCGAGACGATGTGCTGACCGAACCGCGAGAGTGTGCGACGCAGTCCCTCGATGCGCTCGATACGCCCCTCGCCGCGGGCGCGCTGGATCACCTGGGCGGCGTTGTAGCGCTTCGTCAGATCCTGTTCGATGCGTCCGTGGCAGACGGCCTCGGCCCACGCCGTGAACATGTCGGCGTCGCTCGAGTAGTTCATCATGTCGACCGAACGAGCACCCGGAGGGCGAGCGCCGATCTCACCGAACACGGCCTCGCCGTCGGCCGTGCGGAACCACTCCATGTGCGTGAAGCCGGTCTGGAAGCCCAACGCCTTCAGCACCTTGCGTCCGAGGTCCACGCCGGCTGCCAGATCCGGTGCGTGGATGTCGCGCAGCGAGATTGTCTGCGGACTCACCCACTCGTGTGTGCGCGCGATCAGCGGGCGTGGCCGGTACCAGCTCACGTTCTCGTAGAGGATCTCGCCGTCCGAGCAGATCGTGTCGTGCGTGAACTCCTCGCCGTCGATGAACTCCTCGACGCTCACCTCGGCGACGTGGCGCGTCAGCGCGAGCACGCGGTCGAGCTCGTCCGGACCGTCCACGCGATGGGTGTCGGCGCTCCCCGCACCGGCGATCGGCTTGACGATCAGCGGATAGCCGATGCGCTCGGCGGCTGCGCGCACCTGGTCTTCGGTCGTGGCGCTGACGTGGCGCGGCGTACGCAGGCCATGGCGGTCGAGGACCTGCTTCATGACCTCCTTGTCGCGGAACGGCAGTGTCTGCTCGCAGCCGAGGCCCGGCAGTCCGAGCGCCTCGCGCAGGCGGGCGGCGAGCATCATGCCCGGCTCCCAGAGACACTCGACGCGATCGAGCCCACGCGCGCCGGCCCACTGCTGCACGGCGGCGATCGTGGCGTCTTCGTCCCAGAGGCTCGGCAGCTGCAGGTAATCGGAGAGCGCGTTGCGCGTCAGCTCCGGGAGCGCGCCGGCGGGCGAGTCGCCGATGCCGACGACCGTCGCGCCCACGGCCGCCAGGCCACGGCAGAAGAACGGCATCTCCGGCGGGTACGCCGGCGAGAGGATGAGAATCTTCATCACGCGAGCTCCACGTGCACGTTACCCACGAGTTCGCTCAGTGCGGCGTGCACCCGCGCGGTCTCGCGGTGACGGACGATGGCGTAGCCCTCGCCCTCGTAGCCCTTGTGCTTCGGACCACCCGGCCGCGGCAGTTGACGCTCCACGACCTCGACACCCAGTTTGGTGAGCGCCGTCTGCGCCTTGTCGAGTCCCCGCACGTCGGCGACGCGACCGTCGCCACGCCCGCGGAAGAACGCGATGCCGCACGCGTACTGGCGCTCCGGGATCTCGAACTCCTTGCGGGTCACGAGACGCGCCCACGCGGCGTAGAAGTCGAAGTCGTGCGCGTACGAGTGCAACGTGCAGATCTGCGAGCCCGGCGGGCGCATGGCGACCTCGGAGATCGCAATCGAGCCGTCACGCCGCCGGAACCACTCCATGTGGGAGAGTCCCGTCTGCATGCCGAGCGCGGAGAGCGAGTGCGTGGCGACGCGGCGGATGTCGTCGTAGCGCGGGTGATCCACCTCGCGCGGCACGAGCACACACCACTGGAGAGAGGGGTTCGAGAGCACCTGCAACGGCGTCGGCAGGTAGTGACTGAGCGAGTGCCAGACAGGTCGACCGTCGATCGACATCGTCTCGAACGACTGCTCGTCGCCGACGACGAACTCCTCGATGACCATCTCGCGACCGAGTGCTGGGCGGAACGCTGCCATCGCTTCCCGCAGTTCTGCGGGATCGTCGACGCGGAACGTCGAGCGCGAACCGGCGCCGGCCGGCGGCTTGAGCACCAACGGGAACCCGACGCGCTCGGCGAACGCGAGGCCCTCGGCCGCCGACGAGAGCAGCGCGTGATGCGCGCACGGCACGCCGTTCTGGCGGAAGACGTCCTTCATGCGCGCCTTCTCGCGGAAGTTGCGCGCAGCCGCGCCGCCCATGCCCGGGATACCGAGCACCTCGCGGGCGTCCGCCACCGGGACCTGGAGTTCCTCGAGCGTCGCGACGATCTGTGTGATCGGTCCCATGTGCTCGGCCAACCCGCGGATGGCGGTCACGATCTGCTCCGTGTCGAAGCAGCTCCCCACTTGCCAGTGGCTCGCGAGCGAGTCGCGCAGCGTCGGGTGCACCTCGGCGTGCGACTGGTTGGTGATGAGCGCCATGCGCACACCGGGAACTGCGGCCACTGCACGAGCAAAGCGCAGGGTCGTCATGAGCGCATACGGCGCCACGAACACAACGTTGTTCGACATGCTGAGTCGTCCTCGAAACCGGGAGCGCTCGCGAGTCGGCCGGAATGGCCGTGGGAGCGGGGTTGGATGGACCCGGAAGGCGGGCCAGCGTAGCCTTCGGGCCGCAGCCCCACAGTTTCGTCGGGGCGTTCTGGGGAAGAATCATGCGGCGTGTGGCGACGGCGATCCTGGGCGGCGGACGCGGTGCGCGTCTGGCGCCACTCACGGGTGAGAGAGCCAAGCCAGCGGTGCCCTTGGGCGGGAAGTTCCGGCTGATCGACGTCCCGATCAGCAACAGCCTCCACGCCGGGATCACGCAGATCTACGTGCTCACGCAGTACGCGAGCGCAACGCTCCATCGGCACATCGGCGAGACGTACCGCTTCGACCACTTCGGGCCGGGGTTCGTCGACATCCTGGCCGCCGAACAGAGCCTCGAGAACCTGAACTGGTACCAAGGCACCGCCGACGCCGTCCGCCAGAACATGGCCTACCTCGTGGACCGCCGGCCGAGTGAGATCCTGATCCTCTCCGGCGACCAGCTCTACCTGATGGACCTGCGCGCGATGGTCGAGAGTCATCGCGATGCGAAGGCCGATATCACCATCGCCGTGAAGCCGGTTCCGCGCTCGCAGGCGTCGGCGCTCGGCATCATGCGCGTCGACGACACGGGCCGCATCGTCGAGTTCGTGGAGAAGCCGCAGGACGACGCCGTGCTCGACGACCTGGCGCTCGACGCCAAGACGCTGGCGGCCCTGGGCTTCGACGCTCCCGCCGGCTCCCTGCTCGCGAGCATGGGGATCTACGTCTTCCGCACGGGCGTACTGCCGCAGGCGATGGAGGGCGAGGCGGACGACTTCGGGAAGGAGGTCATCCCCGGCAGCATCGACCGCTTCCACGTGCAAGCGTTCCCGCACCTCGACTACTGGGAAGACATCGGGACGATCCCCGCGTATCACGCGGCGAATCTCGCGCTGACCGACCCGCTGCCGCCGTTGAACCTCTACGACCCGGTGCGCCCGATCTACACACGCCCGCGCTTCTTGCCGGGGACGAAGCTCGAACGCTGCGAGGTCGAACGGTCGGTGCTCTGCGAGGGCTCGTTCATCAAGGACGCGAGGGTGCAGCGCTCGATCATCGGCATCCGTGCCATCGTCCGCGAGCGATCGCGCATCCAGAGCTCGGTGATCATGGGCGCGCAGCACTACGAGGCGACGACAGTGCCCGGCGACGTGCCGCTCGGCATCGGGCGCGACTGCGACATCCGCAACGCCATCATCGATCTCGACGCGCGCATTGGCGACGGCGTCCAGTTCATCAACGAGGCCGGCGCGACCGAGGCCGATGGCGACGGCTGGTGCATTCGCGGCGGTGTGATCGTGGTCCCGCGCGGCGCGACGGTCGCTGCGGGCACGGTCGTTTAGCCCCATGAAGATCTGCCTCATCTCCGCCGAGGTCGCTCCGTTCGCGAAGACGGGTGGCCTCGGCGACGTCGCCGCGGCCCTGGCGCGCGCGCTTGCCGCAGCCGGTCACGAGGTCCGCATCTTCCTCCCGCTGTACGGCAATCTGCGCACGGGCTGGGACACGATCGTCGGCGTGGACTTCCTGCGCGACATCCCGCTGCAGATGGGGCCGCACCACTACCGCTTCAGCATCCAGACCGCCCCGCTGCCGGGCGGAGGACCGTGGGTCTACTTCGTCGGGTGCCCGCCGCTCTACGCGCGTCCGTCCGTGTACTCGGCCGAGTGGGACGAGCCGTTGCGTCACGCGGCGCTCACGCGTGCAGCGCTGCTGTCCTGCCAGCGAATGGGCTTCGCGCCGGACATCCTGCACGTCAACGACTGGCATGCCGGCCTGGCGCCACTCCTGCTGAAGACCGAGTTCGGATGGGACAGACTCTTCGCCCGCACGAAGTCGGTGCTGACGATCCACAACCTCGCGTATCAGGGCGTGGTGCCGTGGAAGTACGTGCGCGAGATCGGTCTCGAGGGCTCGGCCGCGCAACTCGCTGGGAGCGCGGGAGCGGGACGCTTCGGCTTCCTCGAGACAGGCCTCGTTCACGCCAACGCCGTCACGACCGTCAGCCGCACGTACGCCCGGGAGATCCAGACGCCGGCACAGGGCTTTGGTCTGGATGGACTGCTGCGACGCATGGGCGGCAAGCTGCTCGGCATCCCGAACGGCGTCGACACGCAGGAGTGGTCGCCGGTCGACGACGCGAAGATCCCGGCCGCCTACACCGCCGACGACCTCTCCGGCAAGGCGATCTGCAAGGAGAAGCTCCTCGAGGAGGCCGGCTTGACCCCGGCGGACGGCGCGCCGGTCATCGGCATCGTCTCGCGCATGAGCTCGCAGAAGGGGTTCGAGCTCTGTTTCCGCGCGCTCCCCCGCCTCCTCGACGAGGAGGATCTGCGCATCGTCGTGCTGGGCTCCGGCGACCCGCGACTCGAGGGCTTCTTCGACGGCCTGCAGCGCCGCTACCCCGAGCGCGTGCGCTTCGCGAACCGCTACGACGACGCCCTCGCGCATCGCATCGAGGCCGGCTCCGACATGTTCCTCATGCCGTCGAAGTTCGAGCCCTGCGGCCTGAACCAGATGTACAGCCTGCTCTACGGCACCGTCCCGATCGTGCACCGCACCGGCGGCCTCGCCGACACCGTCTCGATCTACGATCCGGAGACGGGCGAGGGGACAGGCATCGTCTTCGACCACTTCACCGAGGCCGGTCTCGACTGGGCGCTCCGCGGCGCGCTGAAGCTCTGGAAGCAGCCCGAGCACTGGAAGCGCATGCAGCAGAACGGCATGGCCCAGGACTTCAGCTGGACGCAGCGCGTGAAGGAGTACGAGGCGCTCTACGGCCTCCTCACGGGTTGACCCGCATCGTTCACGACGGGCGTCGCCCCGGCCACCGATACTGGCGGCATGTCGCGAGACGAGAGCCCGCCGCTGCGCCCCGCGCCCGGACCGCGCGCACTGGACATCACGATCTACGTTGCCGCAGCGGTCGTCTTCGGGATCTGCTTCTACGCGTTCCTGCTCGGCAGCGAGATCCTCGACAGCGACTTCAAGAGCGACCCCATCGCGTGGTACTTCCTCGCGAAGGGCGTCTTCTGCTCGCTCTCGCTGATCCTCAGCGTCCGCGTGCTGCGTGCCGTGGAGCGTCTGTTCCGGGCGACGCCCTCGTGAACGCTCCGAGCTACTCGTCCTTCGGTACCGGGACCTCGACGTCTACGAACGAGGCGAACAGCAGACGCGCATCGGCGTCGCGCGCGTAGTGGGCGACCAGCGCCGGGACGTCTGCGCGAACCTTCAACGTCAGCGGCGTCGTGGACCCGTTCAACGTGACCGAGACCGTTGCCGCGTCGCCGACGTCCTGTGGACTCAGGTGGAGCCGGAGGCGGCGGACGCCGTGCGTCTCGACCGAGAAGCGGAGCCCATCCCTCGCGACACGCGTCCACGCAGTCGGTGCGTCCCGGCCGTAAATGGGCCGTGGCGTGAATGCCGGGATCCTCGCCTTCAGCGTCGCCGGCTCCTCGCGCGCCACGCCGACCGCGATGCCCTCGCCGTGGGACTTCGCACCGAGGGCTCCGCGGAGCACGGGGTAGTTCGGGATGGAGACGCCGTCGATCATCACGATCACGTCGCCGGCCGTCAGTCCCATCTCCTCCCCGAGTGAGCCGTCCTTCACACCCTGCACCTTGACTCCGGCGCCCTTGAACGTCGTGTCCACGCTGAAACCGAGGCGCACGCGCCCGGGGCGCGACATCACGTTCACGTCGTCCGGGAGTTCGGACTCACCGACACCCGACCCGAGTTCGAGCACCTCGAGCCACGCGGCGCGCCCGAGCTCCGGCGTGGCCGTCCACCATTCGACCGACGCCGACGGCCCGCGCTCGGCCGTCATGATGAAGTTCGCAAACGCCATCTGCTGGTCGTCGGCGTAGGACGGCGAGTGCCCGCCGAACGGGTACGAGACGAGGTGCACGGGCGCATCGAGATCGAAGAGTTTCTGCACATGCGGCAGGACCGTCTTACCGGCGTAGAGCTGATCGTCCTGAGTCATCGCGACGAACAGCGGAACACGCGCGGCGTTCTGCAGATACAGCTGCTTGCGCGAGGCCATCACCGCGATCGCCGGGTGGCCGTTCATCGGCATGAACGCGGCGAACGGATCCGGCGCCGCCATCGCAAGGTAGTAGCTGCCCGAACCCCCATCCGAGAATCCGGTGCCGATGATGCGGTCGTCGTCGATCGGCGCGAATCGCTTGGCGTCGCGGATCGTGGCGCGCACGTGTCGCACGCCGGCGTCGCTCCACCACGCACAGTCACGCCGGCCGAGCGGTAGCGCGACGACGAACCCGAACTCGTCCGCCGTCTCGGTCCACGCTCCTCGGGACCGCGCGAAGCGCTCCGCGTCGATGAACTCGGGCCGGTTGACCCCACCGTGCATGTCCACAAGCAACGGCACGGGCACCTCGTCGTCGATCGCAAGCTCCGGCACGTAGAGGTGGTACGGCCGCGCGACGCCCTCGGTATCGACGGCCGACCGCACGGACCAACCCGCCGTCACCTCCGGCGGCGGCAATCCACCGTCGAGCGCTTCCGCGATGGCCGTCGCCGACGGCTCGAACCCCATCACGTCGGCGATCGCCGCAGCGCGTCCCTCCGGACCTGAGGCGCGCAGCCGAGCGAGAGCCTCGGCAAGCGAGTCCTCGGCGAGTGCCGGCGAGACGATGGCGCTCAGCGCGAGCGCGGCGATGAACGAACGACGTGACATACGCACCTCCAGAGTCGGAGGCCGCACGGTACCGCGCCTACTTCGTCAGCAGGTCGAGGTACTTCGGGAGCATCTCGCGCCAGGTCGGCCAGTTGTGGTCGTAGTCCTCGCCCCACGCGTCGACGCGGTTCGGGACGCCCTGCGCTCCGAGCACTCGGGCCAGGCGCCAGGACTGGGCCGGCTCCTCCCACGGACCCTCACCGGTCGGGATCATGACCATGCGCTTCTGCAACTGCTCGAGCTGAGCGCTGCCCTTCTTCAGGCGCGGGATGAAGTGCATCGGCGACGAGAAGTAGAAGTCGAGCGGGTACGGCGGGTCGAGCCACTTGGTCAGGTCGAAGGTGCCGCTCATCGCGACGGCGGCCTTGAAGACGTCGGGGTGACGGCAGAGCGCCGCGACGGCGTTGAACGCGCCGATCGACGCACCCGCCGTGATGATCTCGATGTCCTCGCTCTCGCAGTCCTGACGGATCCACGGGACCATCTCGCTGCGGAGGAAACGGTCGTACGTGCACTGCGCCGTCGCGAACGAGGCGGTCGTCCGCCCCTCGGCGGAGAGGGCGCGTCCGCCCACGCTGTCGCACGAGTAGACCTTGATCCGGCCGGCCTCGATCAACGGGCGCAGCACATGGATCATCTTCATGCGCTCGCACTCTTCCCCGTCGCCACCGGCGGTCGGGAAGAGGAGCACGGGCGTGCCGAAGGCGCCCCACCGGGCGACGCGGATCGTCTCGCCGACATGGCGGGAGTCGAGCTCGATGGACAGCTTGTTGTCGCGGTTCGTCATGGTCGTCATTCCTAGTCCGTACCTTTCATGAGGCTCGCGCGATCCGTGCCGTGCACGGCCGCGGGATCACGGGGTCGCCCGCATGCGGCGATCGCGTGGAACCGTCCGATGTCGCCCTGACCGAGGACAGAGCGTCGAGATCAAGGCGCGCCGACAACTGCGACGTCGTTCGGTCTCGGAGGAGGCGCAACGCCGAGATCGGCGGTCTGGACCGGTCAGGCGCGTGAGTGATCATGGAAGGTCCGGACTGGCTCCTTGGCGCGCCGCTACTGCGCGCCCTCCGTGTCACGCCAGCGCTGGATGGACTGCCAGAAGCGCTCCGTGAAGTCGTCGATCTCGTGATCGGGATAGAGAGACGCGACCTTGGTGCGCACTGCCTCGTGCGCGTGGTCGGAGCCGAAGTAGTCGTGCGCGACCTCCGGCAGGTGCGCCAGGTGCGTGGCGCAGAACTCCTCGAAGCGATCTGTGTCGAGGCGCTCACGGGCGATGGCTGCATACCGGCGCAGCTTCACGTCGAACGGGGCGTCGTCCTCGTTGGCCTCGTAGTACGGGGTCCAGTCGAGGGTGCGGTGCATCGGTCGGTTCGTCGCCGCGACGAACAGCGACCAGCGCAGCTTCGCGAGCACCAGCCACGGGAAGTGGTAGTGCAGCGAGGTCACCTGCGAATCGGGGCAAGCGTTCGCGAAGTCGATCGGATGGAACACGCCGTCCTGGCGCAGCATCTCGCAGCTGTTGAAGTCCCAACCGAAGAACGTGTTGATGGTGAGCGTCATGTCGCGCAGCGTCTGCGCCTCGGTCTCGTCGACGGGTGCCGGCTGCTCCTGGTAGCGGCCGTGCAACGGCGCGTCCGGGTCGTACGAGACGACACGCACTTGCGGGCCGACACCGACGCAGCGCACGAAGGCGTCGTGCGGCAGGACGGCCTTCTGCAGGAACATCAGCCGTTGCCCGCTCGACTCGTAGGCGCGATGCAGCGCCGCGTCGTCGTCGATCTTCGTGACGCCGACCCACGCGCCGCCGTCGTACGGCTTCATGAACAGCGGGTAGCCGATCTTGCGGCCGACCTCGCCCAGGTCGAAGAGGCGCGCGTAGCGTTGCAGCGTGACCTTCAGGTCCTCCGTCCACGCGTAGTCCTTCGGCGGCAGCATCCACGTCTCGGGCACGGGAAAGCCGAGGCGCATCATCGCCGTGTACGTCGTCTGCTTCTCCATGGACTGCAGCGACCACGGGTTGTTCAGGACGTAGACGTCGTCCATCAGGACGGCCTTCTTGATCCACTCGCGCGACAGGTGATACCAGTGCGTCAGGCGGTCGAGGACGACGTCGTAGCGCGACGGCTGCGTCAGATCGAAGGGGTCGATCTGCAACCGACCGGTCTCGAACCGGACCGTCTCGTCCCCCATCGGCAGTGCGAGGTCGAGACGCTCGAGGATCGCTTCGAAGCACGCGGGCCAGCAAAGGTCCGCACCGAGCGAAAGGCCGATACGACGGGGGTTCTGGGGCATCGTTGGAGTACTCGCAGGGGTTTCTTGCGAAGAATCCCCTATTCGTACACCAGCCCGAGAGGACCCGGAAAGAGCCAAGTGAGGGCGTCCCTCAAGCGGTCCCGCCAGTTGTCCCAGCAGTGCCCGTCACGGGCCTCTTCCAGTCTCACTTGCATGCCGGCGCGGTGCAGCAGAGGCGCCAGCGCGCGGTTCTCGTAGATCAGCGACTCGTACCGTCCACACGAGAGATGGACCTTCTCGGCGACCCGCTGAGGATCCTCGCGGTAGCCCTCGACGAAACGCACGACGGGCTCGAGCGCAGGATGGAACTCCTCGTACCCGGTGTCGTGGAAGCGGAACGAGCCGGACTGGAGCAGGAGGTTCGCGAACCGGCCTGGATAGCGGTGCGCGATCCAGAACGCGGCGACCGCTCCGAGGCTCGCTCCCATCAGCCCTCGATCCCGCGGCCGCATGCGCAGAGGCAGCTCCGCTTCGAGCGCGGGCACCATGTCCTCGATCACGAACCGGGCGTGCGCGTCGCTGCACGTGTAGTCCGTGAACCGATCGGGTGACTGACTGAGCGCCACGATCATCGGCGGGATCTCGTAGCGGTGGATCAGGTTGTCCAGCACGGTTCGCAACGCTGCGTAGTGGACGAAGTCGAGCCCATCGAAGGTGATCAGCAACGGGTAGCGCCGGCTGCTGCGCATACGCGCCGGCAGGTAGACGTCCACTTCGGCTTCCCCGCCGTGCACGCTGGATGGGAACGTGACCGTCTCGATCGTCCCCTCACGTGCCTCCGGGTCGTCCTGCGTCCACTCCGGAGTCTCGTAGCCGTCCGCCAGACACACGGAGTTGGAGCCGAATGGATCGCGCGCGAACGCCGGATTCAGCGGATCGCGGACGAGGCGCCCTCGGCCTCCGCGCTGCACCTCGAGCTTGTACTCCAGACGCGAACGGGGCGGGATCTCGATGGTGAGGAACCACAGATCCGTGCCCTCGATCGGCCGAAACGGCTGCGTCCTCGGGAAGCCCGAGAGGAAGTGCCGGAGACCGACGCCCTCGGCCTCCCCGCGGTAGAGGAACGTGATCGACGTGCCCTCGACGATCGGCGAACCGTGCTCGCGCACAAACGCATCAAGCGCAGCGGCATCGGGCGCTTGGGAGCGCTCGATCAGCTCCGCGATAGCCAGGCTCATACGGCCCCCGCCTCGGCCATCCCGACGACGACGCCCCGCGGGCTCAGGCGGCGCGCGCCGTCCCCGAAGAGCCGCGAGCCGCTCTCGTCGAAGATCAGCCCCGAGGCGTCGTCGAGAGCCACGCAGGTGCGCGGCGCGAAGCGCTGCGCCATGCGCGCGACACGCGTCTCCTCGTCCAACTTCAAGCGATGCGAGGCATGCGGCAGCGCCACAATGCGGGGGCACAGTCCGAGGCCTCGATCCAACACGCTCGCGTCGCCGCGGCCCTGCGGCGGCGAGTCGTGATAGAGCACGACCACGTCGCAGATCGCCATGGCACCCGCCGACCACGCCAGCACCGGCCGGTCGCCGAGCGCATCGGCGATCCCGAACAGGCGTAGTCGGTTCAGCAGGACGGCCACGTGCCCGCCCGCGATCGCCAGCGCTCCACTCTGCGCGATCCGTTCGGCCACGGCCGCACGGTGCACCGCGACGCTCTCACGCTCGCCTGGTCGCCACGTCTCGCTGAACTCCTCGCGGATCTGCGTCATGCACTCGAGTTGGCGCGCGTCGAGGCGTCGCACACTCTCGAGCGCCTCGGCACGCTCGGCGGCGAGGATGTCCGATCCGGACCGCCGACGCTCGAGCTCGCGCACCGCCTCGAGCAGGTGACGGAGGCGACGGCGGTAGAGGTCGCGCTGCTCCCGCCGCCGACGACGCCGCTCGCGATACGCCTCGAGGAGCTCCGGGTCACGCTCGAAGACCTGCTCGGTCCGAGCGTGGAGCCCCAGATTCACGACCGGGCGCTCCAGGTGCTCCGTGAGTTCGTCGATCTCGTCCTCACGCTCCTCCCACCCTGCGGTGACGGCAGCGATCGGCCCCTCGACGCCGATCTCCGCTACGGCTTCCCGGACCGTGGGCCGGTGGCGTTGGGGGCCGAGCAGAACGATGCGGCGCATGTCCGGGATCGTACGCACAGACTGGCGCCAGCGATGAACTTCGTGGGCGGGCACCCGCGAACGGGCGACACTGCGGGATTCCCCGAGCCACCCTGGGAGAAACCCGTCATGCACGTCATCTTCATCGAGCCCGCGTTCCCCGGATACCAGCGCGACTTCGTGCGCGGTCTGGCCGCCGTCGGCGCGAAGGTGAGCGCCGTCGGAGAAGCCCCGTACGAGGCCCTCGACGCCGAGCTGCAGGGCTGGCTCGCGAACTACGAGCAGGTCCCGTCCGTGGTTCACGAGGCGTCGCTCCTCGAAGCCGTCCGCACGATCCAACGTCGCGGCTGGGTCGACCGGCTGGAGACGACCGTCGAGGCGCACGTCCTCCCGGCTGCTCGCGTGCGCGCTGCGTGCGGCATCCCCGGCACGACCGAGCGCACGGCCTTCCTCTGTCGTGACAAGCCGGCGATGAAGGACGCACTGCGCGACGCCGGCGTCGCCACCGCCCAGTCGCTCGGTTCCGCCGACGCCGCAGAGATCCGCGCCTTCGCCGAGAGCGTGGGCTTCCCGGTGATCGTCAAGCCGCGCAAGGCCGCGGGAGCCGCCGGCACGTATCGCGCGGACGACGCGAAGCAGCTCGACGGCATCCTGGACGAGGTCGGCGTGGGTCGCGGCAACGACGTGGCCGTCGAGGAGTTCGTCGAGGGCCACGAGGGCTTCTACGACACGCTCTGCGCCGACGGCGAGGTCGTTCACGAGTTCGTCTCGCACTACTACCCGAACGTGCTGCACGCGATGCGCAACCGCTGGATCTCGCCGCAGATCATCGCCACGAACCGGCTCGGCGCGGGCAGCTACGACGAGGTGCGTGCGCTCGGCAAGACGGTGGTCGACGCGCTCGGCATCGGGACGTCCGCAACGCACATGGAGTGGTTCTTCGGTCCGAAGGGCCTGAAGTTCTCCGAGATCGGCTGCCGCCCCCCCGGCGTGAACATGTGGGACCTCTACGCCGCGGCGAACGACTTCGACATCTACCGCGAGTGGGCGCATCTCATCGTGACCGGGAAGCCCTCGCAGAAGCGCTCGCTGCGCTTCTCGACGGGGATGATCAACCTGCGTCCGGACCGCGACGGGCGCATCACCGGGTACGAGGGCGTCGAGGAGATCTTCGAGCGCTTCGGCGATCACATCTTCGCGCATCGCCTGCCGCCCGTCGGCTCCGTGACCGCGCCCATCGAGGGCGGCTACAAGGTCAACGCGTGGATGCACGTGCGGCACACGAGCTACGACACGCTGCGCGAGATCCTCGACACGATTGGTGAGACCGTGAAGGTGCTGGCGGGCTGAGCGTGGCACGTCGCTCTCGTCGGTCCACCCCCGCGCGTGCCGCATCCACGCGATCCACACCCGTGGCTCGCACGGAGGCGACGCCTCGGCCTCCAGCTCCGCCTGTGCCCCCGTCCCCGCCTGTGCCCCCATCTCCGGCGGTCTCGCTGCGCTTCGAGCGGTCCGAGTGCCTCGAGCTCGACCGCACGCTGGATCGCGTGTGGCTCGAGACGGACGGTCGCGGCGGCTATGCGGCGTCGACGCCGCTGCTGTGCCCGATGAGTCGCTTCCATGGTCTGCTCGTCGCCGCACCCGAGGGCCAGAGCGAGCGACACCTGCTGCTCTCGCGCCTCGAGGAGTCAGTCGACGCGGAGGGACGGGCGTTCCCGATCTCGATGGCGCGCTACGGCAACGTCATCTCGCCGGAGGGTCACCGTTTCATCGAGTGCGTGGACTTCGACCTGTGGCCGCGTTTCGCCTACCGGATCGGCGACGTCCGAATCTGGCGCGAAGTGCTGATGCCGCGCGATGTTTCGGGCGTGCTCGTGCGGTATCGCGTGGAGGGCCCGCGCGAGGGCCTGACGCTCCACCTTCGTCCGTTCCTGCCGTGCCGCAAAGCGTCCGGGCTGACCTGGCAGAACGACGCCCTCGATCCCACTGTCGTCGCTGACGAGCACGGCTTCGTCGTTCGTCCCTACGACGCTCTCCCGCCCATGCGCATCACCACGTTCGGCGCGGACGCCGAGCTCGTCGGCGACGCGGGATGGCACAACGGCGTCGAGCATCGCGACGACCTGCGACGCGGCTACGACGGGCACGAGGACCATTGGTCCCCGGGCGAGCTTCGCATCCCGATCGCGGCCGGGCAGGACGTGCTCTTGGCTGTGACGCTCGGCGCTGATCCGGTCGACGTGTCGGCGGCGTGGGAGGCGGAGTGCGCGCGACGTCCGGCGGCCGGCGCGGGCGATCTGCGCACCGCGCTCGATCGCGCGGCACAGCAGTTCCTCTACACAGCCACGGACGGGCGCGCCGGCATCGTCGCCGGGTACCCGTGGTTCGGCGAGTGGGGCCGCGACACGTTCATCGCTCTACCGGGGCTGACGATCGCGCGCGGCGATCTCGAGGCGTGCGCAGCGGTGCTGCGCGGTGCACTGCCGTTCCTCTGCGAGGGCCGACTGCCGAACGTGTACGGCGCCGACGTCGCGCACAGCGACTACAAGGCGGTCGACGCCGCGCTGTGGTTCGCGCGAGCAGTCGAGCTCTTCGATACCGCCGGCGGGGATCGCGAGATCGTCGAGACCGAGCTGCTCCCCGCGCTGCTCTCTATCGCCACAGCGCATCGGGAAGCCCGCGAGGCCGGATTGACCTGCACGCCGGACGGCCTGCTCGAAGCCGGGACGCCCGACGTCGCCACGACATGGATGGACGCCGTCGTCGATGGTCGGCCCGTCACGCCTCGCGACGGCGTGCAGGTGGAGGTCAACGCTCTCTGGTACTCACTGGTCGATCATCTCGCCGACCTGCTCGAGCGCACGGGTGACGACGCGGCTGCCGACTGGCGCACGTTCGCCGACGGCGTCGGCGCGGCGTTCGTCGCGCGCCTCTGGATGCCGGACCGCGGTCGCCTCGCCGATCGCATCGTGGACGACACGCTCGACGCCTCCGTGCGACCGAACATGGTTCTCGCCGCCGCGCTCGCGCGCAGCCCGCTGACGCCGGAGCAGCGTGCGTCGATCGTGGCGGTGTCGCGCAGCGAGTTGCTCACGCCGCGTGGCCTGCGCACGCTCAGCCCACGCCACCTGGCCTACCGCGGACGGTTCGCAGGGGACGTCGGGATGCGCGATCGCGCGTACCACCAGGGCACGGTCTGGCCGTGGCTTCTGGGGTTCCAGGTCGAGGCCGAACTCCGGGCGGCCGGTGCCGATCCCGAGACGCGCTCTCGCCTGCGGACCCTGCTCGACGGCTTCGCCCCGCATCTCCGAGAGCACGGCATCGGACAGGTCTCCGAGGTGTTCGACGGCGACGCACCGCACCGCCCCGGCGGAGCCTTCGCACAGGCATGGAGCGTCGCGGAGCTTCTGCGCGCGTACGATCTCTTGGATCGGGAGGAGGCCGCATGCGCGTCCTGATGCTCGGCTGGGAGTTTCCGCCCCACATCTCGGGTGGCCTGGGCACGGCCTGCAAGGGTCTGGTCGAGGGCCTCGCCGTGCACGACGTCGAGGTGGCCTTCGTCGTGCCGCGCCTCCACGGAGACGAAGCGGCGGTGCCCGCGCGGCTCGTCGACTCCGGCGGCGCGACCGTGGCCCAGGTGGCCGTCGACTCGGCGCTCTCGCCGTACGCCAGTTCCGATGAGTACACGCGCCGAGCGACCGCCCAGGGATCGCACGCGCCCTACGCGGCGGACGTCATCGACGAGGTGACGCGCTACGCCGAGCAGGTCCGCGACCTGATCCACCAGGAGCCGTGCGACATCGTGCACGCCCACGACTGGATGACGTTCCCGGCCGGAGCCGCGGCAGCCAAGACCGCCGGCGTGCCACTCGTCGTCCACGTCCACTCGTGCGAGCACGACCGGTCAGGCGACGACGCCGATGCCCGCGTGGTCCGGATCGAGCAAGAGGGTTTCGACGCCGCTGATCGCGTCGTGTGCGTAAGCCGCGCGACGGCCAACCGGCTGCGCTCGCTCTACACGATCACGCCGGGGAAGCTCTGCGTAGTGCACAACGCGACGCCGTCCCCGCGATCCGAGCCGGCGCGCGAGGTCACGCCCCGCGTCGCGGAGCCCGTCGTGCTGTTCCTCGGGCGCATCACGGCCCAGAAGGGTCCGCACACGTTCCTCGAGGCCGCGGCGCGCGTCATCGAGGACGTACCCGACGTTCGCTTCGTGATGGCGGGCAGCGGCCCGTTGCTGCCGACGATCGTCGAGCGCGCCGCGGCCATGGGCCTCGCACGCCATGTCCGATTCACCGGGTTCCTGCGGGGCGACGAAGTCGATCGCATCTACGACGAGGCCGCGCTCTACGTGCTCCCGTCCGTATCCGAGCCGTTCGGCATCGCGCCGCTCGAGGCGCTGGCGCGCGACGTGCCGGCGATCGTCTCCAAGCAGAGCGGCGTAGCGGAAGTGCTCTCGAACGTGCTGACAGTCGACTTCTGGGATGTGGACGAGCTGGCCGCGACCATCGTGAGCGTGCTGCAGAGTCCGGACGTCGGTCGCGATCTCGCCGCCAAAGGCGGCGTCGAGGCGCGTGCCCTCACGTGGGCCGACCAGGCCGGCAGCTTGGTCGAGGTGTACGGCGAGGTGCTCGCGTGAGCGGCACGGCCATCGTCCTCTACTTCCACGTCCACCAGCCGTTCCGGCTGCGTCGGTACTCGTGGTTCGACGTCGGTCGTCAACCGCACCACTTCGACGACGGCGGCAACGCCGAGATCGTGCGCCGCGTGGCGGAGCGCTGCTACGTTCCGATGACGTCGCTGCTCACCGCGCTCGCCAAGGAGCACGAGGGTCGCTTCCGTTGCGCGTTCTCGATCACGTCGACTGTGCTCGAGCAGATGAGCCGTTGGGCGCCGGACGCGCTCGACGGCTTCCTGCGGCTCGTCGACACGGGGTGCGCCGAGGTCGTCTCCGAGACCTCGCACCACTCGCTCGCGTTCCTCGGCGACGAGGACGAGTTCCGCGCGCAGATCGAGGCGCAGTCCGACCGTCTCGAGGCAACGTTCGGACAGCGACCCGTCACGTTCCGCAACACCGAGTTGATCATCGACGCCAACGTCGCGCGCATCGCCGAGGAGCTCGGCTTCCGGGCCCTGCTCGGCGAAGGCGCCGATCACCTGCTCGGCTGGCTGCCCACGTCGGACGTCTACCGGCCGCACGGCACGGAGCGCCTGAAGTTGCTGCTGCGCAACTACCGCTTCTCCGACGACATCGCGTTCCGCTTCTCCAACCGCGGCTGGGAGGAGTGGCCTCTGTCGGCGGCGAAGTTCTCGCGCTGGATGCACGAGGTCGCCGAGGACGCGCGTCAGGTCGGCCTGTTCATGGACTTCGAGACCGCCGGCGAGCACCAGTGGGAAGAGACCGGCATCTTCGAGTTCATGCGCCACATGCCGGGCCCGCTGCTCGACGGCGGACGCTTCCGCTTCCTGACGCCCGGCGAAGCAGCGGCCGAGATCCCGGCGGAGCGCGACCTCGAGCTGCCCTTCGCCGTCTCGTGGGCGGACGCAGAGCGCGACCTCTCGGCATGGCTCGGCAACCCGATGCAGCGCGCTGCTCACGCGGCGCTCTACGACATCCTCCCGGACGTGCGCCGAGCCGCCGCCGGGGGACGCACCGACCTGCTCGAGGCCTGGCGCAAGATGAGCACGTCGGACCACGTCTACTACATGGCCACCAAGGGTTGGACCGACGGCGAGGTGCACGAGTACTTCAGCCCGTTCGACTCTCCGCACGCGGCCCACGTTACGTTCATGAATGCCCTGGACGACCTCGCCCGGCGCGCCGCGAGCGCAGCCCGCGAGCCGGCCGCGGCCGTCAGCTAGCGCGAGAGTCAGAATGGACCAGACGTTGACTCTGTTCGAGGTGAGTTGGGAAGTTGGTCACAAGGTCGGTGGCATCCACACCGTCGTCTCGACCAAGGCCCGCAATGTGGGCGAGCGGCTCGACGGCCGCCATGTGCTCGTCGGCCCGTGGCTGGACGATCACCGCGACGGCTGTCCCGATCTCGAACCGACGCCCGAGCACGCGGAGTTCGTTCAGCGTTGCGCGGACGCAGGCTTGCCGGTGTGCGTCGGACGCTGGAACGTCCCCGGTCGGCCGCTGACGATCCTGGTGCGGCCGAATGCCCTCGTCGACGAGCAGGACGACCTGCTCGCGCGGACGTGGGAGGAGCACCGCGTTGACTCGCTCCTCGGCGCGTGGGAGTACGTCGAGCCGTTCCTGTTCGGTTTCGCTGCCGGCCGCGTGGTGGAGCTGTGGTGGACGCACGTCGCAGAGGAGCACGGGCGCGCCGTCGTGCAGTGCCACGAGTGGATGACGGGCACGTCCCTGCTCCACATCCACGATCAGTGTCCGGCAATGGGAACGGTGTTCACGACGCACGCGACCGTGCTCGGCCGTTCCGTCGCTGGACGTGGACGCGATCCCGAGAGGGTCCTCGACGGCACCACGATCGAGGATCTCGCGGCCGAGTTCGGCGTGCGCGCCCGGCACTCGCTCGAGGCCGTCACCGCGCGCACCGCAGACGTCCACACCGCCGTCAGCGCGATCACCTCTGCGGAGTCCGAGCTCTTCCACGGCCGGGCGGCCGACGTCGTACTGCCAAACGGCCTCGATGCCCAGGTGATGGAGGCACGCCGCGGGGGCGTCGATCGCGCGACCGCCGCAGCGGCACTCCGGGGGCTGGCGGCCGAGCGCGTGCGCGACGACGTGAGCGACGCACTGCTCCTCGGGTGCAGCGGGCGCTACGAGGTGCACAACAAGGGCTACGACGTGCTCCTCGACGCCGCAGCCGCGATGAACGCGATCGACGGGCCGCGCGTCGTGCTGTTCCTCTGCGTGCCGACTGGGCACAGCGGGCTCTGCGACGATGCGTCCCCGGACGGCGTCAGCCTGCACCAGATCGAGGACCCGAACGACGCGATCGCGACGCAGTGTGCCGCGCTCGGCCTCGACAACGCACCGGGCTCGCGCGTGAAGATCGTGCACTGGGCCGAGTACGTCGCCGCCGGCGACGACGTGCTCGGCATCTCGCACGAGGCGGTGCTCGGCGGGATGGATCTGACCTGCTTCCCGTCCTACTACGAGGCCTGGGGCTACACGCCGCAGGAGAGCCTGGCCCTCGGCGTGCCGACCGTCACGACCGACTGCGCCGGGTTCGCGCTCTGGGCGCGTGAACGCGGACTCGGTCCACAGCAGGGCGTGCACATCCTGGATCGCCATGGCAATGACGACGACGGACGGATCGCCGCCGATCTCGCCGCGCTGCTCGAGCGTCTCGTGCGCGAACCGTCCCAGTTGCGCGAGGCCGACTGCGAGACCGCCGGACGAGCCACGCTCTGGGACGAGCTCGCCGACCACCACCAGGCAGCCTGGACGCGCGCCGCGGCGGCCGCAGCCGCCCGCGAGGAGCACTGCGCAGAGGTGCGCGCGGATCTCGCCCAGATCGCGGCGAACTGGTGCTGGACCTGGGATCCGGAGGCGTGGGAGCTGTTCCGAGCCGTCGATGCGGAGAGGTTCACGGCGCTGCGTCACGACGCGGTGCGTCTGCTCGCCGAGACGTCCAATGGAGCGGTCTGCACGGCGTCACAGTGCGAGGACCTGCGGGCGCGCGTCACCGCAGTTCGCGCCCGTACCGACCGACACCTGAACGCGCCGGCGGCTGACCTCGGCATCGACCCGGAGCACCCGGTCGCCTACGTCTGCGCCGAGTTCGCGATCCACGAGTCCATGCCGCTCTACAGCGGCGGCCTCGGCGTGCTCGCCGGCGATCACCTCCGCGCCGCGAGCGATCTCGCGCTACCGCTCGTCGCCGTCGGTCTGCTCTATCGCGACGGGTACATGGCGCAGACGCTCACGAACGGCGTCACGCAGAGCGTAACCGCGGACCCGTTCGCGCCGGACGCCACGGCACTGGAGCTCGTGCGCGATCTCGCAGGAGAGCCCATCGAGGTCGCCGTCGGCCTCTGCGACGGACCGGTGCGACTCCGCATCTGGCGGGCCGATGTCGGCCGCGTGCCGCTCTACCTGCTCGACGCCGTCGTGGAGGGCAACCGCGACGAGGACCGCACGCTCACGGCGCGCCTCTACTCCGGCGACCACGAGCACCGTCTCCGCCAGGAGATCGTCCTCGGCATCGGCGGAACGCGCGCGCTGGCGGCGCTCGGGATCGAGCCCGGAGCGTTCCACATCAACGAGGGTCACGGCGCGTTCGTCGCCCTCGAACGCACGCGCGTGCTGATGGCCGACGACGGGCGCTCGTTCGATGACGCTCGTGCGCGGGTGGGTGCCACGACCATCTTCACGACGCACACCCCGGTCGCCGCCGGCCACGACGCGTTCGACGGCGAGTTGATGCGTCGTCAACTCCCCCATGCCGGCGAGAAGCTCGGCCTCTCGTGGGAGGCGTTCCTCGCTCTGGGCGCGTCCGCGACCAAGCCGGACCTGTTCAGCATGACGGGCCTCGCGTTCCGCTTTGCCGACGCGGTGAACGGCGTCAGCCAGAAGCACGCCGACATCTCGCGCGGCCTGCTGCACGCGTACTGCCCCGAGACCGAGGCAGACGACGTCCCGGTCTTCGGCGTGACGAACGGCGTACACCTCGGCACGTGGACGGCCCCAGAGACGCGTGCGTTGCTGGACGCCGAGCCGGGCGACGCGCTCGGTCCGCGCTTCGCCGAAGCCGGCGACCTCGACGACGGCGTGGTGTGGTCCACGCGCAACGCTCTGCGCACGCGCTTTCTCACCGAGCTCGCCGCGCGACTCGAGCGTCGACTCCCGGCGCGCGGAGACTCTCGCGAGACGCTGGAGGCGGTCCTCGCCGGCCTCGACCCGAACGCCCTGACCATCGGGTTCGCGCGTCGCTTCGCCACGTACAAGCGCGCCGGGCTGTTCCTCAGCGATCCGGACCGACTCGCGCGGCTCCTCTCCGACGACGACTGCCCGGTGCGCATCTTTGTCGCCGGCAAGGCTCACCCGGCCGACACCCAGGGGCAGGAGCTCCTCGCGAACGTGGCGCGCCTCTCCCGCACGGAGCCGTTCCTGGGCCGCATCGTCGTCGTCGAGGGCTACGACATGCAGCTCGCGCGGCTGCTCGTCCAGGGCGTCGACGTCTGGCTGAACACGCCGCGTCCGCCGATGGAGGCGAGCGGTACGTCCGGCATGAAGTCGGCGGCCAATGGCGGCCTGAACCTCTCGGTCGGGGACGGCTGGTGGCTCGAGGGCTACGACGGCGTCAACGGCTGGCGCATCGGGACCGGCGAGGAGCCCGAGGAGTCCCTCGACGAGCAGCACGCCGAGCATCTGTACCGGCTGCTCGAGACTGAGGTCGTCCCGGAGTTCTTCGGTCGCGACGACGAGGGCATCCCACGACGCTGGACCGCCCGCGTTCGCCGCGCCCTCACGAGCCTGCCGTCGGTGTTCGACACGCGCCGGATGGTCAGCGAGTACGCCGAGCGAGCCTACGCCCCAGCGGCGGCACGCGACCGAGCGCTCCGCTCCCGCGGCGCATGAAAGAAGTTGACCCGTTTCGCGCGCATCGCATGATGTAGCGCCCTCGCTGAAGCTGCGGCCCGACCGCAGTCGACGCGAGGAACCGAGTGCTCTCTGGACGGGCGATTAGCTCAGTTGGTCAGAGCACGTGCTTTACACGCACGGGGTCGCAGGTTCGAGCCCTGCATCGCCCACCAGGGCATCCTCGAACGAGGACGGTCTGGGACTGGGCGCGCCCCACTCGGCAACAGCACTGACACCGCGGGGATGTAGCTCAATTGGTTAGAGTACCGGACTGTCGATCCGGATGTTGCGGGTTCGAGTCCCGTCATCCTCGCCACGTATCAAGTACGGCGGGCACCGCTCACACACGAGCGATGCTCGCCGCTTTCGATTCGTGCGGACGGAGCAGGCGGGGATGACGGGACTCGAACGGGCCGGTGCCCGAGCGCCGCGAGGGATCAGAGGCCATAGCTACTGGCCTCTGCACGGCCCCGGGTCTGGTGAACGGAAGCGAGTGGGTGCCGGAGCGCAGCGAAGGCGGGCCCCGCCGCTGGAGTCCAGACCGAGTCCCGACCTCCTCATCGCGTAACTCACGTATTAGCAGTGACTTATACGCTCTTGCGGAGTTGCGTCTGCGTCCGGGGCGGCGATATCCGCTGGAGTGCCGAGTTTCAGGCGGGCGCAAGTTGAGTAACTGGGTCGCTTCCCGCACCTCTCGAGCCCAGCCGCCGGACGCGCCGGACGCCGAACACCCGGCGTCGTCCGGGGACGACTTCGCACGCGATCCACCGATGCGCGAAGTCCACGTAGCGAAGTGTGCATGGAGGGTCGCGGACGGCAGCGTCGGTGAACATGGGGCGACCTCGTGATCCAGGCTGTGGATGCAACGCTCCGTGCTCTCGCGCGGCGCTCACTCTTGGGCAGGCCACGGACGCTGCTGACGCAACCGTCGGGTCCAGCGCCTCACACCGTCGCGACGCTCGCTGTGTCTCGCTGTGTCTCGCTGCACCGCTCGGATCGCGTGAACCGTGGCTCGCCACATCGCGCCGGCGGGGGCAGCCGGCGCCACCGTCCAGCGGAGGCCCCGCTCAGTCGGCCGCGTCCAATTCGGACGCAACGAGGGACGCCGCAGAGGGGACGGTAGCGAGGGGAGGTCGATGCCGAGGCCCAACGTGGCGTACGCGCCGTCGCGCTCGTCACGGCAACGTTTGCGACGACCACCATCGCGCCGACGATGGGCGCCGACAGGGTGAACGACTACGGACGCTCGCTCCTAGCCCGGACTATTCATGACGACTCACACACCTGAGCGGTTCAGACCGCCGATCTCGGCGTTGCGCCTCCTCCGAGACGGAACGACGTCGCAGTCGTCGGCGCGCCTTGATCTCGACGTTCTGTCCTCGCTCAGGACGGGCCAC